>NZ_JBYTDE010000013.1:0-174380 GCF_058791075.1 Curvibacter sp. EU05-FHT14A10
CCAAGCACCCAGAGCCATCAGACCCCAGCCACCTCGCTAAGCACTGTTCTGTGCAGTCGAGCCCGCTAGTATACACAAAAAATCAGGCCCGAAACAAGAGTGGCTTCCCGGAAGCTTCTGCTGCGATCTTCGGCCGAACTAGCCCGCCGGGGAAGGGCACGCAACAGCAAGGGCGCCGATAATCTGTGCCCAATGGCACTCCTAACCTTACTTGACGCCCACTTGGCGTTTGGGCACGTCGCTTTGCTCGATGGCGCCACCTTTTCTCTTGAATCGACCGAGCGCGTTGGCTTGATCGGTCGCAACGGAGCTGGCAAATCTTCACTGCTGAAGATCCTTGGCGGGCTTGAAAAACCCGACGACGGCTTACTCCAAGTGCAGCAAGGGCTCCGAATCGCCTACGTGGCCCAAGAACCCCTTCTTGAACCCGATCACTCCGTATTCGAGGCTGCGAGCGTTGGACTGTCTACGGTCATCGCACTAAGAGACCAGTATTTGTCTGGCGCCGAGGGCGTTGATCTCGACGCACTGCAATCCCAGATCGAGGCCTATGACGCATGGAATTGGGAACAGCGCGTCGAGGAAACTTTAGATCGCTTGCATCTTGCCCCTGATGCGAAAGTTGGCACTCTTTCTGGGGGGACAAAGAAGCGGGTTGCCTTGGCACAGGCGCTCGTCGCCAAACCTGACGTACTTCTGCTGGATGAGCCCACCAACCACTTGGATCTGGATTCGATCGAGTGGCTGGAAGGGCTGCTGAAAGAGTTCAAAGGAAGCGTCGTCACGATCACACACGACCGGACGTTCCTCGACCAGGTCGCCACCCGCATCGTTGAGCTGGATCGAGGCCACCTGCGCTCCTATCCAGGCAACTTTGCTCAGTATCTCATCCAGAAGGAAGAACAACTGGCCCAGGAGGCTGTCATTGCGGCCAAGGCAGACAAGCTCCTGGCTCAAGAGGAGGTCTGGATTCGCAAAGGCGTTGAGGCCCGCCGGACTCGCAGCCAAAGCCGCATCGGACGCCTTGAAAAGCTGCGGGCCCAGCGAAGTGCGCGTCGCGAAGCCCTGGGGAGTGTGCGAATGGATGTGGCTTCTGGGCTGCCGTCTGGCAAGCTCGTTGCCGAACTGGCTCATGTCACCAAATCCTTCGGAGAGCGAACCGTCGTGCGTGATTTCACGGGGACGATTTTGCGTGGCGATAAAGTGGGGCTGATTGGGCCCAATGGTGCTGGCAAATCGACCTTGTTGAAAATGATTCTGGGCGAGCTACAGCCCGATACAGGAACAGTTCGGCAGGGTGCCAATCTTCAGGTGGCCTACTACGATCAAATGAGACAAGCGATTGACTTGGACGCGACCTTGGCCGACTTCATCAGCCCAGGCAGCGAGTGGATCGAAATCGGTCAGCAGCGCAAGCATGTCAAGAGCTACCTGGGCGATTTTCTGTTCTCTCCAGCCCGCGCCAACTCTCCGGTCCGCACGCTGTCTGGCGGCGAGCGCAACCGCTTGTTGCTGGCCCGACTGTTCGCCCGCCCCACCAATGTGTTGGTTCTGGACGAGCCGACCAACGACCTGGACATTGATACCCTGGAATTGCTGGAGGACCTGCTCCAGAACTTTGATGGCACCGTCTTCCTGGTCAGCCACGACCGGACTTTTCTGGACAACGTGGTCACCAGCACCATCGCCTGGGAAGGTGAAGGCCAATGGCGAGAATACGAAGGCAGTGTGCAAGACTGGCTGATCCAGTCCCAACGATCGCGGCAGATCTTGGCCAGTGCGGCCAAGGAGGCTGGCAAAACAGCCCCCGTGAAGAATGAACCTGCCGCCGCCGAAGCCTCGGTGAGCAGCGGTCCGGTTCAGCAGGTGGCCGCTCGGCGCAAACTCAGCTACAAAGAACAAAGAGAGTTGGATGCCCTGCCTGCATTGATCGAGCAGTTGGAAACAGAACAATCAGCCTTGCTCGCTGCACTGGCCGACGGGCAACTTTATGCCAACGATCCAGCCAAGGCCACGCAACTCACCCAGCGCAACGCGGAAATCGAAGAAGCCCTGATGAATGCATTGGAACGCTGGGAGACATTGTCGAACTGAAGCACCCATCACGCCCTTCGGCGTGACTGGCCAACAGTTCACGCCGTCGTCATCGCCTAACCCAACTCAAATGCGGTGATGCAGCCGATCGGTGGTACCACCCAATCGGGCCAGCAATGCCCCAGCGATCTTGTCGAGCGGCAAGACCTCATCTGCAGCGCCGTGTGCAATGGCCTCACGAGGCATGCCGAACACGATGCAGCTGGCTTCGTCCTGCACATAGTTGTAGCTACCGGCATCCTTCATTTCGCGCATGGCCTTGGCACCGTCGTTGCCCATTCCGGTCAACATGATGCCAAAGGCATTGCGTCCCACCACTGACGCAGCCGATTTGAACAAGACTTCAACCGAGGGCTTATGCCGGTTCACCGGCTCCGTGTCTTCAACCACGGCGACGTAGTTGGCACCGCTGCGATCAATGCGGAACTGGCGTCCGCCCGGGGCGATGTAGGCGTGACCGGGCAGGATTCGTTCACCGTTCGAAGCCTCCTTGACCGTGATCTGGCATAGGCCGTTGAGCCGTGCGGCAAAACTGGTGGTGAAGCCTGGCGGCATGTGCTGGGTGATCACGATCGCAGGAGAGTCCGCGGGCATGCGCACCAGGATCTCCTTGATGGCCTCGGTTCCCCCTGTGGAGGCCCCAATGAAAATGATCTTTTCAGTAGACAAGCGCCCGAGCAAAGTCGGGGCGGGACGGGCTGGTGTGACACTTGCTGCGCCGCCAGACGGTGCCTGCACGGCACCAGCCACATGCAGGTCCTGATGCCCCCGATGAACATGCGCCACTGACGCCACACGGATTTTGTCAACGATCTGATTGGCCAATTCATTGATGCCGTTGGCCAGCCCGACACGGGGCTTGGCCACGAAATCCACGGCGCCCAACTCCAGTGCCCTCAAGGTCACCTCGGCGCCTTTTTCAGTCAGCGTCGAAATCATCACGACCGGCATGGGTCGCAAGCGCATCAGGCGCCCCAGGAAGTCGATCCCATCCATTCGAGGCATTTCAACATCCAGGGTGATCACGTCCGGATTCAACTCCCGGATCATCTCCCGAGCGATCAGCGGATCGTTGGCCGTCCCCACACATTCCATGTCGCGCTGCCGGTTGATGATCTCGGACAACAAGCTGCGAACCAGCGCCGAATCATCCACCACCACCACTCGGATTTTTTTTGACATCCCCATTTTTCTCTTCTATCCCATCGAAATCAGAACAGATCCACAGAACCACCGGCCGTGGTTTGCACCACCGTCGCCACGTTGCCGCGCTTTTCCTGCGCCATGGTTTCGGGATGGGCGTGGGCCAGCCTCTTGACCATGGCTTTGCCCGTGACCGGGAAGAAACAGACCTTGCGTGGGTAGATATCCAACACGTCCTCGGAAACCACCGGGATGCGCTCAGTCTGCAAGTAGTCACGCACGAACTTGGTGTTGCGCTCCCCCACATTCATGGTTGTGAAATTGGCCATCACAGCACCACCACCAAAGATCTTCGCCTGCATGGTCTCCCGTCGGGCACCTTGCTTCATCAATTCGTTGATCAGCAATTCCATCGCGTACGAACCATAGCGACCCGATGAATCCCCGCCTTCGCCTTCTGGCAGCATGAAGTGGTTCATCCCCCCGACCAGAGAGCGACTGTCCCAGATGCAGGCGGCAATGCACGACCCCAGCACCGTCATGATCACCAGGTTTTCATCGGCCACGAAGTACTCACCGGGCAACACCTTGACGGCGTTGTACTGGAAATGGTGATCGAAGTAGAAGAAACTGGCCTCCCCTGCTTTGCGGGATTTCAGCTTGAGCTCCTCCAATGTCGAGGTCCGCGCCCCATTGGCCCCCGCCGTGTTGTAGGCGTTGGGCGACACAGGTTGAATGCGTGGCGCCTGTCGCCGATCAACGCCGGCCGGCAAGGGCATGCCGCGAGGCGATGGGAACGGGTTGTTTGGCGTAAGTGTCATGGTCGACAAATCATGAATGGGTTGGCGTCACCGACGCTCATAGACCGTCTTGCCACGCAAGGTGAACAGGTCACGCGACTCACTGAAGTTCTCGGCATGCCCGACAAACAACATTCCACCGGGTTTGAGCACGCGATGAATTCGCTCCAACACCTTACGTTGGGTCGGTGCATCAAAGTAGATCATCACGTTGCGGCAAAAAACCACATCAAAAGGTTCCTTGAACGGCCAGTCATCGCGGATCAGATTGACGCTCAGAAACTCAATGGCTTTTCGCAGTTCAGGCTTCACCCGAATCAGACCCGCGTTGGAATCCTTGCCGCGCATGAAAAAGCGCTGCAATCGCTCCTGTGTCAGGCCCTTGAGGTTGTCGAGCCGATAAACACCCTGGGCTGCCGACGCCAGCACCTTGGAGTCGATGTCACTGGCGGTCAACTTGAACTGAGCGTTGTTGCCCAGCGTCTCAAAAGCCGTCATCACAATCGAGTAAGGTTCTTCCCCCGTCGACGCCGCGTTGCACCAGACCTTCCAAGGCGAACCAGTAGGCCGTGATTTAAGGTGGGCTGCAAAAATCTCGAAATGGTGTTGTTCACGGAAGAACGCCGTCAGGTTGGTCGTCAAGGCATTGACGAACTCCTGCCATTCGGGGCCATCATGCGTTTCCAACCAACTCAGGTAGTCACGAAAACTGGTGTGCCCGGTTTCGCGCAGGCGCCGCGAGAGACGGCTATAGACCATCGCATGCTTGCCATCGTGAAGGTTGATGCCAGCTCGCTGGTAGATCAGCGACTGCACCCGCGAGAAGTCCGCATCGGTCCAGACGAACTCTCGTCCTTGCATGACCGGGCCATTGGTGGCGGGCATGGCCGGCGCCTTGTCTTTGACAGAGGAACTGCCGGCATCAACTCGGTGCATGCTGGACATCATTGGGCATCCTTATCTGCGAGCACACCCCAAGCGGGAAGATGGCTCGCCGAGGCAGTCTCAAACGGGAACGAAGAAAGGCTCAAATGGCCGCCACCAAACCCATGTCCACACCCGACATCAGCTTCTCGATGTCCAGCAGGATCAGCATCCGCTCACCCACCGAACCCAGACCCAGAATGCAACCGTTGTCGATCACGCTCTCAATGTCTGGTGCAGCCTTGATGTTGTCGGGCGACAACTCCATCACATCGCTCACCGAATCCACCACGATACCCACCACACGGGTGCGCAGGTTCAGGATGATCACCACCGTGAAGTTGTTGTACTCAGCGTTGGCACAGTTGAACTTCAGACGCATGTCCACAATGGGCACGATCGTGCCGCGGAGGTTCACAACACCCTTGATGAATTCAGGTGCATTGGCAATGCGTGTCGGGGGCTCATAGCCCCGGATTTCCTGCACCTTCAGGATGTCGATCCCGTACTCCTCCTGATCCAGGCGAAAGGTCAGGTACTCACGAGCACCGGCCGGGGCACCTTCAGAAGTTTTACCGATCACACTCATGATGTTCTCCTTCAAAGACTCACAGACTCAATGACGAGCGCGCCGCACCAGGCCCGCCGTATCCAGGATCAAGGCCACCTTGCCGTCGCCCAGGATGGTGGCACCCGACACGTTTGGAACCTTGCGGTAATTGGTTTCCAGGTTCTTCACCACCACCTGATGCTGGCCCAGCAGTTCATCCACCAACAGCGCCACACGGCTGCCCTCGGCCTCGACCACCACCATGATGCTGCTGCTCTTCTCGAAATCGAAGCGCGGCACCTGGAAAACCTTCTCCAACTCGATCACCGGCATGTACTCTTCACGCACCTTGACCAGCTGCGAGCCCTGCGCAACGGTGCTGACAGAGTCGTCGTTCACCTGGAAGGACTCCACCACCGACGACAAGGGCAGGATGTAGACCTCGTCGCCGACCCCCACCGACATGCCATCCATGATGGCCAGCGTCAGCGGCAGACGCACCGACACCTTCATGCCGTAGCCTTCGGCCGAATCGATCTCCACCGTGCCATTCAGGGCCAAGATGTTCTTCTTCACCACATCCATGCCGACGCCGCGGCCAGACACATCGGTCACCACCTCAGCGGTCGAGAAGCCCGGGGCAAAAATCAGCTGCCAAACATCGGCATCACTCATCTGGTCGGAAACATCCAGGCCACGCTCACGCGCCTTGCCCAAAATTTTCTCGCGCGACAGGCCTCGTCCGTCATCGCGCACCTCGATCACGATCGAGCCACCCTGGTGTGCCGCAGACAATGTGATGGTGCCCTGAGCCGACTTGCCTTTGGCCAGACGCTCCTCGGGCAACTCGATGCCATGGTCGCAACTGTTGCGAACCAGGTGGGTCAGCGGATCAGTGATCTTTTCCACCAGTCCCTTGTCCAGCTCAGTGGCCTCGCCCTGGGTGATCAGGTCCACCTTCTTGCCCAGTTTGTTGGCCAGGTCACGCAACATCCGCGGGAAGCGGCTGAACACGATGGACATGGGGATCATGCGGATCGACATGACCGATTCCTGCAGGTCGCGGGTGTTTCGGTCAAGATCGGCCAAGCCGGCCAGCAACTGCTGGTTGAGAGCCGGGTCCAGGCTGCGGCTGTTTTGCGCCAACATCGCCTGAGTGATCACCAGTTCGCCCACCAGGTTGATCAGTTGATCCACCTTGTTCACCGCCACACGGATCGTCGCGGCCTCCAATTGAGCCTGCGTATGGGCTTTGGGCTCGGCAGCCTTGGCAGGCACAGATGACTTGACCACCTCGGTCTCGACCACCTTCGTCACCGGTGCTGCAGCCGCTTCCGGAACACCGGGCGCGCCGGCAAAGAAACCGAAGCCCGAAGCGGGTGCCGGCGAAGCCGATGCGGACGGCACCACGGCCGGGGGTTCTACCGGATCGAACAATCCAAAGCCAGGGATTTCCGGCGCAGGTGCTGCGGCCAAGTCACGGATCTTGACCTGATCCTTGGCCACATGGAAGACAAACAAATCCAGCAACTCGTCATCCGATGAAGCTGTTTCCACGGCAAAAACGCGCAGGTCCGCCTGCGAGCTCGGGCGTGCCTCGATGGTGCCCAAACCAGGGATATCGCGGAACAACTCCGGGATGGCGTCGGCCTGTTCCGGACGACCCAAGGGGCCGATCACGATCTCAAGCGAACGGATCCCACCCGCTGCTGCGGTTGCAGGGGCTGCAACAGGTGCCGGCGCCGCCACGGGCGTTGGCGCCGCTGCGGCCACCGGTGCGGGCGCGGGTGCCGCAGGTACACCACCCGAGGCCAGTTCACTGATACGCCGCACCAAGTCTTCGGTGGACGGAGGCGTTCCTTCTCCACCCGCCTGATGCACTGCCAACAGCCCGCGGGAGGCGTCAGCCGACTCCAGCAGAACGTCCACCATCTGGGGAATCGGCTTCAACTCACGCCGGCGCAATTTGTCCAGCAGGGATTCCATGTGATGGGTCAACTCGGCCACATCGGAGAAACCGAACGTCGCAGCCCCCCCCTTGATCGAGTGGGCGCAACGGAAGATGCCGTTGAGCTCTTCGTCATCGGCACTGGCCAGATCCAACTCCAGAAGCATCTGCTCCATCAAGTCAAGATTCTCACCAGCTTCCTCAAAGAAAATTTGATAAAACTGACTAAGATCAAAGTCCGCACCAGAACTTCCACCGTCATGCACTTCAGCCATGCCTTGCTCCTGAAAACGTCAACTGAAGAAAGTGTCCGGTCATCGAATGACCTTCTGGATGACTTCGATCAAGCGATTGGGGTCAAATGGTTTGACCAACCAGCCAGTCGCGCCTGCACTGCGCCCCGCCTGTTTCATCTGGTCACTCGACTCAGTGGTCAGAATCAAGATAGGAATGGTCTTGAATTTGGGATGCTCGCGCAACTTACGCGTCAGGCCGATGCCATCCAACCGGGGCATGTTCTGGTCGGCCAGAACCAGGTCGATGTGGTGGGTTTGAGCCTTTTCAAAAGCGTCTTGACCATCCACGGCCTCCACCACGTTGTACCCAGCACCCGTCAAGGTGAAGGACACCATCTTGCGCATGGACGGAGAGTCATCAACGGCGAGAATCGATTGCATTTAAGGCTCCAGCAACTATATTTATCAGCTTGGTTAGGGGGAACAGGCGCGGGCGTCAGAAAAGGTCGATCGACCCTGCGTCCATTTCGCTCTGAGTGACGGGATTTGGCCGCTCCGGCATCTGATCGGCATAAGGCGCAGCTTCTTCGCCCTCGTCATTGCCCATGGATTCGGAGGCCAGTCGGAATGCGCATCCTTGCAGGATCTTGGTGGTGTGCGTGATCAACTGGGTCGCCATGTCATGGAACTGCAGTTCCGTGACCGCACTTTTCAGTGCATCCCGCACCCGACCTATCGATTCCGAACTCGCCACATCCAACTCGGACAGACTCTGATTGGCCACACCAAAGCGATCCAACAGATTGTCAGCCGCATGGTTGAGCAAGCCTTCAAGGCGGTGTAGATCATGCATCACCACCAACAATGAATCTTGTATCTCGGCCACCGCCATGACGGGGAGGTGAACAGCCGGTTCGTTGGAATTTTCTAGCGCTGGTTGCATTTTTTCTCCGTCGCCACGACACACTTTCTAGCGTTTGCAATTCACCGTTACTGCCAAAGCATTTTGCAATAGGCGCATGACCTGCGCCCGATCAAGACCACAAAAAAGCCAGGCGGCAGCCCTGATTTTGCGAAAAAGCTGCGCAAACTGCACCCCGGACATACACCCATGAAGATGATCATGCGTGCTCTATCATATTGAGCTATGCCTCACGAATCGACCGGCCCATCGCTGCGCATCCTTCATCTGGAAGACTCCCCAGTCGACCATGACCTGGCTCGACTGGCCCTGCAGCGCGCCGGCCTGCAGTTTTCCATTGAGCGCGTCGACACCCTGGAAGACTTTGACCGGGCCCTGGCCTCCCGCCCCGACATCGTTCTGGCTGACTACCAATTGCCTGGCTTCAACGCACTGGATGCCTGGCAGCATGTGCAAAAAGCAGGCCTGGCCAGTCAGATGCCGGTGATCCTGCTTTCAGGCGCCATCGGTGAGACAGCCGCCGTGCAAGCCATTCAACAAGGCATCAGCGACTACCTGCTCAAGGACAGCATCGGCAAGCTGGCGCACACCATCACCCGGGCACTTGAAATCCACCAGGCCCATCGCGAACGAGAACATGCGGCACGCGAATTGGCGGCCTCGCAGCAAAGGCTGGCCGAGTTGGCGGAACACTTGCAAAGCTCGATCGAACAAGAGCGCAGCGCGATCGCGCGCGAGATCCACGACGACATCGGCGGCGCCCTCACCGCCGTGAAGTTCGACTTGGCCTGGCTGAGCCGACACAGCACCAGCGAACCCATGGACGCCCATATCCGAGCGGCCTCGGACATGCTCCAGCACGCCCTGGGCGCCAGCCAGCGCATCATGCTGAACCTGCGCCCACCCATCCTGGATCAAGGTTTGGTGCCTGCCCTGCAATGGCTGGCAGACAGTTTCTCCCGCCGCACCGGCATTCCGGCACGCCTGCAGGCACGCCTTGAGGGAGGCACCAGCAGCCGGGCATCGCGCGACGTCCAGTTGGTGGCCTACCGAACCGCCCAGGAATCCCTGACCAACATCACGAAATACGCTCAATGCAGCCGGGTCGACATCGATATTGCCGAAGACCGGGCTGCCTTGACCCTGGAAGTCTCGGACAATGGCCGGGGCATTCAGGGCGACGAACTCGAAAAGCCCAAGTCGTTCGGCCTCAAAGGTTTGCAGGAGCGCGCCAGAATGGCCGGTGGCTGGCTGGACATCAGCAGCCAGCCCGGGCGTGGCACCGCGATCACGCTCACGGTGCCCATGGACGATGCGCCCGACCAGCCCCCCAACGAAGAGGACAACCCATGATCCGCGTGATGCTTTGCGACGACCATGCCATGCTGCGCCGCGGCATCCGCGACACACTGGCAGAGGCCGTGGACATCCAGGTCACGGCCGAGGCCGGAAGCTACCCTGAATTGCGCGAAGCCCTGCGCAACTCCCCTTGCGACGTGCTGCTGCTGGACCTGAACATGCCGGGCCGAGGAGGCCTGGAGGTGCTCGCCAGCCTGAAGGAGACCCACCCTGAGATCAAGGTGCTGATTGTCTCGATGTACCCGGAGGATCAGTACGCGCTGCGATGCCTCAAGGCCGGGGCCCAGGGCTACCTGAACAAGGCGGGCGACCCTGAAGACCTGATCAAGGCGGTGCGCACCGTGATGGAGGGCCGCAAGCACCTCACGCCCGAAGTGGCCCAGTTGCTGGCCGACAGCCTGTCGCGCCCCGCCCATGAGGCGCCCCACGCCACCTTGTCCGAGCGCGAGCTGCAAACCCTGTTGAAGATTGCCTCGGGCAAGCGCCTGTCTGACATTGCCGAAGAGCTGATGCTCAGCCCCAAGACCGTCAGCGTGTACAGAACCCGGGTGCTGGAAAAGCTGAGCCTCAGCAACAATGCTGAACTGACGGTCTACGCGATACGCAACAACCTGGTCTGACCCACCCCGCAGGCTCGGCGGTGGATCCGCAAGCGCCCTAATGCACCCCGAACAGGTCCATGACGCGCTCCAGCAAGGCCAGCACCGGTTGATCCAGCATCGGGGTGATCAGCGATACGCCCAGCAAACCGATGCTGAGCGTGACCGGAAACCCCACCGAGAAGATGTTCATCTGGGGCGCCACGCGCGAGATCACCCCCAGCATCAGGTTGACGAACAACAGCAACCCGATCACCGGCAAGGCAATCCACAGAGCGCTCGCAAACAGATCCGCCCCGAGTTGGTACAGCTTCAATTGCGCCAGGGCCTCCAGGAAGTTGCCATCGGCCGGGAACGCCTCAAAGCTTTTGATCACCGCCATCAACAGCATCAAGTGCCCGTTGATCACCACAAACAGCAAAGTGGCGATGTTGCCCATGAAAGACGACACCGCGCTGGATTGCCGACTGGTCATGGGGTCAAAGAAAGACGCGAAGCTCAGGCCCATCTGCAGGCCAATCAGTTCACCGGCCAACTCGACACAGCCAAACACCAGGCGCGCCGCAAAACCAATCGCCAGGCCCACCCCCACCTGCTGCAGCACCGCGCCCAGTGCCTGGGAGCTGTTGACCGAGATCATGGGTTGATCCACCAACACGGCCTGGGCTGACAAAGCCACCAAAAAAGCCAGCCCGATCTTGGCCCGCATGGGGATCGAGCGCACCGAATAGACCGGCGCCACCGAGAACATGGCCAGGACGCGCAGAAAAGGCCACAGGATCGGGGATATCCAGGCGACGATCTGCGCCTCGGAAAACGAGATCACGCCTAGCCCGCCATGGTCGGGATCGACTCGATCATGCGTCGCAGATAGTCCACCAGCGTGGTCAGCATCCAGGGCCCACCCACCAGAAACACCGCCACCGCTGCCAACAACTTGGGGACAAAGGTGAGCGTGGTCTCATGGATTTGCGTGATGGCCTGAAACACACTCACCACCAAGCCCACCACCATCACCACCAACAAGATAGGCAGCGACACCAGCAACATCAACTCCATCGCTTCGCGCCCGATGGTCAGCACCATTTGAGAATTCACAAACGTCCCTCTCTGTTGGCGCGTCAGTTCGCAAAACTGGCCGCAAGCGAGCCAATCATGAGGTTCCAGCCGTCGGCCAACACGAACAGCATCAGTTTGAACGGCAAGGCCACCAGCACGGGGGACAGCATCATCATGCCCAGCGACATCAGGATGCTGGAGACCACCATGTCGATCACCAGGAAGGGGATGAAGATCATGAACCCGATCTGGAACGCGGTCTTGAGCTCACTGGTGGCAAAGGCGGGCACCAGAATGCGCAAGGGCGCCGTCTCGGCCGTGACGCTGGGGTCCAGCTTGGCCAGACGGGCGAACAGCGCAAAATCAGACTGTCGAGTCTGCTTCAACATGAACTGCCGGATGGGCGGGTCAGCCTTGGCCATGGCCTGCTCAAAACTGATGGCATTGGTGCTGTAGGGCTGATAGGCCTCTTCGTAAATGCGATCGAAGGTGGGCCCCATCACAAAAAAGGTCAGGAACAGCGACAAACCCACCACCACCTGGTTCGGTGGAGCAGATTGCGTTCCCATCGCCTGCCGCAGCAAGGACAGCACAATCACAATGCGCGTGAAGCCCGTCATCATCAGCAGAATGGCTGGCAGGAACGAGAGCGCCGTGAAAAACAGCAAGGTCTGGATGGGCACCGAAAAACTGGTGCCGCCACTGCCGGACCCCACCAACAGCGGCAACTGCCCGGCGGGCTGCGCCTGCGCGCACCAGGGCAACAAACCCATCAACGCCAGCGCCACGCTCGCCAACACCCCCGCCCGGCCCAGACACGAAGCCCGCAGGCGCTGGGCGCGGATCAAGCCCTTCCAATCAATGCCCATCGTTCGCCGATCCAGCAGGTGAAGCGGCGAGTGCCGCGGCAAAACTGGCAGGCGTAGCCGCATTGGATGCAGTTCCTGGCGCAAGCACCGGAAAGCTTTGCAGACAGGTGACTTGCTGGGCGGTCACGCCCAGCACAAGCCAGGTCCGCGCGTGGCTTGGACCGACCTCAACCGTCACCACCCGCTGCTGAGGCCCCACGGCCACGCTGGAGATCAGGTCTGAGGACAGCCAAGCCCCACCAGCCTTGCCACGTTGCAGGCGCTGCAACCAGCGCAGCCCCCAGGGGAGCAAAGCCAGCAAGCCCACCAGCAAGGCCAAAGGCCCGATTGATTGCCACATGTCTCTATCCCTTGCTCACGCGACGCAGGCGCTCGGACGGCGTGACCACGTCGGTCAGGCGGATACCGAACTTGTCGTTCACCACCACCACCTCGCCCTGCGCAATCAGGTAGCCGTTCACCAACACGTCCATGGGCTCACCCGCCAAAGCATCAAGTTCAACAACCGACCCCTGGGCCAACTGCAGGATGTACTTGATGGGCACCTTGGTGCGGCCCAACTCCACCGACAACTGCACTGGGATGTCCAGCACCATGTTGATGTCGTTGAGCGAGCCATCGCCACCTGTCGAGCCGCCGTAGGACGAACGCATGGGCTCGCCACCCGACAAGGGACCGCCGGGCTCATGCACCGGGCCGTCATCGGCACGCTTCTGCTCTTCCAGCGCTTCGGCCCAGCCGGCCATGGGATCGTCGGCTGGATCCTGGTTTTCTTCAGACGACATTCTTATCTCCAATCCAGTTCAGATCGTGGCTGCGCAGGCATTCCTCGATCCGGATCGCATACTTTGAGTTGTGAGTGCCGTATTGACACTCGAAAATCGGCACACCGCCAATCGAGGCGCGAATGCGCGGTTGGCGGTCCAGTTCGATGAAATCACCCGGCTTCATGGCCAACAATTGTTCCACGGTAGCGTCGGCCCGCGCCAACTCGGCCACCAGAGTCACTTCGGCCGCCTGGATTTCTCGTGTCAGCACCTTCACCCATCGGCGGTCCACTTCAATCGAGTCGCCCTGGGTCGAGGAATACAGCACGTCACGAATCGGCTCCAGGGTCGCATAGGGCATGCACAGGTGGATGGCCCCCGACAGCTCGCCGATTTCTAATTGGAACGCGGTGGACACCACGATCTCACTGGGCGTGGCGATGTTGGCAAACTGGGGCTGCATTTCCGAACGCTGATACTCCAGCTCCAGCGGGTAGATGCCCTGCCAGGCTTTCTTGTATTCCGTGCAGATCACATCCACCAGCCGATTGATCACGCGCTGCTCGGTCGGGGAGAAATCCCGCCCTTCGATGCGGGTCTGGAACTTGCCGACCCCGCCATACAGGGTGTCGATGATGCCAAACACCAACGCCGGCTCGCACACGATCAAGCCGCTGCCACGCAAGGGGCGAATGGCCACAATGTTGAAATTGGTGGGCACGGCCAGCTCGCGCAGGAAGGCGCTGTAGCGTTGCACGGCCACGGTGCCCACCGAAATCTCGGGGCTGCGGCGGATGAAGTTGAACAGGCCGATCCGGAAGTTGCGGGCAAAGCGCTCGTTGACGATTTCCATCGTCGGCATGCGCCCACGAACAATCCGCTCCTGGCTGGAGATGTCGTAGCTGCGAACCGCCCCCGCTTCGGGGATGTCCTCGACAATCTTCTGGCTCTCGCCCGTGACACCTTCCAGAAGCGCATCGACTTCTTCCTGGGAGAGAAAGGATTCGCTCATGAAGGCTCCTTACTGGACGATGAAGTTGGAAAACAGCACGGCTGTGAGCGGGCTCTCAGGTCGTTTAGCCTTCTTCTTTTTCTTGGCCTTGGGAGACTCCTCCTCTTCGTCCTCAGGCTCGAAACCCAGGATGCGCGAGGCCTCCTTGAGGACTTCGCCGGCCAATTTTTCCTTGCCATCGGTGGTCAGCAACTCTTCCGACGTGCGCTGGGAGGTCTGGCGCAAAATCATGTCGCGGATCTTGGGCAGATAGGCCTTGACCTGATCAGCCGCGTGAGCGTCCTCGATCTCGAAAGTGACACCAATCTGGGCAAACCTGTCGCCCCCCGGGTCGGCCAGGTTGACCACCATGTTCTCGAGCGGCAGATAGGTGGGCGCCACCTTCTTGGAGTCGTGCGAAGCCGACGCGGCTGGCTTTTCGTCGCCGTCCTCGTCCACGTTCTTTTTCATGAGCAAAAAGTAACCGGCACCACCACCGCCCAGCAACAGCACGGCCGCGGCGATGATGATGATCATCTTTTTGCTTTTGGGCTTTTCCTTGGCATCGGCTGCGGGAGCATCAGACACGTTGTTTCCTTCCGGCGATCACCCCACTGCACGCCGGGACGGCTCACAGTAGATGCATGTTGGGGATTATTGGGTCAATCGAGCCCAATAATAGCCAGAATAGAAGCCCAAAAATGGGGTTAAACAGGTTCAAGCCACGGTGTCAGGGCACCTGATTCGACCTGCGGCAGGCCAAACCTGGCACCAGACTCAAACAAACAGATCGAGCGTGCGGTTGGTACTGACGGATCGCCGCACCACGGTGGCCGGGCCGTCATCAGCCGGCGAGGCCGCGCCTCGCGCGCCCACTCGACGGATGCCCGAGGTGGCGCTCCCGTCTTGACGAGGCGACGACGGAGAGCTGTCCGACTGGGCGCTGCCCGCGCCCACGGACGCGCCGGCCAAGACCAGACCCTCGCCCTGCAGCAGGGTTTTCAGCTCTGGCAAGGCCCCATTGAGCATGTCGCGCGTGGCGGCCTGGTCGGAACGGAAGGCCACGCTGGCCTCATTGCCATTCATGGAAATGCTCACGGCCACGGGCTGTCCGTTTCCACCATCCAGGGTCAACTCGGCAGACTGGCGCTTCTGGTGGATCCAGTAGCTGACCTGCTCAGCAACCACCTCCTCCGAGCTGCGCGCATTGGAGTCGTTCAGGCCACCACCCGCCGCACCGGCCGTGGCAGCACTCACCCCCAGGTTCTGGCTTCGGTCCTGCCCATCAGAAAAAGGCTGCAGACTGGCACTTTGCCGGTCATCCTGCGCCTGCACCGATTTGTGCTCGCTGGATGAACTCTGATCCGCCCCGGTCAGGCGGCCCAGCAGTTTGCCAGCCTCCTCGGCGGCAGCCGTCAAGGGGGTGTTGTCCATCAGGCGGGTGGCCATGTCTTTGAAATCAACATCGGCTTTGGCCAAGGGCACCAGGTTGCCGGCGCTGCCGGCATCCGTGGTCAAGGCGGCCTTGCCGACCTCCGTACCGCCACCGGCCTGCGCCTGCAATTGAGCCAGCATGTCGCGATGGCCCTTGCGCGCCAGAGCACCCGACTCCAGCGAAACGCGCCCCGCGTCACCCACCGCACTGCCTCCGGTGGCGGAAGCCCCCGCCACGCCAGCGTCCTTTTGCGCCGCCGCAGCCATTTGCGCCAACACGGCCGGGTCGGTCGTGGCCTTGGTCACATCGGCCCCTGCCGCCATGCCCCCAGGCAGCCCCGCGCCGCCACCCGTCCCGTTCGCCACGGTCTTGGCATCCGCTGTTGCGCCTGTCGCAGCCTGGCGAGCAGATTCGGCCAACAAAGCCATTTGAGAAACCAGATCCGTGGGCAAAGCCCCATCCGTTGGGGTCAAGGCGTCGGTGCCGTCATCCCCCCCTTTCACTCCGGGCTTGCGCCGGGCATGGCCTGGCCCACCCGCCAGCAGCGCCCCCAGATCACCGGCCCCATCCATCCCCGAGGCCGCCGACGCATCTGTGCCATCGGTCAAGGCCGTCGAAAAATCATCGAGCAGTCCGGTGAATCCGGCACCAGCGCCTGCTGCCAACTTGCCATGCCCTCTGGCGTGGCTGGCACTGGCCGATGCGTTAGCCGGTGCATTGGCCGACGTGCTGCTGGATTTGACTTGTTCTACGCTCATGGTCTACCTCGTCAGGCTGTGGGCTGAATCTTCAGGCGGTGGCGTGATGCAGCCAGCTCATCCACCTCTTTCTGTTCACGGCGCTGCAAAAGCAGCGCCGCATCGTGCTGACGGCGCTGCACCACCTGGCGCAGGCTCACGAGGCGCAATTCGGCCTGGGTCAGCTCGCGCTCGGCGTCCTGCACCATCTGGTCATGGCGCGCCATCTGGCTTTTCTGCAATTCAATGGTCTGGTCGAGCCGGGCCATGAACTGCCGGTGATGAAACATCACCTCCGGCGCGATGCCCAGTTGGCCCCGGATCAACCACCGCTGCTCGGTCTCACCCGAGTAGCCGGTCAGTTGGTCCATTTGCTGCTGTGCCCGCAGTCGGGCCTGGCGAGCCTGGGCCAGGCGCTGGACGGCGGCATCACGCAAACGCGTCGCCTGTTCCATGGCCACCTGCAATCCGTGAGACGCTGCCATCGTGCTGCTCCTGGGTCAGGGGTTGATCTGCAGGCCCAGGCTGGCGGCCATTTGGTCCAGCGCCTGCTGCAAATTGACGGCCTCGTGCATGTCCTGCTGCAAAAAGCCGGCCATGCCCCGCTGCAACTGAATGGCTTCGTCCAGATCGGGATCACTGCCTTGCACATAGGCACCGACCTGGATCAGATCGCGGCTCTTCTGATAGCGCGAATACATTGCCTTGAAGCGCCGGGCCACCTCGATGTGGATCGGGCTGACCACGTTGTGCATCACCCGCGATGCCGATTGCTCGATGTCGATGGCAGGGTAGTGGCCGGCCTCGGCCAGGGTGCGGGACAACACAATGTGACCATCCAGAATGGCACGGGCTGCATCGGCGATCGGGTCCTGCTGATCGTCCCCTTCGGACAGCACCGTGTAGAAAGCCGTGATCGACCCCACACCATTGAGACCATTGCCACTGCGCTCCACCAACTGGGGCAGCTTGGCGAAACACGAAGGGGGGTAGCCCTTGGTAGCCGGCGGTTCGCCGATGGCAAGCGCAATCTCGCGCTGCGCCATCGCATACCGGGTGAGGGAATCCATCAACAACAGAACGTGCTTGCCCTTGTCGCGGAAGTGCTCAGCCACCGCGGTGGCGTACGCGGCCCCTTGCATGCGCAGCAGCGGCGGCGCGTCCGCGGGCGCCGCCACCACCACCGAGCGAGCACGGCCATCGTCGCCCAGGATGTCCTCGATGAACTCCTTCACTTCGCGCCCACGCTCGCCGATCAACCCAACCACGATGACGTCAGCCTGGGTGTAGCGGGCCATCATGCCCAGCAGCACACTCTTGCCCACGCCCGAACCCGCAAACAAGCCCAGCCGCTGGCCACGCCCCACGGTCAGCAAGGCATTGATGGCGCGCACGCCCGTGTCCAACGGCTCCCGCACGGGGTCGCGGTCCATGGCATTGATCTGACGCCGGCCCGGGGGTTCGGCCACCACATCGAGCACCGGCCCCTGGTGATCCAGGGGCTGGCCTGATGCATCCACCACCCGCCCCAGCAGGCCGTCGCCCAATGGCAGGCGCAACACGCCCAAGGACAAGGCCGAGGCCGGCAAGGGCTCGTCACCCAAGCGAGGCACAGGCACAAAAGGCAAGGCCGGCGTGACCACCGCACCACTCGACAACCCATGGATGTCACCGGCAGGCATCAGAAACGCGCGCTCGCCCGAGAAGCCCACCACCTCGGCCAACACCGGCTCGGAATCCTTCTGGGTGATCCAGCACTGCGAGCCCACCGGCACGCGGATGCCTGTGGCCTCCAGCACCAGACCGGTCAGCCGTGTCAGGGTGCCACGGCTCTCCAGGGCCATGCCCCGCGAGACCCGCTGACGCAGGTCCTGCATGAAAACGTCCCAGCGCGGCGGGCTGTCGTGCTCAGTCGACATCGGCCACCTCCGCATCATCGGCCCAGGGGCGGTCCAGGCCCAGGTTGGCCACCGCGCGCGCCCAGCGGCGCGCCAGGCTGCCATCCACCTGAGCACCCGCTGCCTCCAGCAGGCAGTCGCCGGGCTGCACGGCGGGATCCGCCACCCATTTGATCTCCACGCTGCCGAATTCACCGGCCGGGGCGTTGGCCAGCACGTCATGGTCGAGCGGGTTCAGCCGGACCACGGCGGTGCGGGCGTCTGCCGACAACAAACCCAGGGCCTCCCGAATCACGGGGCGCAGTGCGCCCGGGTCCTGAGCCAGTTCCCGGCGCACCACCTGGCGGGCCAACTCACAGGCCACGTCCAGCACGCCCTGCGCCACCACCTGCTCAGCATCGGCGAAGCGCTGCTCCAGCGAGGCCAACAAAGCGTCTATGCGCTGACGCGCCTCGGCCCCCTGCTGGGCAATGTATTCATCAAGGCGGCGCTGGCCCTCAAGCGAGGCCTCCAATCGCCCTTGCTCCAGGCCCTGCTGAAAGCCTTGCTGATGCGAGTCGTCCAGCATGGCAGGGCTGATCACGGGCTCGGCGGGGGTCTGGGCGGCCAGCATGGCCGCCACGCGCCGGCTTTCATCCACCTCGGTGAACTGCCACTGGGCGACGTCGCCAATCTCCTCGCTTGGGATGAAGCGGGCGTACTGGCGGGAGCGATTAGACGAGTTGGTCGTCACCGCCGCCTCCGATCACGATCTGGCCTTCGTCGGCCAGACGCCGCACGGTCTTGAGAATCTCCTTCTGCTGGGCCTCGACCTCGGACAACCGCATCGGGCCACGGGATTCGAGGTCTTCGCGCAGCGTTTCGGCAGCCCGCGAAGACATGTTTGACAGGAAACGCTCCTTGAGTTCGGGCGCGGCCCCCTTGAGAGCCACGATGAGGGTCTCCGACGCCACCTCCTTGAGCACCATCTGGATGGCCTTGTCGTCGAGCTTCATGACATCGTCGAACACGAACATCTTGTCCATGATCTTCTGGGCCAGGTCGGGGTCATAGCCCCGGATCGACTCGAGCACCGTGCCCTCGACATTGCTGCCCATCAGGTTGATGATTTCGGCCGCCGTCTTGATGCCACCCAGCGAGGTCTTGCGAATCTTGTCGCCGCCAGCCAGCACCTTGAACAACACCTCGTTGAGGTCTTTCAGGGCCGTCGGCTGAATACCCTCCAGGGTGGCGATGCGCAGCACCACCTCGCCGCGCTGGCGCTCGGTCAATTGGGACAGAACGGATGCCGCCTGGTCGTAATCCAGGTGCACCAGAATGGCCGCCACGATCTGCGGGTGTTCGTTGCGCAGCAGCTCGGCCACCGACAAGGGATCCATCCACTTCAGGCTTTCGATGCCAGAGACATCGCCCCCCTGCAAGATGCGATCGATCAGCAACGAAGCCTTGTCGTCGCCCAGGGCACGACGCAGCACGGCCTTCACATAGTCACCCGTGTCGGACACCAGCAGGCTTTGCTGCGCAGCGGCCTCGGTGAACTTGTTGACCACGTCGTCCACCCGGTCGCGCGAGACAGACCGGGTGCGGGCGATGGTCTCGCCCAGTTTTTGCACCTCTTTGGGCGACAGGTGCTTGAACACCTCGGCCGCCTCTTCCTCACCCAGCGACATCAGAAAAATCGCCGCGTCGTTCAGACCTTGTTCGTCCATATCATCTCTCCGGAGAGTGCCTGATCATGCCGGCGCTTCGCCGTTGACCCAGGTCTTGATGATATTAGCCACCGCAATCGGGTTCTGCTTGGCCAATTGGCGGGCATCTTCCAGGCGCAACTGCTCCTTGGTCGGCGGCACCGGCGAGTTGTCCACGACCGGGGCGGCCAGCAATTCAGGCCGGTTGGGCGTCTCGGACTCGATGGCATCCAGTTGGGTCCCTGCCACGGTGGGCACCACCGGCGCCACTTTGGGCGCATTCATGGCCTTCACGGCCGGGCGCACCATGCCCAGCAACACCACCAGGCCAAACAGCACCATGCCCACCGGCCAGGCAAAGCTCTTGGCCAACTCCAGCATCTCAGGCTGCTTCCACAACGGCACCGGCGTATTGTCCGAAGCGATCGCCATGAACGGCGTGTTCATCAGGTTGACGGAATCGCCACGCTCCTTGCTGTAGCCGATCGTGTCGCGCACCAGCGCCGTCATCTGCTCCAACTGCTCAGGTGTCAGTGGCTTGTTCACGGGCTTGCCCTTTTCCTCTGGGCCACTCTGGTAGTTGACCACCACCGCGGCGCTCAGGCGCTTGACGGCGCCCGTGCCGCCCTTGACCACCTTGACGGTCTTGTCCACCTCGTAGTTGGTGACAGACTCCTTCTTGGTGGGGGTGCTGCTGCCGGGGCCCGAGGCGCCCGCCGAAAGGGTCGGCGCAGCGCCGTTGATGGGGGCATTGGCCTGGGCGGCAGGCTGATTGCTGGTGGCACCCGGCACACCGGTGGGTGGGGTGGCGGCGGCACCACTACCGCTTTCCACCACCTGCTGGCTGCGCACGGCGGCCGAATCGGGGGTCTGGTTGGGTTTGTGCAACTCCGAGGTCGATTCGGTCTGCGAAAAATCAATTTCAGCCGTCACCTGGGCCTTGACGTTCTGCCGGCCCACCACAGGCTCCAGGATGTCGATGATGCGCTTGCTGTAAAGCTGCTCGATCTGCTGCACATACTGCAGCTGTTGAACATCGCCACCTGCACCGGCCGCCTCGGGGGTGGCCGACAGCAGCTTGCCGTTGTCATCGATCACGCTCACGGCAGTCGGGTTCATGTCCGGCACGCTGGAAGCCACCAGGTGAACAATGCCGGCCAGTTGTGCACGGTCCAAAATGCGGCCCGGGTAGAGGGTGACCAGCACCGAGGCCGAAGGCTTGAGCTGCTCGCGGAAGAATCCGTTCTGATTGGGCAACGCCAGGTGCACCCGGGCACTCTGGATGGCGGCTACAGCCTGGATCGAGCGGGTCAGCTCCCCTTCCAGACCACGCTGGAAGTTCAGCCGCTCCTGGAACTGGGTCACGCCGAAGCGGTTGCCCTCCATCAACTCAAAGCCGGTCACGGACCCTTTGGGCAGGCCCTGCGAGGCCAGTCGCAGACGCAGGTCGTGCACTCGGTCCGAAGGCACCATGATGGCCCCGCCCCCCTCGGAGTACTTGTAGGGCACATTCATCTGGGCCAGTTGCGCCACCACGGCACCACCATCCTTGTCGCCGAGGTTGGCGTAGAGCACCTTCCAATCGGCCTGACGCGTCATGAAGGTACCGGCCAAGGCCACGACCACCAGCAAGGCAATGCCCAGCGCGAGCTTGATCTTCTGCGACCGATCCAGCTCGGCGAGCTTCTGTGTCCACGATGGGGCCACTGGGGTAGCGTTAATTTCAGCGACGGCAGACATCTTGTTTCCAGGTCAAAGGGGTGGCAATACACCTCAGGTTGGAGCCGATTATTCAGCCAGACCGCCATGCCATCGCCGGGATAAACCAGCTCTTTGGACCTCAATTCAAGGGTCTGCCTCACGGCCAAGCCCCTAACATCGGCGCCAATGATCTCACCGGAGAAGCGCCATGGATCTGCGATTCCCCTCAACCGCCACCCTCAGCCCACTCAGCACCCGCACCCCGCAAATCGGCAAGGCAGCCACCGGTGCGGCAGGCCAGACCTCATCCACCGGCAGCGCCGGCTTTTCGGGCGAGCTGAGCAACGCCCTCAAATCCGTGAGCGCCGCCCAGAACAAGGCCACCCAGATGCAGCAGGAAGTGCAGATGGAGAACCCCAGTGTCAGCCTGGAAGACACCATGATCGCCATCCAGAAGGCCCAGATCGGCTTTCAGGCCACCATGCATGTGCGCAACCGCATGGTTCAGGCCTACACCGACATCATGAACATGCAGGTCTGAGCACCCCGTCTACACACGCCCCCAAAGCAAAAAGCCCGCTTCGGTGATCGAAGCGGGCTTTTTGCCATGAGGCCCCACGTTCCGGGGCCCCCAGTCGAGGAAGAGGCCCGCCACGGCAGGCCTCCCGCATCAGTGGAGCAGTCGCGAGCCCCCATCCAGCAGGCGCTGGATGTCAGACAGCCGAGGCTCGGCCAGATTGCGGATCAGGGCGTCATTGCGCAGGATGCGCAACATGATCTTCCCCTTCTCACTGCGATCTTCGCAGGCCAGAGGCTCCACCTGGGACTGATGGTGCAATTGCTCGATCAGCACCGCGCAGGCGCCCTCGAGTTGCATGACCTGCTCCCAGTCTTCACGCTGTGCGGCCATCAACATGCGCTGGCTAGCGCCTTCGATGGCCTTGTAGTAATCAAGCAGAGATTGTTGTTGCACGTTATGCCCCCTTGCTATTCAACGTGTTTGAGGTCTGATGGCCTTCCAGGCCTCAGCGACGGGTCGGATCAGTTCGATCACGGATTGGACAGCCTCGGGACTGTTGCTCAAATTGGCCTTGGTCAGTTCAAACACCGCGTAGCTGTAGAGCGAATCCAGGTTCTTGGCCACATCGCCCCCTTCCTTTTCGTTGAGAACACCTCGGAGGCCATCCTGAAGAATCTGGATGGCCTTGTTGAGATACCGGGATTTCTCCTGGATATCGCCGCGGCTCATGGCACCCGAAACCTTCGAGAGGCTGTCCAGCAAGCCGTCAAACAACAGAACCACCAGCTGATGGGGGTCCGCTCCAGTGATACTGGTTTCGACGCCAACACGTTGATAGGCAGATGCAGCTCGGGTACTCACGGGTGTAAACATTCTTTTGGCCTCGCAAATTGTCGCACGGTACAAATGGTGTATCGGCAGCGCAGCCCGGTTCTGAAGGCCTCAATAGCAAGACATTTGGCAGGCTATTCCCAGAGGGGCCCGCAAACCCCGGAACAAGCCGGATTCCCACTCTATATAGAACGATCAAACGCCCGACCAGAGACCCCAGGGCGATGCCCTCCGCACGCAAGATGCCAACTTGTTTGCATCTCCACCCACAAGTAGACCTAAAGTTTTCCGGGCCCGACCCGAAAAACAATGCAACGGGCTTCAAGAAGGGTTCGTTGCCAAGCCTGCGACACCGCAGGTTTGACATCAGCGATAGGCTGATTTTTAACTTGAAGGAGCTTCAAAATGGCAATGACCATCAACACCAACGTCAACTCGCTGACGGCGCAACGTAACGCAAGCGCCAATCAGATGAGCCTGTCCACCTCCATTGCACGCCTGTCTTCGGGTCTGCGCGTCAACAGCGCCAAGGACGACGCTGCCGGCTTGGCCATCGCCACCCGCATGGACGCCCAGGCCCGCGGCATGAGCGTGGCCATCCGCAATGCCAACGACGGCATCTCGATGCTGCAGACCGCTGAAAGCGGCATGCAGACCGTGTCCGACATGCTGCAGCGCATGCGTGAGCTGGCTGTGCAGGCCACCAACTCGACCAACACCTCGTCCGACGTGGCCTCGCTGAACCAGGAATACACCCAGCTGGCTTCGGAAATCGGCCGGACCATCAGCGCTGTCCAGTTCAACGGCACCTCGGTGCTGACCACCACGGCCGGCTTCGACTTCCAGGTGGGCGCCAACTCGGGTCAAACCATCACGATCGCCTCGGGCACGCTGAATCTGGACCAAAGCAGCAACGTGTCGGCCGTGGTCGGTGGAACCACCAGTGCACTGACCACCGCCGCAGGCAGCAACAGCTCCAACGCCGCCAACATCGATGCCATCGACAAGGCCCTGCAATCGATCAACGATAGCCGCGCTCAACTGGGTGCTGCTCAAAGCCGCTTCCAAAACACGGTCAACTTCCTGCAAAGCGCCGTGGAAAACCAGACCGCTGCCAAGGGCCGCATCATGGATGCCGACTTCGCCTCTGAAACGGCCAACCTGAGCCGCGCCCAGATCCTGCAGCAGGCAGGCACCGCGATGATCGCCCAAGCCAACCAGTTGCCGCAGGGTGTGTTGTCTCTGCTCCGTTAAGCCTTCTCCCACTTCAAGTTGAACCTTCGAACCCCGGCATAAGCCGGGGTTTTCTACTGGAGTTGTGGCTTTTCAATTGGAGATTCGCTTGCTAGAGTAGAAGAGCGCAGCCTCTCTGTCTGCACCTGGGGATACCAAAATGACCATTTCTTCACCCGGCATTGGCAGCAATGGCCTTGACGTCAATTCGATTGTCACCAAGCTGGTGGCCGTCGAGAGTCAGCCCGTCACCCTGCTGCAGCAAAAAGGAACCAAGATCCAGAGCACGATCTCGTCCTGGGGCTCGGTCAAATCCCAACTTTCCGCCATCCAGGACGCCGCCTCAGCCTTGCTGGACAAAACCACCTGGGCGTCCCGAACTGTCAGCTCCAGCAACAGCAGCGCAGTGACCGGGTCCGTGACCACAGGCGCACTGGCCGGCAACTACAGCGTGTCGGTCACCCAGTTGGCGCAATCGCAAACCACCTTGTCCAGCGGCATCACCTCCGGCAGTGCCTTCGGCTCGGACGGACGACTGGACATCCAGGTCGGAACCTGGAACGGCAACACCTTCACCCAGGGCAGCGGCTCCACCGTGAGCGTCACAGTGAACGCCACCGACACCCTGAGCGACATTGCGACCCGCATCAATGGCTCCAACTCTGGCGTCAGTGCCTCGGTCGTCACCTCGGGCGGCCAGGACAAGCTGGTCGTGCGCGGTGCGAACACCGGCGAGAGCAATGGTTTTCAAATCCAGGCCTTTGACAGCACCGGCACGGCCATCACCGATGGCAGCACAGGCACGGGCAAGCTGGCCTATGCCAGCACCGGTAGCGCCATCGTTGGCATGGGCTTGTCACAGGCGGCCAAGAATTCAGCCGCCACCGTGGACGGCGTGGCCGTGAGTTCGGCCAACAACCAGATCACCGGCGCAGTCACCGGGTTGACCCTCAATCTGCAGCAGGTCACCACCTCGCCCGTCACCATGAGCGTGGCGGCAGATACCACGACCACCACCAACAAGGTCAATGCCTTCGTGACCGCCTACAACCAGGCGATTGCAGCCATGCGCAACCTCACCAAGTACGACCCCGGCACCAAAACGGCCTCCCCCCTGCAGGGTGACAGCACGGCCATCGGCCTGCAAAATGCCTTGCGCCAGATGGTGGTGGGCAACGGCCCGGCCAGCAGCAGCTACAGCAGCCTCAGCGCCGTGGGCATCTCCATGCAGCAAGACGGCACACTGTCGGTCAACAGCTCCAAACTGAGTACCGCCATCACGACCAACCCCAGCAGCCTGGAGTCCCTGTTTGACGCCAACGGCGGCAGCACCACCACCAACGGCATTGCCCGCCGCATTCGGGACTTCGCCATGGCGGCCAACAACGTGGGCGGCACCGTCAACAATCGCACCACGGCACTGCAGACCTCCCTGACCCGCAACAGTTCAGACGTGACCAAGATGCAGGACCGGATCGCGGTGATCCAGGCCCGCCTTTACAAGCAATACAACGCCCTGGACACCAACCTGACCAGCCTCAACAGCCTCAGCAGCCTGGTGAACCAGCAGATCACCACCTGGAACAAATCGTCCGCCTGACCCCGGCTCCACCCCCCTTCTCCAGCCACGGCGGCAACAGCCCGCCTGCGCTTCACTTCTTCAGCCCCATCGCCCAATCTGCCCCGGGCGACGTGTGGGCCACGCCCTCAGCAGACGCCGACATTCGGTAAAAGTCCTGAACTGAGCGGCCAGAAGCCCGCTTATTCAGCCTTCTGTTTTTCGCCCAAGCCGAATAATTTTCCTAACACTCGGCTGGGATCGGTCGCTGTATTTCGTACAGACATCGCACCGTGTGGATCGTTCATCTTGCATTCATTGAAGGAGCCGTCCCATGGCAATGACCATCAACACCAACATCAACTCACTGAACGCCCAGCGCAATGCTGCGGCCAACCAGATGAGCCTGTCCACCTCGATCCAGCGCCTGTCCTCAGGCCTGCGCGTCAACAGCGCCAAGGACGACGCTGCCGGCCTGGCCATCGCCACCCGCATGGATGCCCAGGCCCGCGGCATGAGCGTGGCCATCCGCAATGCCAACGACGGCATCTCGATGCTGCAGACCGCTGAAAGCGGCATGCAGACCGTGTCCGACATGCTGCAGCGCATGCGTGAGCTGGCTGTGCAGGCCACCAACTCGACCAACACCTCGTCCGACGTGGCCTCGCTGAACCAGGAATACACCCAGCTGGCTTCGGAAATCGGCCGGACCATCAGCGCTGTCCAGTTCAACGGCACCTCGATCCTGACCACCACCGGCAGCTATGACTTCCAGGTGGGTGCCAACTCGGGCCAGACCATCACCGTTGCGTCGGGTACGCTCAACCTTGACCAGGCCGGCAACGTGTCTGCCGTCTTCGGCGGCACCACCAGCGCGCTGACCACAGCGGCCGGCAGCAACAGCTCCAACGCGGCGAACATCGATGCCATCGACAAGGCGCTGCAGACCATCAACGACAGCCGCGCCCAACTCGGTGCCGCCCAGAGCCGCTTCCAGAACACCATCACATTCTTGCAAAGCGCCGTGGAAAACCAGACCGCAGCCAAGGGCCGGATCATGGATGCCGACTTCGCCACGGAAACCTCGAATCTGAGCCGTGCCCAGATCCTGCAGCAGGCCGGCACCGCGATGATTGCCCAGGCCAACCAGTTGCCGCAACAGGTTCTGTCCCTGCTGAAGGGCTGAGTCTCGATCACCCTCCGGGTGATTGAGACCTGGATCCTCACCAGATCCCCCCCTGCCCCTTCCAGAACACCATGCGCCACGCCCCTGACTGCCGGTGCACCAAGGCAAGCTTAAACTCACCAGCCAAGGCTGAGAGAATTGCCTGGCCACCCGCAGGCCGGCTCACCGCCTCATGGATGCCAGCCAGTTGCCTTGACGAATGCCTTGCCCAGGCTGCCCATGGGCTCAAGCAGAAAGTGTTCACCCACCATGCATGCGCACGGAACCTCACGCCCCGCCGCCGAAAAGCACCCCTATTACATTGCCACCGCTGATTACGACAGCAGCCAGATCCACATCCGGCAACTGCATCAGTTGTGCCATGAGCTGAACACCCGAGGTTTCGAGGCCTTTGTCTGGGGCGCCAAGACCCTCAATGGTCATTTATGGACCCCCCAGCTGTCGCTGGAACAGCGGGCGGCGCACTACAAGGCGGGCAAAAAGCCCGTCTGGATCCATCTCGCTTTCGACAAGATACTGCGCCAGCAATCACACTGGACGCTGGCCTACACCCCCGAAATCCATGCCAGCGAAAAGACACAGCTCGGCAAGGGTCGCATCGAGTTCGCCCAGGGCGACAAGGCCGCCAGCATCAACCTGCCCCTGGCACTGCCCTGGGTGGACAGCACGGTGTTCGCCCCCGCGGCGATGCGGCCCGACGGTCCTGCCCTGGTATATGCCGACAAGTACCTGAAAGCCGGTGGCAGTCTGCAGGCCGGCCATGCCCACCTGGAAAACCTGGGCGCCCCCTCCAGCGGGTACGCAAAAGCTGAAGATCGTGCCGAGATCCTGCGCTCAGCCAGCCGAATCTACTGTTATGAGGCCGGGGTCATCACCGCGGAGGCCCTGCTGTGCGGTTGTCCCGTCGTCTACATCCAGAATGACCGCACCTTGGCCCTGCCGGCCGCCTCTCCCTGGTTGAGCCTGGCCACGGCCTGGGGTGACAACGCGGCCGAAATGGCCAAAGCACAACACGAGCTTGCGGGCTACCAACAACAACACCTCGCCAATTTCCGCGACAGCGCAGTCGAACTCGATCGCTTCATCGAAGACACCCAGCGTGCACTGAGAGACATGCCATTCGAGGCCGCTTGGTCAGAAGAGTCTGTCACCCTGATGGGTGAACTCGTGATCGATGGCAAGGACCTGGCCAAACATGCCGACCAGTCCAAATACATCCGCTTGCAGCGTCAATTTCAAAGCTGGAGCAAACGCAGCACCCTGCGGGAGATCGACGGCGAGATTTATGCCGAACACGTGACCCGTGGCGATCTGCCCGCCTTGGCCGTCTACGTCTATGTTCGAAAAGGCGACCTGGACGGCCTGGCCCAAACCCTGGACAGCCTGGAGCAGAACTTCTATCAGGCCAGCCAGTTGCATATCCTGGCTGACTTTGAATGCCCGATCAGTCCTGCCGACCTGGGCCCTCAGTGCGTTTGGCACCAGTTGCCGGCCCAACACGACCCTTTCGGGCACGCATTACCGCAATGGCTGTTGCTGATGGAATCCGGCACCACACTGGCGCCCCACGCACTGGTCGAGTTTGCACTGGCGGCCAAAGCGCCAGAGGCCCGGCTGGTCTATGCCGACGAGGCCTTCATCGCTTCCAATGGGCTTGAAACACCTCATTTCAAACCCGACCTGAACATCGAGTGGCTTCGCAGCACCAATTACCTGGGTTCTGCCGTGGCCGTGCGCTCGGCTGATTGGCGCCAGCATGGGCAAATGCTGGATTTCGATCACATCTACGGCCTGGCGCTGAACCTGTCGTCCAGCAAAGTCAGCATCCGCCACGTCGATACCGTGCTGCTCAAGAGCGATGGTCATGTGTCGCCAGCCCGTGAACTGGCCGAACTGCAGCAACTGCAAGCCCACCTGAACAACCAGGCATTGCCCGCGCGCGTGCAGGCCCAGAAGATTGCCGGATGCCGGCAACTCGACTACCAGGGCCAACAGCCACGACGCGTCTCGGTGATCATTCCGACCGGGTACCAACTCGGCTACCTGCGCTGTCTGCTGAGTTCATTGCAGCTCTATGCCGAGCCGGAACTGCACGAGATCATTCTGGTCACCCAGCCTGAACACGAGGCGGCGGCACACAACGCGGCGACATCGGTCACTTTGCCAGTCCCGCTGCACGTGGTGTCCACCCCGGCGGGCCCTTACCAACACGGCGTGGCCCTGAACACCGGGGCCGCGATGGCCACCGGCAACGTGCTGCTGTTCGCCGATGATGACACCGAGGCCATCCAGCGCCCCTGGCTGAGCAGCCTGACGGCCTACCTGGACCAAGCCGATGTCGGGTGCGTGGCCCCACGCCTGGTATTGCAAATAGGGGACAAACCCACCTTGCAGAGCGGCCCGATGACCCTGGGTATCGGCGATTGGGCCGCTTGCTACAACGGCGAGCGTCGCTTGCTGGACGAGCAAGGCGTCTTCTCTCGCCTGCAGACGTCGCAGGACGTGTCCACCGTGGCGGGCCACTTCTTCCTGCTGCAGCGCACTCTGTGGCAGACGCTCGGCGGCTTCAACACCGACGACTGCCACACCTTCACCACGGTGCATGATTTCTGCATCCGTGCCAGCCAGGCCGGGTATCGGCACATCTGGACCCCGGTCAGCAGCGTGCTGCACCAGGGCGGCAAGACGGTGGAGGCACTGGGTCGTGAAGCCGGCCGCGCTTACGAGATCAAGTCAGCGGCGCTGCGCGAAAAGCAGTCTTTCCTGACCCGTTGGGTCAAGCACATCGCCCAGGACAAAGGCTACAACCGGCACCTGTCATTGCAGACCCCTTACGACGTCGAAGCGGATCTGGTGGTCGACTGGATGAGTTCGCGCAAGGACAGACCACGGGCCATGGCCTTCCCCATCTCAAGCGGCTCGGGCCAGTACCGGGTGGTCGAGCCCCTGAACGCACTGCAGCACGCGGGCCTGGCGCAGTCGTGCATCGTGTTTCCGGTCACCCACAGCCTGTACCGCACCCCGACGGCGCTTGAGATCACGCGAGTGAACCCGGACCGCATGATTGTTCAGCACTCGATCGGTGACGCTCATCTGCAACTGCTGCGCGACTACCGCAAGACCAACCCGGACCTGTTCACCATCCAGACGGTGGACGACCTGTTCCACGACCTGCCGCAAAAGCACCACCTGCACAATTACCACCAGCGTGAAGGCTATGTGCGCATGCGCGAGGCCATGAGCCTGTGCGACCGCGTGATCGTCTCCACCCAGCCCCTGGTCGACGTCTACGGGGACTATTGCCGCGACGTGCGCGTGATGCCCAACTGCCTTGATGACCGCGTGTGGGGTGAGTTCTACAAGACGCCCACGCCACGTTCACGCCTGCGCGTGGGCTGGGCCGGCGCAGCGCAGCATCTGGGCGACCTGGAAATGATCGGCGAGGTCGTGGCCCGGTTCAAGGACGAGGTCGACTGGATCTTCATGGGCATGTGCCCCGACAGCCTGCGCCCGTACATCAAGGAGTACCACCCCTTCGTGTCGTACGTGGACTACCCCGCCAAACTGGCCTCGCTGGACCTCGACATCGCGATCGCCCCGCTGGAGGACAACCCGTTCAACCGCTGCAAGAGCAACCTGCGCCTGTTGGAGTACGGCGCCATGGGCTGGCCGGTGGTGTGCTCGGACGTCTACCCCTTCCGCACCGCCAATCCGCCTGTGCTGCACGTGCCCAACGAGAAAGAGGCCTGGATCGAATCCGTGCGGCGTCTGATCGACGACAGCACGCTGCGCCATCAGATGGGCCAGCAATTGAATCAGTGGGTGCGCGAAAACTTCTACCTTTCCAAAAATACCGAGAGGTGGTTCTCAGCCATTTTCGATTGAGGCATTTGAGGGGCAAATCATGCTCACCCCAGGGCGCCAAGAGCAAGCCCAGCCTCTAGAATCTCCAGGGCGCCAACCATCGGGTGCGCTTGGACACCCACTCGTCTGGAGAATTTGACATGAAAGCCGTCATCCTGGCCGGAGGGCTGGGCACCCGCATCAGCGAAGAGACGCTGACCCGCCCCAAACCGATGATCGGCATAGGCGGCAAGCCCATCCTCTGGCACATCATGAAGATGTACTCCAGCCACGGCATCCATGATTTTGTGATCTGCTGCGGCTACATGGGTTATGTGATCAAGGAGTACTTCGCCAACTACTTCCTGCACACCTCAGACGTCACCTTTGACATGACGACCAACCAGATGGAAATCCACGAACACCATGCCGAGCCCTGGCGCGTGACGCTGGTGGACACGGGCGATACCACCCAGACCGGGGGGCGCATCCGGCGCATCCGCCGCTATGTCGAAAACGAGCCCTTCTTCTGCATGACCTACGGCGACGGCGTGTCCGACATCGACATCAGCGCCGAGATCGCCTTTCACCGCAGCCATGGCAAGCTGGCCACCGTGGCCGCCGTGGCCCCGCCGGGCCGCTTCGGCACCCTGGAGATCACCGATGGCCAGGTGCAGGCGTTCACCGAAAAGCCCCTGGGTGATGGCAACCTGATCAACGGGGGCTTTTTTGTGCTCTCCCCCCAGGTGCTGGACCTGATCGACGGCGATGAATCCATCTGGGAAGACAAGCCTGTGAACGCCCTGGTGCGCCAGCAGCAACTGGCCGCCTACCAACACACCGGCTTCTGGCGCCCCATGGACACGCTGCGCGACAAGACCTACCTCGAAGAACTGTGGGCCAGTGGAGCCGCGCCGTGGAAGAAGTGGTGAACCCCGGCTTTTGGGCTGGCAAACGCGTCTTTCTGACCGGCCACACCGGTTTCAAGGGCGGTTGGCTCAGCCTGTGGCTTCAGGCCATGGGTGCCGAGGTCTGGGGCTTTTCCCTCCCCCCAGCGACCTCGGTCAACCTGTTTGAAGTGGGCTCGGTGGCCCAAGGCATGCATTCCACCTTCGGGGACATCCGCCACCTCGACGCACTGAGCCAGGCCATGGCCCAGGCACAACCTGAAGTGGTGCTGCATCTGGCCGCGCAGGCGCTGGTGCCCCTGTCCTACGAGCAGCCGCTGGACACCTTCTCCACCAACGTGATGGGCACGGCCAACGTGCTCGAGGCCGTGCGCCGCACGCCGGGCGTGCGGGCGGTGGTGGCCATCAGCAGCGACAAGTGCTACGAGAACCAGGAATGGGTCTGGGGCTACCGTGAAACCGACCCCATGGGCGGATACGACCCCTATTCCGCCAGCAAAGGTTGCACCGAACTGGTGGTGGCCTCTTACCGCCGATCTTTCCTGAACGCGGCCCAGGTGCCCGTGGCCAGTGCCCGGGCCGGCAACGTGATCGGCGGCGGTGACTGGACCCCGACGCGCCTGGTCCCCGATGTGCTCGCGGCCTTCTCGGCACAACAGGCGGTCACTTTGCGTCAGCCTGGTGCGATCCGGCCCTGGCAACACGTGCTGGAGCCCCTGAGCGGCTACCTGGCCCTGGCCCAGCGCCTGCACGAGCAAGGCCTGCCCTGGGCCGAGGGCTGGAACTTCGGCCCCCACGAATCAGACGCCCGCACCGTGGGCTGGGTGGTGCAAGAACTGGCGCGCCGCTGGGGCCCGGACGCACGCTGGCAAACCGAGACCCAGGCCCAGCCCCATGAAGCCCACACGTTGAAGCTGGACTGCAGCAAGGCCCACAGCCGCCTGGGCTGGCAGCCCCGCTGGCGGGCCGACACCGCCTTGCAATACACCCTGGACTGGCACCGCGCCTGGCAGACCGGGGCGGACATGCGTCAGCTGACCCTGGACCAAATCACCGAATTCGAAAGCGCCGCATGAGCCTGACCCGACATCAACTGACTGCCGCCGCCGATGGCCAGGTCCAACTCAACCTGCCCGAATTGGCCGGCCAGGCGCTTGAGATCATCGTGCGCCCGGCACGCCCAGCCCCCACGGCCCAGCCCTGGCGCCCTGGCATCGATGCCATCCCGCCCTCGGGCAAAGTGGTCGGCGATCCTGAAAAGAACGCCATGATCGATGCCGCGCTCGACGCGTGGCTGACCACGGGCCGCTTCAACGATGCTTTCGAGAAACGCCTGGCCGATTTTGTGGGCGTCAAGCACGCCCTGACCGTCAACTCGGGCTCCTCGGCCAATCTGGTGGCCTTCTCCACCCTGACCTCGCCACGGCTGGGCATCCGCGCCATCCGACCGGGTGACGAAGTCATCACCGTGGCGGCGGGGTTTCCGACCACCGTCAACCCCATCATCCAGAACGGGGCCGTGCCGGTGTTTGTCGATGCGGTGCTGCCCACCTACAACATCGACGTGTCTCAGCTGGAGGCGGCCCTGTCGCCTCGCACCAAGGCCATCATGATTGCCCACACCCTGGGCAACCCCTTCGATCTCGACGCGGTGTGCGCCTTTGCCCAGGCCCACGGCCTGTGGCTGGTGGAAGACTGCTGCGATGCCCTGGGCTCGACCTGGAAGGGCCGCAAGGTTGGCACCTTCGGGCACCTGGCCACGCTGTCGTTCTACCCAGCGCACCACATCACCATGGGCGAAGGCGGTGCCGTGCTGACCAGCGACCCCGAACTGCGCCAGATTGCGGAATCCTTCCGCGACTGGGGCCGCGACTGCTGGTGCAAACCCGGCTGCGACAACACCTGCGGCAAGCGTTTCAACTGGCAGCTGGGCAGCCTGCCCGCCGGCTACGACCACAAGTACACCTACAGCCACCTGGGCTACAACCTCAAGATCACCGACATGCAGGCCGCCTGCGGCTTGGCCCAACTGGATCGCCTGGAGGGCTTTGTGCAGGCGCGCAAAGACAACTTCGCCTACCTCAGCGGGCAACTGCAAGACTGCGCCGATCTGCTGGTCCTGCCCGAAGCCACCCCAGGCAGCGATCCCTCCTGGTTCGGCTTTCCGATCACCCTGCGCCCCGAGGCCGGCCTGAATCGCCAGTACCTGCTGCAATACCTGGACGAGCACCGCATCGGTACCCGCCTTTTGTTTGCCGGCAACCTGATCCACCAGCCTTACATGCAGGATCGCCAGTACCGCGTCGTGGGCTCGCTGAAAAACGCCGACCAGATCATGAACGACACCTTCTGGATCGGCGTCTGGCCAGGGTTGAGCCGCGCGCAGCTCGACTACATGGTGGGCCACCTCAGGCAGGTGCTGGGCCTCAACTTCTGAGCATCAGGCCATGCCCACCCTCGACCGCGCCCCGACATCGCCAGCAGCAGCAGCAGCAGCCCCCGGTGAAGTCACTCCCTGCGCACGGCCCTGCCCGGTCTGTGCCAGCCCTCAGGCGCGTGCCCTCAAGACCCTCTCCCTGCCCCAACCTTCGGGCTCGCCCCTGCCCGGCGGCTACCGGCTGATGGCCTGCGCCCACTGCGATCTGGTGTTTGCCGAGACACCGGCCCCGCAGTCGGCCTACGACCTCTATTACCAACGCTGTGCCAAGTATGGCGGCCCCACCGGCACCGGTGCTGGGCTGCACAGTGCCGACCAAGCCCGGCTGGAACAACTGGCAGACCGCTTGCAGCACTGCCTGCCGCAAGGCCAGGGCCGGGTGCTGGACCTGGGTTGTGGTGCTGGCGGACTGTTGGCGGTGCTGCGGGCACGGGGGCTGTCCCAGGTCGAAGGTCTGGACCCGGATCCCGGCGCGGTGCAAGCGGGCCGGGCCCGAGGCCTGCACCTGCACGAGGGCCTGATCCAGGATGCCGCAACCCTTTGTGCCGGTGAGCGCTACGACCTGATCGTGCTGTCCCATGTGGCCGAGCACCTGCGCGACCTCCAGGGCCTGCCGGCCTTGGCCGAGCTGTTGACGCCCGAAGGCAGGCTCTACATCGAAGTCCCCCACCCGGCGGGTTACGCCTGTGGCGAGCGCCCCCCTTACTACTATTTCGACAGCGAACACATCAACCACTTCAGCGCCCAGGCCTTGGGCCGGCTGCTGGCCCCGACAGGGCTGGCACTGCACCGTGCCGAGGCCGTGACCCTGACCCTGTCCGATGGCGGCCACTACCCGGCACTGGCCGTGGTTGCCGGCCGGGGAGCCGCCCCCGCACTGCCCCACCAACCCTCGACAGTGCAAGCGATTGAGCGCTACCTGGCCGACTGCGCCCAGGGCACAAGCCGTGTGCCCCAGCCGCCCCTGCCCACACAAGGCCCGGTGCTGGCCTGGGGCGCAGGCTCGTGGGCCCAGCGCCTGCTGGGTCAGGGGCAATTGCCGCGCGACCGCCTGGTGGCGTTTCTCGACAGTGACCCCAACAAACAAGGCCTGCAACTCGACGGCCTGCCCATCCTGGCGCCTGCGCTGGGGCTGCAGCAGTACCCGCAGGCGGCCATCCTCGTCTGTGTGGCCATCGATCCTCAGCAGATTGCCGCCGCCCTGGACAACCTGGCCCCGGGTGCCCGGCAACGACTCCACTTTCTGAGTGAACCGCTATGAACCTCTCCGAACGCATCGCCGACTGGCTGGTCCAGCAAGGCATCACCCAAGTCTTTGCCGTCACGGGCGGTGGCGCCATGTACCTCAACCAGGCCCTGGGGGCGCACCCCGGTCTGCAATGCACCTACCTGCACCACGAACAGGCCTGCGCCATGGCCGCCGAAGGCTATGCCCGCATTGCAGGCAAACCGGCGGTGGTGATGGTGACCACCGGGCCTGGCGGCATCAATGCGCTGAACGGCGTCTTTGGTGCCTACACCGACTCGATTCCCATGCTGGTGATCAGCGGCCAGGTCAAGCGCGCCACCTGCCTGGATTACACGCCCGTCCCTGGTCTGCGCCAACTCGGTGACCAGGAGGGCCCGGTGCTGCAGATGGCCCGCCCGGTGACCAAGCTGGCCGAAGGCGTGGGCAGCCCAGAGGCCTTGATGACGCTGCTGCCGCAAGCCCTGGCCACCGCCGTGGGCGGCCGGCCCGGGCCGGTCTGGCTGGACATTCCGCTGGATGTGCAATCGGCCGAATGCGGCCCCATCCCGGCCCCGGTCTTCACGCCGCCACTGCAGCCAGAGACCTTGCAGGCCGATTGCGAGCAGATTGCCCTGCGCCTGGCCCAGGCCCAGCGCCCACTGATCCTGGCCGGGACAGGCGTACGCCTGGCCCGGGCCGAGCAAGACCTGCTGGCCTTTGCAGAAGCCCACGGCATTCCGGTGGCCACGGCCTGGACCCACGACCTCATCGCCAGCGATCACCCCCTGTTTGCTGGCCGCCCCGGCACCATCGGCACACGCCCCGGCAACTTCTGCCTGCAGGCGGCCGATCTGGTCATCGTGGTGGGTTCGCGGCTGAACATCCGCCAGGTCAGCTACAACTGGGACACTTTCGCCAAGCATGCCTTCGTGGTGCAAGTGGATGTCGATCCCGCCGAGCTGACCAAGCCCCTGGTGCAGGCCGACCTGAAGATCACGGCCGACGCGCACGCTTTCCTGCAATCCCTGCGCACGTGCTGCGAAGGTGGCTTGCCCGGCTATGCGGCCTGGGTCAGTTGGTGCCAGGACATCCGTCGCCGCTACCACCTGGAGGCCCCCAGCGGAACGGGCACCGCCATTCACCCCTATGCGATGGTCGATCGGGTCTGCGCCCAGCTGCGCGACGACGACATCCTGGTCTGCGGCAATGCCTCGGCCTGCATCCTGCCCTTCCAGCTTGCCCAGCTCAAGCAAGGCCAGCGCCTGTTCAGCAATTCGGGCTCGGCCTCCATGGGCTACGACCTGCCCGCCGCCTTGGGTGCGGCCATGGCCGCCCCCCATCGCCGGGTGATTTGCTTCGCCGGTGACGGCAGCCTGCAGATGAACCTGCAAGAGCTGCAAAGCCTCAAGAGCCTGGGTCTGAACGTGCTGGTGGTAGTGATCGACAACGGCGGCTACCTGTCGATACGGCTCACGCACGACAACTTCTTCGGTCGCATCGTGGGGGCCACGCCGGCCTCGGGTGTGGCCTTCCCAGACTTCGCACGACTGGCCACGGCCTTTGGCTTGCGCACGGTCGACGTGCGCAACAGTGGCGACCTGCCGGCCCTGGACGCAGCCTTGCAACAAGACGGCCCGCAATTGCTGGCCGTGACGGTGGACCCGGAGCCCGGGTTCGAGCCCCGCATCAAGTCGCGCGCCTTGCCCGAGGGGGGGTTTGCCACCCCCGAACTGGATGACATGTTCCCCTTCCTGCCTGCCGAGGAAGTGGCAGCGGTTCGCGCCGAGGCCGCTCGCCTCGTCTCTCATTGAGGGCTCTGACCCATGCAAACAACCTCATTCCCGTCCCTGGATGCTGTGGGTCAGGTGGACCTGGGGACAGTGCGAAAACAGGGGCTTCTGATTTTCGGATATGGCTCGTTCGCCCATGACCTGGCAGCGGCCGCACAGGAAAGCGGCCTGCCGGTGCTGGGCTTTGTCGTTTCAGGCTCGCCTCCTGCAGCGCGCAGTGGCCTGCCGGTCTGGCAGATCAGTCAATTGCCCGAGGCCTACAAGGACAAACCCCTTTGGGTCGGGGTGTACAACCACCTCGCCCACTCAGACTACGCGCTGATTGACCAGACCTGTCGCGCGGCTGGATTTGCAGCATCATTTCCTCAGCAGTATTTTGAGGTGGTCGCCGACGCGCTGGGATGGCGTTACTGGCTCACGCCCCGGGCAGATTACGCGGCCCATGCCCACGAATTGAGCACCGCATTCGATCAATTGCACGACGAACCGAGCCGACAAGCCATGGCGCAAACCTTGGCCTTTCGGCTGGGGCAGACCTTGGCAGCGCCCTTGCCCGACGCCGAGGTAACGCACTACTTTCCGGACTTTGCCGTGGCGGCCTGCCAGGCGCGCGAGCAAGGCGCGCAGGTTTTTCTGGACGGGGGCGCCTACAACGGCGACACGCTGGAGGCCGCACTGAGCCAGTTGCCTTTCCAGCAGGTCTATGCCTTTGAGCCAGACCTCGGCAACTACGAGCACCTGGCCCAACGCACCCGGCAGCTGGGGCTCAGGGCCGTCAACTACCCTTGTGGCCTGTCAGGGCGCAACGAACAACTTCGTTTTGCCACCGGCCAGGGCGAAGCCAGCGCGGTCAAGGATGACGGCGACAGCATCATCCAGGTGGTTCGCCTGGACGACTGCCTGCAAAACACCCGTGTGGACTACCTGAAGCTGGATGTCGAGGGACAGGAAATCCCCACCTTGCAGGGGGCCCGGGATTTGATCCTGAAAAGCCGGCCTATTTTGGCCATCGCGGCCTACCATCGCTGGGATGATCTGTGGCGTATACCGGCCTTTGTCGCCGAACTGGCCTTGAACTACAGGCTCGCGTACCGCAGCCACTCCAGAAACTCATTTGACGGGGTTTTTTATGCCTATTAACACCAATCCCAACAGCATTTTCGAAGACCTTTTCATTCTGGAACTCGCCAACAACCACTGGGGGCGGCTGGACCGGGGCCTGCGCATCGTGAACGACTTTGCCCAGGTGGTGCGCTTCAACAATGTGCGCGCCGCCATCAAGCTGCAGTTTCGCGAAGTGGACCACTTCATCCACAAGGACTTCCGCGGTCGCGAAGACATCCGCTACATCAAGAAGACCGAGGTCACCAAGCTCAGCAAGGCCGAATACAAGACCCTGACCCGCACCATCAAGGAACGTGGCTGTATCCCCATGGCCACCGCCTTCGACGAGCGCTCGGTCGATCTGTGCGAGGAACTGGACCTGCCCTTGATCAAGATCGCCAGCTCAGACATCAACGACTGGTTCCTGATCGAGCGGATCGCAGAGACCAAAAAGCCCGTGATCGTCTCCACCGGCGGCTCCAGCCAGAAGGACATCGACGACATGGTGACCTTCTTTGCCAACCGCAACATTCCCTTGGCCGTGAACCATTGCGTGTCGCTCTACCCCAGCGAAGACGACGAGCTGGAAATCAACCAGATCGACTACCTCAAAAAGCTCTATCCCAAGAACGTCATCGGCTTCTCCACCCACGAGTACAGCGACTGGACCTCGTCCATGCTGCTGTCCTACGCCAAGGGTGCGCGCACCTGGGAACGCCACATCGACATCGAGGAAGGGGGCATTCCGGTCTCGCCCTACTGCTCGCTGCCGCACCAGATCGACGCCTGGTTCAAGGCCTACCACAAGGCTGTGGCCATGTGCGGCGGTTCAGGCCAATCCAAACGCCTGCCCAAGAAAAAAGAAACCGAGTACCTCGATGGCCTGGTGCGCGGCGTCTACGTCAAGCGGGACCTGCCTGCAGGCTACGAGTTCAAGCACCCAGGCCATGACGAGGACTTCTACCTCGCCATCCCGCTGCAAAAAGGCCAGCTCTCCTGCCGCGAAACCATGAACGGCCTGAAGCTGACCCGCCCTGTCTCGCGTGACTCGGCCCTGACCATCGACGACGTGGACAGCCCCTACGCCCAGCACGAGTCCCTGCGCCAGGCCATTTACGACCGAGGCCTCTGACCCCCGGCAACGGCTGTCCCGTGAGCAAGCCCTACCCCGCCCCCGGCCTGCCCGCCATCCAGGGGCGGCTGGCCCAATTGCTGCCGCACCTGGACGCCTCGGCGCTGGACGGCAAGACCCTGTTCATCACGGGGGGCACCGGCTTTTTCGGCTATTGGCTGCTCAGCCTGCTGGATCTCCTGCAGCAGCGCGGACACCGGTTTCAGGTGCGACTGCTTACGCGCGACCCGAAGCGTTTCCAGACGGTGGCCCCCTTCTTTGCAGACCAAGCCTGGATCGAGACCATCACCGGTGACGCGCGCCACTTCACGGACACGCGGCCCGCCGATTGGTTGATCCATGCTGCCACAGACACCCATGCCCAGGCCCACACCCGGCCGCTTTCCATCATGGACGATGTGCTGCTCGGCACGCGCAACACCTTGCAGCAGGCCCTGGCCCAGGGGGTGAAACGAGCGCTGTTCGTCAGCTCTGGTGCGGTCTATGGCCCGGCCGCGCGTGCCAGCAGCCACACGGCTGAGGCGACCCCGCTGCAGCGCAGCCTGGACCAGCCCGACCCCTATGGCGAAGCCAAGGCCACGGCCGAGTTGTGGTGCCAGCACTTTGGCCAGGCCCACGGCCTGTGCATTCCGGTGGCGCGCTGTTTTGCCTTTGTAGGCGCAGGCCTGGATCTCGAAGGGCATTTCGCGATCGGCAACTTCATTCGAGATGGCCTGGCCGGCCGGGGCGTGCAGGTCCAGGGCGACGGCACGCCGGTGCGCAGCTACCTCTATGGGGCCGACCTGGCCGTGTGGTTGCTGCAGATGTTGCTGCACGGTGAGCACGGCCGCGCCTACAACGTCGGATCAGACCAGGCCATCACCATTGAACAACTGGCCTGCCTGATCAACCACCAGCTCAGCCCCGGCCAATCCGTCACGCTGGCGCGCCGAGCTGTCGACAACCCTCTTCGCTCCTGCTATGTGCCCGCCATCGAACGCGCCCGTCAGGAGCTCAAGCTGGATGTCTGGACCCCGCTGGCCCAGGCCATTGCGGGCACGGCCAACCCCAGCCAGCCCCTTGCCCAGGATTGACCATGCCTCAACTGTACGAATCGCAGCGCCGCCCTTATTACATCGAGACGCCGCCCTACCGCCGCTCCTCGGCCGGGATCCGGGTGATGCACATGCTCTGCCATGTGCTCAACCGGCTGGGCGAGGAGGCCTATGTCTTCACCTCCGAGGTGAATCCTGAGCTGAACACCCCCACCGTCACGGAAGACGTGGTGCGACGCCACCTGCAGGCCGGGCGTGAACCCATCGTGGTCTACCCCGAAATCGTCAGCGGCAACCCGCGCAGGGCCAAGTCGGTGGTGCGTTACGTGCTCAATGTGCCAGGCCTGATCGGGGGCGACAAAACCTTTGCCGACACCGAACTGATCTACGCCTATGGCCAGAGCCTGCTGCCCGCCAACGCACCGCCGGGCAATGTGCTGTTCTTCCCCTCGGTGGACACCGGCCTGTTCAACAACCGCGACAACCCGCTGGACACACAACGCCAGGGCATCCTGGTCTACCCCGGTCGGCACCTGAACGCACTCAAGGAGCACCCCGAGCTGGCCCACGGCACGGTGATCACCTCGACCTGGCCCGCCAGCCGCGCCGAGCTGGCGGCCCTGATGCGGCGCAGCGAGACGCTGTATTGCTTCGAATCCACCGCCATCGCCCTGGAGGCCGTGCTGTGCGGGTGCCCCGCGGTGGTGCTTCGTTCGCCCCTTTTTGACGGCAATGCCATCAGTTCGGCAGAGCTGGGCCGCGAGGGCCTGGCCTTCAGCGATGCGCCCGATGAGGTCGCCTATGCCCGCCGCACCGTGGGCCAGATGCAGGCCACGTACCAGCGGCTGGAGGAGCAGTTCTGGGTCAAGTTGCAGCAATTCATCCGCGACAGTCAGGCCCTGCCCTTGATCGAGCCCACGCCCCAGCCCGCGCTCTACCAGCCCAGTGCCGCCGACCTGGCCTTTGCCCAGTGGCGCCAGGGCCAATCGCTCAATGAGTTCACGGCCCAGGCCCTGGCCGAACGCATGATGGTGGACTGGCAGCACAAGCCCCGCTTTCACCTGCTGGTGAGCAGCCTGCCGGGCGAGCAGGAACAGATGCAGGCCTTGCTGAGCAGCCTGGACGCCCAACTCTACCCCGAGTGGATTCTGACGGTCCTGAGCACCGCCGATGCGCCCAGCGCCATCGCCACCAACCCGCGGCTCCAATGGCTGTGCCTGCGCGAGGCCAGTTCCGCCCCCATCGTGCTGCAAGCCCTGGCCGAGGCCTCGCCGGCCGACTGGCTGGGCCTGTTGCCCGCGGGCGTGGTCCTGGCCGAGCCGCAATCACTGCAGGTGCTGGCCGACCAGATCAATGCACAGCCGGCCTGGCGCCTGGTCTATGGCGACGACGCGGTGCAGCAGGCAGGCCACTCACCCGACCCGCACTTCAAGCCCGACTTCAACCTGGACCTGCTGCGTTCCAGCGCCTACATCGGTCGTGCGGTGTTCGTCGAAAAGCAGGCCTTGCTGAGTTGCGGGGGCCTGGGCACACAGACCGGGGCCACGGCCTACGACGTGGCCTTGCGCCTGCACGACCAGGCCGGCGCCGCCGCCATCGGCCATTTGAGCGAACTGCTGTGGCTGCTGCCAAGCGCCAGCAGCCGGCACGGCGAGGTCGCAGCCGAGCGCGTCGCCCTGGGCGAGCATCTGGTCCGTCAAGGGCTGGCCGCCGAGGTCTGGCCCGGTTTGAGCCCACACACCCATCAGGTGCGTTATGCAGCCCCCATGGAAAGCGATGTCACCGCCTTGATCGCGGTGCGCCATGACCGCCAATACCTGCAGCCCTTGCTGGCCAGTTGGCAACAACTGCGCCCAGGCGACCGCACCCCGATCCTGCTGCTGGACCTGGGCTGCGAAGACCCCGACGAGAAGGCCTACCTGGACAGCCTGGCGCACGATGCGTTCTGGCAAGGGCGCCTGCAACGGCTGGACGCACGGGGTCTGACCCCCGCCCAGGCGCTGAACCTGGGCCTGCGCCACAGCAGCGCCGAACACCTGCTGTGCGTGGATGTGCGCAGCCACCTGATCCAGGCCGACTGGCTGGAGCGTCTGCTGGGCATCGTCCAGCGCCCCGAAGTGGGTGCCGTGGCCCCCCGCCTGGTCAACCCGGCCAACTCACTGCTCATCGAGAGCTACTGGGTGGGGGGGCTGCAGGGCTTGGCCGGCCCGGTCTTCAAAGACCTGGCGCTGGATGAGCCTGGCCAGCACGAGCGCGCCCTGTGCGAGCAGAGCGCTCTGGCCGTGAATGCTTCGGTGCTGCTGATCAAGCGCTCCGCACTGGTCGGCTCACCGTGGTTGAGCGAAGACCTGCCTGAGCGGGCTGCCTGGGCTGAACTGGGCCTGCGCCTGCGCGCGCAGCAGCGCTTGCTGGTCTGGACACCGCACGCGGTGGTACTGCAACACCCGCACGCCGCTGCCGAGGGGCCCGCCCTGAACCAAGCCCCGCCCGTCTGGCCCGCCCTGCCCTTGCGGGCCTTGGCCGAAGACCCGAATTACAACCGTCACCTCAGCCTGAGCCAGCCCGGCCTGCCAGAGACCGCGCGACAAGCGCACTGGGTGGGTTCACACGCCCGCCGTCTGCGCTGGCTGCTGGTGGGCCCCGCTGCCAGCCCCTTGTCGACGTGGCAGCGCGTGCAGGAAAGCCTGCGTGCGGCCGACGATGCCCAGCTCAGCCGCTTCGAGATCGGCGCCCAGCCCGGACCGCTTGCAGAGTGGCTGATGGACGTGCTGCGCACCGCCCCTGACCGGATCCTGTTTCATGGCATCCACCTGCCGCTGGTCCAGGCCTTGCTGGCCACCCTCGCCGAGCACCAACCGACACGGCCCTGCCTGGTGTTGCTGGACGAGCCCGACAAGCTCAAGCAGCCCGACAACTTCCTGTGCCCCCCCCACCCGGCCCTGCTGCGCAGCCGCCTGCGCCCCCTGCTGGCCCCGGCCCACACCGTGCTGCTGAACCAGGTCAGCGACGCGAGCACGCTGGAGGGCGTGCACCCCCGTTTGCACCTGCTTCAAGCCAATCCCAACCGCTTTGGTCAATTACAAACTGACGGGTGGCTGAACTGAGTCCCACTGCGCCCTGATTTCAAGAACGAGCTGCACCATGACACACGCCGTCGACATCCTCATCACTTCCTACTACCAGCCGGAATTCCTGGACGAATGCCTCGAATCCGTTGCCCGGCAAACCTGGCAGGACTTCAGGGTCCATGTGGTGGATGACAGCCCGGGCAACCCGGTACAAGCCGTGATCGACAAATGGCGAGGGCTGGGCCTTGCCATCGATTTCACCCAAAACGAGAAAAACATCGGCGCCGTGCGCAGCCTGCAAAAGATCTACGCCCAGACGCAAGCCGAGTACGTGGTCTGGCTGAACCACGACGACGTGATCAAACCTCGGTTTCTGGAGCGACTGGTGTTGAACGGCATGATGCAGCACCCCGAATGCGGCTTCGGCTACAGCCTGTATGACAGGTTCCAGAATGGTCAGATCTCACCCGACATGGGGGTTTATCGACCTGACTTGCCCACCGGGCCGCATCAGTTGATCAACTCGCTGTGCATCACCAACTGGATCATCACCTCGTTTGCCGTGATCCGGCGCTCCACCTTTGACGAGGTGGGCGGCCTGTTGCGCCACATCGCCCGCAATGAACTTGTCGGAGAACCGGCCTACGGTTACGTGGATCTGTATATCTTTGCCCGACTCGCGGCTCGCTCGGCAGCCTATGTGCTGAACGAGTCGCAGGGCGTCTACCGGATTCACAACTCGAGCAGCACCGCACAGACCGTGGGTCTGTCCAGACGGGCCGAAGAGACCGTTCGCACCTACGACTTCATCTTTGACGAGCACACCTTTTTCACGAAACCTCAGCGCTACCTCAGCAAAGCCAACTGCACGGGGCGCCTGCTCAGCGACATGGGCGTCATTCAGGCCGTGCTGACCATGCTCCAGTCCAGTGAGCTGGGTCGGGAATTGCGCCCCATTGCCAAAGAGTTGCTGCAATGCACCTACGAGGCCCTGAGCACCTTGATCTTTGATCTGGCCGATCGGGGTCGCCCTCTTGTGACACCCCATGCGCATCTGGAAGAATTGCGAGGACTGATTCAAAAGTTATAGGCTGTTTACCAGCAGTACCAAAGCAGGCCAGAAGGCAGGCGATACCGACAAGGCTTGACGATGAGCAACAAGAAGATTTACGTCACCCGCCCCTTCCTGCCCCCCCTGGAGGAATTGATTCCCCATCTGCAGGAAATCTGGACCAGCGGCCGACTCACGAATGGTGGCCCGTATCATCAACAGCTTGAGGCCGAGCTGGCCCGCTACCTGGGTGTGCCCCATGTGGCGCTCTTTGCCAACGCCACCATTGGGCTGGTCACGGCACTTCAATCGCTGCGCATCACCGGGGAAGTGATCACCACCCCCTATTCCTTCGTGGCCACGGCCCATTCCCTGCTCTGGAACGGGATCAAGCCCGTGTTCGTGGACATCGACGAAAAAACACTGAACCTCGACCCGAGCAAAATCGAGGCCGCCATCACCCCCCAGACCACGGCCATCTTGCCCGTGCACTGCTACGGCCACCCCTGCGACGTGGAAAGCATCCAGAAGATTGCCGACGACTACAACCTCAAGGTCATTTACGACGCAGCCCATGCGTTTGGCGTGAAAACCGGAACGGGCAGCGTGCTCAACCACGGCGACCTGTCTGTCCTGAGTTTTCATGCCACCAAGGTCTTCAATACCTTTGAGGGCGGCGCCATCGTCTGCCCGGATGCCAAAACCAAAGAACGCATCAACCACCTGAAAAACTTTGGCTTTGCCAATGAAACCACCGTGGTGGCCACGGGCATCAACGGCAAGATGAGCGAGTTCAACGCCGCGCTGGGTCTCTTGCAGCTGAAGTATGTCGAGCAGGCCATCGATCGCCGGCGGGTCATTGATCAGCGATACCGTCAGTTGCTGAGCCCCTGCCAGGGCATCCAGTGTGTCGACGGGGTGGCCTCGGAGACGGCCAACTATGCCTACTTCCCCATCCTGGTTGGCAGTGAATTCCCGCTCAGCCGCGATGCGCTGTATGAGCGCCTGGCCGCCCATGGCATCCACGCCAGGCGTTACTTCTACCCCTTGATCAGCGACTTCCCGATGTACAAAGGTCTGCCCTCGGCACAACCCCATCTGCTGCCCGTGGCCCGGAGAATGGCCAGCCAGATCCTGTGCCTGCCGATCTACCCGGATCTCAGCGATGACGAGGTGGACACCATCGCCGGGCTCATCACACAGGCCTGAACCTCAGGCCAGCTTCCCACACGCGCTCAGGCCAGGAAATCGCGCACCCGCGCCGCAATCGAGGCCGCGACCAGGCCATGCCTTTCCAACATGAAGCGATAGTCGGCGGCGGCCACGAACTCATCCGGAAGCCCCAGTGAAAGCTGCGGCGGGCTGTGCCGCAGAGGGGCTTTGTACTGCGCCACGGCGGCACCCAGGCCCCCGATGAGCGAATGCTCTTCAACCGTGACAAGGGCCCGCGAGCCTGCCAGGGCCTTGTCCAGCGCGTCGGTGTCCAGCGGCTTGAGGGTGTGCATATTGAGCACCGCAGCCGACACCCCCTCGGCCTCCAACAGTTTGGCGGCCTCCAGCGACTCGTAGACCATGGTGCCGTGGGCCACCAAGGTCACATCGCTCCCCTCCCGCAACCAGAGGGCCTTGCCAATCGTGAATTCATAGTCTTCAGAGTAGACCACCGGGTTGTTCACCGCGCCCGTGAGCCGGATGTACATCGGCCCCTGGAAGCGGGCGGCGGCCTGCACCGTTTTCACGATCTCGGCGCAATCCGCGGGACACACCACCGTCAGGTTCGGAATGGCACGCATGACGGCCGCATCTTCAATGCCGTAATGGGAGTTGCCCAGAAAGGCCATGGCCAAACCACTGCCGATCGCGACCGCCTTCACATTGAGCGCCATGTAGCCCAGGTTCATGCGCACCTGCTCGGCGGCCCTCATCGAGATGAAGGGGGCAAACGAGGTCACAAAAACGTTGTAGCCCTCTTTGGCCAGCCCCCCGGCCACCCCGACCAGGTTCTGCTCGGCAATCCCGATGTTGAGAAACTGATCCGGAAAAGAAGCCTTGAACCGGTCCAGACCCGAGGAGTTTCCGAGATCGGCCGACATCACCATCAAATCAGGGTGATCTGCCCCCAAGGACAGGATGGCTTGGCCAAACACGCCGCGGGAACCGAGGCGAGACCATTGCCGTGCATTGCTGGGCGTGATTTCAAGCATGTCCAACGTCTCCCAGTTCAGCCAATGCACGCTCGTAATTGGCCTTGGTCAAGCGGTTGTGGTGCCATTCATTGTTGTTTTCCATGAAGGAAACCCCTTTGCCTTTCACTGTGTGCGCAACCAGGACCTTGGGCAGCCCGGACGGAGAAGGTGCAGCAAACGCTGCCTGCAAGGCAGGCACATCATGGCCATCGACCTCCAGGGCATGCCAGCCAAAACTGCGGAACTTGGCCGCCAGGTCCTGCAGATCCAGGATGGCGCGACTGTCACCATCGCTTTGCAGCTTGTTGTAGTCGACCATGGCCACCAACGAATCCAGACGCAATTGGGCGGCCGACATGACCGCTTCCCAGACCGAGCCTTCGTTGCATTCGCCGTCGCCCAGCATGACGTAGGTCTTGTAAGCCAAGCCCCTCTTGCGCCCCGCCAGAGCCAAGCCGACGCCCATGGACAGGCCCTGTCCCAGGCTGCCGTTGGAGGATTCGATGCCCAGGTCCAGGTTCATCACAGGATGGGCAATGAGGTCGCTCTCATTGGTCTGAAACGACTGGAACTGCGTCTCGGTGATGAAACCAGCCGCCAGCAACGCGCTGAAGAACCCCAGCACCCCATGCCCCTTGCTCAGGATGAAACGGTCGCGCTCGGGCCATCTGGGACGGGCCGGGTCGACACGCAACACCGATCCATACAGGGTGGCCATGATGTCCACCATCGACAGCCCACCGCCCAGATGGGCGCTCAGGTTGCAACTGTGGCTGATGTCCAGGATCTTGCGCCGCATCAGGCGGGCCATCTGCTCGATGTGCTCGGTACTCATAAGGTTTCCAGGTTCAAACCAGGCCTCCGTCCGCACGGATGACCTGACCGGTCACGTACGAAGACAGATCGGAGGCCAAAAACAAGGCCACATTGGCAATTTCGTCGGGCGATGCAGCTCGCTTCAAGGCACTGGCCGCCAGCAGCCCTTCGCGGGCGTTGGGGTCCATCTGCTCGTACATGTCTGTTTTTGTGAGGCCTGGGGCGATGGCATTCACACGCACGCCCGCAGCGCCCAACTCGGTGGCCATGCTCTGGGTCGCCCGGGCCAGCGCGGCCTTGCTGCTGCCATAGGCCAGGGTCCCCGCGTCAGCCACAAAGGCCGCCGTCGACGCCAGGTTGATGATGGAGCCGCCGCCCTGGCGCGTCATCCAGCGAGCCAGGCCCTGACTGAACTGCAAGGGACCGAACAGATTCACCTCGAAAGTGCGCCGCATGTCGGCCATTGAGGTCATCTGAAACAGCGCACCACTGGCGGTGCCGGCGTTGTTCACCAGCACATCGATTTTCCGTTTGTCAGCCAGGATGCGGCGGGAGGCCTCACGAATGGAGGTCTCATTGGACAGGTCAAGCTCCACCCATTCAATGAAGCCGGCATCAGCCTCCGGCAACGGATCGACCGCCAGGTCGGGTCGCGCATCCAATTTTCGGGCGCAGGCATAGACGCTGCATCCATGGGCGCGAAAACACGCCACGATGGCGCGGCCAATGCCGCGATTGGCCCCTGTCACGACGGCCACCTTTCCTGTCAGCAGCTGGGTATTCATTTCAAAGAGTGCTCCACAGAACGGTAGATGGGGCCTCGTACATAGACGGGTTCAAGCAAAGACCAATCGTCGGCCGGCATCGGATTGCCGGCCGGAAACGGTGGCACAGCGCCAGACGAAAGACCGCGCAACACCCCCTCGCTCGAATAATAGGCGCGCAGACAATGGGTGACCATGCCGGTGAACAGGCGCAGATCCTGCCGACGCAGTGCATCGACCAGTTTCAGTCGTTGTTCGGTGTCCAACGACTCAAAACGCTGCCCATGCCGCTGTTCAGCCAGGTCGCGCAAGGCCTGCAGAAAATCGGCAACCTGCTGCTGGATGCCAAAGCGGGTCTGATAGGCCTCGAAGTCGATCGAGGACCCAGGCGGGGCTTGAAGCGACTCGTCGCCAGGCAGCAGGGTGTCAAGCACCAGATTCAACATGGCTTTTCACCCAACCCATTGAGGTGCTGTTTGATGTGGTCGCAGAGGTACAAGGTGAGTGCCTGAGAAGTGGCCACCGGATTCACCGCGGCAGCAGTGACGAAAATGCTGCTGTCCACGATGAACAGGTTCTTGACCGCATGGGCCTGCCCAAAGGGGTTGACCACCGAGGTGGCGGGATCCTGCCCCATGCGGGCCGTACCCATGATGTGCCAGCCGGCATGTCGCACGGGTGCAAAAGAAGCACTGATCCTGGCGCCTGCGGCTGTCAGCAGTTGCTTGCTGGCCTCCACGCCGTGCTTGAGCATGCTGCGGGTGTTGTCGCTGAGGGCGTAGTGCACCTTGACCCCCGGCATGCCGCTGCTGTCGCGGTGCTCGGGGTCCAGAACGATGCGGTTGTGCACCTCGGGCAGGTCTTCGGTGATCACCGCCAGCCCGGCCGTGTGGTTGTAGGTGCGCATGAATTCGCGGTGATGGTCCGGTCCCAGCGGGATGCGGCGCATGAAGTACCCATTGACGGCCGTCTCCACGGGCGGGGCGCCGCGCAGGGCCTGCAAGGTGTAACCCCGCACAAAGCCACGCTGAGGATCGGTTTCATAAAACTGCTGACTCAGCAAACAGCAACCGTGCGGGCCGATGCTGGAGCGCAGATCCTGCTCGAACACCCCCTCGACATAGGCCAGCGGGTGCAGCATCAGATGCGTGCCCACCAGCCCTTGCTCGTTGAGCAGGCCATCCGGGAACGCTGTGGACACCGAATTCAGCAGCAAGCGGGGTGTGCCCAGACCGCTGGCTGCCACGACCACCACGCGGGCCCGGCAACGGTGCATCGCCCCCTTGTCATCCAGATAGAGGGCCCCATTGGCGGCGCCGGCGCCGTCCAGGGAAATCTCCACGACACGGCAACCAGTTCGGACCTCAACCCCTTGACGCAGGGCCTGAGGCCAGTAGGTGACATCCACACTGGATTTGGCGCCCTGGGCACAGCCGGTGTTGCAAGGTCCCAGATTGACACAAGAGGCCCGATTCAGATGCCGGTGGGTGTTGATCGCGCTGTAGGCCGGCCACCAATGCCAACCCAGTTGGTTGAAGCCCCGGGCCAACGCCCTGCCCATCTCGCCCAGCGGCACCGGCGGAAGCAGGGACTCATAGTCGGGATAGGCCGGATCGCCCACCAGGCCGGCAACCCCCATCTGCTTTTCGTTCTCAGCAAAATACGGCTGCAGTTGCTCGTAGCTCAGCGGCCAATCATCAGCGACGCCATCGAGGGATCGCACCTTGAAATCAGAGGGGTGAAAGCGTGGAAAATGGCCGGAGTACAAGATCGTGCTTCCGCCGAAGCCATTGAAATTGGCCAGCGAAATGGGCGACTGCGAATCGTCGACAGGGTAGTCGCCTGGCCGCTGCCGCACGTTGGGATTGGGGCTGAAATCGCCTTGCCGGCTCAACTCCCAGCTCGCCGTGTGCGAAGGGTAGTCTTCAGGGGCCGACGCCGATCCCTGCTCCAGGCAGACGATGCGCAAGGCCGTCCCCTGACTCAGGCGCCACGCTGCCGCCGCTCCGCAGGCACCAGAGCCGATGATCAGGACGTCAGCCTCTTGCACCACGCCGCCTCAGGCCGGTCGACCCGGCAGGTATTGCTTCAGGATGTCCGGGATGGTGATCATCATCTCGGCTTCACAGGCCACCTCCTGATCAACATAGGCCACCCCCTTGCCCTTGCAGATGCCACGCTTCCAGGACAGGACCTCCGTGTGGATCTCAAACTTCTTGCCGGGCAGAACCTCTTTGCGATAGCGCACCGTGTGGGACAGGGCATGGGTCACCTTGCCCTGCAAGCCGGGCAAGGTGGTGATCGCCACCGTCAACATCTGGGCCAAGGCCTCCAGTTGCAGGGCCCCCGGCATGTTGGGCGCGCCCGGGAAATGCACCGGGAAATACCACTCGTTGAGGCTCAGATTCTTGTAGCCACGGGCGTATTGGCCTGGAACCACCTCGTCGACATGGTCGATCATCAGGAACGGATAACGATTGGGCTGATAGGCCTGCAACTGCACGCAATCAAGACTGAATTTTTCCACGCAAAACCTCATTTCATTGAATATCGACCCAGCGGGACAAGGATGACAACAGGTCGTAGCCATCCCATTGCATCCCCATGTCCAAGGCGCGCCCGACGGGAACCACCCGGTCGATCCCTCGCAGCCGATGGCGCACGAGGAACGACCTCAACAGGGCCACGTCCAGACCAAAGTAGGTGAGTGTCTGAAAGCGCGGATCCACCCACGGGGCCACCGCATCGATCGAATCCACTGCGAGCTCGTACACCATGCCGTGGTGTCCACGGCGCGTGGTGGGTGAGGAGTCCAGGCCGCTGAGTGCCAACCGATACAGGCCATTGCCGTGCCGATGGATGCGCTGCACGGCCTCATCGTTAACGCTTCGGGTGCATGCTTCGACAAACTTGTCCATCGCGGCAATCGGCGCCAGGGTGTAGCGCGCCAGCACCTCGACCTCGAAAGCCGCCCACAAACGCGCCTGGGCCGACTCGATCTCGGTGGCCGCCCCCACCCAGACCAGCAGATGCGGTGACGAGCAGGCATTTTGATCCATGAGGTACAGGTCATTGAACAAGCGGGTGCACAGCCCCTTCAGGTCGGCCTCGGGCAAGGCGTTCAAGGCTGAGGCCCCCAAAGCGCCGAATGAATATCGGTCGGCAAAGGCCACCTCGCGTGAGCGCGCCGGGGTGGCGAAGCCACGCATGTGGGCCACCGTGGCATCGCCGCCCCAGATCACACGACCATCTGCCTGAGACATCCACCAGGCGTTGACTTCATCGTCATGGGGATAGCGCAACAGCGCCACGGCCGAACGCATCGCCTCGTGCTCGGGACGAGCCAGCGTGGCCGCCATCGCCGCCAACAAAATATCCTGCGTCAGCGTCGGGGAAGACGGAAGGCGCAACACGCAGCTGTTGCCACTGAGCAGGCCGAAGGCCAGCGAAAACGCCGCGTTCACCGGCACATTGGACGGGCAGATGTGAAAAACAAGGCCCAGGCCAACGCGCAAACGCTCATCCTGAGCGGCCAAGGCAAGGCGGGCCAGGTTGGCCTTGCGACACCAGAAGGCAAATGTGACCAGGTCCGGCAAATCCAGGTGGCGCACGTCCTGCATCAATTGGCTCGACAGATCGGCCAGAAACGCCATGCGCGCTGGATCGAACACGGGCACAGGCAGGTCACTCAGCCTGTCAGGCTTCCCGATCAGGAAGTCGATCCTGGCACGCAACTCAGCGGGTATAGGTGTCACTGCAGCCCCTGACTTCGGCCTGCTGAATGCGGCCATGTACCTTGAAATAGCGCCCCATGCGACCGCAGGGACAGTCGTCCTCCCCGCACCACTCGCCCAGGTCTTCGCTCAACAAGGCATGCCCGGGATAGCTGCGGGGGATCACCGACAGCAACTCAATCAACCCCGGTTGGCCCGGGCCGAGCGGCGAAAAATCATGAGGGTCTCGGATGATGACCTCGGAGAACGACGAAGCATGCAGGTGGCCCGCCTCGCATTCCATGAAGATCGAGCCGGTCTGCTCCACCATGCCATAGTAGTTGTGCACCCGGTTCAGCCCGGCCACCCGGGCCAGTCGGGCCTTGAAGACCGACGCATCGACGGCCTGGGAAAGCATTTGCTTCCACCCTCCGCCATGGATCAACACCCCACGCTCCAGGGGCAGACACTGCGCTGCCCCCTCCAATGCCAGCACCAGGTGCTGCCAGATCATGAAAGTGAAGCCGAACAACAGGATCGGACCCTCCGGGTACTTGTCGAGAAAGCGCGTCACCCGCGGCAGGTTCAGTTGCATGTCGTCGTCCAGCGCAAACTCGACCTCGCGACCAAACATCGAAAACCCCAAGATCCCCGCGGTTCGTGCCGAGAACTTGAGCCGGTCCGACACGGTGGAACGGCTGTCAATCACCAGCATGGGCAAACGCTGGGGACCGATGAAGTCGGCCATGATCTTGGCCAGCACCTTGATCTGCAAGGCCGCCGTCGATTTGTCCAGGAAGATCTGGGACACCCGCCCGCCCGTGCCCGACGACGTCATGGTCTTGACAACGTCACTCCTGGGCACGCTCAGAAGCTCCATGTCCTTGAACAGCCGAACCGGCAGAAAAGGCAGATCCTCCAACGCTGGAGCCGGCGCCATCGGGGACCACAACCGATCGAGCACTTTGGCATAAGGCTCACAGTGCGCACGGTGCCAATCAAGCAACTGCTGCAGTTGCTCGCCCAGGAACTCGCGCTTTTCCGCCGAGGCCAGGCCAAAGGGGGGGATCGACGAAAGGTCCATCAAACAACCGCCATCAGGCGTGGATAGTCAATCTTCCCCGAGTCCAGGCGAGGCAACTCGGCAAGCGCCTGCAATGACAAGGTCGAACGATTCACATTCAGCAGCCCCGCCAACTCCTCACGCAGCGCCTGCAAGGCCGAGGCATCCTGGGTTTGAACCGAAATGCAGAGCCGATCATCCTCACCCCAGGCAGCCGCGGCCACGCCGCGCTGCTCCAGCAACTGCTCCACCGCGGCCAGCGACACACGCACGCCATGGATCTTCAGAAAGCGGTGCAGACGGCCTTCGATGTAGAAGCACCCGTCGGCATCGAAGCGGGCCAGATCGCCCGTTCGCAAAACGCCGCGGTGGTGATCACCGCATTGGAGATCGGCCCGGGACTCGGCGTAGCCCAGACTGACGTTGGGGCCCTGGTAAATCAACTCGCCCGTCTTGCCAGCCTCCAAAACCGCCAGTCCCTGCTCATCGATCAAACCCAGGTGACCACCGGGAATGGCCCGTCCGATGCTGCCGGGCTTGAGCCCGACCTGCGCCGGCGGCAGGTAGGCCATGCGCGCCGTGGCCTCGGTCTGCCCATACATCACATAGAAGTCGATCCCCTTGGCCAGACATTGCTGATGAACCTGCAACACCCGCTCGGGCGCCAGGCGGCCACCGGCTACGGTCATGGAGCGCATGCCGCCCAGGTCGAGCCGTTCCAACCGCAGCTTGAGCAACATTTCATACGTGAAGGGTACCCCTTGGAAGCGGGTGACCTGCTGCTGCTTCAGCAGGGGCCAGAACGCCCCGTCGAACAGGCCCAGACGCGTCAACACCACACTGGCCCCCACGCGGAGGTGGCTGTTGATCACCGACAGCCCGTAGGAGTAATTGAACGGCAGCGTGGTGATCGCCCGGTCCTGCTCATCCAACTGAAGGTACTGTGCAATCGCGTCGGCGTTCGACAGCAGATTCCGGGTGGACAGCCGGACCAATTTAGGCGTCCCGGTGGACCCCGACGTGGCCAACAGCAGCGCCAGATCACGATGCAGCGGCTCCGGCGTCGGCACCATGGCCTGGCGACGCCGCAACAAACCATAAGCGCCAAGCGACTGCACGGCCTCGAAGTCTGGCAACTCGGCCTGACGCGAGGCGGGTAACCAGACACACTCAGGCTGGTAGCGATCGAGCAGGCTGCGCAAGGCATGCGCCGGCAGGCCTGCCCCCAGCAGCAAGGGGACGGCACCGGCGTCCAAGGCAGCCAGATAAGCCACCATGGAGCTCAGGTCGTTGTCCAGCAGCAAAAAGACCAACTCACGGGCTTGCCAGTGCAACTTGAACGATTGCACGGCCTCCTGCAACTCCGAATAACTCAGCACCGCCCCCCCGTCCAGCACCAGCGCTGGCCGCTGCGGAAAGCGGGGGCAAAGCAGGTTCATGCCGAGATGTCGACGCCGTATTTCTTCAACTTGTCGATGCCCACGGTGTAAGAGCCAAACTCAATGATGTCTTCCGTGTCCATCATGATGTTGAATTCCTCTTCCAGGGCTGCGATCAAACCCATGTGCCCAACCGAATCCCAGGCCGGAATGCAGTTGTAGACAAATTTCTCATCCAGCACACTGGGCTGGACGGAAAAACACTTCTCGAACACTTGGTCGTACCGTTCTTTGTTGGACATGGTCCACCTCATTTCATTTGAAAACCACGCGATCGATGCGCATGCGGCCGGGCTCATCCCGGCTTGATCGCCTGGATGCTAGCAGAGCGGCCCAGCCCGTAAGAGACGTAATGACACCGATTTGCCTCGCAATTTGAACCCAGAAGGCGTGCTTCAAAATCGGGGTGCAGGGGCCTTGAAAGAGAACCCGTCACCGGCGTGGAAATCACCCCATGCAGTGACGCAGGGCGCGCCAGCCTAAAGGCCATGTCGGCCACGCAGCCCGTACAAGACTTCTGGCCGCAGGGGCATTCCGCCTGGAATGCCTGCACCAGTGCTTCGGACGTAGCATCTTGCCCACTGACAGGGCCTTTTCTGCGAACAGCCTGCCGTTCCCCCCCTAATTTGCCCCTTTTAAGATCAAATCCATCATCGATACTGGCTTGGCCGAATGAGTCCGATTGGATACGCTGACATGCCTGACCTGACACATCCCTCTGGCCAGGCCCCTGATGGTGGGGCAGTCGTTCACGACCGGAAGAGGCGTGCGGCCCGAATTGCACTGAGGTGGCGGATCAGAGGCCCCCGATCCAGCGACTCTGACAGCACGGGCTCGACAGCCCCCAGGGCGTTGGAATCTGAAGGCAGGCCTCGTTTTCTCAGCCGTTGAAACAATAACCAACCCACTCCCGAACAACCACACCGCCACGGAGACCCGTCATGCTTCAACAAATTTCCCCGCAGATCATCTTCCACAACCCTTCGACGCAGCACATCAAACAGCACGTCAAGCACAAGGTGACTGCCAGCGGAATATGCTTTACGGATCTGCGCGAACAGATTGAAGATCTGGACACCTTGCCATTGATCGATCGGTCCCTGATTGACTACAAAAAGTACCATCAATACATCGGGCAAAGTGGCATTCGAAATTGCATGACGATTCAAGGGGGGCGTGGTTGCCCCTACCGTTGCTTTTATTGCGACGTTCAGAAACTGACCCCCAATTTGTACCGTCGAACTTCCGAAAACATCTATGCGGAAGTAGAGCATCTGGCATCGCTTGGCGTGCGCGACATTGAATTTGTCGACGACATCTTCAACATCAACAAAAAGGAATTCATCAATTTCTTCAAGATGGTGAAAGACAACCGCTTGAACATGAACTTCTACTTCCAAAGTGGATTGCGCGGCGATGCACTGGATGCGTCTGCGGCCGACGCCATGGTGGAAGGCGGCGTCAAGAGCGTGAACATCTCCCTGGAAAGTGCGTCGCCGCGTCTCCAGAAGATGATGAAGAAGTTCCTGAACATCGACAAGTTCCTCAAGAATCTTCAATACATCGCCACGCAGTACCCGCATGTTGTTCTGGGTTTGAACGCCATGCACGGATTTCCGACCGAAACCGAGGAAGAAGCACGCTCCACCGTCGACTTCATCAAGGACATCAAGTGGCTGCACTTCATCGGCTTCCACAATGTCAGAATCTTCCCCGGCTCTTTGCTGGAAAAAGTTGCGCTTGAAAATGGCGTGACCCCGGAACAGATCAATGAATCATTGACCATCCCCTACCACCTGATGCCGACCACGATGCATTTCGACCCGGCATTCTCGATGAAATTGCGCTTGGATCTGGTGAGAAACTATGTTCTCAACAAGGATCGCCTGAAATACATCATTCAGAAGCAATTGTCGACATTCAACGAAGACGAACTGATCTTCAAGTACCAGTCGTATTTTCCAAGCCAGATCAATACGATGGACGACATCCTGCGACTGGCCAAAATCGATCGTTCTGAAATTGATTTTTCAGTTCAACCCAGCCCGAATCCCTCTCGGATTGATTACGAGACGATGCAAGGCAAGCCCGTCGAGAAAAAGCCCGACGCACTGAATGTGCTGTTCATCGATGCCACGCAGTTTTATTCAAAAGACGACAATGCCGAACTGAAGATCGTGGAAGCACCTTTGGGCATGCTGGCGCTCTTGTCATACATCAACAAGGATTTTGGTGACAAAGTCAACGGCAAAATCATCAAATCCTATGTCGACTTTGACAGTGATGAAGGCCTGAAGACCATTCTTGCCGACTTCAAGCCCGACCTCATTTGCGTCCGGACCATGTCGTACTACAAGAATTTCTTCGTTTCCGTGGTCAAGGCAGTCCGTGAATTCGACTCTGCAGTTCCCATCATCGCTGGCGGCCCGCACCCCACCATCGCGGCGGAAGACGTCCTGCTGAACAACAACATCCAGGCCGTTTGCATTGGCGAAGGCGAACTGACCCTGGCTGAACTGATCAAGCGGATGCTGGAGCGCGACAAGCACTTTCCACCTGCAAGCGAACTCAAGGACGTCAAAGGCATTGCATTTCCCTGGATGCAAACCCATTAAAATCATCAACATGCATTTGATGATTTATGGCTCAGGCAGTACTGGGCGCGAGATTTCCGACATCGCGCAACTGATCAACAGGGCAGAGAACAGATGGGACACCATTCATTTTCTGGATGACCTTCGCCAAGACCAGGCACATTATGGCCTGGGCATTCTAAAAATGGCGGATCTGGATACTTGGCCTGCGCCCTTTGAATGCATCATTGCCATTGGCGAACCACAATTTCGCATGGAAATGCATCAACGGTTGAAGCAAAAAAAATTCTCGCTCGCAACCCTCGTCGATCCCAGCGCCCGCATTTCACCCACCGCCCAAATTGGACCCGGGTGCCTTGTTGGCCCTGGTTGCTTTGTCTCCAGCAACACCGTTCTCGAAGAAAATGTGATGCTGGAAATCAACACCATCGTGGGCCACGATATTGTGATTGGCATGCATTCGGTGGTGTCGAGTTGCTCAGTTCTGGGCGGAGGCACAAGGATTGGAGAACAGTCGTTCATCGGACTGAACAGCGCCGTCAAAGAGAGAACGTCGATTGGCAGTCGAGTGGTCATCGGAATGCAGTCGGCCGTGTTCCATGATGTACCGGATGATGTGATCGCCATGGGCAATCCCTGCAGGGTTCTGCGGAAAAATGAGTCTGGTCGCGTTTTCAAACCCTCGCCCGCGGTTGCGTGAAGTCGTCAAGCCCTGACCGTCGATCTGAGCAAGGGCGGTAAAGACAGGGATTCGCCCCACTGTTGCGAACATCAAGGGGCGTGCGCTCCCGATACATTAGTGCCAAGCCTCGGCGTTTTCCGATGGCAATGGCCACTACAGGAGTCGCCCCCATGTTCAACGCTCTTCCGACCACCAGCCAGGATTTCTACGTTTCCATTCTCTCAGCCTCCATTCAGGCTTTGAAAATGAACACCTATTTCGATAATTTCGACAAGCAACGCTATAACTCCGATGGCGTTGATCGATCAGGTGTTTTTGAAGTGGGTCAGCGAACCTTCTATTTTGATTGGTTCTACCGACACCACAATGATTTGTACCAAGCCTATTCGGCCTTGGGCAATGATGATTCCAAACTCTTGTATCTGTTCTTGATCGGTTACCGCCTGGCGGGTCACCACAGCGTGAAAATACCGGTGGATTTCCTGTTCAAGCCCCAGGAGTATGCAGCCTTTCAAGCACTTGAACAAGGAACGGAAAGCCAACTCGCCTTGACCGGCATGTTTGGCAAACTGAAGCATTTCGACTTTCAGTTTGAGGGGCACCAATACAAGATTGACTGCCTGGGGCTTGAGTATTACTTGTTCAGGCGCCAGTATTTTTACGAGAAAAACGGCGTTGTGATTGCCCCCCAAACCGGGGACTACGTCATCGACGGTGGCGCCTGCACGGGCGACACAGCCCTGGTGTTCTCGAATGCGGTGGGCCCCACCGGCCGGGTTTTCGCCTTCGACCCGGTCGCCGAACATCTGGAGCTGATGGCGCACAACCGCCAGCAATTCCCGCTCGCCAACGTTGAATTGATGCCTTACGGCTTGTCCAACATCGATGTCGATTGCGCACCCATTGTGGTGAACAAGTACTCGCCGGGCTTTCGCATCGATCAGCAAAAAGTGCCCCTGCGAACCATCGACAGCCTGGTGAGGTCGGGGGATATCGCTCGCGTCGATTACATCAAGATGGACATCGAGGGCTCAGAAATGGATGCCTTGCGTGGCGCCCACGAAAGCATCATGCGATTTCAGCCCAAGCTCGGGATTTCGCTCTATCACAAGCCCAACGATCTGTTCGAGATCGTTCTCTACCTCCAGCAGAGCTACCCCTTCTATCAACTCTACGTGGACCACTACACCATTCACCAAGAGGAAACGGTTCTGTATTGCGTGGCCCCGCAACGCGTGTCGCAGGCCTGAAATGCCTGGCTGAAAGGGAGAAAGGCCCCGTTTCGGCCTCTGTTGCCCCCCTGATGGCCACAGCAATCCGATACATTTAGAGCTGTCAATGCCCCATCCGCTGTGTTCGGTGGATGGGCAAAACCCGATCAACCGGCCCTGTCTAGCCGCAAACACCTGACCCCGCATGTTCGTCATCATCGGCTACGTCGTCTGTCTAGGCTGCATCTTCGGCGTCTACATTGCCCACGGCGGCAATATTGGCGTGATCTTGCATGCCCTGCCCTTCGAGATGATCACCATCTTTGGAGGCGCCCTGGGCGCCTTTGTGGTGAACAACCAACCCAAGGTGCTCAAGGCCACCATGAAGGCGCTGCCCGATGCCCTCAAGGGCTCGAAATACACCAAGGCGCGCTACATGGAGTTGCTGACCATGCTCTATGAAATTCTTCAGAAGGCGCGCAAAGAGGGCTTGATGGCGATTGAAAAAGATGTTGAATCGCCTCACGACTCGCCCATTTTCAGCAAATTCCCCGTGGTGGGCCATGACCACCATGTGATCGAATTCACCACCGACTATCTGCGCATGATGGTGTCGGGCAACCTCAATGCTCACGAGATTGAAGCGCTGATGGACTCCGAAATCGACACCCACCATGCCGAAGCCCACGCCCCGGTGGCGGCACTGGGCCGCCTGGCGGGCGCCCTGCCGGCCTTCGGGATTGTGGCGGCCGTGCTGGGGGTGGTGAACACCATGGGTTCGGTGGGCCAGCCGCCCGCGGTGCTCGGGGGCATGATCGGCTCGGCGCTGGTGGGGACCTTCCTGGGCATCTTGCTGGCCTACGGCGTGATGGAGCCCCTGGGTGGCCTGCTGGAGCAGAAGATGGAAGATGCCGCCAAGGAACTGCAGTGCATCAAGACCACCTTGCTGGCCAGCATGCAAGGCTACAACCCGACCACCGCGATCGAGTTCGGGCGCAAGGTGCTGTTCTCGACCGACCGACCCAGCTTCTCTGAACTGGAATCGCACGTGCGCGGCAAGAAATAAATAGCAGGCAGACAAGCGCACCACCATGGCAGACGCCAAAAAGCTACAGCCCATCATCATCAAGCGGGTCAAGAAAGGCGGCCACGCTGCGCACGGGGGCGCCTGGAAGATCGCCTATGCCGACTTTGTGACGGCCATGATGGCGTTCTTCCTGCTGATGTGGCTGCTGGGCTCCACGGCCAAGGGCGAGCTGCAGGGCATTGCCTCGTACTTCGCCTCGCCCATGAAGGTGGCCATGGCGGGCGGCTCAGGGGCCGGCAACAGTTCCAGCATCATCCCTGGCGGGGGCACCGATCTGAGCAAGTCAGTGGGACAGGTGATGAAGGCCGACCAGGCCGCCGACGCCAAGTCGGCCGCCAAAAACCACCCGGAGGCCGTGCGCGCCGAACTGGCCAAGCAAGATGCCAAGCGCATGGCCAACCTCAAGAACAAGATTGAGGCCTTGATCACGGACAGCACCAAACTCAACGAGTACAAGTCACAGATCAAGCTGGAGATCACACCCGACGGTCTGCAGATCCAGATCGTCGATGATCAAAACCGCCCCATGTTCGACAGCGGCAGCGCACTGGTCAAACCCTATATGCGCGACATCCTGCGCGAGATCGGCAATGCCCTCAACGGGGTGGAGAACCGCATCAGCCTGGCCGGCCACACGGACGCCGCGCCCTATGGCAATGGCGAACGGGGCTACAGCAACTGGGAACTCTCAGCCGATCGGGCCAACGCATCGCGCCGCGAATTGGTGGCGGCAGGCATGCCTGACGACAAACTGGCCCGGGTGGTGGGCCTGGCAGCGGTCGACCTGATGGACAGGAACAACCCCCGTGCCCCAGTCAACCGGCGCATCAGCATCACGGTGATGACCCGGGAGGCTGAAGAACGACTGCTGAGTTCAATAAAAATGCCTGCCAGCACAACAGAAACCGAGAACGGGAAAGAAACTGAGGTTTTGAGCGGAAAAAAACCTTAACATCCCGGTAGCGCTCCTAAAGACTTTTTACACAGAATTTCAAGATCGAAAGGGTCACCTGTGGCAAACACCCTTCGCTTTCTCATCGTCGACGACTTCTCGACGATGCGAAGAATCGTGCGGAACCTGCTCAAAGAAAGCGGGTACACCGAAGCTGACGAGGCCGAAGACGGCGTCGCGGCATTGAATAAATTGCGCAACAGTCGCTTCGACTTTGTGGTCACGGACATCAACATGCCGAACATGAACGGTTTCCAGTTGTTGACCGAAATCAAATCGGACGAAAAACTCAAGCACCTGCCGGTGCTGATGGTGACGGCTGAAGCCCGCAAGGAAGACATCGTGGCAGCGGCCCAAGGCGGGGCGGCCGGATACATCGTGAAGCCTTTCACGAAAGCCACTCTCGAAGAGAAGGTGGCCAACATCCTCAAGAAAATGGGCCTGTGAGATCACCATGGATACCAGCGACTCCACCCAGTCTGCGAGCCATGGCGACGCCACCGACGTCCATCAAAAAATCGGTCACCTGACCCGGCAGCTGCACAACGCACTCAATGAGCTGGGTTACACCGAGCGCCTGCGGGGCACCATGGGTGAGCTGCCGGATGCCAAAAGCCGCCTGTCCTACATCGCCAGGCTCACCGGGGAAGCCGCCGAGAAGGTGCTCAATCGCGTAGAACTGGCCAAGAGCGAACAGGACGAGCTCGCCAGCGACACCCAGGCCGTGAAAGCCGCCCTGATCAAGGACCCGGTTCGCGCCGTGGCCAGCGGGCGCCTGCTCAACTACCTGGCGGATGTGGAAAAGCGCACCCGTGAAGCCGACAGCCACCTGACCGAAATCATGATGGCGCAAGACTTTCACGATCTGACCGGTCAGGTGATTGCCCGCGTGGTCAGCTTGGCCGCCACCATCGAAGAACAGCTGGTTCAGCTGGTGATTCAGACCGCCCCCAACCCGGTGGCCCTGCAAACACCGGCCGTGGCGCCGCGCGAACACCTGGCAGGGCCGGTGGTGGACCCCGAACACACACCCGACATCGTCACCGATCAATCGCAGGTGGACGATCTGCTGGCCAGCCTGGGCTTCTGAGCCCTCCTGGGCCGGTGGGGTACGGCTGGCCGCGGCGGGTCAGCCCAGCACCATAGCACGCCCAAACGGCAGCAATACCATTTCTGCCATTCAAATGGCCTCGGGGCGAACATCCGTTCGCCACACTGGGAACAGGCCTGAATGGCCCCTCTTTTCAGACTTTAGATTTCCCGCCGGCCTTTCAGAATGACGGTTACAGCCTCGTACCGTCACCATGGACAACCAAGACCGCCCCCTACCAGCCTCACAGCGCAAGCTCAGCCAAGCGCGCGGCGATGGCCAGGCCTCGCGCTCCAAGGACTTGTCTCACATGGTGGTGCTGGGAGCCGGTGCCGCTGCCCTGTGGGTCATGACCCCACCGCTGGTGCAGCACCTCAAGCAGGCGCTCGTCCAGCAACTGACTTTCAATGCCGAGACCCTGCTGCGGCCGGCCAACATGATCAACCAGTTGCAGCACATGACAGCAATCGCTGTCGGGGCGTCGCTGCTGTTCGCCGCCGTCATCGCCTGCGCAGCCATCGCCAGTGAGGTGGCCTCGGGCGGCTGGGTCATGAGCTTCAAGCCCATGATGCCCGACCTGAACCGGCTCAACCCCATCTCGGGCATCGGCAATCTTTTCTCCAAGCAGCAGGCTGTCAACGTCCTCAAGCTGATGCTGCTGTCCACCATCATGGGCTGGACGGGCTGGCACTACCTGTCGAGCAGCTTTCAAGAAATCGCGTCCTTGCTGATGCAACCCTCTGCGTCCGCCGTGATGCACCTGGTCAACTGGATCGTCAAGGGTCTGTCCTTGTTGCTGCTGACCGTGTTTGCCGCTGCGGTGATCGATGTCCCGCTGCAAAAGCACTTCTTCATGGACAAGCTGAAGATGTCGCACGACGAAGTCAAGCGCGAGAACAAGGATGCCGAGGGCAACCCGCAAGTCAAGAGCAAGCTGCGCGCCAAGCAGCGCGAACTGGCCCAGCGCCGAAGCATCGCCAACGTGCCCAAGGCCGACTTTGTGGTGATGAACCCAACCCACTTTGCCGTCGCCCTGAAGTACGACGAAGCCACCATGGCCGCGCCACAGGTGATCGCCAAGGGCGCCGACCTGCTGGCCTTCAAGATCCGCGAAGTCGCCAACAGCCACTCGGTGCCGGTGCTGCAATCGCCCATGCTGGCCCGCGCCCTGTATGCCCACGCCGAGCTGGACCAGACCATCCCCTCCAGCCTGTATGCCGCCGTGGCCCAGGTGCTGGCCTATGTGTACCGCCTCAAGGCGGCCATGCGGGGTCAGGGCCCGATGCCCCAGCAGCCCGATCCGCACGTGCCGCCTGAACTCGATCCGCTCAACAAGCCCACCCGGGCCGGAGCTGACGCATGAACGATCTGCTCAAAACACTGCAACAACGCCTGGGCCCGCACGCCCACCTGATCCAGGGCCTCTCCGCGCCGCTGCTGGTGGTGATGATCCTGTCCATGATGGTGCTGCCCATGCCGGCCTGGCTGCTGGACACCTTCTTCACCCTGAACATCGCAGTGGCGCTGATGGTGATGATGGTGGCGGCCTACATGGTGCGCCCACTCGACTTCATGGCCTTCCCCTCGGTGCTGCTGCTCACCACGCTGATGCGCCTGTCGCTCAACGTGGCCTCCACCCGGGTGGTGCTGCTCGAAGGCCACACCGGCGCCGGCGCAGCGGGCGCCGTGATCGAGGCCTTTGGCCACTTCCTGATCGGCGGCAACTTTGCGGTCGGTCTGATCGTGTTTGCCATCCTGGTGGTGATCAACTTCGTGGTGGTGACCAAGGGCGCCGAGCGGATTGCCGAAGTGTCGGCCCGCTTCACCCTGGACGCCATGCCCGGCAAGCAGATGGCGGTGGATGCCGACCTCAATGCCGGCCTGATCGACGAAGCCGAAGCACGTCGCCGCCGTCTCGAAGTGGGCGAAGAAGCCAACTTCTTCGGGGCCATGGACGGTGCCTCCAAGTTTGTGCGCGGCGATGCCATGGCAGGCATCCTGATCTTGCTCATCAACATCGTCGGAGGCTTCACGGTGGGGGTGGTGCAGCATGGATTGAGCGCCGGTCAGGCCGCTGACTCCTACATCCTGTTGGCCGTCGGCGACGCGCTGGTGGCCCAGATTCCCGGCCTGCTGATCTCGGTGGCCGCCGCCATGGTGGTCTCGCGCGTGGGCAAGGAACACGACGTCAGCAAGCAGATCATGAGCCAGATGCTGGGCTCACCCCGCGTGCTGGGCATCACTGCGGCCATCCTGGCGCTGCTGGGCATCGTGCCGGGCATGCCCCACGTGGTGTTCCTCAGCATGGGCTCAGCCATCGGCTATGGGGCCTGGCGCCTGTCGCGCCGTCTGGAACGCGAAAAGAATGTGCCGCCGCCGCCGCCGCCCGCCACCAACGACGGCGAGGCCAGCTGGGACGATCTGCAGCCCATCGACTTGCTGGGGCTGGAACTGGGCTACCGCCTGATCTCCCTGGTCGACAAGAAGCGCCAGGGCGATCTGCTGACCCGCATCAAGGGGGTGCGCCGCAAGTTCGCCCAGGAGGTGGGCTTTCTGCCCCCGGCCGTGCACGTGCGCGACAACCTCGAACTCAAGCCCAGCGCCTACCGCATCACCCTGCGTGGCGTGATGGTCGGCGAGGGCGAAGCCTTCCCCGGCATGTTCCTGGCCATCAATCCGGGCGGCATCACCACGCCCTTGATCGGCACCGCCACCACCGACCCGGCCTTTGGCCTCCCAGCACACTGGATCGACGATCGCCAGAAGGAAGCGGCGCAAATGGCAGGCTTTACCGTGGTTGATTCAGAAACCGTGGTGGCCACTCATTTGTCACACTTGATGCAAACACAGGCCGCCAGGTTGTTGAGCCGGACAGAGACCCAGCAACTGGTCGAGCATGTGAGCAAACTGGCCCCGAAACTGATTGAAGAAGTCGTCCCCAAAATGGTCACCATCGCCAACTTCCAGAAAGTGCTGCAGCTGCTGCTGGAAGAGGCTGTGCACATCCGGGACATCCGCACCATCATCGAAACCCTGGCCGAGTTCGCCGGCACCATCACCGACCCGGTCGAGTTGGCCCGCCGCGTGCGCATCGCCTTGTCGCCGGCCATCGTGCAACAGATCTACGGCCCGGCGCGTGAACTCAATGTCATCGCCATCGAGCCCGGCCTGGAACGCCTGCTGGTGCAGGCCCTGGGCAACAACAACGGCACCGCCCTCGACCCGGGTGTGGCCGACGCGCTGACCCGCAGCGCTGCCGAAATCGCCAACAAGCAAGAAGAGATGGGCTTGCCCGCCTGCCTGTTGGTCCCGGACCAGATCCGCGGCGCCATGGCTCGCCTGGTGCGCCGGCTGGCGCCCCGCATGCAAGTCCTGGCGCACAGCGAAATCCCTGAAACACACACGATCCGCATTGGTCCCATCCTGAGAGGTGCCGCATCATGAACATCAAGCGCTTTCACGCCGCAACGTCCCGCGAAGCACTGGCCAAGGCACGAATGGCTTTTGGTGAGGGAACCCTGATCCTGTCCAACCGCCCCACGGCCAATGGCGTCGAGGTGATGGCCACGGGCGAAGATGCCCTGTCGGCCCTGGAGCAGCACACCGAAGGCGCCCCGTCGCAAGGCCACGGCCTGACCCAGGTGCCCGGCTCCAGCCTGAGCCGCAAGCTGGCGACCATGAACCCGCCCGAACTGGGCCCACGTGGTGTGCGCGAAGACACCGCCGAGCTGGCCATGAGCACCCTGTCCTTCCAGGACTATGTGCGCGAACGCATGCTGCGCCGCCGCCAGGAAGCCATGGCCGCCGAAGACCAGGCCCCCATGGCCCAGATGGCCCCGCGCACCCAGCGCGAGATGCCCGCCCCCGCCCCCAGGGACATCCAGCCGATCGCCTTCAAAAAGGCCCCGGCCCCTCGCCCGGCCGTCACCCGCCCGGTGTTCGAAGACGTCACGCCGGCCCGCGCCAAGGCCCCGGTGGCCCAGGCCGCCGCACCGGCCGTGAACCAGCAGGGCATCGTCAATGAACTGCAGGCCATGAAGGAGCTGATCGAAGAGCGCTTCAACACCTTGGCCTGGCTGGGCCAGGCCAAGCAGGACCCGATCCAGTCCAACCTGATGCTCAAGATGATCCGCGCCGGCTACTCGCCCGCCCTGGCCCGTGCCATCCTGGAACGCCTGCCGGCCGAGACCGGCCCGGCCGAAGCGGTGCGCTGGCTGATGGAAGTGCTGGAGCGCAACCTCAAGACCGACGCCGACAGCTACCCCCTGTATGAAGAAGGCGGCATTTTCGCCCTGGTGGGGGCCACCGGCGTGGGCAAGACCACCACCACCGCCAAGCTGGCCGCCTTGTGCGCACGCGTGCATGGCCCGGGCAGCGTGGGCCTGATCACCCTCGACACCTACCGCATCGCCGCGCACGAACAACTGCGCACCTACGGCCGCATGCTCGGCGTGGTGGCCCACCTGGCCCATGACCGCGCCGCCCTGCAAGACCTGCTGGGTCTGCTGGGCAACAAGAAGATGGTGTTGATCGACACCACCGGTCTGGCCCCGCGCGATCCCCGCAAGCGCGAGATGCTCGATGTGCTAGACCTGCCCGGTATCCAGAAGCTGCTGGTGGTCAATGCCGGCAGCCATGGCGACACCATCGACGACACCCTGTCGTGCTTCAAGACCACTGGCGTGCAACAGACCATCCTGTCCAAGGTCGATGAAGCCGTGAAACTCGGCCCGGCCCTCGACGCCCTGATCCGCCACCAGGTGGTGCTGCGCGGGGTCACCAATGGCCAGCGCGTACCCGAAGACTGGGAAGCCGCAGACGCCGGCAAGCTGGTGCGCGCCTCCATGCGCACCCCGGGCAAGTCCGCGTTCGACCCCAAGGCCGTCGACCTGAACTACTTCTTCTCCAACAGCAACATGGCCGTCTCGGAGAGTGCCCATGTTTGAAGCGGGTCTTGATCAAAGTGCCGGTCTGCGCCGGCAGATGCCCCAACCGGTGCTGCGCCTGGTCCCGGTGATCCGGCACAGCAGCGGCGAGCCCGAACTGCGCCTGTTGTGGCAACTCTGCCAGGGCTTTGTCGAACAAGGTCTGTCGGTGGCGGTGCTGGACACGGACAGCCCCGAAACCGACGAGACGCCCGGCCTGCTGCAGATCCTGAGCGACCAGTGCAGCCCCTCTGAAGTGGCCGATCTGGCGTTGCCCTGGACCATCGTGCCCGCGGCCCTGGGTTGGCGCGAACTCACCCGCACGGGCCAACTCGATGCCCACGGGCGCGAGACCCTGGGCGAGCATTTCAGCCCCTTTGGCATGCTGCTGGCCTATGGCAGCGCGGCCAGACTGGGTCCCGCGCTGGCCAACACAGGCGTACGCCCCCTGGTGCCGGTGGCGCCTGAGCCGCGTCACATGCTCAGCGCCTACCAGGCCATGAAAGTGCTGATGGAGCAGGCATTGCTGATGCCCTCCGTGGCCATCATGGTGACGGAACCGACACAAACTGTGGTCATGCGCGCCTTGCAGGCCCGCAAAACACTGCAGAATTGCTTCACCCGTCACATGGGTTGCTACCTCGATTCAATGACAGTAAAGTCTTTCACTGACGATGAGGTGGCAGGGCGCGATATCCAGATGCTGGCCCTGCGACTGATGGAGAATGCGATTCCCCTTGGCGCAGCCCCGGCCTCCCTGCTTCACCGCCCTGCAGACGAAGAGGTTCATTTGGTTCGGAGCCATTGATGTACACGGCAAAAGGTCAGCTCAACCGGGACGCACTGCTCAAGCAGTACGTACCCCTGGTGCGCCGGCTGGCGCACCACATGATTGCGAAGCTGCCCCCCAATGTTGAGGTAGACGACCTGATCCAGGTCGGCATGATCGGCTTGACCGAGGCCCTGACACGCTACCAGGCCAGTCAGGGCGTGCAGTTCGAGACCTTTGCCACCCAGCGCATCCGCGGGGCCATGCTCGATGAACTGCGCGAAGGCGACTGGATGTCGCGCGGCTCGCGCAAGAGCCAGAAAGACATCGAGCATGCCGTGCACCGGCTGGAGCAAAAGCTGGGCCGCAGCCCGATCGAATCCGAAATCGCCGCCGAACTCGAGATGAGTCTGGCCGACTACCAGAGCCTGCTGGGCAAGGTCCGTGGCACGCAACTGGTCTACATCGAAGACATGACCGGCGGGCATGACGATGACGACAGTTTTCTCGACCGCCACGTGGCCGACGACGAGGCCAACCCACTTGAGTTGCTGCGCAACCAGCGCCTGCGCCAATCCCTGGTCAGTGCGATCGAAGGTCTGCCCGAACGCGAGCAGTACATCATGAGCATGTACTACGAGCAGGACATGAACCTCAAGGAAATCGCCGCCGTGCTCGGCATCACCGAGTCGCGTGTTTGCCAGTTGCACAGCCAGTCAATCGCCCGCTTGCGCGCCAAGATGCGCAGCCACTGAGGCGACGACAACAAGCCCCCCGCAAGACGCCCACGGCGCACCGACGCGATTCAGGCCACGCCTGAACGGGTTTACACCCGAGCGCGCACCCTCGAATTTTCAGGATTTATAGGCTTTGGCCAAGCCCGCGCCACCTCGGCCCAGGGATTTGCCGTAGGTGGCACCGTCACCCGCACGGGGCAGCAAGGTGGTCACAGCCCGATCTGCGTGAACGGCCAGACGCTGCAGACTTTCCCGCAACACCGCCAGGCGAGCGCTGATGGCCTGAACACGCTGGCGCAGTTCCGGGCTCGTGTCCTGCGCAGACGGCAGGGCAATCCGGGTCAACTGCAGGGTGACATCGCGCAAGGCCTGCGAACCGGCCTCCAGCTCATCGGGGTTTTGCCCGCCCAAGGCCTGGGCAATCGCGTCCAGTTGCAACTCCACACCGGAGAGCAAGGCCTCAAACGCAACCCGATTCGTCACCATGACTCCAATTCAAATTAAGTAAGCGCGTGCTTACTGGGAAGTTCCACGCTGCAGGACTTCCTGCGCGTTGGACAGCAGCTTGTCTGCGATGGCGCCAGCATTCACCTTGTACGTGCCATTGTCGATCGCCGAACGCATGGCGCTGACCTTGTCCAGGTCCATGTCGCTGTCGGTCGAGCCAGAACCCAACGTCTGGGCCAGGCTGGACACCGAAACCGAGGTGCCTGCTGTCGAATTGCTGGTCTTCTTGACCGGTGGGGCCGCCGACCCCTGACCTGTGACTTGCGTCCCTGTTGATGTGACTGCAACAGGGATGTCTGGCGTTTGACCAATTTTCATCGTTCTCTCCAAGACCCCTATTGATGGAGTACCGTGGCCTTTTCTTCGACCTGCGGCAGAGAAACTTTAGCCCAATTGCAAAAATTGACTCAAAAAAGAGTGCGCAACACGCTCAGATCTCGACCTGAACGGTGTTTCGATCCAACACTGTGCCATTCATGATACGACCGTTCTCCATGCGAACGCGGACCAATTGCCCCACCACGCCGGCACCCAGGGCCTGGCCGTCGGCCGTGACCTGAAAACCCGGGCCCTGGGCCACCACGCGCACCTGGGTGCCTGCGGCAAAGGCCTGCGGCGGCTTGACCATGGACTGGCGCAGCGCCTGCCCAGGCAGCAACATGCGGGCCGCCACCTGGCCCACCCACTGCGCAGGATCGGAAACGATGGCCGCGTTCTCGGCAGCCCAGTCCACCTCGGCCTCCATCGCGTCCCCCTGATTGAGCACCGCGCCCGAAGCCACATTGCCCTTGAGCACCCAACCCGGCCCGAAGGCCTTGACCTGCACCGGCAGGAACACATTCCAGCGCACGCTGCCTTCGGTGCAGCGCAAACCCAGGCGGGTGCGCCCCCAAAGCCGCTGCCCCGCCGGCAGATAGGGCTCCACCTTGGCGCAGGGCGCCAGGCGCAGGCGCTCGTCCAGCGAACCCACCACCACCTCCATGCGCAAAGGCATGGCCTGGGTGGACTGGCTGCGCGCCAACTCCTGATCGATCCACTGCTGGGTCAGGCGGGTGGCCTCGCTGTCCAGGTTGGCCTGCTGGGCCACGACCGGGGCGCTCCACGTGCCCAGCAACAGGCCGGCCAGGGGCAGCACACAAGCCGCCAACCGATGCAAACGGCTGCGGATGGCTTGGGGGTTGCGGGCTTGGGATGGGTTCATGGCGTTCTCCGGACACGGCCTGACGGCCTTTTGACATGGGCAACTGTAGGGCGCCGCCCCGACACGGATCGATCAAACAACCGGTCTTTCCGCGGCTTCATCGGCTGATCGGCAACAGGCCGGATTTCCATAATCGACAGCAACCCGGAGAACCCACCCGCCACCCAGACCGCCAGCCCCGCGAGAACCGACATGCTCAACAAGATCACCCAACCCATCGACTTTCAGGCCAAGGCGTTGTCCCTGCGCGCCGAACGTCAGCGGACGATCGCGAGCAACATCGCCAACGCGGACACCCCTGGCTACGTGGCGCGCGACTTCAAGTTCGCCGACGCCATGCGTGACGTCAATGCCCTGTCGGACCTGACGCTGAAGATGAGCCCGTCCAGTGACGCCTCGGCCAGTGCCGGCGGCTCCGCTGCCGCCGCGGGCATGAGCCAGCCCGGCCACATCCCCTTGCCGATGCTGTCGACCACCTCGCTGCAACAAGGCTACGCGGTGGCCTCCCAGCCCGCCATGGACAACAACACGGTGGACCTGGATCGCGAACGCGCCAACTTTGTAGACAACTCGGTCCGGTACGAGGCCACGCTGCGTTTCATCAATGGTTACACCAAGACCATTCTGAGCGCCATCCAGGGCCAGTGAACGGCTGAACAGAACAGGAAGGCCACCCATGTCGATGTTCTCGATCTTCAATGTCTCCGGCAGCGCCATCAGTGCGCAGTCGCAGCGCCTCAACGTGGTGGCCAGCAACCTGGCCAACGCCGACGCCGTGGCCGGCCCCGACGGCCAGACCTACAAGGCCAGGCAGGTGGTTTTCCAGACCGTGCCCATGGCCGACAACGGCACCACCGCAGGCGTCAAGGTCACCGCCGTCACCGAGAACAACACCCCGGGCCGCAAGGATTTCGACCCCTACCACCCGATGGCCGACGCCGAAGGCTTTGTCGCGCACTCCAACGTCAATCCGGTGGAGGAGATGGTCAACATGATCTCGGCCTCGCGCGCCTACCAGAACAACGTGGAAGTGATGAATACCGCCAAGTCATTGCTGCTCAAGACCCTGCAGATGGGCTCCTAACTACCGGCCAACAGGACTTTCACCATGACCATCTCCTTTGACGCCACCAACGGCTACTCCTACACCACCAGCACGGGGGCCAATGCCACCAGCGGCGCCTCCAGCACATCGAGCAGCACCAGCGCCAATGGCATCGGCACCACCAGTGCCGCCGACCAGCAGGACCGCTTCCTGAAACTGCTGGTGGCCCAGATGACCCACCAGGACCCGATGAACCCGGTGGACAACGCCCAGATGACCTCGCAGATCGCACAGATCAACACCGTCACCGGCATCCAGCAGCTCAACACCACCATGCAGACCATGGCCAGCCAGTTCTCCTCCATGCAGCTGATGCAGGGTGGCGGCCTGATCGGCCACGAGGTGTTGACCGCCGGGAACACCATGACGATCACCACCGGCACAGGCACAAGCGCAGGCAAGGCCACCGCCACCGGCACCTTCGATCTGCCCAGCAATGCTGCTGACGTGAAGGTGCAGATCACTGATTCCAGTGGCTCGCTGGTCGCCACCGTGCCCATGGGCACGCAGAGCGCCGGCCGCCACGACGTGACCTGGGATGCCTCGTCCTACAAGGGCACCGGGCCGCTGAAGTTCTCGGTCACGGCCAAGAACGGCAGCGCCAGCGTCACCCCCACCACCTACTCGCATGACGTGGTCAGCTCAGTGGGCACCAGCAACGGCGCCCTGGCCATCTCGCTGCAGAACGGCGGCACGGTGAGCTACGACAAGATCGTTTCGGTCTATTGATCCACGTCCCCCTCTCTCGCATCCAAGGAGCACAACATGGGCTTTCAAGCAGGACTCTCGGGACTCAACGCCTCTTCCAAGGGCCTTGACGTCATCGGCAACAACATCGCCAACGCCAACACCTACGGCATGAAGGCTTCACGCGCCGAGTTCTCGGAGCTGGTGTCTTCGGCCATTGGTGTGGCCGGTGGCGACAACGCGGGCATCGGCGTCACCGTGGGCGCCGTGTCCCAGCAGTTTTCGCAGGGTACGCTGAACATCACCGGCAACAACCTCGATGCCGCCATCAATGGCAACGGCTTCTTCCAGTTGCAGGAGGCCGATGGCTCGGCCGGCTACACCCGCGCCGGCAACTTCAAGCTCGACAAGAACGGCTACATCGTCACCAACAATGGCGCCAAGGTGCTGGGCTACCAGACCAACCCCACCACCGGCAAGCCCCTGAGCACCAGCCCCACCCCGCTGACCCTGCCCACCTCGGGCTCGATCGCAGCCAAGGCCACGGCGGACGACGCCACCACCTCGCCCACCACCTATGGCGCCACGGCCCAGTTCAACCTGCCGGCCAACGCCACGGTGGACACCACACTGACCGCAGCCGACCCCCTGCTGGGCCAGTACAGCACCACCTTCAATGCCTACGACTCGCTGGGCAACACGGTGCCTGTCTCTGTCTACTTCCAGAAGACCGCCACCGCCGGCACCTGGAACGTCTACACCAAGACCGACACCGGTGCGATCACCGCGGCCACGCCAGCCACCCTGACATTCACCGCCAGCGGTGCGCTGGACACCACCGTGTCCGGCAACGGGCAGATCAGCATCAGTGGCCCGGCCACCCCCACTGACGGGGCCAATCAGGTGCAGTTCACGCTGGATCTGACCGGCACCACCCAGTTCGCATCGGCCTTTGCCACCAACAACGTGGCCCAGACGGGCTATGCCGACGGCAAGCTCACGGGCGTGAAGATCGGCGCCGACGGCACCCTCACGGCCAGCTACTCCAACGGCACCACCCAGTCGGCTGGTCAACTGGCGCTGGCCAGCTTCCGCAACAACCAGGGCCTGATGCAGGTCAATGGCGGCGACTGGAAGGAAACCTTCGCCTCCGGCCCCCCGACCCAGGGCACACCCGGCAGCGGCAACTTCGGCGCCCTGCAGGCCGGCGCCCTGGAAGAGTCCAACGTCGACTTGACCCAGGAACTGGTCAACATGATGACGGCGCAGCGCTCCTACCAGGCCAACGCGCAGACCATCAAGACCGAAGACCAGATCATGAACACGCTGGTCAACCTGCGCTGATCCTGAACTCAGCGCTGCCACCCCGAACCCCTGAGAGCACCCCATGGACCGTTTGATCTACACCGCGATGACTGGCGCCAACGCGGCCACGCAGTTGACCAGCGTGCTGTCCAACAACCTGGCCAACGCCTCCACCAACGGCTTCCGGGCCGAGATGACGGCGTACCGCTCGGTGCCTCTGGAAGGGTCGGGGGCCAGCACCCGGGTGTTCGCCCTGGAGGCCACCACGGGCTACAAGAACAGCGCCGGCCCGGCCCAGCGCACCAACAACACCATGGATGCCATGACCCAGGGCAATTCATGGTTCTCGGTTCAGGGGCTCGATGGCACCGAGGCCTACACGCGCAACGGCGCCATGCAGATCTCGTCCACCGGCACCCTGGTCAACACGGCTGGCCTGCCCATCCTGTCCGATGGCGGGGCGCCCATCGACGTGCCCCCGAATGCCGAACTGTCGATCGGCAACGACGGCACCATCACCTCCAAGACGGCCGGCCAGCCCCCCAACACGTTGGGCCGGCTCAAGTTGGTCACCCCCACGGCGGACGACCCGCTGCGCCGCGGGGCCGACGGCCTGTTTCGCGCCGCCTCGGGCAACCCGCTGAACACCGATGCCACCGCCAAACTGCAGACCGGCGCCCTTGAAGGCTCCAATGTCAACTCGGTGGAAGCCATGGTGGGCCTGATCCAGGCCGCCCGCCAGTTCGAAAACAACATGAAGCTGCTGACCAGCGCAGAGAGCAACGACAAGGCCGCCAGCCAGTTGCTCAACGTGCAAGGTTGAGCCGACAGCGCCCCAGGAGAACCCTCATGATCAACTCGCTCTGGATTTCAAAGACCGGCATGGAAGCCCAGCAAACCCAGCTGGACGTGATTTCCAACAACCTGGCCAACGTCTCCACCAATGGCTTCAAGCGCGCCAATGCCGTGTTCGAAGACCTGATGTACCAGAACCTGCGCCAGGTCGGCTCCAACAGCACCGAGCAGTCGCAACTGCCCACGGGCCTGCAGGTTGGCCTGGGGGTGCGCACGGTGGCCACTGCCCGTTCCTTTGCCCAGGGCAGCATGCAGCAATCGGGCAACTCGCTGGACGTGGCCGTCAAGGGCAATGGCTTCTTCCAGGTCACCATGCCCGACGGCACCATCGGCTACACCCGCGACGGCTCGTTCCAGCTCGACTCGCAGGGGCGCCTGGTCACCTCGGCCGGCCTGCCCATTGCCAACGGCATCACCATCCCGGCCACGGCCCAGAGCGTCTCCATCAGCGCCGACGGCGTGGTCACCGCCACCATCCCCGGCAACACCGCGCCCCAACCCATGGGCACCATCGCTCTGGCCAACTTCGTCAACCCGGCCGGCCTGGAGCCCAAGGGGGGCAACCTGTACGCCGAGACTGCTGCCTCGGGCCAACCGGCCACCGGCACCCCGGGCGCCAACGGCCTGGGCACCGTGATGCAGGGCTTTGTCGAAACCTCGAACGTGAACATCGTGCAGGAGCTGGTCAACATGATCCAGACCCAGCGCGCTTATGAAATGAACTCCAAGGCCGTGCAGACCACGGATCAGATGCTGCAAAAGCTCAGCCAGATCTGAGCCTGACCCGGGACTGAGGTCTCGACTGAAGGATTGCCATGAACACCTCACTTTCCGCCTGGGTCGCCCGCCCTGTCGTGCGACTGACCTTGCTGGCCTGCGCGACCGCCCTGTGCACCGCCTGCGAAACGCTGGCCCCCGTGCCCAAAGTCGACGTGCTGCCCACCACCCCGCCAGACCTGGCCCCGATGACGCATGCTGCACCGGCTTCGGCCGGCAGCCTGTTCCGAACCTCGGCCTACCGCCCGGCCTTCGAAGACCGGCGCGCCCGCCTGGTCGGCGATGTGGTCACCATCCAGATCATCGAAAGCGTCACGGCCAGCACCAAGGTGTCGACCGACACCGCCCGCAAGTCATCCACCTCGTCAGGGGTCACGGCTTTCCCGTTCCTTTCCAGTTCCACGGCCAGCAAGCTGAACCTGGGCGCCAGCACCGACAACACCTTCTCCGGCAAGGGCGATGTCGAGGCCGCCAACACCTTCACCGGCACCATCACCACCACCGTCATCGATGTGCTGCCCAACGGCCACCTGGTGGTCAGTGGTGAAAAGCAGATCGGCCTGAACCAGACCGTGGATGTGATGAAGTTCTCGGGCACGGTCGATCCGCGCTCGCTGCAGCCGGGCTCCATCGTGGCCTCCACCCAGGTGGCCAACGTGCGCATCCACTCCCGGGGTCGCGGCGGCGCCGACGAAGCCCAGACAATTGGCTGGTTGTCCCGATTCTTTTCGACGCTTAGCCCGTTCTGAAAGCTTCCAGAATGTGAAGCATGAACTCCATGCTCGCATTCACAAGCGCCAGGCAAGACACCCGCCCCTGGGTCCGGTGCCTGGCGACCCTGGTCCTCATGGCCCTGGCACTGACCGGCACGCCTGCGCAGGCGATCCGCATCAAGGAAGTGGCCGCCATCCAGGGCGTGCGCAGCAACTCGCTGACGGGCTATGGCCTGGTGGTGGGACTGGATGGCACGGGTGACCAGACCACCCAGATGCCCTACACCACCCAGAGCCTGTCCAACTACATGCAGCAACTGGGCATCACCCTGCCCGTCGGCTCGGCCCAGCTGCAGCTCAAGAACGTGGCCGCGGTGATCGTCACCGCCCAATTGCCAGCCTTCGCCCAGCCCGGCCAGACCATCGACATCAACGTTTCCTCGATCGGCAACGCCAAGTCCCTCAAGGGCGGCACCCTGGTCACCACCCCCTTGCGCGGCGTGGATGGCGAGATCTACGCCCTGGCTCAGGGCAACCTGGTCGTGGGTGGCGCCGGTGCCTCAGCCGGCGGCAGCAAGGTGCAGATCAACCACCTGAGCGCAGGCCGCATCCCGGCCGGTGCCCAGGTCGAGCGTTCGGTGCCCACACCGCTGCAGGAGGGCGACACCATCAGCCTGGGCCTGAACGCCTCCGACTTCCAGACCGCCCGCCACGTGGCCGCTGCCATCAACAACAAACTCGGCAATGGCATTGCCCGCGCCTTGGATGGCCGCACCGTGCAGGTCAAGGCCCCCAACGACCCGAACGCCCGGGTGAACTTCATTGCCGACCTGGAAGAGCTGCCCATCGAAGCCATGGTGCCAGCAGCCAAGGTGGTGATGAACACGCGCACCGGCTCCATCGTGCTCAACCAGGCCGTGACCCTGGGGCCCTGCGCCATTGCGCACGGCAACCTCTCGGTCACCATCAGCTCGACCCCGGTGATCAGCCAGCCCAATGCCCTGTCGGGCGGCCAGACCGTGGTGGCCCAGAAGGCCGATATCCAGATCAAGCAGGATCCGGGCATCATCATGAACCTGCCGGCCTCGCCACAACTGGCCGATGTGGTGCGCGCCCTGAACGCGCTGGGCGCCACCCCGCAGGATCTGCTGGCCATTCTTCAGGCCATCAAGGCTGCAGGCGCTCTGAACGCGGAGCTGGAGGTGATCTGACATGGCACTCTCGCCGCTGGTCAACAACCAGCTCGCCACGGACTCGAGGTCGCTCGACAACCTCAAACTCCAGGCCGGGCAAAAAGATCCCGCCGCGATCCAGGAGGCGGCCAAGCAGTTCGAATCGCTGTTCATGCGTGAAATGCTCAAGAGCATGCGCGAGGCCACCATGAAGTCGGGCATGCTCGACAGCGCCCAGGAAAACATGGGCACCGACATGCTCGACCAGCAGTTCTCGGTGCAGATGTCAGGCAAGCCCGGCGGCCTGTCCGACCTGATCGCCAAACAACTGTCGCGCCAGATGGGCGTGCCCGAAACACCGGCCTTCGAGACCCCCAGCACGCTGTCGCTGGGCAATCGACTCAGCACCGTGCTGCCCGCCAAGTCGCAGGCCACCCCCGCGGCCACATCGGCCACGCCGGTCAAGACCACCGCCAGCCAGGCCGCCTTTGTGCAGCGCCTGCAAGGCGCCGCCGCCAAGGTCGAGCAGCAAAGCGGCATCCCGGCCAGCTACATGCTGGGCCAGGCCGGCCATGAGACCGGATGGGGCAAGCACGAGATCAAGAATGCCAACGGCAGCCCCTCTTACAACCTGTTCGGCATCAAGGCCGGGCCGGGCTGGACGGGCAAGGTCGCCACGGTGACCACCACCGAGTACGTGAACGGCGAAGCCCGCAAGACCACCGCCAAGTTCCGCGCTTACGACAATTACGAGCAGTCGTTCCAGGACTACGCGAAGCTGATCAACCAGAGCCCTCGCTACGCCAATGCCCGCCAGCAGACCGGCTCGGTGGTCGCGTTTGCCAATGAACTTCAGCGCGCCGGCTACGCCACCGACCCGTCCTACGCCAGCAAGCTCAGCAAGGCCATCAACACCACGCAGCAACTGCAGCGCAACCAACCCTGGCGAGGTGTCGCATGAGTGGCGGCCTGCTCAACCTGGGCGCGCGCGCCCTGATGTCCAACCAGGTGGCCCTGCAGGTCACCGGCAACAACATCTCCAACGTCAACACCCCTGGCTATTCGCGCCAGACCGCCGTGATGAGCGCAGTGCAGGGTGACTTCACCGGCAGCGGCTACATCGGCAAAGGCGTCGAAGTCTCGACCGTGCAGCGCGTGTACGACGAGTTCCTCACCAAGCAGGCCACCGCCACCGCGTCCATCAAGTCGCTGGACGCTGCACGGGCCGACAAAGTGGCCCAGATGGAGAACATCTTCCTCGGGGGCACCAACGGTCTGGGGCAGGCCATCAACAACACCATCAACGCGTTCTCGGACGTGGCCAACGCGCCCACCGACCTGACCGCACGCACCGTGGCCATCACCCAGGCGCAGGAAATGACCTCGCGCTTCCAGAGCGCCAGCACCCAGCTCAGCGACCTGCAGCAAAACACCCAGCTGCAGCTCAAGGACGACCAGACCGTGATCAACTCGCTGGCCCAACAACTGGCCAGCCTGAACGCGCAGATCTCCTTCGCTCAAAGTTCGGGCCAGCCACCCAACGACCTGCTGGACAAGCGGGACAACCTGCTCAGCCAGCTCAACCAGAAGGTGCAGACCACCACCGTCAAGGTGAACGACGGCACCCTCAGCATCTTCCTGGCCAACCAGCCGCTGGTGCTGGGCGCCCAGGCCGCGACCGTGAACTTCACACAGCCGATTGAATTTCCGGGCGACGGCAACACCCTCAAGCTCACGATCACCCAGGCCGGGAACGGTCAGACCACAGAGGTTGACGAGAACGCCCTGGGGGGCGGCGAAGCCGTGGGCCTGCTGCGCTTTCACAACACCGACCTGGCCGAAGCCCGCAACCTGCTCGGGCGCATGGCGGTAGCGGTGACCACGGACATGAACGAGCAGCACTTTGCGGGTGTCGACCTGAATGGCAACACCGGCAAGGCCTTGTTCGCACCGATCACCATGACCGCCATTGCCGGCGCCACCAACAGTGCCCCCGCGGCCACTCTGGGGGCCTATGTGGCCAACGACCAGGCCCTGGACGTGGCCACCTACACCATCACCCTGGGGGCGCCCTCGGGCGGCAGCCCGACCATCGCGAAGGTGATGGCCAACACGGCCAACGGGCCCGTCGACGTCACCAGCAGCATGGTCACCACCGCCGGGCCGCCGCCCTCCTACACCGTGGGGGGCCTGTCCATCAATGCCCTGCCCAGCAGTGCCGGTGGCGCCGCCGGCGACACCTTCTTGCTGCGCCCCTACGACACGGCCGCCAGCACCATGAGCGTGGCCCTGTCCTCGCCGGCGTCGCTGGCCATGTCGAACCCGGTCGTGGCCACACCGGCGGCGGCCAACCAGGGCACGCTGTCCGTCAAGGCCATTGCTGCCGCACCGGCATCGCCCGCCAGTTGGGCCCTGCAGACCGGCAGCCCGGCCACCTACTACGCCAACAACGCCAACCTGAACGACACGGTGCAGATCACCTTCACCAGTGCCAACCAGTACAACGTGGTGGATACCACCACCAGCACCACACTGGTCACAGGCGCCAACTACACGCCAGGCCAGGCCATCAGCTGGAATGGCTGGAACCTGACCCTCACCGGCACACCGCAGACCGGTGACAGCGTCACGGTGAAACAACCCACCACGGGCATCCAGAAAAACGACGGCGGCAATGCCAAGTCCATGCTGGGCCTGGCCTCGCGCAGCGTCACGGCCGACCAGACCCCGATGTCCGACCTGTACGCCGGCCTGATGGCCCAAGTCGGTGTGCGGGCCCAGAGTGCCCAGTACGCGGCCGATGTCTCGGGCTCGATCGCGGCCAACGCCGAAGCCGCCCGCACCTCGGTCTCGGGGGTCAACCTGGACGAAGAAGCCGCCCACCTGCTTCAATACCAGCAGGCCTACCAGGCTTCGGCCAAGATCGTGTCGACCGCCCAGAGCATCTTCGACACCTTGCTGCAGGTCATGCACTGACCCAACCCATTGAGTGGCTGAAAGGCAGACACCATGTCCAACTTCTTCGCCCGCGTCGGATCGGCCGACGCCTATGCCTCCGCCATCAACAACATTGGTGGCCGCCAGTCGCGGCTGACCCAGTTGCAGGGCAATCTGACGTCCGGCAAGCGCGTGCTCAAACCCAGCGACGACCCCACAGCGGCCGCCCAGGCCGAGCGCGCCATCACCCGCTCGGCCCAGGTCACCATCCAGCAACGCGCGCTGTCACTGCAAAAAGACAATATGTCGCACGCAGAAACCGTGCTTGGCCAAGCCAGCGATGCGATCCAGTCCTTTCGTGAACTGCTGGTGCAGGCCGGCAATGGCGCCAACACCGCCAGCGACCTGGGCACCATCACCTCGCAGCTGACCACCCTGCGCAACCAACTGCTGACCTACGCCAACACCACCGATGCCAACGGGCAGGCCCTGTTTGGCGGCCTGGGCAGCACCAACACCCCCTTCGTCGAGCCCAATGCCACGGCGGGCGTGGTGTTCGCAGGCCTGGGCGGGCAAACCAATGGCACCGACCTGACCATTCCCAACACCATCGATGGTCAGGCGGCCTTTGCCAATGTCAGCCCCACCACCGGCGCCTTCGCCATCAGTGCACAGTCGGCCAACACGGGCACGGCCACCGCCAGTGCCGGCACCATCCTGGTCCCCACCTCACCCAATGTGCTGGCCGGCAACAACTACCAGATCAATTTCACCTCCGGGACCACCTACACCGTCACCAACCTGTCGGCCACCCCACCGACCACCTCGGGCAGCCTGACCATGTCCGGCAGCACTGTGACCTTTGGCGGCGCCGGCAACGCCGATCAACAGATGACCTTGACCGGCACCCCCGCGGCCGGTGACAGCTTCACGGTCAAGCCCAAGGCCTCGATCTTCGACGTCATGGACAGCGCCATCGCGGGCATCAAGAACGCCAGCAGCGGCACCAGTGCCCAGGCCTCGGTCAGCGGCTCACTCGCCTCGCTCGACAACGCCTACGTCTCGGTGCAGGCGGCACGGGGCCTGGCCGGTGACTACCTGAACCAGGCCGACGTGATTGACTCGAACCAGCAGACCAAGGCGGTCCAACTCGAAGGCGACCGCTCAAGAGCCGAAGATCTGGATATGCTTCAGGGGATCTCGGACTTCCAGAACCAGACCACAGGCTACCAGGCGGCGCTGAAGTCCTATGCTCAGATCCAGAGCATGTCCCTGTTTGATTTCCTGAAGTAGCACATCGAATGGTCCAATCCGTCCTGGGCAGCATCACCCTCGGCTACCGCCCTCTGTGGGGTCGCAACCGCGAACTGGCCGGTGTCCAGCTGCGCGTGGCCCCCGAGCCGGCCATGCCGGTCGACGCCCCCCACCTGCTGCGCACGCTCGACGAGCTCTGGACCGCTGACGCGCCACCCTTGCTGCTGTGTGCCGAGACCCCGGCCCTGCTGGCAGGCCTGCTGGAACACGGCGACGCCCAGTCACCCCAGATCGAGGTGCCCGGTGACTGGCTGGAGGCCGACGGCGGCTTGCAGAGCCGGGTGGTTCAAGCCCATCGACGTGGCCTGCGTGTGATCTGGCGCGGCGATGTGCGCCACATGCCGCCGCCCGCCCCCGACCGCCCGGTGCACCGCTGCCTGCTGAATCTGCAACCCGAAGACGCTGCCGCCGCCCTGCAGGCCGCACTGCAGCAGAAACGCCAGCCCAACGCGCCTTCCACCGCCTTTTTGCGCAGCCCGGTGCAGCCTGGGCACTACTACGAGAACATCGCCAGCGCCGCCCTGATCGACCACTGCCTGGACCAGAAACACGGCCTGGCCTTGCTGGGCTGGCCCGACGACGACGTTCTGTACGGCCACCGCGGGCGCGAACTGGCCCCGGCACGCAGCATCATCGAGCGCCTGTTGCGCGCCATCGGGCAAGACCAGTCCATGGACATCATCGAAGACATCCTGAGCGAAGAACCCATTCTGAGTTACCGCTTCCTGACCCTGACCAATTCGGCCGCTTTAGGCCTGCGCACCGGCATCGACTCACTGCGCCGAGGGCTGATGATGATGGGCTACACCCAGCTGGAGCGCTGGCTGGTCGGCCAGTTGCCCCACGCCGGCACCGACCTCAACCTGCAACCGGTGCGCCAGGGCATGGTGCTGCGGGCCCGCCTGATGGAGCACATCCTGGACGCCGGCATCGAAGAAGACCTGCGCCGCGAGGTCTACCTGTGCGGCCTGTTCTCGCAACTCGACGTGTTGATGAACGAGCCCCTGGGCAGCATCCTGCACCGCCTGCCGCTGTCCGAACGCATCTACTCGGCCAACGTCACCCAGTCCGGCCCCTACCTGCCGGCACTCGATCTGGCCCGCGCCATCGACAGCGCCGACACGGCCACCGTGCGGGCGCTGCGCCACGCCCATGAGCTCGACACCGAAGACCTGAACCGCGCCCTGCTGCACACCTTGCTGAGCCAGCACGTGCCGGCCAACGCGGCCACCCGCAGCTGAGGCGTCAGCAAGCTGGCGGCCCGCCGCCTCAGCGGCTTTCGCCCACCACCCGGGCAAATACCTTCCAGAACGCGGCGTCCTGCGCCGTGGCAAAGTTGATGCGCATCAGCGTGCCCGGTTTGCGGCTGGCGTGGAACAACGCGCCCGGTGCCAGCAGATAGCCCTCGTCCAGCATGCGCTGCGCCAGCACATCGGTGTCCACCCCGGTGTCCACCCAGCCGAACATGCCGGCCGGTTCGGCCACAAAGGTGCAGCCAGCCTGCAGCGCCAGCTTCACCGTGCGGGCCCGGGCGGCATCCAGCCGGGTGCGGATGCGATCGGCATGGCGGCGCAGTTGCCCCTGCTCGATGCACAGGGCCAGGGCCTTTTCCAGCAGCGAGGGCGTGGTCAGCGTGGCCAGCAGCTTGGTGTCCAGCAAGCGCTCCACCAGATCGGGTGGCGCCGCCAAAAATCCCACCCGCCAGTTGGGCGCCAGGATCTTGGCAAAGCCACTGACATAAATGCTGCGCTGCAGGCCATCGAGCACGGTCAGCCGGGTGGCATGGTCGGGTGCAATGTGGCCATAGGTGTCGTCTTCGACGATGTGAAAATCATGCTGGGTCGCCAGTTGCAGCACCCGGTGAGCACTGCCCGGGGTCAGGCAGTGACCGGTCGGGTTGTGGAACACGCTCACACTCACGAACAGCTTGGGGGCGTGCACCTCGCAGTAGCGCTGCATCACCGCCAGGTCCGGGCCATCGGCCAGGCGCGGCACGGGCAGGATGCGCATGCCCAGGGCATCGAGCCGGGCAAATTCGACCGACCAGCCCGGCTCCTCCACCATCACCGGATCACCCGCCTTGAGCAGGGTACGGCTCACGATGTCCAGGGCGTGCGTGGCCCCCACGGTGGTGATGAGCTGTTGCGGCTGCGCCCGGATGTTGAGGCCGGCCAGGCGCTGCGCCAGCACCCGGCGCAGCTCGGCGTCGCCCATCGGATCGCCGTAACGCAAGGAGCTCTCCTGCAGCGCCCGTGTGCTGGTCACCTTGCGCACCGCCGCCGGCATGAAGGTGGTCTCCAGCCAGTCCGGCGGCAGCACCCCCGAGCCGGGCTGTGGCTTGTTCGAGGCCTGGTGGAACATGCCCCGGATCAGCGCCGCAGCGTTCACATGCGAGCCCGAAGGCAGGGCATGAAGGGCCTCGCCCAGCACCCCGGCAGCGGCACTGCGCTGAGGCGTCGGGCCCGGCGGCTCGGGGCTGACCAGATCGCGCACAAAGAAACCGCGTTGACGCCGCGCCTCCACCAGTCCCTGGGCCAGCAATTGGTCGTAGGCCGCCACCACGGTGTAGGCGCTCACGCCTTGCTGGCGGGCGCATTCACGCACCGAAGGCAGGCGTGCCCCGGGCGCCAGCAGACGGGCCCGGATGCGTTCGGCAAAGCGCTCGGCCAGTTGTTCGGTCAGGGATTGTTGGGCGTGACGCGTCAGCATGGGCAAAACTGTATTGAAGGTTTTGCCAATACAGATTGTGAAAATGTCGAACAAACTGTATTGGCCCTGTGTTGGTCAAAAACTATAAAGTGACCGACATGAGCTGGCAAGAATTTTCCGCATTGCTGCTGCTGGCCACTGCCAGCAGCTTCACCCCCGGGCCCAACACCACGCTGTCGACGGCCCTGGCGGCCAACTTCGGCCTGCGCCGGGCGATGCGTTTCGTGCTGGCGGTGCCGGTGGGCTGGTCGCTGCTGCTGGCGCTGTGCTCGGCCGGGGTGGGCGCCGTGATCCTGGCCTTGCCAGCTTTGCGCTGGGCCATCCTGGCGACCGGTGTCGCCTACCTGCTGTGGCTGGCCTCGCGCCTCATGAACAGCCGCCAGCTGGCCCAGGCCGATGCCTCGCGCTTGCAAGTCACCTTCGGCCAGGGCGTGATGCTGCAGTTCCTCAACATCAAGGCCTGGATGCTGGCCCTGTCCATCGTGGCGGGCTTTGTGGCCGGCCAGGCGCAGCCAATGCAGCGCTTTTTGCTGATCCTGCCGGTGATGCTGTGCTTTGCGTTCTTCAGCAACCTGGCTTACGCCCTGGTGGGCTCGATGCTGCGGCACTGGCTGGCCCAGGGCCAGCGCCTGCTGGTGTTCAACCGCGTCATGGCCGCCGCCCTGGCGGGCACGGCGGCCTGGCTGCTCTGGAGCGCACTGTGAACAACCTCAGCACGGGATCCGACCCTCTGTTGCGCCGCGGCCTCTGGCTGGGTGCCCTGGGAGTGGCCATCTTCGCCCTGACCCTGCCCATGACCCGGCTGGCCGTGGGCAGCCCCGAGGCTCCCCTGATGTCAGGCCTGTTCGTGGCCATGGGCCGCGCCGTGGTGGCGGCGATCCTTTCGGCCGGCTACCTGCTGGCCACCCGGGCGCACTGGCCGACCGCCGCGCAGCGTCTGCCCCTGCTGCTGACCGCGCTGGGCGTGGTGTTCGGCTTTCCGTTGTTCACCTCGCTGGCCATGCGCCACGTGCAGGCCGTGCACGCCAGCGTGATCGTGGGCCTGTTGCCCCTGGCCACCGCCGCCGTGGGCGCCGTGCTGCATCGCCAACGGCCTTCGTGGCAGTTCTGGGCCTGGGCCGGCCTGGGCAGCGCCCTGGTGGTGGTGTTTGCGCTGACCCATGCGGGGGGGACGGGCCTGGGCCTGAGCCCGGCCGACGGGCTGCTGTTGCTGGCCATGGCCTGCGCCGCCGTGGGGTACGCCTATGGCGGGCGCCTGTCACGCGAGATGCCGGCCGAGCATGTGATCTGCTGGGCACTGCTGCTGGGCCTGCCGTTGACGCTGCCGCTGGCCTGGGGCAGCCGCCCCGAACAGGCCTTGCCTGCCTCGGCCTGGCTGGCCTTCGGCTACGTGGCCCTGTTTTCGATGTGGCTGGGCTTTTTTGCCTGGTACCGCGGGCTGGCCCTCGGGGGCACCGTGCGGGTCAGCCAGGTGCAACTGCTGCAACCCTTTTTGTCCATGCTGTTTGCCGTGCCCTTGCTCGGCGAGCGACTGGACCTGGGCACCGCGCTGTTCGCCGCCGCCGTGGTGCTGACCGTGTTCCTGGGACGCAAGTCGCCGGTGAACGCGCCCACAAACACCGACAATCACGTTTTGAGCTCCCTGCCAACGAAAGGAAACGCCTCATGAGCACCCCCAGCTGGACGCTGTCCACACGCGCCCAAAAGATGAATCCCTCGGCCATCCGTGAAATCCTGAAGGTCACGGAAAAGCCCGGCATCATCAGCTTTGCGGGTGGGCTGCCGTCGCCCAAGACCTTCCCGATCGAGGCCTTCGCGGCCGCCAGCGCCAAGGTCTTGCGCGAAGATGGCGCCGCCGCGCTGCAATATGCCTCCAGCGAAGGCCTGCCGGTGCTGCGCCAGTTCATCGCCGACCACCTGCCCTGGAACGTCGATCCCGACCAGGTGCTGATCACCACCGGCAGCCAGCAAGGCCTGGACCTGGTGGCCAAGATCCTGATCGACACCGGCAGCCGCATCCTGGTGGAAACCCCCACTTACCTGGGCGCCCTGCAGGCCTTCACGCCCATGGAACCCCGGGTGGCCAACGTGGCCTGCGACGAGCAAGGCCCGGATCCGGAAGACCTGGCCCGCCAGGCCATCGGTGACGGCAGCGCGGCCGACCGCGCCCGCTTCGTCTACCTGCTGCCCAACTTCCAAAACCCCACCGGCCGCACCATGACCGAGGAGCGCCGTGCCGCGCTGGCCGCCAAGGCCGCGGAGATCGGCCTGCCCATCGTCGAGGACAACCCCTACGGCGACCTGTGGTTCGACGCCCCGCCGGCCCTGCCCCTGGCCGCGCGCAACCCCGAGAACACCATTTACCTGGGCTCGTTCTCCAAGGTGCTGGCGCCAGGCCTGCGCCTGGGCTACATCGTGGCGCCCAAAGCCATCTACCCCAAGCTGCTGCAAGCCAAACAAGCGGCCGACCTGCACACCCCCACCTTCAACCAGCGCATGGTGGCCGAGGTGATCAAGGACGGCTTCCTGGACACCCACGTGCCCAAGATCCGCGCCCTCTACAAGGCCCAGTGCGAGGCCATGCTGGCCGCCCTGGACCGCGAGTTCGCTGGCCTGGGTGTGCAGTGGAACCGCCCCGTGGGTGGCATGTTCCTGTGGCTGCGCCTGCCTGAGGGGCTGGACAGCGTGAAGCTGCTGCCCCTGGCGGTGGAGAACAACGTGGCCTTCGTGCCCGGGGCCCCCTTCTATGCCGACCACGGAGACCCGCGCACCCTGCGCCTGTCCTTCGTGACCGCCAGCGTCGAGCAGATCAACATCGGCGTCGCTGCCCTCGCCAAGACCCTGCGCCAGGCGCTGGGCTGACGCGACCACCTGGCCTCGGGGATGAAGCCCCTGCCCCGAGGCAGGCGCCCTCTCACCCCAAGAATCCCCGAGTGCCCCATGAGTCAACGCCCTTTCCAACAAGTCGACGTCTTCACCCAAACGGCCGGTTACGGCAACCCGCTGGCCGTGGTACTGGATGCCAGCGGCCTGGACGATGAAGCCATGCAGCGTTTTGCGCGCTGGACCAATCTGTCCGAAACCACCTTCCTGCTGCCCCCCACCGAAGCGGGCCGCGCCCAGGGGGCTGACTACCAGGTGCGCATCTTCACCCCCGGCGGTGAGCTGCCCTTTGCCGGCCACCCCACGCTGGGCAGCTGCCACGCCTGGCTGCGTGCCGGCGGCCAACCGCGCTCGGCCGCCCACGTGGTGCAGGAATGCCGTGTCGGCCTGGTGCGCATCCGGCGCGAAGGCAGCGGCGCCGGGCAGCGCCTGGCCTTTGCCGCCCCCACGCTGCGGCGCAGCGACCCCAGCCCCACCGTGCTGTCCCAGGTGGCCAAAGCCCTGGGCCTGAAGCCCCAGCAGGTGCTGGCGGCCCAGGTGCTGGACAACGGCCCGGTCTGGATGGGCCTGCTGCTGGACCACCCGCAGACGGTGCTGGGCCTGCAGCCCGATCACCTGGAGCTCAAGGCCCTGGGCCAGAAGGTCGGCGTGGTGGCCATCGACCACCCCGAGGTGCGCACCGGCCTGATCGCACGCTCCAACCGTGAGGCCCGGGCCTTCGGTGCCACGCCGCGCAGCAGCAGCGCCCCCGCCGGAGACCCCACCGCCCCGACGCTGGAGGTGCGCGCCTTTGCCGCGCCCATCGGCATCCTGGAAGACCCCGTCACCGGCAGCCTGAACGCCAGCCTGGCCCAATGGCTGATCGCCGACGGCCATGCCCCCCGCCACTACGTGGCCGCCCAGGGCACCTGCCTGGACCGCGCAGGCCGGGTGCACATCGACTGCGACGACCAGCAACAGGTCTGGGTCGGCGGCGCCAGCGTCACCTGCATCGAAGGGACGGTGGACCTGTGAGCACCGCACTGCCCCAGGCCAGCCTGCCCAGCCTGGCTGACATCGAAGCCGCCGCCGAGGTGGTCTACCGCGCCTTCCCGGCCACCCCTCAATATCAGTGGGGCCTGCTGAGCGAGCGCCTGGGCACTACCTGCTGGCTCAAGCACGAGAACCACACCCCGGTGGGCGCGTTCAAGATCCGCGGCGGCCTGACCTACTTCGACCAACTCGCCCGGCGCGGCGAATTGCCGCGCGAGGTGATCAGCGCCACCCGGGGCAACCACGGCCAAAGCATCGGCTGGGCCGCCAGGTCGCATGGCGTGCCCTGCACCATCGTCGTGCCGCACGGCAACTCCACCGAGAAGAACGCCGCCATGCGCTGCCTGGGGGTGAACCTGATCGAGCACGGCGACGACTTCCAGGCCGCCCGCGAGCACGCCATCGCACTGGCCCAGGACCGCGGGGCCCACATGGTGCCCAGCTTCCACCGCGATCTGCTGCGCGGTGTCAGCACCTACTGGTGGGAGTTCCTGCGCGCCGTGCCCGAGCTCGACGTGGTCTACGTGCCCATCGGCCAGGGCTCGGGCGCCTGCTCGGCCATTGCCGCCAAACAGGCCCTGGGCCACCGCGCACGCATCGTCGGCGTGGTCAGTGCCCATGCCACCACCTACGCCGACTCCATCGCGGCCGGCCGCGTGGTCGAAGCCCCGGTCAGCACCGTGCTGGCCGACGGCATGGCCTGCCGCGTCGCCGATGCCGCCGCCCTGGCCGTGCTGGGCCCCGGCCTGGACCACCTGGTGCAGGTCACGGATGCCGAAGTGGCCCAGGCCATGCGGGCGCTGTTCACCGACACCCACAACGTGGCCGAAGGTGCCGGCGCCGCCGCCCTGGCCGCCGCGCTGCAAGAGCGCAGCGCCCTGCGCGGCCAGACCGTGGGCCTGGCCCTGTCGGGGGGCAATGTCGATGCGGGCGTGATGGCAGGGGTGTTGGCGGGCGCCTGAGGCACCCGCGCCACCCAGTGCCGTCACCCATGTGACGGTTTTCCGACGAATCGGTCGCCGCGGCGACTGTGCGGTCTGTGGGCGCTTGACAGAATCCGCCCATGGGAACCCTTTACCTTGTGCGCCATGGCCAGGCCTCGTTTGGCGCCGATGATTACGACCGACTCAGCGAGCTCGGTCACCGCCAGAGCGAACGCCTGGGCGAGTACTTCAAAGGCAAGGGTCTGGAGTTCCAGGCCGTCATCACCGGCACCTTGCGCCGCCACCAGGAAACCTTTGCCGGCATCGCCCGGGGCCTGGACTGGCAGGCCCAGCCCGTTCTGTGGCCCGGCCTCAACGAGTACGACAGCGAGGCGGTGATCCAGGCCATCCACCCCATGCCCCTGCCCAAGCCGGACACCCCCGAACTGTATCGGCACCACTTTCGCCTGCTGCGTGACGGCCTGACGCAATGGATGGCTGGGGTGGTCAGCCCCCGCGGCATGCCCAGTTACAACGATTTCGTGCACGGTGTGAGCAGCGCCCTGGACCACGTGCGCCAGAACTGCGAGGGCAACGTCCTGCTGGTCTCCAGCGGTGGGCCCATCTCGACTGCGGTGGGCCACATCCTGGGCACCACCCCTGAAGCCACGATCGAACTCAACCTGCGCATCCGCAACAGTTCGGTGACCGAATTCCACTTCAACCCCAAGCGGCATTCGTTGGTCACCTACAACACCCTGCCCCATCTGGACCACCCCGACTACGCCAGTTGGATCACCCACGCTTGAGCATGGGCTTCGGGTTTCCAGGGGGGATGCCGGTGCTCGGCGGCGGGTTTTCACGGTTGTATGGCTGCGATCAGCCTGTCGATACTGAGGACATGCTGAGCGCGCCCACCCAACTCCACCCTCCGCCCTCCGGGCAGCCTCCCCTGGCGTCACCGCCCGGGGCCTGCGGCGTGGTGTTTCAGGGAAGCAGCAAGGCAGCCTTGCAGCAAGGCCACTGGCAGTTGATGGAGCAGTTGCAGCAGCTGGGCCTGGCCAGCCTGGTGGATGTTCAATTGCTGGCGGGCGATGCCACCACGGCACCCGCGATGCAGGTGGCACTGCAGCCGACCCTGATCGAGCACTGGGCGCCGGGCCATGACACCCGGGCCCTGTCCAGAACCCTGGCCCTGGACCCCCGGCACGCGGACGATCTGGCGCGCGAGATCGTGGTGGCGCTGCTGCTCAGCCCGGTGGCGTTCACGTTTCCCAGCCATGCCGAATGGGCGGCCGCCGTGCGGGTGCGCCAGGGCATTGTGCAGGCGGCACGCGACACCCGGCTCCACCCCGACCCGACCGGGCCGCGCCATCCGCCCGAAGATTGGCAGCTGCAAACGGGCCACCCCCCACTGCTGCGCCCCGAGCGCCCCCTGACGGCGGCCTTGCAGGCCCTGCTGCAACCCGCCCAGGGCCCGGGGTTTGCACTCTCGCCCTACCGCGCCTCGGAATACGTGCTGCTGCTGGGTCTGGCCGAGGAAACGCGCCGCCACCACCCGGCGTTGTACAGCCGCTTGCAGGCCCGCTTCCAGCACCGACCGGTGCGCGATTGCGAATTCCATCAGGCTCTGATGCGCCAGATCGGCAGCCCTGAAGCCCCCTTGCCCTCGGGCTTTGCGGTGCCGGGCGACCGCGTCTGGCTGCGCCCACCACCCAGCCCCGGGATGCTGGATACCCGGCGGCCCATCGGCGGACGCTGGGCCATCTACCTGGGCCAGGGCCAGTACCGCGAATTCGAAACACCGCCGGACCTCAGCCGCCAGCCCCCCTGGCACAGCCCGGAGCACACCGCTGCCTGGCTGCCCATGCGCGAATTTCCGCGCCTGCTGTGCCCGGGCAGCAGCGACATCCTGCTCTGACCCCACCTCGGACACCGCCTCCTTCGGGCTGGCACGGCAACTGCATGGCCGCCGGCATGGCCCAGCCCCCTGATCAGAACCCGCCCTCCGCCCGGATGCCGACCACCGACTGGCGCGCCCAGGAGCTGCTGCTGATGCACGAAGTGATGCGCCTGGTCGGCCGCAGCCTCAGCCCCGAGACCGTGTTGCGCGAGATGCTGCACTTGATGAGCGAACTGCTGGGCCTGAACCGGGGCCGCATCGTGCTGCGCGAGCCCGAGTCGGCCCAGGCCCGCATCCAGCATGCCTATGGCCTCACACGCGCCGAAGCCCAGCGCGGCCGATATGCGGTGGGCGAAGGCATCACCGGGCGCGTGCTGGCCACCGGGCAACCCGCCCTCGTGCAGGACATCGACAACGAGCCTTTGTTTCTGTTCCGCTCGGTACGCCGGGCCGAGCTGCCGCCCGAAACCGTCGCCTTCATCGCCCTGCCGATCACGGCCAAGGGCCAGACCCTGGGCGTGCTGGCCTGCCACCGCATCCGCAGCCGGCAGCGCCACCTGAACGACGACCTGGCGCTGCTGCGCGTGCTGGCCACCCTGGCCGGGCAACTGCTGCAGTTGCAGCAACTGGTGAGCGAGCAGACGAGCCAGCTTGAAGCCCGCAACACCCAGCTGGCACACGCCCTGCAAACCCATGCGGCACGCTATGGGCTGATCGGCAGTTCGCCCGCCCTGCTGCAGGCCCTGAGCGAGCTTGAGCAGGTCTCTCAGGCCAGCGTGAGCGTGCTGCTGCTGGGGGAGTCGGGCACCGGCAAGGAGCTGTTCGCTCGCGCGGTGCACCTGGCCAGCGGGCGGCGTGACCACCCCTTCATCAAGGTGAACTGTGCCGCCATCCCCGAGACGCTGTTCGAGTCCGAGCTGTTCGGGCACGAGAAGGGGGCCTTCACCGGCGCCGTGGCGGCCCGCCCGGGCTGGTTCGAGCAGGCCGACGGCGGCACCCTGTTTCTCGACGAGATCGGCGAGTTGCCCCTGGGCCTGCAATCCAAGCTGCTGCGCACGCTGCAAGAGGGCACGCTGGTGCGCCTGGGTGGGCGCCGCGAACAACGGGTGGACGTGCGCCTGGTCGCCGCCACCCACCGCGACCTGTCGGCCGATGTGCAGGCAGGCCGCTTCCGCCAGGACCTGTATTACCGGCTCAACGTGATCCCGATCCGCCTGCCTTCGCTGCGCGAGCGGCGCGAGGACATCCAGGCCCTGGCCCTGCATTTCGTGAGCCGGGCCAATCAGGCCCACCAGCGCAATGTGAACCTCACACCCGAGGCGCTGCAAGCCCTGACGCACCAGGATTGGCCCGGCAACATCCGCGAGCTGGGCAATTTCATCGAGCGCCTGGTCCTGTTGAGCGAGCACAGTGCCGTGACCCAGCCCCATTTGCTGCGCCTGCTGCGCCAAAGCCAGAACAGTGGCCAGGCCGGCGCCCCGCCGATGCGGGTCAGGCCGCCGGGCCCTGCGGGCTGGCCCGAGGCCGCCGCCGCCGATGAGGCCTCACCCGCCCCGCTGGTGCGCGATTACCAGAGCGTGCACGCCCACCCGGTGGCCCAGTTGCAACAAGCCCTGCAACAACACCACGGCAACCAGTCCCGCGCGGCCCAGAGCCTGGGCCTGACCCTGCGCCAGTTTGCCTACCGTCTGCGCAAGGCCGGCCTGCGCTGAACAGGTCGACAAATTGTCGACATTGGGTCGACACAAGCGGCCTGGCCGATTCGCAATCGGCGTTCAATTTGCTATCATATACAGAGCAAACAATTCAATCAGGATATTGGTTTCAAGCGTTTTGATCGTGCCAAACCGGTCTTGGCACGTGGGTTGCAATGAAGCAGGCAGGCCGGGGCCGATGGCCCTGCCCCCACCCCATCAAGGACCCACCCCATGACCGACGCTTCCGCCCTCGCCACCCCCACCACCGTCAAGGCCTACCTGCGCCCCATCGACAGCGAGGGCCTGGCCGCCTTCGCCGCCAAGGGCCGGGCCAACCCCGCCAGCCGCGGCACCAACAAAGTCCACACGGTGATGGAGGGCCAGTACCGCTCGCTCAGCACCGTGGGCACGCACACCCCGGTGGTGGTGGACGAGCCCCTGCACCTGTTCGGCCAGGACACCGCCCCCGCGCCGGGTGAGATCGTGCTGTCGGGCCTGGGCGGCTGTCTGGCGGTGGGGATCACCGCCGTGGCCACCTGGAAGCAAATCAAGCTGAGCAAGCTGGAAGTGTTTCTGGAGGGCGACATCGGCAACCCGGCCGCCTGGGGCGCCGGTGGCGCGCTTGAGAAGACACCGCCTGAAATGGGCTTCCAGGCCATTCGCGTGAAGGTGGTGATCGAGGGCGACGCCCCACGCGAGGTGCTGGACGACATCGTGCAGCACGCCAACTTCTACTCGCCGGTGGCCAACACCTTGCGCAACCCGATCCCGTTCACCATCAGCCTGGCTGACTGACGGTTTGAACCGGCCCGCTCCGCAGCCCCTGCAGCCACCTCAAGGACTTGAGCATGAACCCCGCTGACCTGCCCCCCGAAATTCGAGCCGGCGACCTGCTGGCGGCCACCCGAGCCCTGGCCCAGGGCCCCCTGCGCGAGCAGGTGCAGGCCATTGATCGAGAGGGCCTGTACCCGCGCGACGTGCTGCGGGCCCTGGCCGGCGCTGGCGCCATGAGTGCCCACCTGGACAGCGAGCACGGGCCGGGCGACTACGCGCTGGCCATCCAGGCCATGGCCGAGGTGTCCCGGGTGTGCGGCGCCACCGGCTTCATGATGTGGTGCCAGGCGGTGGCCGGCCTGTACCTTCAACAGTCGGGCCAGCCCGCGCTGGGTGGCGAGGTGCTGGCCGCCCATGTGCGCGGTGAACGCCTGGGCGGCACCGCCCTGTCCAACCCCATGAAGAGCTTTGCGCAGATCGAAAGCCTGTTGCTCAAGGCGACCCCGGTGGCCGGCGGCTACCGGGTCAGTGGCACCCTGCCCTGGGTCAGCAACCTGGGGCCGGACCACTACTGCGGCGCCATTGCCGCCGTATCGCCCCAGGACGGCGCCGCCCCGGCGCACGAGATCATGTTCCTGTTGCGCTGCGACGCGCCCGGGGTGGAACTGCGCGAATGCCCCTCGTTCTCAGGCATGGAGGGCACGGCCACCTATGCCCTGCGCGTGAAAGACCTGTTCGTGGGTGAGGCCGAACTCATGGCCGATCCGGCACGCCCCTTCATTGCCCGCATCCGGGCCGCCTTCGTGATGCTGCAATGCGGCATGGCCGTGGGCATCACCCAGGGTGCCATCGACTCGATGTGGGCGGTGGAACCTCAGTTGGGCCACGTCAACCAGTACCTGGAAGACCGGCCCGACGCCTTGCAGGCCGAGCTCGACGAGCTGAGCGCGCGCGTCATGCAGCTGGCCTGCACCCCCTACAGCACCGACAAAGACTTCTTCATCGACGTGCTGGACGCCCGCGCCCACGGCGCAGAACTGTGCCTGCGTGCGGCCCAGTCGGCCCTGATGCACCAGGGCGCACGGGGCTACCTGATGAGCTCGGAGGTGCAACGCCGGGTGCGTGAATCGCACTTCGTGGCCATCGTCACGCCCGCCATCAAGCACTTGCGCAAGGAAATCGCCCGCCTGAGTGCCGAGGAGTTGCCCGCATGAACACCCCAACCCGCCAGCCCGATGCCCGCCCCAGCCCCGTGGGCCTGGCGGTCGACGCCCTGGCCCCGGCCTGGCAGACCTACATCTGCCACGCCTGCGGCTACCTGTACGACGAAGCCCTGGGCGACCCGGACAGCGGCCTGACCCCGGGCACCCGCTTTGCCGACATCCCAGAGGACTGGGCCTGCCCCCTGTGCGGCGTGACCAAGAGCGACTTCTCGCCCTACACGCCCCCCAGCCCGGGCACCGATCGACAGCCCTTGCCCAACACCTCGGCGCCCCTGGTGCGTGTGCGCCGGGGCGATGCGGGCGTTGTCATCGTGGGCGCTGGCAAGGCCGGCTGGCAACTGGCCGAAAGCCTGCGCCAGCACGATGCCGGGCTGCCCATCACCCTGGTCAGTGCCTGCAGCGGCGACCGCTACGACAAGCCGCTGCTCTCGGTGGCACTGGCACGCCACCTGGCCCCCGAGCGCCTGGTCAAGGAAAGCGGGGCCGAAGCGGCCCGGCGACTGAACCTGCGCCTGCTCCCGCACACCCACGCGGTGCGCGTCTGCGTCGAGACGCGACAACTGCGCACCACCCGGGGCAACCTGCCCTACCGTCAACTCGTGCTGGCCCATGGGGCCGAGGCCGCGCTGCCGGCGGGGCTGTCGCCCGGTCTGTGCTGGCGCATCAACCACCTGGCGGCCTACCAGCGCCTGCGCCAGGCCCTGGGCGACGGCCCGCGCGACGTGCTGGTGCTGGGCGCCGGGCTGATCGGTTGCGAACTGGCCAACGACCTGGCCCTGGGCGGCCACCGGGTGCGCCTGCTCGACGCGGCCCGCGAACCCCTGGCCCGCTGGCAGAGCCAGGCAGCCGGGGCCCAATTGCTGGCCGCCTGGAAGGGCCTGCCCATCACCTTCGAGGGTGCCCAGACCGTGGCCCAGGTGACCCGCTCGGCCACCAGCGGGCGCTACCAGGTGCACACCGCTGGCGGCCAGCACCACGAGGTGGACCAGGTGGTGGTGGCCGCAGGCCTGCAAACGCCCGGCCGGCTGGCACGCAGCGCCGGCTTGCATTGGCGCGACGGGATTGCAGTGGACCCGGTCACGCTGGCCACCAGCCAGCCCGGCATCCACGCCCTGGGCGACTGCATCACGGTCGACGGGGCGGCCAGCCGCTACATCGAACCGATCGCCCGCCAGGTCAGCACCTTGACGGCGGCCCTGCTGGGCCGGACGTCCGTGGGCTACGAAGCCCGGCCCGCGGTGGTGCGGGTCAAGACCAGCTCACAGCCGCTGACCCTGCACTGAACGCCCACCCGCTCGGGATTCGATCCAGATCAAGGAAAGGCCATGTGACATCGCCCGGTCACCCCGCTGTCAATTCACTTTCATGCGGGCCGGTCACGCTGCGGTCATTCCTTTTTCATGACCTAGGAGTTTGCCGTGCGTGATTTCCTGCAGAAAGTCGACACCCTGCGCTGGGACGACCACCGTTATTACCACCAGTGCCGCATCAACCAGACGCTGCACCTGATCAGCGCGATCAGCTTTCTGTGCGCCTACGGCCTGCTGTTCGTCGACCCGGCGGCGGCCGCGATGGTGGGTTGGCTGGTCGGCATGGTGACGCGCCAATCGGGGCACATCTTCTTCGAGCCCCGCGGTTACGACACCGTGAACCAGGCCAGCGATGCCCACAAGGAAGCCATCAAGGTCGGCTACAACATGCGCCGCAAGGCCATCCTGATCGGGGTGTGGCTGGCGCTGCCGGTGCTGCTGGCCCTGCGGCCTGACCTGTTCGGGCTGATCCACCCGGGCGCTGGCCTGGCCGGCTATGCCCACGACGTGGGCCTGTTGTGGCTGGCCCTGGGGGTGACGGGGCTGCTGCTGCGCACGCTGCACCTGTTCGTGCTGCGCAGCCCGGCCTGGGGCCTGGCCTGGGCCTTCAAGATCATCACCGATCCGATCCACAACGTGCAGATCTACTGGCGCTCGCCCGTGGCCCTGCTGCGCGGCGAGCGGCTGGACCCGATGCAGTCATCGCGCCACTGAGCAGGCCTTCAGAACGTGTTGACGTTCTCAGGCCGGGGCGCCCAATGCACAGGCTGCTGCGGCGCTTCAGCCTGGCTGCGCGCCCGCAACTGGCCACAGCCCCCCTCCACATCCTGCCCGGCCGACTGGCGCAGCTTGGTCAACACACCGCGCCGGTGCAGGTGGCGGGCAATCTCGGCGGCACGCTCCCAGCTGGGGCGTTGAAAGGGCAGATCGGGCACGCTGTTGTAGGGGATCATGTTGAGCACGCCGTACTTGCCTTGCAGCAGGCGCACGATGCCATCGAGTTCTTCCTGGCTGTCGTTGACGCCGTCAATCAGTGTCCACTGGTACTGGATCGGGTAGCCGGTGGCGCGGGCATAGCGCTCACCCTGGTCCACCAGTTCATCGGGGCTGATGCGCGGGGCGCGCGGCAACAGTTGCTCGCGCAGCTCGGCGCGCGTGGTGTGCAAGGACAAGGCCAGCGCCGGCTTGACCCGCCCCTGGGGCAGGCGTTCGAACACCCGCGGGTCGCCCACGGTGGAGAACACCAGGTTCTTGTGGCCGATGTTGCCCACCGTGCCCAGCAGGTCGATGGCTTCGAGCACGTTGTCCAGGTTATGGGCGGGCTCGCCCATGCCCATGAACACCACTTTCTTGACCGGCCGCAGCGAGCGCGCCAGGGCGACCTGGGCCACGATCTCGGCGCTGCCCACCTGGCGCAGCAGGCCCTCGCGCCCGGTCATGCAGAACACGCAACCCACCGCACAGCCCACCTGGGTGGACACGCACAGGCCGTCGCGCGGCAACAGCACGCTCTCCACGGTCTGGCCATCGGCCAGCGCCACCAGCAGGCGGGCCGAGCCGTCTTCGCCCGGGTGTTGCGAACGCAGCGTGGCCAGGCCGGCCAGCTCGGCGCTCAAGGCGGGCAGCAACTCACGCACCGTCGTCGGCATGAAGTCTTCCAGCCGCCGCCGGCCGCTGTCCTGCGGCTTGGCCTGGGCCCACAGGCGCAGCACCCGCTGCTCGTGGGCGGGGCCGGCGCCATGGGCGCGCAGTTGCTGGCGGATGGATTCGATGCGCATGGAGAAAACCGGGGCCTCAGAGGAAAACGGCCCCGAGCTTAACGCCTGCGCCCGCCCCGCGGGGCGCCTCAGTAGGTCTTGTAGGGCAGGAATTTGCCCGACAGCACCACGTTCACGCGGTCGCCCTTGGGGTCGGCCTGGCGCTGGATGTCCATGCTGAAGTCGATGGCGCTCATGATGCCGTCGCCGAACTCCTCATGGATCAGCTCCTTGATGGTGCTGCCGTAGACGCTCACGATCTCATACCAGCGGTAGATCAGCGGATCGGTGGGCACGGGGGTGGGCAGCGAGCCCTTGTAAGGCACCACGCACAGCCATTTCTGCTCGTCGGCGGTCAAGCCGAAGATCTTGCCCAGCACCTTGGCCTGCTCGGGTGTGGCGGTCATCTGGCCCAGGCACAGGGCGGTGGTCCACTCTTTGGACTGGCCCAGCTTCTTGGCCACGGCCTCCCACTTGATGCCTTTTTGCACCTTGGTGGTGATGATTTTTTCAGTGATGTCGTTGCGGTTCATGTTGGCTCCTTTGAAGAACACGGGGAAACAGGTTGGAAGTCCCGGGCCGAGCGCTGCCCCGCCGCGACCGGCAGGCCGCGGCTTGAAGCACCCGGTTCGGGGTGGAAGCTCAGTGCGCCCGGGCGCGGCTGACGAGGAAATCGACCACGTGGTTGCGCAGTTCGTAGTAGCCGTCGAGGTGGTGCAGGCTGGCCCGGCTGCGCTCACGCGGCAAGGGGTTGACCACCACCTCGGCCAGCCCACCGGGGCGGTAGCCCTGGGGGGTGTCGTTGCCGTTGCTCATGAGCAGGATGCGGTCGGCCAGCAGAATGGCCTCGTCCACATCGTGGGTGATCATGAACACGGTCTGCTGGGTCTGGCGCACGATGCCCATCAGCTCGTCCTGGATGGTGCCGCGGGTCAGTGCATCCAGCGCCCCGAAGGGCTCGTCGAGCAGCAACATCTTGGGGCTGATGCTGAAGGCCCGGGCAATGCCCACGCGCTGCTTCATGCCCCCCGACAGGGCCGAGGGTTTCTTGTCGATGGCCGCGCTCAGGCCTACCATCTCGACGAACTTCTCGAGGTGCACGTTGACCTTGGCGGCATTCCACTCGGGCCAGCGCGACTTGACCGCGAAGGCGATGTTCTGGCGCACGGTGAGCCAGGGCATCAGGGCATGGCTCTGGAACACCACGCCCCGCTCCAGGCTGGGGCCGGCGATCTCGCGCCCGTCCATGTAGGCATAGCCCGAGCTGGCTTGGTCCAGGCCGGCCAGCACGTTGAGGATGGTGGTCTTGCCACAACCCGAATGGCCGATGATGCAGACGAACTCTCCCCGCGCCAGCGAGAAGGACACGTCCGAGAACACCGGGCGGGCCGGATCGTAGGCCTTGCTCAATGCTTCGACTTTCAGAAATCCATCCACCTTGGGGTTCCTTTCTGCTGCTTGGGGCCCGGCCAACCCCGCCTGCGCGACACGGCTGCCGAGATCACTCCACATAGGTCACCGCCTTCTGCAGCCGGCCAAAGGCCAGGTCCAGCAGCATGCCCACGACACCGATGACGAGCACGGCGAAGATCACACTGGTGAGCGACAGGTTGTTCCACTCGTTCCAGACGAAGTAGCCGATGCCGGTGCCGCCCACCAGCATCTCGGCCGCCACGATCACCAGCCAGGCGATGCCCATGCTGATGCGCATGCCGGTGAGGATGGTGGGGGCCGCGGCCGGCAGGATCACCAGCAGGGCCCGGCGCAGCGGGTTGACCTCCAGGGTGGCCGACACGTTGAGCCATTCGCGCTTGACCGAAGCCACGCCGAAGGCGGTGTTGACCAGCATGGGCCAGATCGAGCAGATGAAGATCACGAAGATGCCCGAGATCGACGAGTCCTTGATGGTGTAGAGCGCCAGCGGCATCCAGGCCAGCGGGCTGATGGGCTTGAGCACCTGGATGAAGGGGTCAAAGGCCCGGCGCAGCAGGGGCGACATGCCGATCACGAAGCCCAGCGGGATGGCCACCAGGCAAGCCAGGCCAAAACCCAGGCCGACCCGCGCCAGCGAGTAGGCCAGTTGGATGCCGATGCCCTTGTCGTTGGGACCCTTGTCGTAGAACGGGTCACGCAGGTGCTGCCAGGCCGCGGTGGCGGTCTGCAACGGGGTCGGAAAGCCCCCCGACTTGGCGCTGCCGCCGGCTTCGGCCGGGGCTGCGGCCGCCGGGTCCTTGCCCATCATCTTGAGGTACTCGATCTGTTCGGCGCTCAAGGCCTTGGCCGGCGCCGCCGCCGGCGCATCGGGCAGGGTGGCGGTGCGCCACACTGCCAGCAGGACCAGCAGCATCAGCACCGACAGCACGCCGGCGCGGAAGCCCAGGGATTTGAAGGGGCTCATGGCTCAGGTCCCCTTGCTGATGGCAAAGCTCTTGGCATAGGCCTCGGCCTTGGCCGCGTCGAACTCTTTGCCCATGATGTTGAACTTGGGGTAGGCGCCGCCTTCGGGCACCTTCTGATCCAGGGCCTTCATCTGCTTTTTGGCATCGGTCAGCAGGAACACCTTCTCGGCGATCTGCTTGTAGTTGACCGCCCCCTTGATGTAGCCCCAGCGCTGCATCTGGGTCAGCATCCAGACGGCCATGCTCTGCCAGGGCATGGGGTCGAAGTCGGCCCGGTCGGGCACGTTGCGGATGTTGCCCAGGCCGTCGGCAAATTTGCCGGTCAGCACCTGCTGCAGCACCACCTCGGGTTGGTTCAAGTAGGCCTGCGGGGCAATCACCTTGGCGATCAGTTCGCGGTTCTTGGGGTCGCGGGCCATGGCCGCCGAAGTCAGCACCGCACGGTACAGGGCGGCGAAGGTGTTCGGGTTCTTCTGGATGAACTCGGCACTGGTGCCGAAGGCACAGCAGGGGTGGCCGTTCCACAGGTCCTTGGTCAGCAGGTGGATGAAGCCGGCCTCTTCGTACACGGCGCGCTGGTTGAAGGGGTCCGGGCCCAGAAAGCCATCGATGTTGCCGGCCCGCAGGTTGGCCACCATCTCGGCCGGCGGCACCACGCGCAGTTGCACGTCCGTGTCGGGGTTGAGGCCGGCCTCGGCCAGGTAGTAGCGCAGCAGGAAGTTGTGCATGCTGAACTCGAAAGGAATGGCGAACTTGAAGCCCTTCCAGTTCTTCGGGTCGCGGTTGTCCTTGTGCTTCAGGGCCAGGGTGATGGCCTGGCCATTGATGTTCTGGATGGTGGCCACGTTCATGGGGGTGGCGTTCGAGCCCAGGCCCAGCGACATGGCCAGCGGCATCGGGCTGAGGAAGTGGGTGGCGTCGTATTCCTTGTTGATGATCTTGTCGCGGATCAGCGCCCAGCCCGCGGTCTTGGTGACCTCCACATTCAGACCCTGCTGTTTGTAGAAGCCCAGGGGGTGGGCCATGATCAGCGGGGTGGCGCAGGTGATCGGGATGAAGCCGATCTTCAGGTCTTTCTTTTCGAGGTTGGTGCCGCCCTTGCCGGCCTCCTGGGCCATGGCCTGCAGGCTGGCCACAGGCAGCACGCTGCTGATGGCGGCCATGGCCGTGCCCTTGCCCACCGCGCGCAGGAAGCGGCGCCGCAAGGCATCCTGCGGAAACAAGGCCTTGACCAGGGTGGCTTCGATGAACTCGTTGCTGTAGGCCTCGAACTCGCTGCTCAGGCTGCGCTGGCGCAGTGTGGCGGCGGCCGCTTCGGCAGTGACTTCTGCTTGATGGTCGGCCACCGTGTGCTCACGCCCGCAGCTGCACTTGAGCATCAGGGGGCGGTCGGCATCGTAGGGCGAAAAGAACTCGGACATGGCACACCTCGTTGATCAGGATGTGATGCGCTACGCAAAGCGCGGGCCAAGTTGCCGCCCAAGTGGCGCGTTGACGGGGATCCACTGCATTTCGTGCCCGGCATGTCGACACCCTGTAGGGCCAGCCCTACAAATCGATTGCAGCCGACGGCTTTTCAGGCTCCAGAAGCGCTGCGCGCCAGCAAGGCCAGCTCGACATCGTTGCGGGCCCCGGTCTTTTCGAGGATGCGGGCCCGGTAGGTGCTCACGGTGTTGGGCGCCAGCTTGAGCTGTGCACCAATTTCGCTCACCGAATGCCCGCTGGTGAGCAGGCGGAACACCTGGTGCTCGCGGTGTGACAGGGCATCGATGGCGGCCATGACCGCGGCCGGCGTGCTGGGCGCCAGGGTGGTGCGTGACAGGGCTCCGGCCAGGGCTTCGGCCGTGGCCTCGCTGAGGTAGCGGCCACCGGCGGCCACCTTGCGCACCGCGACCACCATGTCGTCGGGGTCAGCACTCTTGTTGAGGTAGCCGGCCGCCCCCAGCTTGATGCAGCGCACGGCGTACTGTTTCTCGGGGTAGGTGCTGAGCATCAGCACCGGCAAGGCGGGCCATTGGCGGCGCAATTGCTGCAGCACCTCCAGCCCGTCGAGCCCGGGCATGGCGATGTCCAGCAGCACCAGGTCCAGCCCGGCCGGGCCCTGCAGGGCCTCGATCTGGGTCAGGGCCTCGGGGCCGGTGGCGGCCTCGGCCAGCACCGTGATCTCGGGCTGACCATTGGCCGGATCGCCGAGCACCTGCTTGAGCCCCTGGCGCACGATCAGGTGGTCATCGGCCAGCAACAAGCGGATCGGGGCGGGGGCGGTCGCAGCCAGGTTCATGGCGTCTCCAGCGGAATCTGCAAGTGAAAACACGAGCCTTCGCCCGGTGCGCTCTGGATCAACAGCAGGCCGCCCAGGTGGCGCGCCCGCTCGCGCATGCCCATGACGCCGTAGGCAGTGGGTGACTCCAGGGCCTGCGGGCTGGCGCCCACGCCGTTGTCCTGCACGCGCAGGTGCAGTTGGGCATCGCGCTGCTCGATCAGGATGTCGATCGCGCTGGCATGGGCATGGCGGCCCACGTTGCTCAGCATCTCCTGGAAGATGCGGAACACCGCCATCGCGGCCGGCTCAGGCAGGCTCAGCGTTTCGGGCACGCTCATGCACCACTCCAGCGCCAGCTCGGCCGACTGGGCGAACTCGTGGGCCTGCCATTCCAGCGCCGCCCACAGGCCCTGGTGGTCCAGGATGCTGGGGCGCAGGTCGGTGATGATGCGACCCACGTTGTCGACGGCGTTCTCGATCAGGCGGCTCATGTTCTGGCATTTGCAGCGCATCTGGCCGCGCATATCCTGCGCCGCCTCGGGCTCGCGGGCCGCCTGCTCACCCAAGCGCTTGTGCAGCCAGTTGACGTCCATCTTCAGGGCCACCAGCAGGCTGCCCAGTTCGTCGTGCACCTCGCGGGCGATTCGGGTGCGCTCGTCCTCCCGCACGCGCTCGGAGTAGGCCGAGAGTTCGCGCAGGCGCACCAGGGCCTCGCTGAGCGCCAGGGTGCGCTGTTGCACGCGCTGCTCCAGCACATCGTTGCTGCGCTGCAGGGCGTCGTGGGCACGCTGCAAGGCCTGGGCCGCACGGCGCCGCTCGGTGATGTCGACAAAGGTGATGACCGCACCGCGCACCTCGGTCCCGTCAAGGATGGGCTGGCTGGAGTACTCGACCGGGAAACTGCTGCCGTCGCGTCGCCAGAACACCTCGGAGTCGATGCGGCAGGGCAAGCCCTGGCGGAAGGCGTTGAAGATCGGGCAGTCGCGGTCCGGGTAGGGCCGGCCATCGGCATGGCTGTGGTGGGTCAGCGCATGCATGTTGCGCCCCAGCAGTTCGGCGGGCTCGTAGCCGATCAGGCTGGCCCCGGGCCGGTTGATGAAGACACAATCGCCCTGCAGGTCAATGCCGAACATGCCCTCGTCAGTCGAATCGAGCAGCAGGCTCAGGCGCTGCTGCCACAAGGCATCGGTACCGGGGGGGATGTTGAAGCGGGCGACCATGCCCCGGCATCAAGCAACGCCTGTGCCAGTTTGGTGCATGGCCGCTTGACCTCTTGCCTGCTCAGAGGTCCAGCTCGCTCAGGCCCGGGTGATCGTCAGGCCGGCGGCCCAGTGGCCAGTGGAACAGGCGTTGGTCCGCCCGGATCGGCATGTCGTTGATGCTGGCAAAGCGCCGCTGCATCAGGCCCTGGGGGTTGAACTCCCAGTTTTCATTGCCGTAGCTGCGGTACCACTGGCCGGAATCGTCATGCCACTCGTAGGCAAAGCGCACGGCCAGGCGCTCGCCGGTGAACGCCCACAGCTCCTTGATCAGGCGGTAGTCCAACTCGCGAGCCCACTTGCGCTCCAGGAACTGGCGGGCCTGCTCACGCCCGACCGGAAACTCGGCCCGGTTGCGCCACACCGTGTCCTCGGTGTAGACCTGGGCCACGCGAGCCGGGTCGCGGGAGTTCCAGGCATCTTCGGCCAGGCGGACTTTTTGCACCGCCGTCTCGGCGGTGAAGGGGGGCAGCGGGGGCTTGGTTTCCATGAAAGGGCTCCGTCAAAGGAAGGTTGGGGCAGAAAATCCTGCATGTAGACAGATCTGTCTACTTACAACTCTAATCCATGTAGACAGACCTGTCTACAATCATCGACATGACAGAAGATTCTTTTTCAGCGCCCTTCGTGCTCGACCCCAGCTTGCCGGCCCGCGAGCGCATTCTGCTGGCCGCCCATGAGCTGTTCTACCGCGACGGCCTGCGCGCCACCGGGGTGGACCGGGTGATTGCGGCGGCGGGGGTCACCAAGGTCACGTTCTACCGGCACTTTCCGGCCAAGGACGAACTGATCCGCGCCTTTCTGGCCTATCGCCACGAACGCTGGATGGGCTGGTTCCAGGCCGCCCTGGCGAGACACCGGGAGGCTCAGAGCCCGGCAGAACGCCTTCGCCACCCCCTGCACCCCCTGGCAGCGGCCCTGGGCGAATGGCTGCGCGAGCCAGGCTTCCGGGGTTGTGCCTTCATCAATGCGGTGGCGGAACTGGGTGGGGGGCTGGGCGATGCGCTGGCCATCTCGGCCGCCCACAAGCAGGACATGGTGGGCGCGATTGAAACCTTGCTGGTCGGGCGCCCCGACGCCCACGCCCTGGCCGAGGCGGCCGGCCTGGCGGCGGATGGGGCCATCGTGCGCGCCCAGACCGGCGGTGTGGCCGTGGAACAGGCGCTGGCGGGGCTGGAGCGCTTGCTGGCAGCCCTCACCCCAAGCTGAAGCGCAGGCCGGTCGCTCAGCGCTGGGGCATGTCCTTGGCGCCGTAACCCAGGCTGACCGTGGCGTCGTCGGGGATGGGGGGCATGGTGGCCTCCCAGGCCGCCCAGGCGGCACGCAGTTCGGCCAGGCGTTCGGGCTGGCGGCTGGCATGGTTGGCGCGTTCGCGCTCATCGGCCGGGATGTTGAACAGGTAGTCGTGCCCATCCACGCGCAGGTACTTCCAGTCGCCCAGGCGGGCGGCCCGCTGGCCGCGGTGGTTCATGCGCCAGAACATGGGCCGCTCGAAGGCCGGGGCCTCATCGCGCAACACGGGCAACAGAGAAACCCCATCGAGCGGGTAATCCGGGTGCGCCGCCACGCCAGCCGCAGCCAGCATGGTGGCCGACCAGTCCATGGTCAGGCAATGCTGGTCGCTGACGCGCCCCGGGGCGATGGCTGCGGGCCAGTGGGCGATCCAGGGCACACGGATGCCACCCTCGGTGAGGTCCATCTTGCCGCCCACCAAGGGCCAGTTGTCCGAGAAGCGCTCGCCGCCGTTGTCGCTGGTGAAGACCACCAGGGTGTTGTCCGCCAATCCCTGCGCGCGCAGCGCGGCCATCACGCGGCCGATGCCCTCGTCCATGTGGTGGATCATGCGGCGGTAGGTATGGATGTTGCCGCCATGCAGGTGGAACAGGTTGTCCTTGACCTCTTGCGCCAGGGCCTCGTCGTCGCGGGTCTCCCAGGGCCAGTGCGGCGCCGTGTAATGCAGGCTCAGGAAAAACGGCTGGCCGGCCTGGGCTGCCGGGGCCATGCGGTTCACCCAGTCCACCGCCCGGTCAGACAGCAGATCGGTCAGGTAACCCTCTTGCTGGTGCTCCTCTTCGCCGAACCACAGATCGTGGGTGCCGCGCGAATCGCAGTGGGTGAAATAGTCGACGCCGCCCGACATGGGCCCGAAGAACTCGTCGTAACCCGAACGCAAAGGGCCGAATGCGGGTGGATAGCCCAGATGCCACTTGCCGATCAGCGCGGTGTTGTAGCCGCTGGCCTTGAGCAGAGAGGGCAGCGTGGGGTGCTCGGTGGGCAGGCCCAGGGTGGTGCTGCCGCGGCTCTTGCTGTTGATGGGCTCTTCGGCGGCGCCGCGCAGCCGGTACTGGTAGCGCGCCGTGATCATGGCAAAGCGCGTGGGCGAGCACACCGGCGAGTTCGAGTAGCCCTGGGTGAAGCGCAGGCCCTGCTCGGCCAGGCTGTCGAGCACCGGCGAGACGGGCTCACGGCCGCCATAGCAGCCGAGGTCGGCGTAGCCGAGATCGTCGGCCACGATGAAGATGATGTTGGGGCGTTGGGACGAGGCGGACATGGGTGGAGTCATTCGATGGAAATGGGTTGGGCGGCGCTCAATCGGCCGCCACGAAGCCAACCGACTTCATGATACGGCCCCAGCGGGCGCTGTCTTCGCGCATGGTCTGCAGCAAGGCCTCGGGGCCGTCCCCCACCGGGTACATGCCATTGGGCAGCAACTGCTGGCGCACTTCTCGGCTGTTGACGGCCTTCAGCAGCTCGCGGCGCAGCAAGGCCACGATGGGCTCGGGGGTACGGGCCGGTGCGAAATAGGCAAACCAGGCCGAGGCAATGACATCGGGGTAGCCCAATTCGACAAAGGTGGGCACGCTGGGCAGGGCCGGTGAGCGGCGGCTGCCGCTGGTGGCCAGCACCTTGACCCGTCCGGAGGGCAGCATCGACAAGGCACCGCCCACCGTGTCGAAGTAGACCGGCACCGTGCCACCCATGACGTCCTGCCGGGCCGGTGTCGAGCCCTTGTAGGGCACATGCAGCATGCGCAAACCCACCGCCCGGTTCAGCATCTCGCCCAGAAAGTGCGAAGGCGTGCCCGCCCCGTAGGAGGCAAAGCTCAACTGTTCGCCCTGTGAGCCCTGCGTCTTGGCCCAGGCGACAAACTCGGCCAGGGTATTGGCCGGCACGGACTGGTGGACGACCAGGGCCAGCTCGAAGCTGGCGGCATTCACCAGAGGAACGAAGTCCTTGAAGGGGTCGTAGGCCAACTTGGGGTAGGCGTGAGGGAACATGGTCATGAGGCCAGCGGTGCCCAGCAGCAAGGTATGGCCGTCGGGCTCGGCGTTCTTCACCGTCTCGACCGCAATGCGCCCAGCGGCCCCGGCCTTGTTCTCCAGCACCCAGGGCCCCAAGGTGCCCCGCACCGCCTGGGCCAGCGCCCGGGTCAGCACATCCTGAGTGCCACCGGCCGGGATGCCGACCAGCACGCGCGTGGGGCGCGACGCGAAGTCATTGCCCTGCGCCTTCGCCGCGAAGGGCAAGGCCGCAAGCATGCCCAGGACATGTCGGCGACGGAGCGCCAGTTGGGGCAAGGGTTCGTGAGAATTCGGCATGGGCAGGCTCAACATCAGGGTCACAGGGCCGCGTGGCGGGCTGGGAGTACTTTAGAAGCGCACCCTTCAGTTGATGAAATCAATCCATGCCCCTGAAAACCCTGAGGTCCACAAATCCGGTCTCATTTCTTTCTTGAAGGCCTTTTTAAAAAATCATTAAGCCTTTGATTTATATATGATTTCGGTATATTTTTAAATTTTCTGATTTTTAACCGAAATGCGCGAACTCAATGCTTCTCAGGCACGCCAGTACATCGACGCGCTGGCCGTTTTCGAGGCGCATGAAGAAGCGCGGTCACAAGCAGACCAGTTGCGCGGCGGGATGTACTGGCACAAAGGCCCGGCCAGGGCCCCAGAGTTGAGCTACCTGATTCGCACACAGACCGGCGGAGGCGAGAAAAGCCTGGGTCCACGCAATGCAGAGACGGAGCAGATCTATCGGCAGTTTCAGGACCGAAAGGCGGCATCCACCGCGCGCCTGAGCGCCCTGAAGACCAAGCTGACAGAACAGCAACGGCTCAACCGGGCCTTGCGGGTGGGGCGGGTAGACCCCCTGGTGGTGGCGGTGCTGGACCGCTTGGCCCAAACCCATCTGCAAGGCTTTTTCAGGGTGGTGGAAACCCATGCGCTGTATGCCTACGAAGCAGCGGCGGGGGTGATGGTGGACAGCGACGCCGTGGCCACGCGCGACATCGATTTGCTGTGGGACGTGCGGCGACGCCTGCGGTTTGCCACCGCCCTGGCCCGGGTAGACAGCTCCATGCTGGGCGTGCTGCAAAAGGTGGACCCCAGCTTCCGAATCCGGAGCCTGCAGCGCTACACCGCCGTGAACCAGGAGGGCTTCGAGGTGGACATCCTGCGTCGCATGCAGGCCGGAGACGACCCCCACCCACTGCGATTGAGCGACGACGAGGACGATTTCTGGGTCACACAGGCTCGACGCGCTCAGGTGCTGATGGACAGCCCCCCCTTTTCAGCCGTCATCGTGGCCAGCAACGGGCGGATGGCCCGCATGAACACCTTGCACCCAGCCACCTTCATCCAGTTCAAGCGCTGGATGAGCGAACTGCCCGAACGAGACCCCCTCAAACGCCGCCGGGATGCCTTGCAGGCCACCGTGACTGAAACCCTGCTGCAGCACTACCTGCCCCACCTCGCGACGCCGAACACGCCATGACCCCTTCCCCTTCCCCCTCCCGCCTGCGCCAGCCCCAGGCCATCGACGACATGTTGCTGTTTCGCCTGAGCCGCTTGTTGGCGGTCGGGGGCGCGGCGGTGGTGCGCCTGTGCGAGGGGCGCTATGGCATCACCCGGCGCGAATGGTCGGTCTTGTCGCTGCTGTGGCAGCAGCAGGGCCTGGGTCCGTCCGAACTGGCGGATCGGGTGCAACTCGACCGGGCGCGCACCTCCAAGGCGCTGGGGCAGTTGCTGGCCAAGCAACTGGTGCGGCGCGAGCCCCGCCCCGGCGACCACCGCCGCGCCCTGCTCTGGCTGACGCCTGCAGGCGAGGCCCTGGTGATGGAATTGATGCCCCAGGTGCGCCTGCTCAACACCCAGTTGCTGCAGGTGCTCAGCACGCCCGAGGTCGATGCCCTGGATCAGGCCTTGGCCCGCCTGCAGCAGCAAGCCCTGGTGCTGAACCAGGCCCAGGAACCCGACAGCCCCAAGGCCGCCCGGCACCTGGGCCGGCGACGTCCCCCGGGCTGACGCCCACCCCTGACTTCGCAAAATGCGAACAGGGCTTGCGGCAACAGAAATGGACAGGCGGGCGCGGACAGCGGCAAACTGCCCGCCATGACAAGCCCCTCTGAATTCCTCCCGGCCACCGGCCCGCTCGCCGGCTTGAAGGTGCTGGAGCTGGGCCAGTTGATCGCCGGCCCGTTTGCGGCCAAGACACTGGCCGACTTCGGCGCCGACGTGGTGAAGATCGAACCCCTGGGCAGCGGCGATCCGCTGCGCAAATGGCGCCTGCTCAAGGACGGCACCTCGGTGTGGTGGCAGGTGCAGTCGCGCAACAAGCGCTCGCTGGCCCTTGATCTGAAAGCGGCCGAGGCCCAGGCCATCGTGCGCCAACTGGCCACCGAGGCCGATGTGCTGATCGAGAACTTCCGCCCCGGCGCCATGGAAGGCTGGGGCCTGGGGCCGGACGAGTTGCTGGCCTTGAACCCGCGTCTGGTGATGCTGCGCATCAGCGGCTACGGCCAGACCGGCCCCTACCGTGACAAGCCCGGCTTCGGCGTGGTGGCCGAGGCCATGAGCGGGCTACGCCACCTCACCGCCGAACCCGGCCGCGTGCCGGTGCGCGTGGGGGTGTCGATCGGCGACACGCTGGCCTCGCTGCATGGCGTGATCGGCATCCTGATGGCCTTGCAGGAACGCCACCGCAGCGGACAGGGCCAGGTGATCGACGTGGCCCTGTATGAGGCGGTGTTCAACTGCATGGAAAGCCTGCTGCCCGAGTACAGCGCCTTTGGTGCGGTGCGGGGCCCGGCCGGCAGCGCCCTGCCGGGCATCGCCCCCAGCAATGCCTACCGTTGCGCCGACGGGGGCTACGCCCTGATCGCGGGCAATGGCGACAGCATCTTCAAGCGCCTGATGCACGAGATGGGGCGTGACGACCTGGGCCAGGACGCGGCCCTGGGCGACAACGCCGGCCGAGTGGCCCGGGTGGCCGAGATCGACGCGGCCATCGGCACCTGGACGGCGAAGCTGACGGTGGACGAGGTGCTGGCCGCACTCGACCGGGCCTCGGTGCCGGCGGGCCGCATCTACACGGTGGCCGACATCGCCGCCGACCCGCATTACCAGGCCCGCGGCATGATCGAACAGGTGCAGATGGACGACGGCAGCACACTGGCCGTGCCCGGCATCATCCCCAAACTGTCGCGCACCCCCGGCGGGCACCGCCGCAACGCACCGCTGGGCATCGGGCAGGACACCGACGCCGTGCTGCGCGACATCGGCCTGAGCGCCGATCAGATCCAGGCCCTGAAAGACCGGGGCATCGTCGCCGGAGAACCCACATGACACGCCCCATGACACGCATCCACTTCAACGAGGTCGCCACGCGCGACGGCTTCCAGATCGAGCCCGAATTCATCCCCACCGACACCAAGGTGGCGCTGGTGGACGCGCTCAGCGAGTGTGGCTACGCCAAGATCGAGGTGACCTCGTTCACCTCGCCCAAGGCGATCCCGATGCTGCGCGACGCCGAAGAGGTGATGGGCCGTATCCGCCGGGCTCCTGGGGTGGAATACACCGTGCTGGTGCCCAACTTGCGCGGGGCCGAACGTGCCCTGGAATCGCGGGCCGACGAGCTGAACCTGGTGATGTCGACCTCCGAGACGCACAACCTGGCCAACCTGCGCATGCCGCGCGAGCACAGCCTGGCCGCGCTGACCGAGGTGGTGCGGCGGGTGGACGGGCGCACGCCGATCAATGTCTCGTTGTCGACCTGCTTCGGCTGCCCCATGGAGGGCGAGGTGCCGCTGGCCGAGGTGCTGCGTTTTGCCGACCGCTTTGCCGAGCTGGGGGTGCGGGGCCTGACGATCTGCGACACCACCGGCATGGCCCAACCGGCCCAGGTGAAGGCGGTGTGCGAGGCCCTGCAGGCGCGCTTTGCGGATCTGCAGCTGACGCTTCACTTTCACAACACCCGCGGCATGGGCCTGGCCAATGTGCTGGCCGCCGTGCAAAGCGGCATCACCCGCTTTGATGGCTCGCTGGGCGGCCTGGGCGGCTGCCCCTATGCCCCGGGTGCCAGCGGCAACATCAGCAGCGAAGACGCCATCCACATGCTGGACGCCATGGGCTACGACACCGGCATCGACCTGCCACGCCTGCTGGCCGTGGCGCGCCAGATGCCCACCATCGTGGGCCACGAGGTGCCGGGCCAGGTGGCCAAGGCCGGCCGCATCACCGACCTGCACCCTGCCCCGATATGAGTGGCCCCCACGCTCCCTCACTTCGTGTGGTCGCTGCCCCCCGAGGGGGCCCCTGCCGCCTTGGGGCGGCCCGGCGGCGGCAGACGCACCAACTTGACTTCAACCTGTGACTGAAGAGGACAGCATGATCGACCACCTGGACCACCTGGTGCTGACCACCCACGACGAGGCCGCCTGCGTCGACTTCTACACCCGGGTGCTGGGCATGCAACTGGAGAGCTTCATCGGCGGCACCCCACCGGTCGAACGCAAGGCCTTCAAGTTTGGCCTGCAGAAGATCAACCTGCATGTGCGGGGCCGCGAATTCGAGCCCAAGGCCCACCTGCCGGTGCCCGGGGCGCTGGACCTGTGTTTCATCGCCACCATGCCGCTGAGCCAGGTGATCGAGCGGCTGGAAGCTGCCCGCTGGCCCATCATCGAAGGCCCGGTGATGCGCACCGGTGCCACGCAGAAGATCCGCTCGGTCTATGTGCGCGACCCGGACCTGAACCTGATCGAGATTTCCGAACTGGCCTGAAGAGCCAGGCCTCGACCCCCCAATTACAACGGAGACAACACCATGCAACGACGTCAGCTTCTGGGGCAGCTCGCCTCACTCGCGGCTGTAGCGGGCTTGGGCCGAGAGGCCTGGGCCCAGGGCAAATTCCCGCAACGCCCCATCACCCTGGTGGTGCCCACCGCCCCCGGCGGCACCACCGACTTCACGGCGAGGCTGATCACCGAACCCCTGGGTCGGGCGCTGGGCCAACCCGTGATCGTGGACAACAAGCCCGGCGCCTCGGGCAACATCGGCAACCAGATCGTGGCACGGGCCAAACCCGATGGTTACACCCTGCTGGTGTCGTACAGCGGCTACCACGTGGGCAACCCCCACCTGTTCAAGCAGGCGGGCTGGGACCCGATCAAGGATTTCACCCCCGTGGCGATGATGACCCGCGCACCCCAGGTGATCGCCATCAACCCCAAGCTGCCGGTGAACAACCTCAAGGAACTGATCGCCTACGCCAAGGCCAACCCGGGCAAGCTGAACTTTGCGTCCTCGGGCAACGGCTCGATCCAGCACATTGCGGGCGAGTTGTTCAAGCAGCTCACCGGCACCTTCATCACCCACATTCCCTACCGGGGCTCGGGCCCCGCGGTACAAGACCTGATGGCCGGCCAGGTGGACATCTTCATCACCACCCCCGCCGGCGTGGTGAGCCAGATCCAGGGGGGCCGCCTGAAGGGTGTGGGCGTGACCAGCAAGAAGCGCCTGAGCTCGCTGCCCGATGTGCCCACCACCATCGAGGGCGGGCTGCCGGGCTATGAGCTGGACTCCTGGTTTGCGCTGTACGCCCCCGCCAACACGCCGTCCGACGTGGTGCAGACCTTGAACACCGAGATCAACCGCATCCTGGCCAGCGGCGACACCCGCAAGAAGGCCGAAGAATCCGGCACCGATGTCGAACAGATGAGCCCCCGTCAATTGGCCGAGTTCACCCAATCCGAACTCAAGCGCTGGGGCCAGATCATCCAGACCGCCCACATCACGCTCGAATGAGCCCGCCCCGGCCCCCTGCCGGGCCATGGCTTAAAGTCCAGGCCAGTGGCCCGCCCCGGGCCGCCCCAGCCGGAGCACCTCCATGAGTTTCGAGATCCGTCAGGACGACCTCAGCGGCCCCGAGATCCAGGCCTTGCTGCGCGAGCACCTGGCCGGCATGCAGGCCGACACCCCACCCGAGAGCGTGCACGCGCTGCCGCTGGCGGCGCTGCGCCAACCCGGCATCACGCTGTGGTCGGTCTGGCGCGGTGACCGCCTGTGCGGTTGCGGCGCGCTCAAGACGCTGGATGCCCGGCATGGCGAGCTCAAGTCGATGCGCACCCACGGCGCGTTCTTGCGCCAGGGCGTGGGTCAGGCCGTACTCGACCACATCCTGGCGCAGGGTCGGGCACGTGGCCTGCTGCGCCTGAGCCTGGAGACCGGCACCGCCCCCTCGTTCGCGCCGGCCCATGCGCTGTACCGGCGCAACGGCTTTCTGCCCTGCGGGCCATTTGCAGACTACCGCTCCGACCCGCACAGCCTGTTCATGAGCCGGCACCTGTGAGGTACGGGTGCCAAAGCGGCGCTCAGGCGATGGTGATCGTCATGTTGGCGCTGTAGCCAGCACTGATGTCACCGCTCAACGTGAGCATCTCGGTGCTGGTGCCGTCACTGAACACGTTGTCGGCCGAGAAACTGGTGATTGAGGTGTTCTGCCCCTTGGTGTAGAGCGCGCTGTTGTACACCGCCGTGGTGATGGTCTGCGGAAAGGCCAACTGGGTGGTGGCCGTGGCCGAAACCGCCAGGTTGTCGTTGAGGTACACCTGCACGTGGATGTGGGTGATGCGGCCCGCATACCAACCGGGGTAGATCGTGGTGAAAGTAACCTGTCCGTTGCTGTCGGTCACCTGGATGCCGCGCAGATAGGTCAGGCCACTCTGACCTGCGTTGGTGCTGGTGCTGTAGCCCGAGTACAGCCCATCCTTGTCGCAATGCCAGATGTAGATGCCCGCACCGCTGATGGGTGCACAGCTGCTGCCTGCGCTCAACACCGTGAGGGTGAGCGTCAACGGGATGCCGGTCTTGCTTTCGCGGATGTCGCTGCGCGCGATGGCCGAATTGGTCAGGATGGCGTACAGCGGGTAAGGACCATCGGTTTCGGTAGCGGTCAGCGTGCAACTGCCGGCCGCCGAGCGGGTGACCGTCACGGTGTAGGTCTGGGTGCTGACGCCATCGGCCGCCGTCACCAGCACCGTGATGGTATTGCTGCCCACCGAGAGTGCCACGCTGCTGGAGGCCGCGCCACTGCTGGTCGTGCTGCCGTTGACCTTGAGCGTGCCCGCCCCCGCCAGCGTGGCGCTGACCGTGAGGCTGCTCACGCTGTTGGCCACGGTGGCCGTGTACGCCGTGGTGGCACTGGCAAAGGCCGGCGACAGGCTGCCCGCAGACAGGGTGAGCGCGCTGAGCGTCGCATCGGACGACAAAGTGGCCGCCGCACGGGTCACCACCACCGTGTAGGTCTTGGTGGTGCTGCCATCGCTGGCGGTGACCACCACCGTCACGGTGTTGGTGCCCACGCTGAGACTGATCGCGGCCGAAGCGCTGCCGCTGGCCACCGTGCTGCCGTTGACCTGAACGGTGGCGCCGCTGTCGGTGGCCGTAGGGCTGACGGTGAAGCTGCTGACCGCGTTGCCAACGCTGGCGGCGTACACCGTGGTGGCACTGGCAAAGGCCGGTGACAGGCTGCCGGCGGACAGGCTCAGGCCGGCCAGCGTGGCCACCGAGGAGGTGGTGCTGCTCGTGCTGCTGCCTCCGCCGCCACAGGAACTCAAGGCCAGGGCACCGAGTGTGCCCACCAGGGCAAAGGCGTGGCGACGGCCCAGCGGGTTAGATGGGTTGACGGCTTGGGGCATGGCGATTCTCCTGTTGACAGCGGTAGACATGGGGGCAGACGCGCCTCCAGGGGTGGGGGGCCGACCTCGCTGCATGTTAGAGACCAACTTGGGAGAAATCTGGGAAGCCGGCCGCACGGCTTCGGCCTGCGGGCCAAGACCCCTGAACGGCGACAGCCCCGGCGCTTGCGCAACCGGGGCTGTCGAGGGATGTGCAGCGAGACCGGCTCAGCTCAGCGACTGGATCAGGTCGATGTAGAGCTGCTTGGCCTCGTCCTGGGTTTTGCCCTTGAGCTTTTCCCAGGCGTCCCACTTGAAGCGGCCCACCTGATCGGTGAAGCCGGGCTTCTTCTCGGTGTTGTCCCCCTGGGTGGCCTGCTTGTACAGGGCGTAGATCTTCAGCAGGGTGGGATTGTCAGGGCGCTCGCTGAGGTTCTTGGAGTTGGCCACAGCGGCTTCAAACAAGGTGTTCAGGTCGGACATGTCTCGGATTTCCTGGTTAAGGGGGTCTTCATGGGCTTGGCCCGGTCAGCACCCATCTTAAGCGGCGCACGCCCACGCCGACGGGCTGGACAGCCCATCCGCGTCCACAGTGTCGCCAACTGTTCAATCTGCGCCCGCCACCCGGCCTGCGGCAAAGTCGGCGATCAGGCGCAGCCCCAGGTAAAGCCGCGGCTGGATGGAGTCGAGCAGCACGTATTCGGCCTTGTCGGAGTGCGCGCCAAAGCCCTGCAAGCCCAGGCGTTCCAACACGGGCGCCCGGGTGTCGAGTGCGGCAAAAGCGGCATCGGTGCCGCCGCCCTCCGGTCGGTCGTCGATCTGCAAGGCATGGCCGATCTCGCGGTAAAGCTGCTGGGCATGGGCCCCCACGCGGCGCGCGGCATCGGTGGGCTCCAGGGGCGGACGGCGGTTCTCCAGCGTGACGCTGACCTCCGAGCCCGGCAACAGGCGGCGCTGGGTGCGCAACTGCAGCTCTTTGTCCAGGGCCTGCAAATCACCCACGCGCAGCAGGCGCACATCGGCCTGGGCACTGGCCTCGGGCGGGATCATGTTACGCACCACGCCAGCCTTGGCGATCGTCCAGTTGACCTTCAGGCCGCGCTCGGGCGCCGACAGATCCCGCAATTGCAGCAGCTGGTGCGACAGCTCATACAGCGCGTTGACGCCCGCCTCAGGGGCGCCGCCCGCGTGCGAGGCCCGCCCCACCACTTTGAGCGAGGCCATGGCAATGCCGCTGGTGGCCAGCGACAGTTTGTCGCCTCCGACACGGGTGGCTTCGTACGAGAGCACCAGATCGTGCTCGCGCCCCAGGCGCGCCAGGGTCTTGCGCGAGGCGGGCGAGCTGATCTCCTCGTCGCCGTTGATGAGCACGGTCAACTGGCCGTAATCGTTCACGCCCAGGCGCTTGAGCAGGGCCACGGTGTGCAACACGGTGGCCACGCCCTGCTTGTCGTCGGCAATGCCCAGGCCATAGGCGCGGTTGCCTTCCACACGGTACGGTTGCTGGGCCAGCATGCCCCGGGGATAGACCGTGTCCATGTGGGCAATCAGCAGGATGCGGCGCTGCCCCACCCCCTTGAACACCGCATGCACCATTCGGCCAGGCCGGGGGGGCGTGTCCTCCATGCGGTACAGGTCGGCCGGTGCGGCGTCGATGAAGTTCACCTCGCCCCCCAGTTCGCGCAAGCGGCCGGCGATCAGCTCGGAGATCTGGTCCAGGCCTTCGCGGTCGCTGCTGCCGCTTTCGATACCGACCAAGGCGCGCAAGGTCTCCAGCAGGGCGGGCTGCTCCTGGCCGGCAGCCGCCCACAGCGGGGCCTGGGCGGCAGGTGGCATCGCGGTATCGGCTTGCGCCGAAGGGCTCAGCCATTGGGCGGCCAGCAGGCTCAGGGCCAGCAAGGCTGCCCGGCGGGTGGCATGAAGGCCACCAGGGTTCATCAGGTTCATGGCGGATCAGGGCGGTGAAGGTGAAAGGCGGGCGCTCGGCTCAGGCCAGACCATCGACAGCCTGGAACAAGGCCTGGCGGGCCTGGCTGATGATCTGGCCTTTCCAGGCGTCGGTGTCGGTGTAGAAGGCTGCCAGCACCTGCTGGCGGATGGCCTCGGCCAGGGGCGCCGGGGCCTCGGGGTGCCCGTTCAGCCAATGCTCGGCACGCAGGGCGTGCAGCACCTGCAACACCGGTTGGGTGCCGTACTCCAGGGCGATGCCGGTGATCTCGGCCTGCGGGCATTCCTGGTAGGCACTCTCCCACATCAGGCCGGTGAGCAAGGGCGAGCTGGAGGAGCCGTCGTAGATCGAGGTGACCGGCGTGGCGCCGGCACCGCCCCACCAGGCGCGGGCCCGGGCCACGGCGGCCGGGTCGTTGCGGCCGGCAAAGATGCGCTCGCCCACACCGCTGGGCCCCAGACCGGTGTGCAAGTCGATCCAGCCCAGGCGGCCAACCTGACGGCCGTGCTGGCGCAGCACGTTGCGCAGGGTCTGGTGGCTCCAGGTGGGGGCCTGGCCGCCGAAGAACAGGCCCTGGGGAAACTCGTGCTGGCCTCGCGCCACCGCGGCCTGGAAGGCGGCCTCGCCGCGCCGGGCCATGAAGTCGGCAATGGCCGCCTGATTGGCGGCATCGGGTGGCCACACCTCGGGCAGCAGCAAGGGGGCCAGTTCGCGGTAGGCCTCGTTGAGCGGCAGAGGCTGGCTGAAGTCTTGAAAATTGCGGTTCAGGTCGACGTTTTCATGCGTGACCCGACGCAGGTGCGAAAAACCGTAGGGGTTGAGTGCGTGCACATACAGCACGGCCACGCCGGCCGCGTGGGCCCGCTCACGCCATTCGGCATCGTGCAATGCGAACACCTGGACACCTGAGCCACAAAAGCCTTCCAGCCCGTGGCAGCCGCTGCTGACGATCAACAGGGACTGGGCGTCCGCCGGGCCGTCACGCACCACGTCCATGGCCAGGGCTTCGCCATCGCGGCCCGGCAAGGGGTGAGGGTGCGACTCGATCGGCAGGCCGGCCTGGGCCGCAGCCTCCAGAAACCGCACGCGCGCCTCGGCGTAACGGCTGGCAAAGGCCTGGGGCACCGCCAGCATGGTCAAACCCCTTCAGGCTGCTGGGCAAACCACTTCTGGACCAGCCGCACCCACAGCGAGCCACCCAAGGGGATCAGGTCGTCATTGAAATCGTAGCTGGGGTTGTGCAGCATGCAGGGGCCGCCACCATGACCCATCTCACGGTGCGTGCCGTCGCCGTTGGCAATGAAGAAGTAGGCGCCTGGCTTGGCCTGCAGCATGTAGGCGAAATCTTCCGCCCCCATGGTGGGCTCTTGCGGCAACACCTTGTCGGCACCGACCAGGTCGACCATGACGCTGCGGGCGAACTCGGCCTCGGCGGGATGGTTGATGGTGGGCGGGTAGTTGCGCACGAATTCGAAATGGCACTCGGCCCCGAAGGCCGCCGCCACGCCGTGCGAGATCTCGGACATGCGGCGCTCGATGAGATCCAGCACCTCGGTGGTGAAGGTGCGCACCGTGCCCTGCATCTCGCAGCTGTCGGGCACCACATTGGTGGCCTCGCCCGCGTGGAGCATGGTGACCGAGATCACGCCCGCGTCGACCGGCTTCTTGTTGCGGGTGATGATGGTCTGGAAGCCCTGCACCATCTGGCAGGCAATCGGCACCGGGTCGATGCCGGTGTGCGGCAGCGCCGCATGGCCACCCTTGCCGCGCACGGTGATCTTGAATTCGCTGGTCGAGGCCATCACCGGGCCGGGGCTGACCGCCATGGTGCCCACCGGCATGCCGGGCCAGTTGTGCATGCCGAACACGGCCTGCATGGGAAACTGCTCGAACAGGCCGTCGTTGACCATCTCGCGGGCGCCACCACCGCCCTCTTCGGCCGGCTGGAAGATCAGGTAGACCGTGCCATCGAAATCACGGTGGCGGGCCAGGTGCTGGGCCGCCGCCAGCAGCATGGCCACGTGGCCATCGTGACCGCAGGCGTGCATCTTGCCGGCGTGCCGGCTGGCATGGGCAAAGGTGTTGAACTCCTGCATGGGCAGCGCGTCCATGTCGGCCCGAAGGCCGATGGCGCGCGGGCTGTCACCGCCCTTGACGATGCCGACGACACCGGTCTTGCCCAGGCCGCGGTGCACCGGGATGCCCCATTCGGTGAGCTTGGCCGCGATCAGGTCGGCGGTGCGCAGCTCTTCAAAACACAACTCGGGGTGAGCATGGATGTCGCGGCGCACAGCCGCGATGCCGGCCGCCTGGGCCACGATGGAATCAAGGATTTGCATGGTGATGTAGTGGGCGCTGAATGAATCAGTCTAGCAATGGGCAGGGCTTTGCCGCAAGTTCTGCGCCATCTGCGCACATCATCCACAATGCCAACCATGATTTCCGATCGAGCCCTTGCATTGGCACAGACCCTGGTCCGGATGGACACGGTGAGCCGAAACTCCAACCTGGAACTGATCCACTTCGTACGCGACGAGCTGTTGCGCCTCGGGGTGCGCAGCCGCCTGACCTGGAATGCCGACAAGACCAAGGCCAATCTGTTTGCCACCCTGGGTGAGGGCAAGCCGGCCGGGGTGATTCTGTCGGGCCACACCGACACGGTGCCCTGGGACGGCCAGGCCTGGAGCGCAGACCCGCTGTCGGCCATGGTGCGCGATGGCCGCCTGTATGGGCGGGGCTCGGCCGACATGAAGGCCTTCATCGGCATCGCCCTGGCCCAGGCCCAGCACTTTCTGGACAGCCCGGCCCCGTTCGCCATCCATCTGGCGCTGAGTTTTGATGAAGAAGTGGGTTGCCTGGGGGTGAAGGAGTTGATCGCCGACCTGCGTGACGCGCAGATCCAGCCCCTGGCCTGCATCGTGGGCGAACCCACGCTGATGGTGCCGGCCATTGCCCACAAGGGCGTGTACCGCTACCGCTGCTGTGTGCGCGGCAAGGAGGCGCACTCGTCGCTGACGCCTCAATCCGTCAACGCCATCGAGATGGCGGCCCGACTGGTGGGCAAGCTGCGTGACATGGCCGAGGGCTTCGAGCGCGACGAGCCCCGCTACGCGGGCTTTGACGTGCCCTACACCACCGCCAGCGTGGGTCAGTTCCACGGCGGCATTGCCGACAACGTGGTGCCGCGCGACGCCGAGTTCCGCTACGAGTTCCGCAACCTGCCCACCGTGGACGCGCTGGCCCTGCAATCGCAGGTGGTGGCAGCGGCCCGTGCCTTGGAGCCCGGCATGCAAAAGGTGAGCCCTGAGACGGGCTTCAGCTTCGAGCCGATCTGCGAGGTGCCGGCCTTCCTGGGCTCGGCCGACGACGCCGTGACCCGCCTGGCGCAGCGCCTGGCCGGCGCAGCAGGCACCACACTGGTGGCCTTCGGCACCGAAGCGGGGCTGTTCAAGCAGGCCGGCATCCCCACCGTGGTGTGCGGGCCCGGCAGCATCGAGCAGGCTCACCAGCCCGATGAGTACGTGAGCCTGGAGCAACTGGGCCGCTGCGAACAGTTTCTGCAAGGCCTGGGCGGGGTGCGCGAAATAGCCTGAGTCAGGTTCGAAGCGTGCCGTCGCCCACCAGCGTGGAGAGCTCGACAAAGTGGCTGGCCACGTGGCTGGCCGACCCCAATTCGATCGGAAAGCCTGCAATCTCTCGCCGTCCGAGGGCCTCCAGCCCCTCAATCAGACCCTCGCGGCTCAGGCGGCCCCGGCGCAGGGCCTCTTGCAGCCCGGCCACCAGCACCGAGCCGGCCAGATACCCCTCGATGGCGGAATAGGTCAGCGCCACACGCCCCCCCGCCCTGTGGGCCGCCGCCCTGAACTGCACGGCCAGCGGATGGACGTTGACGTAGGGTGAAGGCATGACCTGAGAAATCATCAACCCGGCGCCGTCTCGCCCCAGGGTGTCGATCATGTCCTGGGTTCCCACAAAGGACACCGCCGCAAACAAGCCGGCAAACCCCGCCTTGCGCACCGCCCGCACAAAGGCGGTGGCGGCCTGGTAAGTGCACACCAGCACGATGGCTTCCGGCCGCAAGGGGGCCAGGGCCCTCACCGCGGCGCTGACGTCCAGCGAGTTGCGCTCGATGCTGGCCTGGCCGAGCAGACCCAGGCCCTGCGCCGCCAGCGCACGGGTCAGGCCGTCCAGGCCGGCATCGCCGTACGAATCCCCCTGGCGCAGCAACGCCACTCGGCGCACCCCTCGGGCGCGCAGGCTGGACACGATCAGCGCCAACTCCTCGCGGTACGAGGCCCGGATGACGAAGACAGGGCGGTGCAAAGGTTCGCGCACGGCTTGCGCGCCGGTGCGGGGAGCCACAAAGGGCACGCGGGCGCCCAGGGCCAGCGGCATGGCGGCCAGGCTGGTGGGCGTCCCGACATACCCGAACAAGGCAAAAACATCATCCTGGATAAAACGACGTGTGTTGTCGGCGCAACGGTCGGCCTCATAACCGTCGTCCTGGATGCGCAATTCGATGGCGCGCCGGGCGATGCCGCCGGCGGCATTGACCTGGTCAAAAGCCAGTTGGGCCCCTTGGACATAGTGGCGCCCCAAGTGGGCCGTGGGGCCGGTCAGGGGCACCGACTGACCGAGCACCAGCGGGACCTCGCCCGGGCCACGCGCCCAGGCCGGGCCGGCCAGGCTGGCCGCGCAGGCCGAACAGGTCAGTTGCACCAGGCGACGCCTGGACGGATGCCGCGGTGAATCAGCCGGAGAGAGCGACGGTGGTGCGAGCATGGGCTTTCGACCATAACGCCTGTCACGCTGTATGACAATGCGTTGAAACACAGCGGGCCGATGCGGCCCACCGACCCACAACGCCCCATGAACCAGCCCATTGACGACACCCAGGTGCTTGGCGCCTGCCCCCACGACTGCCCCGACACCTGCTCGCTGCTGACCACCGTGAAGGATGGCGTGGCCACGCGCGTGCAAGGCAACCCAGCCCATCCGCTGACCGGTGGCGTGCTGTGCGCCAAAGTGTCCAAGTACCCCGAGCGCACCTACCACCCGGATCGCCTGCTGCACCCGATGAAGCGGGTGGGGCCCAAGGGCTCGGGCAAGTTCGTGCAAGTGGGTTGGGATGAGGCCCTGAGCGACATTGCACAACGCCTGACCGCCATCGCAGGCCGCAACCCCGAGGCCGTGCTGCCCTACAGCTACGCCGGCACCATGGGGCTGGTGCAAGGCGACGGCATGGCGGCACGCTTCTTCCATCGGCTGGGCGCCAGCCGGCTGGACCAGACCATCTGCTCGTCGGCAGGCACCGCGGGCCTGGTCCACACCCTGGGCGGCAAGGTGGGCATGAAGGTGCAGTTTTTCGCCGAGGCCCGGCTGATCGTGATCTGGGGCAGCAACTCGATCGGCAGCAACCTGCACTTCTGGCGCATCGCGCAAGAGGCCAAGCGACAGGGCGCCCGCCTGGTATGCATCGACCCGCGCCGCAGCGAGACCGCCGAGAAATGCCATGAGCACATCGCTCTGCGCCCCGGCACCGATGCCGCGCTGGCCCTGGCGCTGATGCAGCAACTGATCGTGCACGACTGGCTGGATCATGACTACATCGAGCGCCACACGCTGGGCTGGGCCGAGTTGCGCGAACGTGCCCTGCAGTGGCCGCCTGAGCGCGCCGCCGAGGTGTGCGGCGTGCCGGTGGAACAGATCACGCGACTGGCACACGACTATGCCCATACCCGGCCGGCGGCCATCCGACTCAACTACGGGGTGCAACGCGTGCGCGGCGGCGCCAATGCCGTGCGCGCCATTGCCTGCCTGCCCGCGCTGACGGGCGCCTGGCGCGAGCGCGGCGGTGGCGTGTTGCTGTCGAGCTCGGGGCAATTCCCGGTGCAGCGCCAGACCTTGCAGCGCCCGGACCTGCTGGGTGAACGCCGACCGCGCCTGATCAACATGTCCACCATCGGCGATGCGCTCAACCAGCCCGCCTCGCCCGCTTTTGGCCCGGCCATCGAGGCCTTGGTGGTCTACAACAGCAACCCCGTGGCCGTGGCCCCGGATTCGGCCCGGGTGGCGGCCGGCTTCGCCCGCGAGGATTTGTTCACCGTTGTGCTGGAGCATTTCCAGACCGACACCGCCGACTACGCCGACTACCTGCTGCCGGCCACCACCCAGCTGGAGCACTGGGACATTCACCTGGCCTACGGCCACACCGACGTGCTGCTGAACCGCCCGGCCATTGCCCCCTTGGGCGAGGCCCTGCCCAACAGCGAGATCTTCCGCCGCCTGGCACAGCGCATGGGCTACACCGAGCCCTGCTTTGTCGAAGACGACGAAACCCTGTGCCGACAGGCTTTTGGCGACCGGATCGACCACGCGCAGTTGCAGCGCCAGGGCTTTACCAGCCTGCCGCTGGCCGATGCGCCCTTTGCCGAAGGGGGCTTTCCCACCCCGTCGGGGCGCTGCGAGTTCCTCAGCCCCGCCCTGGTGGCACAGGGGCTGGACGGCCTGCCCGACCACCTGCCCAATCACGAGCTGCCCAACCCGGCCGGGCCCTGGCCGCTGGCCATGATCTCGCCGCCGGCACGCAACTTTCTGAACTCGACCTTCGTGAACGTGACCAGCCTGCGCCACATCGAGACCGAGCCGGTGCTGGAGATCCACCCCGACGACGCCAGCCCGCGCAGCATCCGCACCGGCGATGTGGTGCGCGTGTTCAACGCCCGCGGCAACTACCACTGCAAGGCCGAGGTCAGCGAACGGGCCCGCCCGGGCGTGGTCAACGGCCTGGGCATCTGGTGGCGCAAATTCGGCCTGAACGGCACCAACGTGAATGAACTCACCAGCCAGGCCCTGACCGATCTGGGGCGCGGCCCCACCTTCTACGATTGCGCCGTGCAGGTCAGCCGGCTGGCCTGATCGCCGTGGCAGGGTTGGAGCCATGGCGGCAGCAGGGTTGATTGAATTTTTTAATGAGATTCATTCTCATTTGAGTGCATAATCCACCCATCAGCCAGTCTACAGAGCCGACCATCGGTCCCGCAGACCCAGCCAGCCCCTTTTCATCGACTTGCCGCCATGAACCAGTTCACCGCCCTGTCCACTCCGTTTCAGACCGCACCGGCCCCGTCGCGTGGCCCTTCGGCCTCGGCCGGCTCGGCGCCCCGGGTGGTGCCCAGCCAGGAACTGCTGGCCGGCCAGAAGACGGTCGAGATCTTGCACAACGGCCTGCTGTACCGCCTGCAGGCCACCCGTCTGGGCAAGCTGATCCTGACCAAATAAAGTTTCATCGTGGGGCGACCCTTGCACGGCCACAGCCGTGTCTCCAAGGTCGTTTTGGCCAGCCATCGGGTGCCGCACTGCGGCCCACCTGACCAGCCAAGCCTTTTTTAACCCACGATCTTCCCCGCAGCCGAGCGCGCGAACAGCTCGGCCAGGGCCTCCACCAGCGCCGTCACGCGTGGCGGCACAAAGCGATTGCTGGGCAGCACCGCATACAGCGGTGCCGGCGCGCCCAGCCAGGTGGGCAGCACACGCTGCAAGCGCCCGTCGGCCAAGGCTGCTGCCAGCTGCAGGGCCGACTGATAGACCACCCCCTGCCCCTGCAAAGCCCAGTCCAGCGCCACCGAGGCATCGTTGCAGCGCAATGCGCCCCGCACCGGCACGGTGATGGGCGCCGCAGCCCCATCGGCGTCATCCACGGGGCTGAACGCCCAGTCACACAACAGGCGCCCCCGCACTTCATAGGTGAGGCACTCGTGCCGCGTCAGGTCTTGGGGCTGCTGCGGCCAACCCCTGCGCCGCAGGTAGGCCGGGCTGGCGCAGGCAATGCGGTGCGACGGCGCCAGCAAGCGGGCCGCCAGCCCCGAATCGGGCAAGGGCCCATAGCGCACCGCCACATCGATGGCTTCACGCACCAGATCGACATGGGTGTCGGTGACACGCAGGTCGATCTCCAGCCCCGGGTGTTGCGCGGCAAATCCGGGCAACCAGTCGAGCAACAGGCCCCGCGCCAGGGCCGATGAGGTGGTGAGGCGCAGGCTACCGGTGAGCGCTGCAGCGCCTCCCCGCACCAGCGCCTGCCCTTCGGCCACCAGCTCCAGCGCACGGCGGGCATGGTCGATCATCACCCGGCCTTCCTGGGTCGGCTGCACGCTGCGCGTGCTGCGCTCGAACAGGCGCACGCCCAGGCTGGTCTCGAGTCGTTTGATGGCCGCGCTGACCGCAGCCGTGCTGAGGCCGCAGCGGCGCCCCGCCGGTGTGAAGCCCCCGGTCTCTGCGGCCGCGACCAACACCTTGAGATCGGCCAGATTGTCAAATTTCATGAAACAGTCATTTCGCCGCCAAGGGCAATTTCCCTGATCATAAATTGAGCAACGCCCCCTAAACTGGCCCGACCCAGCCCCTGGAGGCCGGGATGCCCCCCGCAAGACATCAACGAGGAGAAGCCGGATGAATTTCCCCCGACGCCTGCCCCGCCTGCGCACCACGGTGCTCACGGGCTGCCTGTTCCTGAGTTTCCACTGGGTCGCGCACGCCGCCTCGGTGGCCCCCGTGGCCGCCGAGAACGGCATGGTGGTGGCTGCCCAGCACCTGGCCACGAAAGTGGGGGTGGATGTGCTCAAGCGAGGCGGCAACGCCGTGGATGCGGCCGTGGCCGTGGGTTACGCGCTGGCCGTGGTATACCCGGCCGCCGGCAACCTGGGCGGCGGTGGCTTCATGACGCTGCAACTGGCGGATGGACGCAAGACCTTCCTGGACTTCCGCGAGAAGGCCCCACTGGCCGCCACGCCGAACATGTACCTCGACAAGGACGGCAACGTCATCAAAGGCCTGAGCACGCATGGCCACCTGGCCGTGGGTGTGCCCGGCAGCGTGTCAGGCCTGGAATGGGCGCGCGAGAAGTACGGCACGCTCAAGCGTCAGGAACTGCTGGCCCCGTCGATCGCCCTGGCCGAACAGGGCTTTGTGCTGGATCAGGGTGACATCGACATGTTGCACACCGCGACCGCCGACTTCCGCAAGGATCCGGCCTCGGGGGCCATCTTCCTCAAGTCGGGCGAGCCCTACCAGGTGGGTGACAAGCTGGTGCAGAAAGACCTGGCCCGCACCCTGAAGGCGATCAGCGACAAGGGCCCCGAGGGCTTTTACAAAGGCCCGGTGGCCCAGGCCCTGACACAGTCCAGCCAGGCCGGTGGCGGGCTGATCACCCAGGCCGACCTGGACCAGTACAAAACCCGCGAGATGCCGCCGGTCGAATGCGATTACCGTGGCTACCACGTGGTGTCGGCACCGCCGCCGAGCTCGGGCGGGGTGATCATCTGCGAGATCCTGAACATCCTCGAGGGCTACCCCCTGAAAGACCTGGGGTTCCGCTCGGCCCAGTCGGTGCACTACCAGATCGAGGCCATGCGCCACGCTTATGTGGACCGCAACAGCTACCTGGGTGACCCCGACTTTGTGAAGAACCCCATTGCCCGCCTGACCGACAAGGCCTATGCGGCCCAGATCCGCGCAGTGATCGACCCGAACAAGGCCGGTGTCTCCAAGGACATCAAGCCTGGGGTGGCGCCGCACGAGGGCAGCAACACCACCCACTACTCGATTGCCGACCGCTGGGGCAATGCCGTGTCGGTCACCTACACCTTGAACGACTGGTTCGGTGCCAAGGTCACGGTGCCTGGCACCGGCGTGCTGCTGAACAACGAGATGGATGACTTCACCGTGAAGATCGGCGTGCCCAACATCTACGGCCTGGTGCAGGGCGAGGCCAATGCCATCGCCCCGGGCAAGCGCCCGCTGTCGTCGATGAGCCCGACCATCGTCAGCAAGGACAACCAGCCCGTGATGGTGGTCGGCACGCCCGGCGGCAGCCGCATCATCACCGCCGTGCTGCACACGCTGCTGAACGTGATCGACTACGGCATGAACGTGCAAGAAGCCGTGGATGCGCCGCGCTTCCACCAGCAATGGTTGCCCGATGTGACCAACATGGAGAACTTCGCCATCTCGCCCGACACCCGCAAGCTGCTGGAAGCTGCCGGCCACAAGCTGGGTGCACCTCAACCCGCCAACCACCTGGCCGCCGTGCTGATCGGCGCGCCCTCGCTGGGCGGCAAGCCGGTGGGCAAGAACCGCTTCTATGGCGCCAATGACCCGCGCCGCAACAGCGGTCTGGCCATGGGTTTCTGAGCGGCAAGAAAGCACCACGCCAAGAAGAAGGGGCCGTGAAAACGGCCCCTTTTTGCTTTCCGGATTCAGTCAGGTTCAGCGACCGGCCATCGTTGGCTGATCGCGCCAGCCACCGCCCAAGGCCTGGTGCAGGGCCACGGTGTCGCCCAGGTAGACCGCCTGCGCCGCCAGGTGGGCCAGGCGGGCCTGCAGCCAGGCCTGCCGCGTGCTGAGCCACTGGGGCTGGGCCACGTAGCCTTGGTCGAACTGCTGACGGGTCAGACCCAGCAGGTTTTGCGCTGCGGCCTCGGCATCGCGGGCCACGCTCAGGGCCTGGCCATCGTGCTGCAGGGCGACCAGGGTGTCGGCCACGTTCTGGAAAGCGGTCAACACCACCCCCTGGTACTGGGCCTGAGCCGCCTCGGCCCCGGCCTCGGCCGCGCGCTTGCGGGCCGACAGGGTGCCGGCAGAGAACAAGGGCGCACTCACACCACCCAGCAGCCCCCAAGCCTTGTTGCCAGCCGACAGCAAACCACCCACCGCTCCACCCGCGTACGCCAGGTTGGCGCTGAGCGAGAACTGCGGCAGCATGTTGGCGGTGGCCACACCGATCTGGGCATAGGCCGCATGGAACTGGGCCTCGGCGGCCTGAACATCAGGGCGCCGGCTCACCAGTTGAGAGGGCAAGGCCTGGGGCAACTCGGCCGGCAAGCGGACGGGGGCTTGCTGCACCGCGCCCAGGTCCGCGGCCGGGAAGTCGCCGCACAGCACGGCCAGCAGGTTGCGCGTCTGCTCCAGTTGCTTGTGCAGGGGCGGCAACTGAGCCGCCGTCTGGGCGTAAGCCGATGCCTGCTGGGCCAGATCCAGGCCGCTGGCGTAGCCCTGGGCCTTCAGGCCGCGGGTGTGCTGCAGCTGCTGCTGCGCCAGCTGCAAGGCTTCTTCCAGCACGGCGATCTGCTCGACCAGCAACTGCTCCTGGATCACGGCCGAGGCCACGTTGCTGGCCAGCGTGACACGCAGGGCTTCCAGCTGCAGGCGCTGGCTGTCGGCTGTGGCCTGCAAGGATTCGACCTGACGCTGGTTGCCACCGAAGACGTCGGGCACAAAGCCCACGCTGACCTGGGCCGTGTGCAAGGTGAACAGGCTGGCCCCCGAGGCCAGGGGCGAAGACAACACGCGCCCCGAGTTTTGGCGGTTGGCGCTGTAGCCCGCCTGCACCTGCGGGAAAAACAGGCCGCGCTGGGCCGTGACCAGCTCCTGCGCCTGGCGCAAGTTGGCCAGACCGGCATCGATGCCCGGGTTGTGCTGGAGGGCGCGTTGCACCAGCCGGACCAACCGGGGCGAGCCGTAGGCCGTCCACCAATCGGGACGAAGCTCGGCCGTGGCGGCGGGGGGCGCTGGATCAGCCTGGCGCGTGAAGGCGCTGACCTGGGGCGCCTGGGGCGCGTGGTAGTCGGGGCCGACGGCGCACGCGGACAGCAGGCCGGCGCTGAGCAGGCCCAGTGCCAGGGTGCGCAGCGGGCCGCCGATGTGGCGCGATGAATCAAGCATGGGCATCCTCCTCGTGGGCCAGCGCATCGCCACCCAGGCCTTTGCGGCGTTTCTTGAGTTTCAGGTGGCGCAGCACGGTGAGCCGCATGGCGGGCACCACCAGCAGCAGGAACACCGGCCCCAGCAACATGCCGCCCACCACCACCGTGGCCAGCGGGCGCTGCACCTGGCTGCCGATGCCGTGGCTGAGCGCGGCCGGAAACAAGCCGATGCAGGCCGACAGGGCCGTCATCAACAGAGGCCGCATGCGGTGGATGTAGGCGTCATAGATGGCGTCTTCAGGGCTCTGCCCGGCCAGGCGCAGCTCCTTGAAGTAGCTCAGGATCAGGATGCCGTCCATCACGGAGACCCCGAGCAGTGAGACAAAGCCGATCACCGCCGAGATGCTGATCACCTGGTCGGACACGTACAGGGCCAGGATGCCGCAGGCCACGGTGAAGGGCACGGCCGCCAAGGCCAGCAGGCTGTAGGCAAAGCTGCTGAACAGCGCATACAGCAGTACCAGGATCAGCGCCATCGCCATCGGGATCAGGACGCCCATGCGGGCCTTGGCCTGCTGCAGCGACTCGAACTCGCCCGCGTACTGGATGCGGTAGCCCTCGGGCAGCTTGACCTCGGCGGCCACGCGCTGTTGCAGCTCGGACACCGTGCTGCCCAGGTCGCGCTCGCGCACGCTGAACTTGATCGGGATGTAGCGCTCGTTGCGCTCGTGGTAGATGTAGGTGGCCCCGGTGTCCAGCGTGATGTCGGCGATGTCGCGCAGGGGCACGAAGGCGTTGCCCCCACCGGTGGTGGTGTAGCCGATGCGCAGATCACGCACACTTTGAAGGTCGTGCCGCTGGGCCGACAGGTAGCGCACGCTCAGGCCGTACTGGCGTTCGCCCTCCAGCACCGTGGTGGCCACGGTGCCGCCCATGGCCGCCTGGATGGCGGTGTTGACGTCACCCGTGTTCAGCCCGTAGCGGGCCGCCTTCTGGCGGTCGATCTGGATGTTGAGGTTGGGCTGGCCCAGGGTGTTGAAGATGCCGATGTCGGCGGTGCCCGGAACCTTGCTCATCACGGCGACCACGTCGACGGCCAGCTTCTCCAGCGTGACCAGATCGGGCCCCATGATCTTCACCGAGTTGGCGCCCTTGACGCCCGACAGGCCCTCCTGCACGTTGTCCTGGATGTACTGCGAGAAGTTGAAGCCCACCCCCGGGAACTCGAGGGCGAACTTCTCCTGCAACTCGGCCACCAACTGCTCCTTGCTGACGCCAGCGGGCCATTCGTCAAAGGGTTTGAGCGGGGCGAACAACTCGACGTTGTTGAAGCCCGAGGCGTCCGAACCGTCGTCAGGCCTGCCGTGCTGCGACACCACGGTGATCACCTCGGGATAGCTCTTGATGATCTCGCGCATGCGGTTGGCCTTGGCGGTACCGGCCTCCAGCGAGATGGTGGGCGGCATGGAGGCCCGGATCCACAGGTTGCCCTCTTCCAGGGCCGGCAGGAACTCGCTGCCCAGTCGCGAGGCCAGCACCCCGACCGCGATCAGGAACACCACACCGCCCACGCACACGGTCTTGGCATGCTGCAGTGACCAGCGCAGGGCCGGCTCGTAGGCCTTGCGCACCCACTCGACGATGCGGGTTTCGTGCTCCTGGATGCGGCGCGGCAGCAGGTAGGCGGCCAGCACCGGCGTGACGGTGAAAGTGGCAAGCAGCGCGCCGGCCAGGGCATAGCCATAAGTGCGGGCCATGGGGCCGAAAATCTGACCCTCCACCCCAGTCATGAGGAACAGCGGCGAGAAGGCGGCAATGGTGATGACCGTGGAGAACAGCACCGAGTTGTCGACCTGCAGCGAGCTCATGAAGATCATGCGCAGGCGCTGGGTCCAGCCCAGGGCCGGGTCGGTGACCATGCCGTGCGGGCCGCGGGTCATGGCGCGCAGGGCATTGATGCGTTCACGCGGGCTCTTCTGGAAGTTGCGGAAGATGTTTTCGACCAGGATCACCGCCGAGTCGACGATGATGCCGAAATCAACCGCCCCCAGAGACAGCAGGTTGGCCGACTCCCCCGTGAGCACCAGCATCATGATGCTGAAGAACAACGCAAACGGGATGTTGACGCTCACGATCACTGCACTGCGCAGGTCGCCCAGAAAGATCCACTGAATGACGAACACCAGCAGGCAACCGAAGATCAGGTTGTGGATGACGGTGTGGGTGGTGACGTTGACCAGGGTGGATCGGTCGTAATAAGGCACCAGTTGAACGCCCTGCGGCAGGCTGCCATCGACATTGAGCTTGTCCACCGCCTCCTTGACGCGGGCAATGACCTCCTTGGTCTGCTGCAGGCGGTTCATCACCACCACGCCGGTGACCACGTCGTTCTCGGCATCGCGCCCCGCTTCGCCCAGGCGCGGCACGCTGCCAACGCTGACCGAGGCCACGTCCTTGACCAGGACGGGCAAGCCGTTTTGCTGGGTGATGACGATGTTGCCGGCATCGGCCACATCCCGCACCAGCCCCAGGCCGCGCACGTTGACCGATTGCTCGCCCACGCTGAGGTTGCGCCCGCCCACGTTGCTGTTGGCATTGCCCACGGCGCTGAGCACCTGCTGCAGGGTGAGGCCATAGCTTTCGAGTTTGGCGGGGTTGATTTCGACGTGGTACTCCTTGGTGGTGCCGCCCCAGGTGACGACCTGGGCCACCCCGGGCACGGTGAGCAGACGGCGCTGGATGATCCAGTCCTGGATGCCACGCAGATCAGTCAGGCTGTAGGTGGACGGGCCCTTGACCTGGTAGCGCAGGATTTCACCCACCAGGCTGGAGGCCTGGATTTGCGGCTGCACGCCGCCAGGCAAGTTGACGTTCTGCTGCAGGTTGAGCGCGGTCTGGGTGAGCGCAGGCACGTACTCGACACCGTACTTGAAGGTGACGCGCACAAAGGCCAGACCATAGAACGAGGTGGAGCGGATGTTGTCCACCCCCATGGTGGTGGCCAGGCCGATCTCCATGGGGCGGGTGTAGTAGCGCTCCATCTCTTCGGCCGACAGACCGGGGGCCTGGGCCGTGATTTCAAGAATCACCGGGGCCGGGTTGGGGTAGGCTTCGACATTGAGTTTGATGAAGGCCAGCACGCCGGCGGCCATGAAGGCCAGCAGCCCCAGCAGCACCACCGGGCGGCGCGTCAGGACGAACGCCAGTAAAGAACGGAACACGGCAGGGCCTCTTTCAGTTCGTGGTGATGAGGTAGAGGTTGCTCAAGAACAAGCCCTTGTCGCGCGCGATCTTCTCGCCCGGGTTCAAGCCCTGGGTGATCTGCACGAGGCCGTCTTGCACCAGGCCGGTCTGCACCACGCGGCGTTTGAAGCGCACGCCATCGGCAGTCACCCAGGCTGACAGGCTGCCGTCGCCCTCGCGGGCCAGCGCGTTTTGCGGCACGGCGGGTGACTCCATCGGGGCCCCGATGCGGATCACAAAGTTGGCCAGCATCTGAGCCTTGAGCAGATGCTGCGGATCGGCCACGTCGGCGCGCACGGTGAGGCGGTGTGTGGCGGGATCGGCCACATCGCCGATGTAGCTGACCTTGCCGTTGAAGCGTTTGTCCGGGTAGGCCGAGACACGCACGGTGACGTTCTGACCTTTCTGGTAGGCCGAGATTTCCGATTCAGGCACGCTGGCCACCATCCACAGCTGCTGCAGGTTGGCCACGGCCACCGGGGCCGTGTTGTTGCCCGGCTGCACCAGTTGGCCCGGGGCGCCGGCACGGGCAGTCACGCGGCCGCTGAGCGGGCTGCGCACAGGCATCTCGGTGTCGATCTTGCGGGTGGTCTCGATGGCCTCGATGTCTTGCGGGCCGAGGCCGAACAGTTCGAGGTTCTTGCGGGCGGCTCGGTAGGCGGCGTCGGCCGTCTGTTGGTCAGCCTGGTTCTGCTGCAGTTCCTTTTGCGGAATGCTCTGCGCCTCGGCCAGGGCCTGGGCGCGGCGCAGGGTTTCGTTGGCCACCCGCAGGTTGCCACTGGCCGAGATCAGGGCCGAGGCGGCCTGGGCCAGATCGGGGATCTGCACGGTGTAGAGCACCTGGCCCTTGCTCACGTCATCGCCCGCTTTCACGCCGATCTGCCCGATGCGCCCCTGGTAGGGCGAGAACACCTGCACCGCGTTGTCCTGGTTGAGGTCGATGATGCCAATGGCCTCGCGCTGCTGTTCGAAGCGTTGGGTCTTCACCTCGCCCACCTGGAGTTCGGCCACCTGCTCGGGGGCCATCTGCAGCTCATCCACGCCGGTGCGGGTGGCCAGCACCGGGCCGCTCTCGCTCGCAGTCTTGGCCGGGGCCGGGGCCCTGAGCAGATAGACCGCCCCGCCCGCGGCGGCCAACAGCACCAGCCCCACGATCAGACCCATGACCGGGCTGATGCGCCCTTCGTGGCGTGTGGAGCGCCCACGTTTGTCTTGCTTTGCCATCACTGAACCTCTTCTCAACCGGGCAATGACCGAGGGTGGTCTTTGCATTTCGTGGCGGACTGTAAAGAGAACCACCTGACCAAAGACTGACCTGAGACCTGCGCGGAACTACGTACACCTGCCATGCCCCCGACACGCGTCCGGGGCAAAATGAGCCACCCAAAAGACAACCGGACGCCCGCCGATGCAAGCCTTGCAGAACATCAACCTCGCTTCTCTCGCCGACTCGGTGTTGAGCCTGAGCGCCGCCTTTGTGACGGGGGGCCTGATCGGTCTGGAGCGACAGTTCCGGCAACGCACCGCGGGTTTGCGCACCAATGTGCTGGTGGCAGTGGGGGCGGCGATCTTTGTCGACATGGCCAATCGCCTGGGCGGCAGCGATGGTGCCGTGCGGGTGGTGGCCTATGTGGTCTCGGGCATCGGCTTTCTGGGGGCTGGTGTGATCATGCGCGAAGAGGGCAGCGTGCGAGGTTTGAACACCGCCGCCACCTTGTGGGCTTCGGCCGCCGTGGGGGCCTGCGCAGGGGCCGATCTGGTGGTGGAGTCGTTTGTCGGCACGCTGTTCGTACTGGCCGCCAACACGCTGCTGCGACCGGTGGTGAATCGCATCAACCGCCAACCCATGGGCACGGCCTCGGTGGAGGTGAGCTGCACGGTCTATGTGATTGCACCGCGTGAGCACCAAAAGCTCGCCATGTCGCAACTGCACACACTGCTGGAACAACTGCACCACCCCGTGCGCGACCTGGCGGTGCATGCCTTTGGCGAACACGAGGTGGAAATCGAAGCCACCTTGTCGGCGACCTCGGTCGACGGCAGTGAACTGGATGGGCTGGTGGCGCGCCTGAAAAATGAGAGCTATGTGCAACAGGCCTTCTGGAGCCCGAGCACCACGGAGTAAGACCGGTCGCGGAGGTGAGCCGATCCAGGGTCATCCCCATGGCGAGGGCCGGCGATGTCAGCAAGAGTTGCCTCAAGTCAAGTCTTTATCGCCCGGCGGGGCCTAAAGTGGGCATGAAGAGAGGCCGGGTGTGCCGGTCTCCGACGGAGACCGTTTTGCTGGCAGCGTATATCACCCACACCGACTGTTCCCGTCATGAGATGGGGCCCCACCACCCGGAATGCCCGGAGCGGCTTGCCGCCATCCATGACCACCTGCTCATCAAGGGCCTGCTGGACTACATGCTGCCCTATGACGCCCCCTTGGCCACCGAGGAGCAGTTGGGGCGGGCTCATTCCTCGCTGTATGTGAGCGAGATCCTGGCCGCATCGCCCGCTGAGGGCTACCACCCGGTGGACCCGGACACCAGCATGAACCCGTTCACCGCAACGGCCGCTTTGCGGGCCGCCGGTGCGGCCGTGCAGGCCACAGACTTGGTGCTGGGTGGCGAGGTGAGTGCTGCCTTTTGCAGCGTGCGCCCGCCCGGTCACCATGCCGAATACCGCACCGCCATGGGCTTTTGCTTTTTCAACAACGTGGCGGTGGGTCTGCGCCATGCGTTGGATGTGCACGGGCTGCAGCGGGTGGCCTTGATCGACTTTGATGTGCACCACGGCAACGGCAGCGAGGACATCCTGCGCGACGACGAACGCGTGCTGATGTGCTCGATCTATGAAAAAGGCCTGTACCCCTTCCCGGACGGAGACGACAAGCGCCCCGGCATGGTGAACGTGGGTCTGCCTTCGCGCTCGGGCAGCGAGGCGTTCCGCGATGCAGTGACGCAGCGCTGGCTGCCTGCGTTGGAAGCGTTCCAGCCGCAGTTGATTTACATCTCGGCCGGCTTTGACGGTCACCGCGACGACGACATGGGCAATCTGGCTCTGCTGGAATCGGACTACGAATGGGTGACGCAGCAATTGATGGCCGTGGCGCGGCGCCACTGTCAGGGCCGTGTCATCTCCTGCCTTGAAGGTGGCTATGTGCTCAGCCCCCTGGCACGCAGTGTCGGGGCCCACGTGAAGGTGCTGATCGGCGCCGATTGAAGACCATGGACAAACACTACCTCACCCCCCTGTTCTCTCCCGAATCCATCGTGGTCTTCGCCAACCCGGCGGAGGCCGGCGACGCCACGTCGGCACTCAACCAGGCCTTGCTGGAAGCCCTGAAGGCCCAGCGTTTTTCGGGCACGCTGCAGTTCGTCGACATCCACACCACGGGCACGCTGGCCGATCTGGCCCAGACTGTGGCCGACCTGGCCATCATCGCGCTGCCAGCACAGGACATGAATGCCGCCCTCGAATTGGCGGCGCGCCTGAGTTGCAAAGCGGCTTTGCTGATTTCAACCGGCATCAGCGCCGACAAGGCGGCCGAGTTGAAGAAGATTGCCCGCCGCGAGGGCATCCATCTGCTGGGCCCGAATTGCCTGGGCTTTCAACGCCCCTCGCTGCAACTCAATGCGAGCGCCAGCGGTGGCCTGGCCCGCGCCGGGTCGCTGGCGCTGATCTCGCAGTCGGGGGCCCTGACGGCCTCGATGCTGGATTGGGCGAGCAACAACGCGGTGGGCTTTTCGACCGTGGTGTCACTCGGTCCCAATACCGTGCTCGACATGGCCGATGTGTTGGACTTTCTGGCCAATGATGCAAAGACACACAGCATCATCGTCTACCTGGAAGGGATTTCGAACGCACGCCGTTTCATGAGTGCCCTGCGCTCGGCGGCCAATGCCAAGCCGGTGGTGGTGCTGAAGGCAGGCCGCAAGCCCGCGGGCAATGAGGCGGCGCAAACCCACAGCGGCGCCATTGTGGGCAGCGACGACGTTTTCGACGCGGCCCTGCGTCGTGCCGGTGCGGTGCGGGTGCGCTCCTTTGTGCAGTTGTTCTCGGCAGCCAAGTGCCTGGCCTCGCGCTACCGCCCTGTGGGCAAGCGCCTGGCGATCGTGACCAACGGAGGTGGGCCCGGTGTGCTGGCTGCCGACTGGGTGAACGAAATCAACCTGCAACTGGCCAAGCTGTCGCACGACACAGTTCAGGCGCTGAAGCCCCAGCTGCCGGCCCTGGCCTCGCTGACCGACCTGATCGATCTGTCGGAAGAAGCCGGCCCCGCCCATTACGCAGCAGCCATCGAGGCGGCGCACAAGGACCGTGAGGTGGATGGCGTGCTGGTGATCTGCTCGCCCAAGGTCGGCATGGACACCAGTGCCATTGCTCAAGCCGTGGCGGCCATCAAGCCCAAGGTGGGCAAACCGATGCTGGCTTGCTGGATGGGGGATCGTTCGGTGGTGCCGGCGCGCGCCATCCTGAATGACGCCGCCATCCCGAGCTTTCGCACGCCCGAGGCCGCCGTCGGCGCCTTTGGCAATCTGGCCGCCTTCTATCAGAACCAGCAGTTGCTGCAGCAGACGCCCCCCCCGCTGTCCACCCTCGCCAAGCCCGACATCGAAGGTGCTCGCCTGGTCATTGAAAGCGTGCTGGCCGAGCGCCGCAAGGTGCTGACCGAGATGGAGTCGAAGACGCTGCTGTCGGCGTTTCACATCCCCGTGACCGAGACCCTGCTGGCTCGCAGCGCGACTGAGGCCATGATGATCGCCACCCAGCTGGGCTTTCCGGTGGCCTTGAAAATCGATTCACCCGACATCAGCCACAAATCCGATGTGCAGGGTGTGGTGCTCAACATCATGAGCGGGTCGGCCGCCCGCGATGCCTACAGCGACATGATCGAGCGCGTGACGCGCCTGTTGCCCCAGGCCCGCATCAACGGCGTGACGGTGCAAAGAATGGCGCGCAACCGACGCGGCCGGGAAATCTGCGTCGGCCTGGTGACGGATGCCCCCTTTGGCCCGGTGATCACTTTTGGTGCCGGCGGAACGATGATCGAGTTGATCGACGACCGCGCCATGGAACTGCCGCCGCTGAACCTGTTTCTGGCTCGCCGCATGATCGACCGCTCACGGGTCGCCGAAACCCTGGGTGAGTGGCGCGGCGCCACGGCCGCAGACCGGGATGCGCTTGAGCAGGTGCTGTTGCGCGTGTCGGAAATGGTGTGCGAGCTCCCTCAGTTGCGTGAGATGGACATCAACCCCATCATCGTCGACGAAAGCGGTGCGGTGGCGGTGGATGCGCGCATCGTGATCGACAGTGCACCGCAGGCCTCCAGCGGACGTCTGAGCAATTACCACCACCTGTCCATCCTGCCGTACCCGGCTCGTTACGAGCAGGTGCTGCCTTTGCGCGGCGGTGGCGAGTACACAGTCCGGCCGATTCACCCCGACGACGCGCAAATGCTGCAAGACCTCATGCATCACCTGTCGCAGGAAAGCCGCTATTTCCGCTTTGTGTCTTCGATCGCTGAGTTGCCGCCCCAGATGCTGGCCCGCTTCACCCTCATCGACTACGACCGGGAGATGGCGCTGGTGGCGGTGGTGAAGGAGCGCACAGCCAACACCGAGGGCGAGATCACAGAGACCGAGCGCATCGTGGGGGTGTCGCGCTACATCACCAACCCGGACCAGACCAGTTGCGAGTTTTCACTGGTGGTGGCGGATGACTTCAATGGCAAGGGCCTGGGGTCACGACTGATGGAGTGCATCATGGACGTCGCCCGCGAAAAAGGGCTCAGCGAGATGGATGGACTGGTGCTGGCGAACAATCAACCCATGCTTAAGCTGATGCGCGGACTGGGGTTCAGCGTCAAGGCCTTCCCGGAAGACCCGGAGTTCAAGTTGGTGACGCACCCGCTCTGAGCACCGGGCGACCGCGGCCATCGGTAGAAGCGGGGGCTGCGTCGGCCCTCGCATGCGACAGACAGGGACCGTCACGGACGTTTCATGAGGGCTCGCTACCCTGAAGGCTAGGGGCGTGCCTGAGCCCGCACGTCCCTGCCGCCGCAAGACCGATCCATCTGCCTCGGGTCGGATCCTTTGCGGTGAGCATGATGGCCATATGCCTGCACTGGAGCCCCACGTGTCCTTGACCCTGCCCGACATCTCCGCCTTGCTGCTTCGGCGAGGCCACGCCCAATACGGTGACGAAGCCGTGTCGCAGTTGCAGCACGCCCTGCAATGTGCCGCCCTGGCCGAACAGGCCGGCGAAAGCCCTGAGGTGGTCGTCGCAGCCCTGCTGCACGATCTAGGGCACTTGATCGTGGCAGAGCGCGAGGGCCTCGACGAGCCAGACAACAGCCGCGATGAGCTGCACCAGTTTGTCGTGTTGCCCTTTTTGCGGGGAACGTTCCCTGAGGCCGTGCTGGCCCCGATTCGACTGCATGTGGATGCCAAGCGCTTTCTGTGCGCCACAGAGACAGGCTATGCAGAGGGGCTGTCGGCAGCGTCCCAGGCCAGCCTTGCATTGCAAGGTGGCGCTTTCAGCAGCGACGAGGCCACCAGGTTCATGACTCAAGAACACGCCGCCGTCGCTGTTCGACTGCGCCGTTATGACGACCTGGCCAAAGTTCAGGGCTGGTGCGGTCCCGACCTGACGCATTTCGAACCCTGCATGGCCAGCGTTGCAAACCCCCACGGCAGCGTGTGAATGCATGCCCCGGCCACTGATTGACACCCCGGGCTCAGAGCGATTCTGGTGCACCCCAGTCATCAGATGACTGGGCGTATCTGACCGGGGCAGCGAGAACTGTCAGAAAACAAAAAAGCCCACCGAAGTGGGCTTTTTGCAAGCAGCCAAGAAGCTGCTTTGGATTGGTTGCGCGAGAAGGATTTGAACCTCCGACCTTTGGGTTATGAGCCCAACGAGCTACCAGACTGCTCCATCGCGCGGCAAGATGGAATTATAACTTATTCTGCAGCTGCTTGAGCGGCTTCGGCAGAATTATTTGCTTCAGCGCGTTCAACCAACTCAACCAGGGCCATCGGAGCGTTGTCGCCCACGCGGTAGCCCATCTTCAGGATGCGGGTGTAACCACCAGGACGAGCGCTGTTGCGCTTGCCCAGATCGTTGAACAGCTTGGTGACGCTGTCGCGGTCGCGCAGACGGTCAAAAGCCAGACGACGGTTGGCAACGGTGTCCACCTTGGCCAAGGTGATCATGGGTTCGATCACGCGGCGCAGTTCCTTGGCCTTGGGAACGGTGGTCTTGATGACTTCGTGCGCAATGAGCGAGTTCATCATGTTCTGCAGCATCGCCAGGCGGTGCGAGCTGGTGCGATTCAGTTTACGAAGGCCGTGTCCGTGACGCATAGTGCTTTCCTTTCTTTATTGATGACAACCAGCCGGATCAGGTACTGGTTGATGCACTTTTCATCCGCCATCGTGACGGATGAAGCAGGTTCGCCAAAAAAGCGAAGCCTGCGATTATAACTTAACGCTTGTCGAGACCAGCAGGCGGCCAGCTTTCCAGCTTCATGCCCAGAGTCAGGCCACGAGAGGCCAGAACTTCCTTGATCTCATTGAGCGACTTGCGACCCAGGTTAGGGGTCTTGAGCAGCTCGTTTTCGGTACGCTGAATCAGGTCGCCGATGTAGTAGATGTTCTCGGCCTTCAAGCAGTTGGCCGAACGCACGGTCAGCTCCAGCTCGTCCACAGGACGCAGCAGGATCGGATCGAACGAAGCACCACCGCGCGGAGCCGGCTGATCGAACGCAGCCAGTTCGCCGCCTTCCAGCTGAGCAAACACGGCCAGTTGTTCCACCAGGATCTTGGCCGAAGCGCGCACTGCGTCTTCAGCCGTGATGGCACCGTTGGTTTCGATTTCGACGACCAGTTTGTCCAGGTCGGTACGTTGTTCCACACGAGCGCTTTCGACGGTGTAGCTCACGCGGCGAACCGGCGAGAACGATGCGTCGAGAACAATGCGGCCAATCGACTTGCTGGGCTCATCGGCGAAACGACGAATGTTGCCGGGCACATAGCCACGGCCTTTTTCGACCTTGATCTGCATGTCGAGCTTGCCACCCGCCGACAACGTGGCAATCACGTGCTCGGGGTTGATGATCTCAACATCATGCGGGGTCTGGATGTCGCCAGCAGTGACAACACCTTCACCGTCTTTGCGCAGGCTCAGGGTAACTTCGTCGCGGTTGTGCAGCTTGAACACCACGCCCTTCAGGTTCAGGAGGATGTTGACCACATCTTCTTGAACGCCGTCAATGGAGGAGTACTCGTGCAGAACACCTGCAATCGTGACTTCAGTCGCTGCGTACCCCACCATGGAGGACAGGAGCACTCGCCGGATTGCGTTGCCCAGCGTATGGCCATAGCCACGCTCGAACGGTTCCAGGGCGACCTTGGCGCGGTTGTTGCCAAGCTGTTCCACGGTGATTGCTTTGGGTTTCAGCAAGTTGGTTTGCATTCAGACTTCCTCTCAATACCCCCGGCTCGTTACACCGGTAAGGCTGGTGAAGCACCTATACCGCGGTGCCCCGCGGTATAGGAACGATTTCAATTGAACGGACGATTAACGCGAATACAGTTCAACGATCAGCGATTCGTTGATGTCTGCACCGAATTCATCACGATCCGGGGACTTCTTGAAGGTACCTTCCGCCTTGTCCGCATTGACTTCAACCCAAGCCGGAATGCCGACTTGTTGAGCCAGTTGCAAAGCTTCGACCACACGGCCTTGCTTCTTGGACTTTTCGCGAACGGCCACCACGTCACCGGCCTTGACCAGATACGACGGGATGTTGACCGATTGACCATTCACGGTAATGGCCTTGTGCGAAACCAACTGACGGGCTTCTGCGCGGGTCGAACCGAAACCCATGCGGTACACCACGTTGTCCAGACGGGACTCAAGGATGAACAGCAGGTTGGCGCCGGTGTTGCCACGGCGACGATCGGCTTCTTCGAAGTAGCGGCGGAATTGCTTTTCCAGCACGCCGTACATGCGCTTGACCTTCTGCTTTTCACGCAGTTGCAGACCGAAGTCAGAAGTACGGGCACCCGAGGTGCGGCCGTGCTGACCAGGCTTGGAGTCGAACTTGGCCTTGTCCGCGATCGAGCGACGGGCGCTCTTCAGGAACAGGTCGGTGCCTTCACGGCGGGAGAGTTTGGCCTTGGGGCCGAGGTAACGTGCCACTTGAGCTTCCTTTTATGTCATCTTCCACACGTTTGAACGTGCGGGAGCCATCGGCGCGATGCCGATGGCGGTGGGCTTAAAAAATCAGATACGACGACGCTTTTGCGGGCGGCAGCCGTTGTGCGGCACCGGCGTCACATCAGAGATGGACGTGATGCGGATGCCCAGGGCACCCAGTGCACGAACGGAAGACTCGCGACCTGGGCCAGGGCCCTTGATCTCAACGTCGAGGTTCTTGATACCTTGCTCAATGGCAGCACGACCAGCCACTTCCGACGCGACCTGGGCCGCAAAGGGCGTGGACTTGCGGGAGCCCTTGAAGCCTTGACCACCCGACGAAGCCCAGGACAATGCATTGCCTTGGCGGTCGGTGATGGTGATGATCGTGTTGTTGAACGAGGCGTGAACGTGGGCAATACCGTCAGAAACGTTCTTGCGGACCTTCTTGCGCACTCGTTGTGCTGCGTTATTGGCGGGTGCTTTTGCCATATTGATCTCTCAATTATTTCTTCAGAGCGGCTGCTGCCTTGCGCGGACCCTTGCGAGTACGAGCGTTGGTGCGGGTACGCTGACCACGCATCGGCAGGCCACGACGGTGACGGAAGCCACGGTAGCAACCAATGTCCATCAAGCGCTTGATGTTCATGGTGGTTTCGCGACGCAGATCACCTTCAATGGTGAACTGCTCGATTTGTTCGCGAATCTTTTCCAGATCGCCGTCCGTCAGATCCTTGATCTTCTTGGTGTAAGCGATACCAGTTGCTTCGCAAATCTTGCGAGCGCGGGTGCGACCAATGCCAAAAATGGCGGTCAGACCGATTTCCGCATGCTTGTGCGGCGGAATGTTAATCCCAGCAATACGTGCCATGTGCGTCCTCTATAACTTGTAAATCAGCCTTGGCGCTGCTTGTGACGTGCATCCGTGCAGATCACGCGCACCACACCCTTGCGGCGGATGATTTTGCAGTTGCGGCAAATTTTCTTGACCGAAGCCGAAACTCTCATTTCATTCTCCTAAAACTCTTCAAACCGCAACCATCACTTGGCGCGGAAAACAATACGTGCCCGAGACAGATCGTAGGGCGTCAATTCAACAGTGACCTTGTCGCCGGGAAGAATGCGGATGTAATGCATCCGCATCTTGCCGGAAATATGTCCTAGTACGATATGGCCGTTGTCAAGCTTCACGCGGAATGTCGCGTTCGGCAGGTTTTCAACCACTTCACCCTGCATCTGGATGACATCGTCCTTAGCCATGTCAAATCAACCGCCTATGGATGTCTTGAAGTTGGCTTTCTTGAGCAGTGACTCATACTGCTGCGACATCATGTAGTTTTGAACCTGGGCCATGAAGTCCATGGTCACCACTACGATGATCAGCAGCGAGGTACCACCGAAGTAGAACGGAACGTTGTACTTCAGGATCAGGAACTCTGGCAGCAAGCACACGAATGTGATGTATGCCGCACCAGCCAGGGTCAAACGCACGAGAATCTTGTCGATATAACGCGCTGTTTGCTCACCAGGTCGGATTCCCGGAACAAAAGCCCCACTCTTCTTCAAGTTATCTGCTGTCTCACGGCTGTTGAAAACCAGCGCCGTATAGAAGAAGCAGAAAAATACGATCGCGGCGGCATAAAACATCACATAAATGGGCTGACCTGGGGTCAACGCACCTGCAATATCCTTCAACCAACGCATCGAATCACCAGTGCTGAACCAGCCCACCACCGTTGCCGGAAGCAGAATGATCGACGAAGCAAAGATCGGCGGCACCACACCGGCCATGTTCAGCTTCAAAGGCAGATGAGAGGATTGACCACCATAAACCTTGTTGCCTACCTGACGCCGCGCATAGTTGACAAGGATCTTCCGCTGACCACGCTCGACGAAAACGACGAAGTAGGTCACCAGGATCACCACGACCACGATGAACAGCGCAACCACGATGCTCATCGCACCGGTGCTGACCAGTTCAAGCAAGCCACCGATAGATTTCGGAAGACCTGCCGCGATCCCGGCAAAAATCAGGATCGAGATACCATTGCCCAGACCGCGCTCAGTGATCTGCTCACCCAGCCACATCAGAAACATGGTGCCGGCAGTCAGGCTCACCATCGCGGTCAGGCGGAAGCCAAAACCAGGAGAGATAACCAGACCTGCAGTGCCTTCCAATGCCACGGCAATGCCGAGCGACTGGAAAAGCGCCAGCCCCAACGTCCCATAACGGGTGTATTGGGTGATCTTGCGACGCCCTGCCTCACCTTCCTTCTTGAGCTGCTCCATGGCAGGAAGGACGTAAGACAGAAGTTGCATGATGATCGACGCCGAGATGTACGGCATGATGCCCAGTGCGAACACCGTGAACCTCGACAGTGCTCCACCGGAGAACATGTTGAAAAGGTTCAGAATCCCACCCTGCTGCCCTTGGAAGAGCTGCTGGAGTTGTGCCGGGTCAATGCCCGGAACTGGGATATGGGCGCCAATGCGATACACCACGAGCGCGAGCAACAGAAACACCAGGCGTCGGCGAAGATCGCCGAACTTCCCAGTCTTTGCCATTTGTGCTGCGCTAGTTGCCACGATGGACGTCTTTCAGACGGATCAGGCGAAGCTGCCGCCGGCAGCTTCGATCACAGCCTTGGCACCAGCAGTGGCGCCAATACCGTTGAGCTTCACAGCCTTGGTAAGTTCACCAGTCTTGATGACCTTGACCACCTTGGCCAATTCGCCAACCAGACCAGCGACCTTCAGAGCGGCAACATCAACTTCGGCTTGACCCAATGCTTCCAGATCAGACAAAGTGATCTCAGCATTGAACTTCAGCAGATGCGACTTGAAACCGCGCTTCGGCAGGCGACGTTGCAGAGGCATTTGACCGCCTTCGAAACCCACCTTGTGGTAGCCGCCGGAACGCGACTTTTGACCTTTGTGACCACGGCCAGCGGTCTTGCCCAGACCGGAGCCAATGCCACGGCCAACGCGACGCTTGGCGTGCTTGGCGCCAGCAGCGGGCTTGATGCTATTGAGTTCCATGTTCTTTCTCTCAGAGCACTTTGACCAGATAGCTGATCTTGTTGATCATGCCGCGCACTTCGGGGCTGTCCTTGAGCTCGCTGACACTGTTCAGCTTGCGCAGGCCCAGACCACGAACGGTCGCACGGTGCGATTCCTTGGTGCCGATCGGGCTGCGAACCAGCTGGATCTTCACGATATTTTGGGTCGTCATGAAATGACTCCTTCTTAGGCGAAGATCTCTTCGACAGACTTGCCGCGCTTGGCAGCGATGTCCGACGGAGTGGTCGAGTTCTTCAGCGCGTCAAACGTGGCGCGAACCATGTTGTAAGGGTTCGACGAACCATGGCTTTTGGCCACGATATCGGTGATACCCATCACTTCAAACACAGCACGCATCGGGCCGCCAGCAATGATGCCGGTACCCTTGGGAGCCGGGGCCATCATCACAACAGCCGCGCCGTGGTGACCGGTCACGTTGTGGTGGATGGTGCCGTTCCTCAGGGAAACCTTGGTCATGTTGCGACGGGCTTCTTCCATCGCCTTTTGCACGGCAGCAGGCACTTCCTTGGACTTGCCCTTGCCCATGCCAACGCGACCATCGCCATCGCCGACCACGGTCAAGGCAGCGAAACCGAGAATACGGCCGCCCTTGACCACCTTGGTCACGCGATTCACGGCGATCATCTTCTCGCGCATGCCGTCGTCGCGACCTTCGTCTTGAACTTTGGGTTGAAACTTAGCCATTTTTTATTCCCGTCCGCTTAGAACTGCAGGCCTGCTTCACGGGCAGCGTCGGCCAGAGCCTTGACGCGACCGTGGTAAGCGAAACCAGCGCGATCGAATGCAACCTTCTCCACGCCAGCAGCCTTTGCCTTTTCAGCAATGCGCTTGCCGATGATGGCGGCAGCGGCGGCATTGCCACCCTTGCCGGAAGCACCCAGCGAGCTGCGCACTTCGGCTTCGGCAGTCGAAGCGCTGGCCAGCACCTTGGTGCCGCAGCCAGAGATCACTTGAGCATAGATGTGCAGGTTGGTGCGGTTCACGCTCAAACGCGCCACGCCTTGATTGGCAATGCGGATGCGGGTTTGACGTGCACGACGCAGACGCTGCTCTTTTTTGGTCAACATGCTGCAGCTCCTTACTTCTTCTTGGTCTCTTTGATCGTGATCTTCTCGTCCGCATAACGGATGCCCTTGCCCTTGTAAGGCTCGGGGGGACGAACAGCACGGATCTCAGCAGCGATCTGACCCACGCGCTGACGGTCAGCACCCTTGATCAGAATTTCAGTCGCGGTCGGAGTGGCCACGGTGATGCCTTGCGGCATTTCGATGTTGACGGGGTGCGAGTAGCCCACCGCCAGGTTCAGCTTGGTGCCCTGAGCGGCGGCCTTGTAGCCCACGCCGATCAGAGTCAGCTTCTTTTCAAAGCCTTTGCTAACACCCACCACCATGTTGTTGACCAACTGGCGCAGCGTGCCGGACATGGCATTGGCTTCGCGAGAGTCATTCACGGGGGCAAACGTCAGCTTGCCTTCTTCGTTAGAGATCTTGACCAGGGCGTTTTGCGCCAGGGACAGAGTACCGCCGGTACCCTTCACGCTGATCTGGTCTTCCTTGATCGACACATCCACACCTTGGGGGATGGCGACCGGTGCTTTGCCTACGCGGGACATTTCAGTTTCTCCTCAATGTCACGGTTTAAGCCACATAGCACAGCACTTCGCCACCGACACCGGTAGCACGTGCTTTGCGATCGGTCATCACGCCCTTGGGAGTGGTGACGATGGCCACGCCGAGGCCATTCATGACTTGGGGGATGGCGTCACGGCCCTTGTAGACACGCAGACCAGGGCGGCTGACGCGCTCGATGCGCTCAATCACCGGACGACCAGCGTAGTACTTCAGGGAAATTTCAAGTTCGGACTTGCCTTCGTTGGTCTTCACTTGGAAGCCGTCGATATAGCCTTCATCCTTCAGCACTTGGGCGATGGCAACCTTCACTTTGGACGAAGGAACCAACACGGTAGCCTTGGCCACCATTTGTGCATTGCGGATGCGGGTCAGCAAGTCAGCGATGGGATCACTCATGCTCATGTTTAATCTCTCCTGCCTGCTTACCAGCTGGCCTTGGTGATACCGGGGATATCACCTGCAAAAGCCAGTTCACGAATCTTTGCACGGCCCAGACCGAATTGACGGAATGTGCCACGCGGACGGCCCGTGATTTCGCAACGGTTGCGTTGACGGGTGGGGTTGGCGTTGCGCGGGAGCTTTTGCAGACCCAGACGGGCAGCAGCACGCTCTTCGTCGCTACGCTTGGCATCGTTGGCAACAGCCTTCAGTTCAGCGTATTTCTTCGCGAACTTGGCTGCCAGTTTTTCACGCTTGAGCTCGCGCTCGATCAAAGCTACTTTAGCCACACGACACCTCAGTTCTTGAACGGGAAACGGAAGCCGGCGAGCAGTGCCTTGCACTCTTCGTCCGTCTTGGCCGTCGTGGTGATGCTGATATTGAGACCGCGCAGGGCGTCAACCTTGTCGTACTCAATTTCCGGGAAGATGATCTGTTCTTTGACGCCGATGTTGTAGTTACCACGGCCATCAAAAGCACGACCCGAAATACCACGGAAGTCACGGACGCGGGGCAGAGCCACGGTCACGAAACGATCCAGGAATTCGTACATGTGCACGCCACGCAGGGTCACCATGCAACCGATGGCTTGACCTTCGCGGATCTTGAAACCGGCGATAGCCTTCTTGGCCTTGGTCACCACAGGCTTTTGGCCGGCGATCTTGGTCAGGTCAGCCACGGCGTTGTCCATGACCTTCTTGTCCGAGACAGCTTCGCTCACGCCCATGTTCAGGGTGATCTTGGTCAGACGCGGCACTTGCATCGGAGAGGTGTAGCCAAACTTGGCCATCAGCTCCGGAGCCACTTTTTCACGGTAGTGTTGTTGCAGTCGTGCCATGGTCATGCCACCTTGATTTCTTCGCCGCTGGACTTGAAAACGCGAACGCGCTTGCCGTCAGCCAGGAGCTTGATGCCGACGCGGTCAGCCTTGCCGGTGGCAGCATTGAAAATGGCCACGTTGGACTGGTGGATGGGCATGGACTTCTCCACGATGCCACCGGTCGTACCCTTCAGAGGGTTCGGCTTGGTGTGCTTCTTCACCAGGTTGATGCCTTCCACGATCACGTGGGAGTCATCCTTGCGCAGCACCACTTGGCCACGCTTACCTTTGTCGCGCCCTGCGAGCACGATCACTTCATCGCCTTTGCGGATCTTGTTCATGATTCGCGTCCTCAGAGAACTTCAGGAGCCAGGGACACGATCTTCATGAACTTTTCGGTACGCAGTTCACGCGTCACGGGTCCAAAGATGCGGGTGCCGATTGGCTCCAGCTTGGCGTTCAGCAGCACTGCTGCATTGCCATCAAACTTAACGAGCGAGCCATCGCCACGGCGGATGCCCTTGGCGGTGCGAACCACTACTGCACTGTAAACCTCGCCTTTTTTGACGCGGCCACGCGGAGCGGCTTCCTTGATGCTCACCTTGATGATGTCACCGACACTGGCGTAGCGACGCTTGGAACCGCCGAGCACCTTGATGCACAGGACGGACTTGGCGCCAGTGTTGTCGGCAACCTCTAACCGAGATTCTGTCTGGATCATTTCAATATTCCCAACTTGTACCAGGGCTCTTGACCATCAAAAGCACCAGTCAGTCTTGGGCCCGTCGTCCGCGCCGCAAACCATTTTGATGCGCTTCCGTTGGGCAAGAAACTTCACTTTTTACAGCGAAGCCTGTGAGTATTGCAAACTATCCAGAAGATGTCAATCGTTTTTGAAGGTCAGGCGGGCAAGGTGCCGTAGCGTTCAGCCAACGCCAAAAACGGGGCTGTCGCCTGGGGAATGGCCAACTCCTGTTCCAGGATGCGAGCCACCGCCGGGGCGGCTGCAGCGGCAGCCCGGGCATCCAGGAACAGCAGGCGATTGCGCCGTGCCAACACGTCCTCGATGCTTCGCGCATATTCATAGCGCGCAGCAAAGCGAACCATGGCTTCCGTCAGGTTCGGCGCGACAAGGACGTCCGCCCCCGGCAGACTCGCCAGCAAGGCGGCCTCATCACCATACAGATGAGCCCCCGGCGCGTCGCTCAAACGCACAGTGGCGGCGCCTGGCGCCGGTGCGCCGATCAACCGGTGGTGGTCTGTGCTGGAGGCTGCGAGCCTGGGCAGCAGGCCCGCTTCCTGGATTTTACCCAGCACATCCTCGGCCATCGCCCGGTAGGTGGTCCATTTGCCGCCCGTGACGGTGACCAAGCCACTTTTGCTCACCGCCACCGTGTGTTCGCGGCTGATGCCCTTGGTGCTTCCGTCGTCTTCCACCGGCTTGACCAGCGGACGCAACCCCACCCAGACGCTGCGCACGTCTTCGCGGCGCGGTGCCCGCTGGAGGTAGCGCGCCGACTCGTCCAGGATGAAAGCCACCTCGTCGGCAAACGGCTCGGGCTCGCGCGCCAGATCCTCGCGGGGCGTGTCGGTGGTGCCCAGAATCACCTTGCCGAGCCAGGGCACGGCAAACAAGACCCGGCCATCTGCGGTCTTGGGCACCAGCAAGGCGTGATCACCCTGCAGAAAATCCCGATCCACCACCAGGTGAACGCCCTGGCTGGGCGCCACCATGGGTTTGGTGGCGCGGCCACTGGCCTGGCCATCAAGTTCACGCAGCGCATCCACCCAAACCCCGGCGGCATTCACCACGCAGCGGGCACGCAACTCGAACGAGCGCCCGCTTTCCCGGTCTTCGCAACGCAAGCCTGCCAGTCGGCCCGCCTCGTGGACCAGGCCCGTGGCCTTGCAATAGTTGACCAGCAAGGCGCCCTGTGCCGCGGCCGTGCGCGCCAGCACCAGGGCCAGGCGCGCATCGTCAAATTGACCATCCCAGTATTTGACCCCGCCCCAGAGGTGCTCCTGGATGATCGTGGGCAGGCATTCACGGGTGCGCGCCTTGCCCAGAAATTCGGTGGCACCCAGGCCGGCCTTGCCTGCCAGGGCGTCATACATCTTGAGCCCGATGCCATAGAAGGGCGATTCCCACCAGTGGTAGGACGGCATCACAAAGGGCAAGGGCTGCGCCAGGTGTGGCGCGTTGTGCAGCAAGGTCGTGCGCTCATGCAGGGCCTCACGCACCAGCGACACATTGCCCTGGGCCAGGTAACGAACCCCGCCGTGCACCAGCTTGGTCGCCCGTGACGAAGTGCCCTGTGCAAAGTCGTGCGACTCGACCAGCACGACGCTCAACCCTCTCAGTGCGGCATCAAGCGCCACCCCCAGCCCTGTCGCCCCACCGCCGATGACCGCCAGGTCGTAGGTGCGTGACTCGGCCAATCGCTCGATCAGCCGGGCTCGGTCAGTCGCTTGGGGCAGTGCAGTTTCGCTCATGATCTTGGGGCGGGCCGGTGCACCTGGTGCCACCGGCGCCGCCATTGCTTCAGGGCCTCCCGGGTGCCCTGTTGGAATATCAAACCGGCGGGATGTCAAGCACCCCGCCGGAACCTGTTCGCTGTGCGGGTCTCAGCGAACCTTGCCGTCCTTCCAGGCCTGCAGCAGCTTGTCGTAGTTGATGGTCTCGCCCTTGGGCTTCTCGTTGGCCAACTTGGCCCACGGAGCACCCTTGTCGCTCAACCACTTGGACGGATCGCTCTTCGCATTCAGCTTGGGGGCGCAATGGCTCATGCCAGCGCGCTCCAGACGCCCCATCACCTGGTCCATCTCCTCCGCCAGCGTGTCCATGGCGCCTTGCGGGGTCTTTTCACCCGTCACGGCCTGGGCCACGTTCTTCCACCACAGCTGAGCCAGCTTCGGGTAGTCAGGCACGTTGGTTCCGGTGGGCGTCCAGGCCACGCGGGCCGGGCTGCGGTAGAACTCGATCAGACCACCGTACTTGGCGGCGTTCTTGGTGAAGTACTCATGACGGATATCGCTGTCGCGGATGAAGGTCAGACCCACCACCGACTTCTTGGCCGACACGGTCTTCGAGGTCACGAACTGGGCGTACAGCCAGGCAGCGGCCGTGCGGTTGGGGTCCTGGTCCTTGAAGAAGGTCCACGAGCCCACGTCCTGGTAGCCGTTTTGCATGCCCTGCTTCCAATAGGGACCATTGGGGCCAGGGGCCATGCGCCACTTCGGCGAGCCATCCTCATTCACCACGGGCAGACCCTTCTTGGTCATGTCGGCGGTGAAGGCGGTGTACCAGAAGATCTGCTGTGCGATCTGACCCTGCGCCGGCACCGGGCCGGCTTCGCCAAAGGTCATGCCCATGGCTTCCTTGGGCGCGTACTTCTTCATCCAATCGATGTACTTGGTCAAGGCATACACAGCCGCCGGCGAGTTGGTCGCGCCACCGCGGGAGACCGAGGCCCCCACCGGGGTGCACTTGTCGTCGGCCACGCGAATGCCCCACTCGTCCACCGGCATGCCGTTCGGGATGCCCTTGTCGGCGGTGCCGGCCATCGACAGCCAGGCATCGGTGAAGCGCCAGCCCAGCGACGGATCCTTCTTGCCGTAGTCCATGTGGCCATAGATTGGCTTGCCGTCGATGGTCTTCACGTCGTTGGTGAAGAACTCGGCGATGTCTTCGTAGGCGCTCCAGTTCTGCGGCACGCCCAGGTCGTAGCCGTACTTGGCCTTGAACTTGTCTTGCAGGTCCTTGCGAGCAAACAGGTCAGCGCGGAACCAGTACAGGTTGGCAAACTGCTGGTCGGGCAACTGGTACAGCTTGCCGTCCGGCGCCGTGGTGAAGCTGGTCCCGATGAAATCCTTCAGATCCAGATCGGGGTCAGTGAACTCTTTGCCAGCGCCGCTCATGTAATCGGTCAGATTCATGATCTTGCCGTAGCGGTAGTGGGTTCCGATCAAGTCGGAATCGCTGATCCAGCCGTCGTAAATCGACTTGCCCGATTGCATCGAGGTCTGCAGCTTCTCGACCACGTCACCTTCCTGGATCAGGTCATGCTTGACCTTGATGCCCGTGATCTCCTCAAAGGCCTTGGCCAGGGTCTTGGACTCGTATTCGTGGGTGGTCAGGGTTTCGGACACCACCGAAATTTCCTTGACGCCCTTGGCCTGCAGCTTCTTGGCGGCCTCCATGAACCACTTCATTTCGGCCAACTGCTTGTCCTTGGAAAGCGACGAAGGCTGGAACTCGTTGTCGACCCATTTCTTCGCCTCAGCCTCTCCCGCGTGGGCGTATGACCCGGCGGCCAGGGCCGCTGCCAGCGCAAGCGCCGTGTAACGCAATTTCATGAGATGTCTCCTCAGATGCAAATCCCCGGTTGATGTTGAAGTCGTCCGGCCCCGGGGAATGGTCGAGCCGAATGCCTGTCTTGATTCGTGGGGGTGGTGCTCAACCCTTGCGCATGACCAGGGCCAGCACGGCCATGGACAGCACAAAGCTGATCCACACCGAAGGCTCGGCCTCCAGGTGCAACCACCCCTGCAGCTTTTCACTCAGGCCGACAAAGGCCAGGTTCACATAGGCCGCCGACAGCAACCCGATGAACAGACGATCCCCCCGCGTGGTGCGCAGCGGCAAAAAGCCTTTGCGCTCGACCGTGGGCGATCGGATTTCCCACACCGTCATGCCAATCAGCATGAGCACGATGCAACTGAAGAACACGGCGACCGGCAAGGTCCAGGCCATCCACTCAAACATGCCAATCTCCTCAGACTCGACCCATCGCGAAACCCTTCGCGATGTAGTGACGAACAAACCAGATCACGATGGCCCCTGGCACGATGGTCAGCACGCCGGCCGCCGCCAGGGTGGCCCAGTCCATGCCCGAAGCCGACACCGTGCGCGTCATGGTGGCCACGATGGGCTTGGCGTTCACGCTGGTCAGCGTGCGCGCCAGCAGCAACTCCACCCAACTGAACATGAAGCAGAAGAAGGCCGCCACCCCCACCCCGGCCTTGATCAGGGGCAGGAAGATGGTCAGGAAGAAACGCGGAAAGCCGTAGCCGTCGATGTAGGCGGTCTCGTCGATCTCACGCGGGATGCCGCCCATGAAGCCTTCCAGAATCCACACCGCCAGCGGCACGTTGAACAAGAGGTGCGCCAGCGCCACAGCGATGTGCGTGTCCATCAGTCCCACCGTGGTGTAGAGCTGGAAGAAGGGCAACAGAAACACCGCGGGCGGGGTCATGCGGTTGGTCAACAGCCAGAAGAACACATGCTTGTCACCCAGAAAGCGGTAGCGCGAGAACGCATACGCTGCCGGCAAGGCCACGGACACCGAGATCACGGTGTTGATGGCCACATAGATCATCGAGTTGATGTAGCCCGAGTACCACGAGGCGTCGGTGAAGATCAGCCCGTAGTTGGCCGAGGTGAAGTGAACCGGGAAGAACGAGAAGCTCGACAGGATCTCCTCGTTCGTCTTGAAGCTCATGTTGATCATCCAATAGATGGGCAACAGGGCAAACACGATGTACGCCAGCAGGAACAGCGAGCGCTTGTGGAAGCGGTTCTCATGCATGACCGGTCTCCTCCGGGTTCTGCGTGCCCACGCTTTGCATCCAGTTGTAGAGGATGAAGCAGAGCAACAAGATGATCAGGAAATAAATCAGCGAGAAAGCGGCCGCCGGCCCCAGGTCAAACTGACCCACCGCCTTCTGTGTCAGGTACTGGCTCAGGAAGGTCGTGGCATTGCCCGGGCCGCCCCCGGTCAGCACAAAGGGTTCGGTGTAGATCATGAAACTGTCCATGAAGCGCAGCAGCACCGCGATCATCAACACGCCACGCATCTTGGGCAGCTGGATGTAGCGGAACACCGCCAGCTTGCTGGCCCCATCAATGCGGGCCGCCTGGTAGTAAGCATCCGGGATGCTGCGCAGGCCGGCATAGCCCAGCAAGGCCACCAGCGGCGTCCAATGCCAGACATCCATCACCAGCACCGTCAGCCAGGCATGGGTCGAGTTGCCGGTGTAGCTGTATTCGATGCCCATCTGCTGCAACGTGTGGCCCAGCAAACCGATGTCGTCACGGCAGTAGATCTGCCAGATGGTGCCCACCACGTTCCAGGGGATCAGCAAGGACAGCGCCACCACCACCAGCACGGCTGATGATTTCCAGCCCTGCGCCGGCATCGACAGCGCCAGCAGCACACCCAGCGGCAGCTCCACCAGCAGCACTGACAACGAGAACAGCAATTGACGCAGCAACGCGCCATGCAACTCCTCGTCGCGCATCACGGCAGCAAACCATTCGGTCCCCACGAACACGCGGCGCTCGGGCGAGATGATGTCCTGCACCGAATAGTTCACCACCGTCATCAAGGGCAGGATGGCAGAAAACGCCACACACAGGATGACGGGCAAGATCAGGAACCAGGCCTTCTGGTTCACGGGTTTGTTCACGGCGCTCATGACACCAGCTCCTCATTCACGTAAAAGCAGGTGTGCTGCCCCAACAGCTGCAGCCAGACCTCATCGCCCACCGCCAGCTTCAGCCACTCCACCCCCAGACGGGCTTTGAGCACCGTGCCCTGCACCTCCGCGCTCAGCATCAGGTGGGTGCCCACGTCCTGCACCTGGCGCACCCGCGCCGGCACGGCCCCGGGTGTCCCAGCGCTGGCCAGGGTCAGGTACTCAGGGCGAATGCCCAGTTTCAGCACCCCATCCGGCAGGGCCTTGCCCACTGGCAGCGGCAGGTGCCGCCCCGCCAGCTCCAGCTTGTCACCAGCCACGTCAGCGGCCAGAAAGTTCATGCCGGGCGAACCGATGAAGTGGCCCACAAACGTGTGCTGAGGGCGCTCGAACAAAGCGTCTGCCGGCCCCACCTGCACGGCCCGGCCACGGGTCATCACCACCACCTGGTCGGCAAAGGTCAGGGCCTCGACCTGGTCGTGCGTCACATAGATCAGGGTCAGCTTGAGCTCGTGGTGGATCTGCTTGAGCTTGCGGCGCAGCTGCCATTTCAAGTGCGGATCGATCACCGTCAGTGGCTCATCGAACAGCACGGCTGACACGTCAGGCCGCACCAGGCCACGGCCCAGCGAGATCTTCTGTTTGGCGTCGGCCGCCAGTCCGGCAGCGCGCTGGTTGAGCTGACCGCTCATGTCCAGCATCTCGGCAATCTCACCCACGCGTTTCTTGATCTGCGCTTCAGGCACCTTGCGGTTGCGCAGCGGGAAAGCCAGGTTCTCGGCCACTGTCATGGTGTCGTAGATCACCGGGAACTGGAACACCTGCGCAATATTGCGTTGCTGCGGGCTCAGGCGGGTCACGTCCTGGCCGTCGAACAGCACCTTGCCATGCGAAGGCTGCAGCAGCCCCGACATGATGTTGAGCATGGTGGTCTTGCCACAGCCCGAAGGCCCCAGCAGCGCATAGGCGCCGCCGTCGTCGAAGGTCATTTTGAGCGGCAGCAGCGCGTAATCGCTGTCCTGCTGCGGGTTGGCGCGGTAGGCATGCGCCAGATCGAGTTCGATGCGGGCCATGCTCAGTGTCCTCCTGCGCGTTCGGGGGCCAGGGCCAGTTGACCGATGGCATCAAAGACATAGGCCTGTGCGGGGCTCACGTACAAGGTGATCGGAGCCCCCAGCTCGAAGTAATGCACCCCGGTCAGTTGCGCCACCAGTTCACCCACCAGCGTGTGCACATGAACATAGGTGTCCGAGCCCGAGATCTCGGCCAACTCCACCGTGCCCGGCAGGCTGACATCACCCGGGCGGCCATGCACCCGCAGCGCACTGGCGCGCAGACCCACCGTCATCTGGGCAGCTCCGGCCGATGCTGGCAGGGCCAGCGGCAACGCCGGCCCGCCGCGCAGGCGCACGCCCCCTTCGCAGGCATCGGCCTGCAGCAGGTTCATCGGCGGGTCGCTGAAAGCGCGTGCCACGCGCAGCGAACGCGGGCGATGGAACACCTCGGCCGTGGGGCCGTACTGCAGCAGTTCACCCTCATCCAGCACCGCGGTGTAGCCCCCCAGCAGCAGAGCCTCGCCGGGCTCGGTGGTGGCATACACCACGGTCGAGTCACCGCTGGCAAACAGTGAGGTCAGCTCTTCGCGCAACTCCTCGCGCAACTTGTAATCCAGGTTCACCAGGGGTTCGTCCAGCAGCATCAGCGGGGCTTGCTTGGCCAGCGCCCGGGCCAAAGCCACGCGCTGCTGCTGCCCGCCCGACAGCTCGGCCGGCAGGCGCTCCAGGAACATCTCGATGTGCAGCTTGGTCGCCAGCTCCCGAACACGCTGATCGATGTTGGGGGCCTTGCGCAACAGCAGCGGCGACGCGATGTTGCGCGCCACCGTCATCGACGGGTAATTGATGAACTGCTGGTACACCATGGACACATCGCGCTCACGCACCGGCATCCCGGTCACGTCTTTGCCATCCACCAGCACACGGCCCTGGCTTGGCGTGTCCAGCCCCGCCATGATGCGCATCAGGCTGGTCTTGCCCGCCTGCGTCGCCCCCAGCAGCACCGTCACAGCGCCGCTTCGCAAGGCCAGATTCATGGGGTGGAGCCAAGTCTCCGCCCCCATCGTCTTGCCGATGCCTTCCAATTCAAGCTGCATCACGCAACCTTTCCACTTGTTTGTCTCGGGTCCCGCCACCAGTTGTTGCGCGCTGGCAGGGGCTTCGAATGTTCGCAACTTTTCGATTATTGTTCCTTTTTTTTCGTTTTTGATTCTGGTTTTCCCCTAACGCGTTCCTTTTTTTTCCATTTAAAGTCGCTGCCTCGAACCCTGCCAGACTGCGAACCGTGAACTTCAACCCCAGACAACTCAAACTCATTGAAGTGGTCCGCGAGCGCGGCTCGGCCACGGTGGAAGAACTGGCCGAACAGCTGTCAGTCACCCTGCAGACCGTGCGGCGCGACGTGCAAAAAGTGGCCGAGAGTGGCGCCCTGCGCCGCTTCCATGGCGGCGTGCGCGTTCCCAGCTCCACCACTGAAAACATCGCCCACCCGCAACGCCAGGGGCTGCACGCCGAGGGCAAGGCCCGCATTGCGCGCGCCGTGGCCCAGCAGGTGCCCGATGACTGCTCACTGATCCTCAACATCGGCACCACCACCGAGGCGATTGCCGAGGCCTTGCTGCAGCACCAGGGCCTGAGGGTGATCACCAACAACCTCAACGTGGCCACCATCCTGTGCCGCAACCCCAGCTTCGAAGTGATCGTGGCTGGCGGTGTGGTGCGCCCCCGCGACCGCGGCATCGTGGGTGAGGCAGCGGTCGATTTCATCCGGCAATTCAAGGTCGACCTGGCCATCATCGGCATCTCCGGCATCGAGTCCGACGGATCATTGCGTGACTACGATTACAGGGAGGTGAAAGTCGCCCAGACCATCATCGAACACGCACGCGAGGTCTGGCTGGCAGCCGATGCCAGCAAGTTCAATCGCCCCGCCATGGTCGAGGCCGCCACCCTGTCGCAGATCGACCGCCTGTTCACCGACGCCTCCCCCCCCGCCCCCTTCCCCCAATTGCTGGAAGACGCCGGCGTGCGCCTGGACGTCTGCCTGACCTGAACGCCCAGCCCGACCGGATCTCCAGGACCCCGACATGACCTACCTCTTGGCCCTCGACCAGGGCACCTCCAGCTCACGCAGCATTGTTTTTGACGCCCTTGGCCATGTGGTGGCCCAGGCCCAGCAAGAGCTGCCCCAGATCTACCCTCAACCCGGCTGGGTTGAGCATGACCCCATGCTGATCTGGCAGACCCAGCTCGACACCGCTCGCGCCGTGCTGCAGAAGGCCGGCCTCAAGGCGAGTGACATCCATGCCCTGGGCATCACCAACCAGCGCGAAACCACCGTGGTCTGGAACCGCAAGACCGGCCAGCCCATCCACAACGCCATCGTCTGGCAAGACCGCCGAGCCGAACCAGCTTGCGCCCAATTGCGCGAACAAGGCCATTCGGACCTCATCCAGCAGCGCGCCGGCCTGTTGGTGGATGCCTATTTTTCGGGCACCAAGCTGCAATGGATCCTGAACAACGTGCCCGGCGCGCGGGCCCAGGCCGAGGCCGGCGAACTGGCCTTCGGCACCGTCGACAGCTGGCTGATGTGGCAACTCACTGGCGGCGCCGTGCACGTCACCGACGTCAGCAATGCCTCGCGCACCATGCTGTTCAACATCCGCACCAATCAGTGGGACGACGACTTGCTGGCCCTGCTCGGCATCCCGCGCCAACTGCTGCCCGAGGTGCGCCCCTCCAACGCCGACTTCGGCCTGGTGCGCCCCGATCTGCTGGGCCAGGCCATCCGCATCAATGGGGTGGCGGGTGACCAGCAAAGTGCCTTGTTCGGGCAGGCCTGTTTCCACCCCGGCATGGCCAAGAACACCTATGGCACGGGCTGCTTCATGCTCATGCACACCGGCGAGCGCTTCCAGACCTCCCAAAATGGGCTGTTGACCACCAGTGCCGCCCAGGCCAGCCCACGTGCCGAGTTCGCCATCGAGGGCAGCGTGTTCGTGGGCGGCGCCGTGGTGCAGTGGCTGCGTGACGGACTCAACGCCATCCAGTCCAGCAGCGAAGTGCAGCAACTGGCCCAGAGCGTGCCTGACGCCGGCGGTGTGATGATGGTGCCCGCCTTCACCGGTCTGGGCGCCCCGTATTGGAACCCCGAGGCGCGCGGCACCATCACCGGCATCACCCGTGGCACCACCCTGGCCCACATTGCCCGCGCCGCGCTGGAGAGCATTGCCTTCCAGAGCACCGCCCTGCTTGAGGCCATGAGCCGCGACGCCGTGGCCGCCGGTGGCAGCCCGGTCACCGAACTGCGCGTGGACGGCGGCGCTTGCGTCAACGACCTGCTGATGCAGATGCAGGCCGATCTGCTGGGCATCCCCGTGGTTCGGCCCGCCGTGATCGAAACCACGGCCCTGGGCGCGGCCTACCTGGCCGGGCTGGGCTCGGGCCTTTACGCCGGGCTGGACGAACTCAGCCAACAATGGCGCGCCGAACGCACCTTCGTGCCGCAAATGGCGCGCGACCAGGCCACCGAACGCATCGCCCACTGGGAACGAGCCGTGCGCCAGGCGACTGCGACCTGAAAATCTGTGATGCAGCACCCACCGCAGGCTAGGCGTTTTAAAAAGCGCCTAGACTTCGGCCCGTGAAATTTCCCAGTAACACCTCCCTTCCGGGCGCCCGGGGACTGTCCCGCCGCCAATGGCTGAAATGGGGCGCTGCCCCTCTGCTGGCCAGTGCCCTGCCAGGCTGCACCCCGTTGGGCCTGCGCCCCGGCAACGCCGGGCTGCGGCCGCAGTTGCGCCTGCTGGGCGAAGAGCGTCTGCCCTACCACCTGAAATTTGAAGACACCACGGTGGGAGGCCTGTCCGGCCTCGACCGCGATCCGGTCAGCGGTCATTGGTATGCCCTGAGCGACGACCGCTCCGACCGCCACCCGGCGCGCTTCTACACCCTCGCCATGAAGGTGTCCGAAGCTGGCATCACCGGCCTGGCCGTCCAGAACGTGACCCTGCTGCGCGACGCCCAGGGCCGCACTTACCCCAACCGCAAACAGGCTGATGCCAGCCGACCCGAGATCCCCGATCCCGAGTCGATCCGATTCCGGCCTGAGACCGGCACCCTGCTCTGGACCAGCGAAGGCGATGTCAACCGCGGCCTGCCGCCCGCGCTGCGCGAAATGTCGCTGGACGGGCGACTGCTGCGTGAGTTCACCCTGCCCGACGTGCTGAAGCTGGGTGCCGACGATGCCCACGGCCCGCGCAACAACCTCGCGTTTGAAGGCCTGGCCCTGAGCCCCAGTGGCCGCTACGCCTGGGTATCCATGGAAGCCCCGCTGGTGCAGGACGGTCCGCTGCCTTCCGCAGGGCAACGCGGCGGCCCTTGCCGGCTGACCCGCTTTGACCTGCGCACCGGCCAGGCCGACCGGCAGATTGCCTACCAGCCCGATGCCGTGCCGCGCAGCCCGCTGCCCCCGGGCGCACCCGCCGACAACGGCATCAGCGAGATCCTCATGGCCGACGAGCACCACCTGCTGCTGCTTGAGCGGGCCTACATGACGGGGGTGGGAGTCTCTCTGGCGCTGTACCGCATCGACACCCGCCAGGCGCCTGATGTGCTGAACCTCAGCACCCTGCCGCCCAGTGCGCCGGTGGCGCCCAAAACCCTGGTCGCTGACTTTGCCAGCCTCGGCATCAGCCGGCTGGACAACAGCGAATGCCTGTGCTGGGGGCCTACCCTGAGCAACGGGCGGCGCAGCCTGGTGGTGCTGAGCGACGACAATTTCAGCCCGATCCAGATCACCCAATTTCTAGCTTTCGAATACCAGGACGCACCCTCATGACCTCCCAAATCGCATTCATCGGCGGCGGCAACATGGCCAGCGCCATCATTGGCGGCCTGCTCAAGCAGGGGCGTCAGGCCTCGGACATCCTGGTCGTCGAGCCCTTTGCCGAGGCCCGCGAGCGCCTGGCCCGTGATTTCGGCATCCAGGCCTTCGAGACCGCCGATGCCCGCCTGGCGCCAGCGGCCCTGGTGGTCTGGGCCGTCAAGCCGCAAACCTTCCGCGACGCGGCCCTGGCGGTGCGTGCCCACACCACCCAGGCCCTGCACCTGAGCGTGGCCGCCGGCATCCGCAGCGACAGCATTGCCCAATGGACCGGCACCGAGCGCGTGGTGCGCTGCATGCCCAACACGCCCGCCCTGGTGGGCAAAGGCATGACCGGCCTGTTTGCCCGCGCCGCGGTCACCCCGACCGACCGCAGTCTGGTCGAGCAGGTGATCCAGACCACCGGCGACTCGCTGTGGGTGAGTGAAGAAAGCCACCTCGACGCGGTCACCGCCCTGTCGGGCTCGGGCCCGGCCTATGTGTTCTATTTCATCGAGGCGATGGCGGCGGCAGGCGCCCAGATGGGGCTGACCGAAGCCCAGGCCCTCAAGCTGTCGATCGGCACCTTTGTGGGGGCGGCCGAACTGGCCCGGGCCTCCACCGAGCCGCCCGAGGTGCTGCGCCAGCGCGTCACCTCCAAGGGGGGCACCACCTACGCCGCCCTGTGCTCGCTGGAAGAAAGCCAGGTCAAGGCCCATTTCATGCAAGCCATGGAAAAGGCACGCGCCCGCGCCCAGGAGCTGGGCGATGAATTCGGCGCGGCCTGAACCTGGCGACGGTCCAACTTCAGCGAAAATACCCCCGTCAAGGCGCCAGCAGCCATACGGCACGGTGCCGTGGCGGCCAACCCTCAACCAACCAAGACACAACATGAAAAAACTGCTTACCGCGATTCTCTCGGCCGCCCTGGTGGTCATGCCCCTGGCCCTGACCAGCACCGAAGCCGCCGCCAAGACGCCGCACAGCGCCAAGGCCTCGGGCAAACATGCCAAAAAAGCCGGCAAACACGGCAAGAAGGCCAAGAGCAAGCATGCCAAGCACGCCAAGAGCGCGCACAAGGCCAAGGCTCACACCTTCTGAGGGCCTAAGCGCTCTGCATCGAACAGGCCCGCCCCGAGCGGGCCTTTTCATTCAGGCCAGCCAGCCGGCCAGCAACAGGCTGGCAAACAAGGTCGCGCCCAACCAGTGGTTGGCGCGAAAGGCCTTGAAGCAGCCGTCCCGGCTTCGGTGCCGGATCAGGCCCACATGCCAGCCAACCTGGGCCAGGGCCACCAGCAGCCCCCCACCCAAAAAGACCGCCGGCACGCGCCCTTGCAACACCAGCCCCCAAATCAGCAGGCTCAGCACATAAAAGGCGGTGACGGCCAGCACATCCCAGCGGCCCAGCGTGATGGCCGAAGTCTTCATGCCGATCTTCAAGTCATCGTCGCGGTCCACCATGGCGTATTCAGTGTCATAAGCCAGCACCCACAGCAGGTTGCTGAGCACCAACCAGCCCACCAGTGGCGACAAAGGCACATCCTGTGCCGTGAAGGCCATCGGAATGCCAAAACTGAAGGCCACCCCCAGAACGGCCTGCGGCATGGACACCAGGCGTTTGGCAAACGGGTAGAACAAGGTGACCGCCAAAGCACCGAAAGACCACAGGATGGTGGGCCCGTTGGTGGTCAGCACCAAGCCAAAGGCCACCAAGGCCAACACGGCCCCTACCACCAGGGCCTCGCGCACCGAGACGGCCCCCGAGGTGACAGGCCGGTTGGCCGTGCGCTTCACATGGCGGTCAAAGCCGCGGTCGGCCACGTCGTTCACACAGCACCCGGCACTGCGCATCAAGATGGTGCCCAGCGTGAACACCAGCAGCAGGTGCCAGCCCGGGAAGCCGCCCTTGGCCACCCACAGCGCACTCAGCGTGGGCCACAGCAGCAACAGCCAGCCGGCCGGCCTGTCCCAGCGGATCAGGCTGAGGTAAAGCGCCAGTCGGCTCGAAGACGAAGCGGGAGTCGGTTTGGGAGAAGAAGGGGGGGCGGAGGCGGTCATCGCGGGCGGACTCGGTCAAAGAAGGGCGGTGGCGATTTTCGCAGCAAGCCGCCCCGGGCCGGATCCACCTGGAACCGTTCAGAACCGCGAAATCACTCTTCGAGCAGCGAGCGCAGCATCCAGGCGGTCTGCTCATGCACCGTCAGGCGCTGGGTCAGCAGGTCGGACGTAGGTTCATCGCTGGCCTTGTCGGCCAAGGGGAACAGCTCGCGCGCCGTGCGCGCCACTGCTTCGTGGCCGGTGACCAGGATGCGCACCATCTCCAGCGCCTTGGGCGGGGTGCCCGGGGCGTCGGGCACGGTGGCCAGCTTGCCAAAATCAGCGTACGAGCCTGGCGCCACATGGCCCAGCGAGCGGATGCGCTCGGCAATCGGGTCCACCGCATTCCACAGTTCGGTGTACTGCACCATGAACATGGTGTGCAGGGTGTTGAACATCGGCCCGGTCACGTTCCAATGGAAGTTGTGCGTGGTCAGGTACAGGGTGTAGGTGTCGGCCAGCAGGCGCGACAGGCCCTTCGCAATGGCGGCTCGGTCCTTGTCACTGATGCCGATGTTGATCGCGGGCACCGACTTGGGGGTGCTGCGGGGGGCTTTGGCCATGGGGTCACTCCTTCAGTGTTGAAAAACAAACCATCCACAAGGGCTTGGACCGCCATGCTCAGGGGGATGGACGGCAAGCCATTTGTAATCAGAGGATTCAATGTAACGGCGCCAGAAGGTCGTACACGTAGGACGAACGCTCAAGGCATCACGACAGGCGTTTGACGCCGGGCAACTCGCAGGCGTAGATCGAGTTGCGCAGGGCGGCAATCGCCTCGTAACGGGTGAAGCTGCGGCGCCAGGCCAGCACCACGCGGCGGTAGGGGACATCGCCTTCAAAGGGCAGGTACACCACGTGGGCCTCGTCGTCACTCTTGCGCCGGCGCGTGCGCGGGGCCAGGGCGTCCTTGGGCACGCTCAGGCGAGGCACCAGGGTCACGCCCATGCCGGCGGCCACCATGTGTTTGATGGTTTCCAGCGAGGAGCCCTCGAAGCTCTTGCGGATGCCCTCGGCATTGCTTGAAAAACGGGCGAACTCGGGGCACACCTCCAGCACATGGTCACGGAAGCAATGGCCGTTGCCCAGCAGCAGCATGGTCTCGCTCTTCATCTCCTCGGCTGTGATGCTCTTGCGCGCAGCCAGCGCATGGGTGCTGGGCACTGCGGCCATGAAGGGCTCGTCGTACAGCGGCGCCAGCGCCAGGCCGGTGTCCGGAAAGGGCTCGGCCATGATGGCGCAGTCGATCTCGCCGGTGCGCAGCATCTCCAACAACTTGACGGTGAAGTTCTCCTGCAGCATCAGGGGCATCTGAGGCGTGCGCGAGATGGCTTGGCGCACCAGATCGGGCAGCAGGTAGGGGCCGATGGTGTAGATCACCCCGAGCTTCAAGGCGCCGGCCAAAGGGTCTTTGCCACGCTTGGCGATTTCCTTGATCGCGGCGGCCTGCTCCAGCACGCTCTGCGCCTGGCGCACGATCTCTTCACCCAGCGGGGTGACACTGACCTCGTTGGCGCTGCGCTCGAACAGTTTCACCTCCAGCTCGTCTTCGAGCTTGCGGATCGCCACCGACAAGGTGGGCTGCGAGACAAAGCAGGCCTCGGCCGCTTTGCCAAAGTGCTTTTCGCGCGCCACGGCCACGATGTATTTGAGTTCAGTCAGGGTCATGAAGGTCTTCGCTGCACGCCGGGTCCGAAGGGGCCCGGCCAGTCCTCAGGCTTTGAGGAACTCCGATTTTCCTCCCAACCAGCGGCTCACGTGCGTCTGGGCCTTTTCAGGGTAACGGTCCAGCATCAGCGGCGCGGCCTCCCGGGCCCAGTCCAGCAGCACCGTGTCGGTGGCCAGATCGGCAAAACGCAACAGCGGCGCCCCCGATTGACGCGCGCCCAGGAACTCCCCCGGCCCCCGGATCTCCAGGTCGCGCCGGGCAATCTCAAAGCCGTCGCCGGTCTCGGCCATCGCGCGCAGGCGCTCGCGGGCCGTTTCGCCCAGGCGCCCGCTCTCGTTGGTGGCATACAGCAACACACAGGCCGATGCCGCCGCGCCGCGCCCCACCCGGCCACGCAACTGGTGCAACTGGCTCAGGCCGAAGCGCTCGGCGTGCTCAATCACCATCAGCGAGGCATTGGGCACATCCACCCCCACCTCGATCACGGTGGTGCTGACCAGCACGCCCATCTGGCCGCTGGTGAAGAGTTCCATCACCGCCTTCTTCTCGGCCGTGGGCATGCGCGAGTGCAGCAGCCCCACCATCACGCCGGGCAAGGCATCGCTGAGGTCGGCATGGGTGGCCGTGGCGTTGCTCAGGTCCAGGGCCTCGCTCTCTTCGATCAACGGGCAAACCCAATAGACCTGGCGCCCTTGAGCAATTTGATCGGCAATGCGGGCAACCACCTCATCGCGCCGGCTGTCGGAAACCAGCTTGGTCACGATGGGGGTGCGCCCCGGTGGCAGTTCGTCGATGGTGGACACATCCAGATCGGCGTAATAGCTCATGGCCAGGGTGCGCGGGATGGGTGTCGCACTCATCATCAACAGGTGCGGCTCACGCCCGCTGCCGTCATCGAGCTTGCTGCGCAGGGCCAGGCGCTGGGCCACGCCGAAGCGGTGTTGCTCGTCGATCAGGGCCAGGGCCAGGTTCTTGAACTTGACCTGATCCTGGATCACCGCGTGCGTGCCCACCACCAGGGCGGCCTCGCCGCTTTCGACCAGGGCCAGGGCCGCGCCCCGCTCTTTCTTTTTCTGGGCGCCCGCCAGCCAGGCCACCTTTTTGCCCAGGGGCGCCAGCAGGGGCTCGAGCCAGCCGACCAGCTTGCCGAAGTGTTGCTCGGCCAAGATTTCGGTCGGGGCCATCAAGGCGCATTGCCAGCCGGCGTCGATGCAGATCGCGGCCGCCAGCGCCGCCACCACCGTCTTGCCTGAGCCCACGTCGCCTTGCAGCAGCCGGTGCATGGGCACGCCACGCGCCAGATCGTGGGCGATTTCCTCACACACCCGGCGCTGCGCGGCCGTCAGCGCAAAAGGCAGCACCGACAGCAACTGCTCGTGCAAGGACAGCACACCTCGCTGGTGCCGGGGCTGCAGCGCCGGGGCGCGCAGACGCGCCCGCTCGCGCTTGGATTCAAGCTGCGACAGCTGTTGCGCCAGCAACTCTTCGGCCTTCAGGCGCTGCCAGGCCGGGTGGCTGTGGTCCTCCAGCGCGGCCAGCGACACATCCGGTGTGGGGTGGTGCAGAAAGGACAGGGCTGAACGCAGATCCGACAGGCGCAGAAAATCGATGCCCTGCAGCACCTCGGGCGGGATGGTCTCGCTGAGGTCGGCGCGCATCAGACCCGACTGCACGGCACGGCGCAGGTAGGGCTGTGGCAACTGGGCCACCGTGGGGTAGATCGGCGTCAGCGCCGTGGGAAGTTCACCCCCGGCCAGGCGAAACGCAGGGTGCAGCATCTGCCGCCCCCAGAAGCCGCCCTTGATCTCGCCCCGCACGCGCAACAGCGCACCCGCCGCCAGCGTCTTCTGGTGCGAAGGGTAGAAACTGAAAAACCGCAGTTCGCAACTGCCGCTCTCATCCTCCACCGTCACCACCAACTGGCGGCGCGGGCGCATGGTGATCTCGCTTTTCACCACCGTGACCTCGATCTGCACCGTGTCGCCATCGCGGGCGTTGCGCAGCAAGGTGATGCGGGTCTCGTCCTCGTAGCGCAGCGGCAGGTGCAGGGCCAGGTCGATGTCACGGCGCAGCCCCATCTTGAGCAGGGCTTTTTGCGGCGGCGAGAGTTCACGCCCGGCCGGAGCGGCTGGATCCGCCTTGGCAGGCTTGGCTGGTGACGGCAGTGGGGCGGAGGGCTTGGGGGCCATGACTGTATTTTTACCCAGTCTTTCAAGCTGTGCGTCCACCCCGTGAGAAAATCTCCGCCTTTTCCACCTTGGCACGGGCCTGTCAGGCCCTCAAGCACCATGACGCTTCATCCCGCATCCCGTCCGTTCACCCTGGCTGATTTCGACTTCGAGCTGCCACCTGAACTGATCGCCCAACACCCCGCTGCCGAGCGCAGCGCCTCCCGCCTGCTCGATGGCACCGGCCCCTCGCCCATCGACCGCATCTTCAAAGAACTTCCTGATCTGCTGCGCGCGGGCGACTTGCTGGTGTTCAACGACACCCAGGTGATCAAGGCCCGCCTGTTCGGCGAGAAATCCACCGGCGGCAAGGTCGAATTGCTGGTTGAGCGCGTGCTGCAAGACCACGAGGTGGTGGCCCACATGAAGGTCAGCAAAAAGCCGCCCGTGGGCAGCACGCTGGAGATGGTCGGCGGCTTCAGCGCCACCTTGCTGGGCCGCTGGCCGGATGAGGACGGCGCGTTGTTCCGCTTTCGCTTCAGCGGCGAGCCCCATGCCCTGATGGCCGCCCACGGCCATGTGCCCCTGCCGCCCTACATCGAGCACGGCGACTCGGCCGAGGACGAGCAGCGCTACCAGACCGTGTTCGCCCGCCACCCCGGTGCGGTGGCCGCCCCGACGGCCGCCCTGCACTTTGACGAGCCCCTGCTGGCCCGGTTGGCCGCGCGCGGCATTGAGCGCGCCAGCGTCACCCTGCATGTGGGCGCCGGCACCTTCCAGCCCGTGAAGACCGAGAACCTGGCCGAACACAAGATGCACCGCGAGTGGTACCAGGTGCCGCTCGAGACCCTGGCCGCCCTGGAGCGCTGCCGCCAGCGCGGCGGCCGCGTGGTCGCCGTGGGCACCACCACCGTGCGCACCCTCGAATCCTGGGCCCAGTCGGGCCAGACCTCGGGCGACACGCAGATCTTCATCACGCCCGGCTTTGCCTTCAAGGTGGTCGATGTGCTGATCACCAACTTCCACCTGCCCAAGAGCACGCTGATGATGCTGGTCAGCGCCTTGGCCGGCTACGAACGCATCATGGCCCTGTACCGCCACGCCATCGACCAGCGGTACCGCTTCTTCAGCTATGGGGATGCGATGCTGCTGGAGCGCCAGCCCGACTGATCACGGGGCACAGCTCGGGAAGCGCCGGGCCTGCTCCTCCTTCGGCAGCAGGGTGCTCAGGTCGGCATCGCGCAGCACGGCGATGTACTCGCCCTGGGCCTGGAAGCGCAGCAGCGTGCTCACCCGCAGGCTGCGCGACGCCCCCGGCGGCTGACAGCCCTCAAAGGCCAGGCCCAGGCCGAGCCGGCGCTTGCCCTCACTGCCTTTCCAGCCCAGGGCCCGGCTGCGCAAGGCCTGCAGGCGGGCCAGGCTGGTCGGTGCGATGCGCCAGACATGCAACTGCAGCCCTGGGCCCACCTCGCCCGCCAAGGGACTGAGTTCGGCCGCGCCCCGCAACTCTTCGAGCGGCAGCTTCTCCTCCAGCGTCTCCCAGGCGGCCTGCCCGTTCACGGGGGGCAGCTCGCGGGCCACCGTCACGTCCAGGGTCATGGAAAGCGGGCTCAGGCGCAAGGACGCAGGCGCCACCAGGGCCGCACGCACGGCGCCAGGGTCCAGTTCCTCCAGCTGCAAGGCCCGCAACTTCCACAACGAGGCCAAGGGCACGCTGCCGCAGCCGGCCAACCCCAGCACCAGCAAGGCCACTGAAAAAGCCCGCCCAAGCGGCACACAAAGACGCACAAAAGACATAAGCATACCTCTCAGGGTTTGACTAAATTTCTGCAAATCAACAAAATATTATTGTTTTACAGAAATTAATGCCTGTCTACACCCCATGAACAACACGCTCCAATCCCCGGCCTTCCAACGCCTCTCGCGCCTGCTCAACGGCCTGACCTGGGCCTGTGGTCTGCTGGGACTCGGGTTTTCCGTGGCCCGCTGGATCGGCCTGGGTCAAGGTGGCGACAGCCCTTGGCACAGCCTTTTGCTGCCTTTGCAGGCCCAGTTGGCAGGCTTGAAGCCGCCCTCCAGCCTGAGCTGGCCCTGGCAGTTGGCCGGGCTGGGCCTCGAGTGCCTGCCGCTGGCGGCCCTGGCCCTCAGCCTTCTGAGCCTGCGCCGCATCTGCGCCGCCTTCATCGACGGCCAGGTGTTCTCGGCTCAGGTGGTGTGCGGCTTCAGGCAGTTGGGCCAGGGCCTGATGGCCATGGCGGTGCTCAGCGTGCTTTACGGCGCAGGGGTCACGGCCTTGCTGTCGTGGCTGGCCTCGGGGCAGCACGGCGGCATCGTGACGGTCTCACTGGGCTCCTTCGAGATCAGCCTGCTGATCCTGGGGCTGCTGATGCGCCTGCTGTCCCAGGTCATGGCCGAGGGCCAGCGGCTCAAGGCCGAAACCGAAGCCTTCGTCTGAGACGGGTACAGCCCATGCCCATCCTGGTCAAACTGGACGAAATGCTGGTGCGTCGCAAGGTGAAGTCACGCGACCTGGCCGCCCACATCGGCATCACCGAGGCCAACCTGTCCCTGCTCAAAAGCGGCAAGGTCAAGGGCGTGCGCTTCGACACCCTGGCCGCCATCTGCGACTACCTGGCCTGCCAGCCGGGTGATCTGCTGGCCTGGTCGCCGGGCTCAGAGGAACGCACCGAGGCGGATGCCGCGAGCGACTGAACACCGGCCATCGCGCCAGACCGCCTGGGCCGTCGGCCTGGCCGTCTTGCTGCATGGGCTGCTGCTCCTGGCGTGGCAGGGCCCCTCGGACCCTGCCCCCGCGCTGCCACAGGCCGCCCCCATCGTGATGCAGGCACGATGGTTTGCCGAAGCACCCGCGGCGTCACCACCAGCCCCCTTGAACAAATCAAGCCGGGCGAGCCGCACGACGGCGCATGGGCCGCCCGCCACGGTAACGATCACGCCCTCACCGCCGACCGCAGAGCGGACCGAAACGCTTTCTTCAATGGCGACCCTGACGCCAGCCAGCACCGAGCCCCTGCGGCCGACGCCCGAATCGGCCCCTCAAACCCGCCCCCAGGCCCTGCGGCTCAGTTCGGAGGCCCTGGCCAACAGCCTGCAACGCGAGCGCCGCTGGCAACAGCAGCACGGCGACGGGCACCCCTTTCCGGATCGCTTTGCAGCGCCAGGCCCCAGCCTAGCCCCGGGCACGACAAGCCTTCAGGAAAGCGATCGCGGCGACGGTGGCCGGCTGGCACGGGTGCAGGGCCCACTGGGCACCTATTGCGTGCGGCTGCCGCCGCCCGATCGCCCCCTGCCCGACGGGCCGGCCCCCCGCCTGGCGCTGCCCAGCAATTGCCCCTGAGGCCAGGCGTTGCGCCCCCCCTGGCGCCCCACCCCTCCTACAATCCCCGCCATGCTGAATTTCGACCTCCTCGCCACCGACCCCGACAGCCATGCGCGCCGGGGCACGCTCACGCTGAACCACGGTGTGGTGCAAACGCCCATCTTCATGCCCGTGGGCACCTATGGCACGGTCAAGGGCGTGATGCCCCGCAGCCTCGAAGACATGGGCGCGCAGATCATCCTGGGCAACACCTTTCACCTGTGGATGCGTCCGGGCCTGGATGTGATGCAAAGCTTTGGCGGCCTGCACCAGTTCGAGAAGTGGAACAAGCCCATCCTCACCGACTCGGGTGGGTTTCAGGTCTGGAGCCTGGGGGCCATGCGCAAGATCAGCGAAGAAGGCGTCAAGTTCGCCAGCCCGGTGAATGGCGACAAGCTGTTTCTCACGCCTGAGATCAGCATGCAGATCCAGACCGTGCTGAACTCCGACATCGTGATGCAGTTCGATGAATGCACGCCTTACGAGACCAAGGGCCACCTGACCACCGAGCGTGAAGCGCGCAGCTCAATGGAGCTGTCACTGCGCTGGGCCCAGCGTTGCAAGACCGAATTTGCCCGGCTGGAAAACCCCAACGCCCTGTTCGGCATCGTGCAGGGCGGCATGTTCGAGAACCTGCGCGAAGAGTCGCTGGCGGCCCTGGTCGAGATGGATTTTCCGGGCTATGCGGTGGGCGGCGTCAGTGTGGGCGAACCCAAGGACGAGATGCTGCGCATCATGGCCCACACCCCGCACCGCCTGCCGGCCCACAAGCCGCGCTACCTGATGGGCGTGGGCACACCGGAAGACCTGGTCGAGGGCGTGGCCCAGGGCGTGGACATGTTCGACTGCGTGATGCCGACCCGCAACGCACGCAATGGCACCATTTTCACGCGCTATGGCGACCTGAAGCTGCGCAATGCCCGCCACAAGAGCGACCCGCAGCCGCTGGATGCCACCTGCACCTGCTATGCCTGCGCCGGGACCTCGGGCGTGAGCTGGGCCGACGGCGGACGCGAGGGCTTCAGCCGCGCCTACCTGCACCACCTGGATCGCTGCGGCGAGATGCTGGGCCCCATGTTGACCACCGTGCACAACCTGCACTACTACCTGAACCTGATGCGCGAGGTGCGCGAATCGCTGGACCAGGGCCAGTTCACGGCCTTCCGCGCCCGCTTCAAGACCGAGCGCGCCCGCGGGGTCTGAACCCGCTCTGGGCGACAGCAGCAATTGCTTACCGCCCGTGTCATGCGCTAACCAGCCTTCTGCCCAGGCTCCCTATGCTGCCCAGCCCGCAGTTGGAAGGAGAGCCCCGTGAACCCCGAAGTCGTCTGGCAGTTTCTGACCACCCAAGGCCTGGAGCTGGCCTTGAAGGTCCTTGGCGCACTCACCACCTGGGTGACCGGGCGCTGGCTGATCAGCCAGCTCACGCGCGTGATCCGACTGGCCCTGCTGCGCGGCCACATGGACCCCACCCTGGCCCAGTACCTGACCTCCATCAGCAAAGGTCTGCTGCACGCCCTGCTGGTGGTGCTGATCCTCGACATCTTCGGCATCAGCACCACCTCGCTGGCGGCGCTGCTGGCCGGTGCCGGCCTGGCCCTCGGAGCAGCCTGGGGCGGCCTGCTGAGCCACTTTGCCGCCGGCCTGTTCCTGCAGGTGCTGCGGCCCTACCGGGTCGGCGACCACGTGAACCTGGCCGGCATCACCGGCCGGGTGAGCGAACTGGGACTGTTCAACACCCAGTTGATCAGCAGCGACCAGGTGCTGACCCTGGTGGGCAACAACAAGGTGTTCTCCGAGGTGATCCGCAACTACAGTGCGCTGCCGGCACGCCGGGTGGACTGCCAGCTCAAGCTGGCCCATGGCGTCGACGCGGACGAGGCCATGGCCCGCATCCGTACCGCGCTGACGACCGTGCCCCATGTCTGCACCGAACCGCCGCCCGAGATCGGCATCGCCGAATTCAGCGCCGAAGGCCCGGTGTTGAACGTGCGCCCCTTCACCCACACCGACCATTACTGGCAGGTGTTTTACGACACCCATCGTGTGGTGCTGGGCGCCATGGTCGACGCAGGCTACCCGGTCCCTGAAAAACCCCTGCGTGTGCGCGAGGGATGATTCGCGGTGGCTTCCGAGGCCAGACCGGTGCCAGGTCCGCGCCTTCGTCGCTCAAATGCAAGCAACCCTTGCTTATCTGCCAACTTTTGACGGTTCCAGGCACTTTCGCGAAGCCCAGACGCGCTCCAGAAACGCTACAAAAAGTAAGCTGCGCGCAGGAGGTTCGCCAACATGAACACAGAAGCCATCTGGCATTTCTTGAACACACAGGGGGCCGATTTTGGCCTCAAGGTACTGGGGGCCATCGCGGCCTGGATCGTCGGCCGCTGGCTGATTGGCCTGGTGGTGCGCCTGCTGGGCACGGTGCTGGCCCGGGGCAGCAAAGTGGACGCAACCCTCGCCGAGTACCTGAAATCCATCCTCACGGTGTTGCTGAACATCGTGCTGGTGATGGCCATCCTGGACATCTTCGGCGTCAGCACCACCTCGTTTGCAGCCCTGCTGGCTGGCGCGGGCCTGGCCATCGGCACCGCCTGGGGCGGCTTGCTGACGCACTTTGCGGCCGGCGTGTTCCTGCAGGTGCTGCGACCTTACAAGGTGGGTGATTTCGTCAGCGCGGGCGGCGTGACCGGCACCGTGCGCGAACTGGGCTTGTTCGGCACCACCATCGTCACCCCCGACAACGTGGTCACGATCGTGGGCAACAACAAGGTGTTCTCGGACACCATCCAGAACTTCAGCACGCTGCCGGTGCGGCGGGTGGACTGCGTGGCCAAAGTGGCCAACGGGGTGGACGTGCAAGACGCCATCAACCGCCTGAAGGCCGCCGTGAGCAGCATCCCCAACGTGGCAGCCACGCCTGCCCCCGATGTCGAGATCCTGCAGTTCACCCCTGAGGGCCCCTTGCTCTGTGTGCGCCCCTACACCCACACCGACCACTACTGGCAGGTGTATTTCGACACCCACAAGGCCGTGGTGGCCACCTTTGGTGCCGCGGGCTACCCGGTGCCCGAGACCCCGGTGGCGCATCGCACCCTGGCGGCCTGAGCAAAAGCCGGATCGGATCGGCACCCTCCGCAGGCCGATCTCAGGGCGAAGGCTGCGGTGGCCGTGCCGGCGCACCACAACTGATGCAATAGCGCACCCAGGCGTTTTTGCGGGTGTGACACTGGCCGCAATGGTCGTGCAAGCCGATGCCGCAATGGGGACAGAAGTCCAGGCCCGGCAGCTTCAGATCGACGGGTCGCTCGCAGCCCGGGCACACGCTTTTGGCCAGGCGGCGCAAGGCCTGGTCGTAGTCCAGGGTATCGCGTCGTCGCTGATCGGGTTCGGCCTCGGCCGCCTGCTGCGCGGCCAGGTAACGGTTCAGCGCCAGGATGGCGTAACGCCCCACCAGCACCGTCACCACGATGCCCACGCCATAGCGCACATAGCCGCCGTAACTGGGCAGGTAGGGCACCAGTTCCACAAAGAACGCGACCAAGGCGAAGCCGATGAAGCCCCACACAAAGGGCCACGCGCTGCTTTGGCGCTGCTTCACGAACAACCAGCCCGCCAACACCAGCAAAGGCAGGGTGAGCGCCAGGCGGTAAAGGAACACGCGCAGCTCCTGCTGCCGGCTGGCGGCCTGCCAGCCAGACTGGGCATCCCGCTCCAGCTCGCTGAGTTGCTGCTGGGCCTGGCTCTCGTGCTGGCGAGCGTCAAGTTCGGCCTGCTGCTGCGTCTCTACCACGGCCAAGGCCTCGCGCTCGCGCTGCTTGAGCCCGTCGAGCTCCTGGGTGCGCTGCACCAGTTGCGGGTCTTGCTCGGGTCGGGCTGTGGCATGGCGCGTGGACAACCAGTTGTTGAAGGTTTCGCGTGCGGCCTGGTTGTCGGCCTGGGCGCGCGAGTGAGCCAGGCGCGCCTGCTCCAGGGCCTGGGCGGCGTCCTCACGCGCCTGACGGGCCTGCTTTAGCTGGTCGCGCGCCCGGGTGGTGGCCGTGCGGTCCATGAAATCAGCAACCTGAACGTGCCGTTCGACCTTGGGCAGGTCATCGACGATGGCACTGCCCAGGCCGGTCAGAAAGCCGGCAAAGACCAGCGCCACCCCCCACAGGCCACGGCGAAACCATTTTTCGGAAAGACGAAGCGATTGAGACATGACGGAACTCCCTTTTGACACCTTGAATTCTGATCGCAGCAACAGGTCCGAGGCTGGCCCTCAAGGCAGGGTTTCCCGCTGCGGGTCACCCGCCAGGCCGGCACGCGGCAGCCAGGCCAGCACCGAGTCCACTGTGACGGTCACGATGCGGTCGCTGAAGCGCTGATCGGGGGGATGGTCATCGAAAGCCACCTGGGCCCGCGAGACCCGCGCCCCCAGCCGGGTCAACGGTCCCAGACGCAAGACCGTGGGCTGATAACCTTGCAAACGCAGCCAGGCCTGGGCTTGGGCTCGGTCATGCACCTCGGGGGCCATGGCCGCGGCCAGAAATTCAATCGCCCACTGGTTGCTTTGCTGGTACCGCTGCCCCCAGGCATAGCTGACCAGGCTGTAGGCCGGTTCGTGCAGCCAGGCCGTGCGCTGCGGGTTCTGAAGCCCAGGCAGCAGGGCGGCCTGAACCTGCGGGCTGGGCACAGCCCAGACAGCTTCGTAGCGCCACAAGCCATCCAGAAAGAACTCGCCCAGCCCCTGGCGCATGACCAACGAACGGGCCGTGCCGCAGGTGTTGAGCTTGTGCAGCACACGCCATGCACCATCGGCACTTTGATAGGCCCAACCCAGGTGTGAATAGCGCAGGCCATAGGCACTGAGGTCCTGCCCGGCGCGCCCCAGAACCACCACCCGGGCGCCACTCGCGTCGAGCGCTCGGGCCACACGGGCGGCCAGCGCCATGCCCTGGGTGACCGTGGCGACGGTCGGGCCCCGGTCCTGGCAGTCCTGCCCGGCCTGGGCCGGCGCGATGTTCATCATGCAGGCCAGGCTGGCGGCGATCCAGCAGCGGGCGATCTTCAGGTGCAGCAGCATGACCACCCCCTTCACAACACACGCTCGTCATGCAGCAGGGCACGACCCAGCGCATTCGGCACGAAGGCCAACAGTTCACCGGCCACCGACAGCAGGACGCCGGTGCCGATCACGCTGCACACCACGGCGGTCCCCACGCTGCCAGCCACCCGAGCCCCCGCCCGGCCCGTCAGTTGAAGGCTGACCTGGGCGCCATCCGAGGCCCGCTCCAGCACCATCAGCGTGCCGTGCGCCGTCGACTGCACGGCCTGCACGGTGAGCACCGCGCCACCGACCGACAAGGCCACAGGCAGCGCCGCGGCCGCCGAGGCGCCGCCGGCCACCGCCACCACAGACGCCAGAGGCATCAGCGACAAGGCCGCCGAAGCCTCGCTCTGGGCGCAAGCCGTGCCGGTGCCCAGCGCCAGCAGTGCGCACAGGCACAGGCGAGTCCGGACCCGCTGGAAAAGAGAGGAAGAGTTCATGGTGTCTCCAGGCATGACATCGAGATCCGTTCACGGTTCACTGTGCATCGGGCGCCAGGCCTTGCTGCATTTCACGGCGCAGTTGGGCACGGGCGTCAGCTCGGGCCTGGGCCAGCGAGGCCTCGTGGGCATCGCGCAGCGTCTTGGCCAGCGTGAAGGCCGAACTCACCAGATAGAGCCAACTCACCCCCAGGTAAGCCTTGTAGGTTTCGCTGATGTTCATGCGCAGCAGGCCCCAGCCGGTGAGGCCCATGGCCACGGTAAAACCACCCCAGACCACCAGGCGCCACATCGGGGATTCCGCCGCCGTGGCCTGTTGGTCGCGCACCGACTTGGACAGAACCAACACGGCCGTCAAACAAAACACATAGCCCATCACCATGAAGGCACGGTCCAGGTCCTGGCCCGGCAACCAGGCCAGGCCGATGCTGCACAAGGAGATGGCCAGCGCAAACGAAGCCCAGACCTGCAACTGCCAGGCGCGGGAATCGCGCGCCACAGAGGCGACTGGGTGAGGCACAGGGGCTTGGCGTGAGGACATGAATGACTCCGGGGTGGTGTTGAAGATGAGCGAATGATCTCGTCGCCTCCTCTTGGAATCATCAAATTTGATTACCGGTGATCACCGTTAAGCCATCAAGTACCGTTATTCGATACTTCCCCCAGAACACAAAAAAACATTCGGCCATGAAAAAAGCCACCCGAAGGTGGCCTTTTGAGAGCGGCAGGCACCGCTCAAAATCGCTTGAAGATCGCAGCCGAT
>NZ_JBYTDE010000014.1:0-48635 GCF_058791075.1 Curvibacter sp. EU05-FHT14A10
CAGCGTTCATCTCTTCTCTCCTTTCCCGGCATTCTCCGGGCTGAGCTATGAACTCCGAAATTCGAGGGCAACCTCAATCCCCTTTGCCTCGCTTTCGCTGCGCGCCAGAGGCCGCGGCAAGTGCATGCGCAAGCTCTGCAAGCGCGTCACTCTGTTCCAACGGTTCGTAAATATGGCCTACGCGTTGCAGCAGTGACTCCGCTGCAGCCGCGATATGTGGATCTGTTGTCACACCGCCTTCGAGGAACGGGAGAGCCTGTCCACCCAGCACATCCTGGAAAAGCGCTGGCTCCACGTAAATCATGCGATAGCGAAATCCCTCGTCCGTACCCGCCTGGCCATCATGCGCTTCGTCGGGGTGTAGAACGATGGTGTTGCCCGGAAGGCTGTCACGTCGGCTGCGTCGATAGTTAAAGCTCTGCACTCCGTCGAGCGTGCGGCCAATCGCATAGGTATCGTGGCGATGCATGGCGTAAGCTTTGCCGTGAAACCAAGCCTCAATACGTTCGAGGCCCTCTGACGGCTGTGCGCGCATCACCCAGTCCGGGCGCATGGATGCAGATGTTTGGAACAAGCAAGTCGCGAAAAATATAAGGGAGTGCACGCAAACGCGAAGTGCACGACTCGATTCTAGAATATGCCACGAGGATACGCTCCCCGTTGGCAACTTTCATGTCGAAGTGATCGCGAAATCGGTACTCTGCCTCGAAAAAATAGAACAGTTCGTTGTTCAGGTTCATTCGACGTTAATTTCACTGAAACTAAAATCAGGAGAGTGTCGACTGTGGCCCTGAACGACTGAATTCTGGCGTCGGCGGTGATCGCAGCTTTGTTATCAAGCGGTACTGAAACTGGTAAAGGGTCCGCCCCTGCGAACCGTGCTTCAGGGCCCAGGTGCGACCAGCAGTGGAGTCAGCTCCGCCGCTGGCATTGGACGCGCAAACAGATAGCCTTGTCCCATGGGGCACCCCTGAACGGTGAGAAACGTAAGTTGTGCCTCGGTCTCGATGCCCTCGGCAGTCACCTCCAAATCCAATGTCTCGCTCAGCCCGATGATGGCGCGCACGATAGCCATGTCGTTGGCGTTGCCGGGTAGATCCCGTACAAAGGATTGGTCGATCTTGATGCGATCCAATGGCAGATGTTTCAGATACGACAGCGAGGAAAATCCGGTTCCAAAGTCGTCCACCGCGATGCGTATCCCCATGGATCGCAATTGCCACAACACTCGCCTGCTCAGCTCCAGTTCCTGAAGGAGGCTTTCTGTGATCTCCAGTTCGAGAAATTGGGGTGCGAATCCGGAGGATGAGAGTGCCTCCGACACGTCTTGTATGAAGTTCTCCGCAGCCATCTGACGTACCGAGACGTTGACGGCCACAGTGAGCTCCGTGTGCCCTTGCTGATGCCAGGATGCACCTTGCTCGCAGGCGGCCTGCAGAACCCAGCGTCCGACAACCTCGATGAGTCCGGACTCCTCTGCGACAGAGATGAACCGTGCCGGTGATATGAGTCCGTTCTCCGGGTGATGCCAGCGCACAAGTGCCTCGACGCCGATAATGTTGCGGGAAGGCAGTGCCACGACCGGTTGGTAGTGCAGGATCAGCTCATGGTGTTCGATTGCATGGCGCAGGCCTTGCTCGATTCGCATGCGTTCATGCACACGCTCTGCCATCTCCGGGGCATAGAAACAATAGCGGTTGCGGCCCCGTCGCTTGGCGTCATACATGGCGCTATCGGCGGCTCGGATCAGGTGGTCCACGTCTTCACCGTTGGCGGGAAAGACCGCGATGCCCAGGCTGGCAGAGACCACGAGGCGCTTATGACTGCTCAGGTCCAACGGTTCTCGGATCGCCCGCAGCAACTTGTCTGCCAGGCCTGCACCGTCCTCGACGCGAAGCATGTCGGGGGCCAGCACGACGAACTCGTCCCCGCCAAGGCGAAACGCGACGTCTGCGCGTCGGATCGTGCTGCGAAGGCGTTGCGCAACCTGCTTGAGCAGGTCGTCACCCACGGCGTGGCCCAAGGTGTCATTGATCGTCTTGAAGCCATCGAGGTCGATGAAGATCAACGCGATCGGTATACCGGAACGGCGTGAGCGTTCGATTTCGCTTTCCATGCATTCGGCCAGCAGGTTGCGGTTTCCAAGCCCTGTGAGCGCATCGTGAAAGGCCAGGTGATTGAGCTGCAATTCAGCGTCCCGGATGGCGCTCAGATCAGAGAAGGCCAGCACATACTGAACAACCTGCCCATGATCGTCGCGCACGGCGCAGACATGTTCCCAGGCGGTGAAGCGTTCGCCCGACTGCCTAAGGCACACGGTTTCTCCGTTCCAGTAGCCGTGCTCCGAGGCTTCCAATCTTTCGTAAAAGACGGGGCTGTGTCGGCGGGCGTGCAAGACTTCGTCCGGTGTGCGTCCGATCACCTCTTCAGCCTCCATCGCTGTCAGCAAGGTGAAAGCCGGGTTGATCGACACAATGCGTTGCTGGCTGTCCATGATGGCGATGCCCTCGGCCGTGGTGCGAAAGACGACGCTGGCCTGACGCAGTTTTTCCTCCATCTCCTTGCGTTCGGTCACGTCCCGCAGCACACCGACCACTCGGTGTTCACCGTGGCGTTTCGCATGGATCTCGGCCCAGAGATGCATGCCGGCATCGCGCTGCAGACGCACTGTAGCGCAGGCCATGCCGGGTTGTTGCAATGCCTCGACCAGCAAGGCGCGATCGTCCCCATGTACCTGATTGAGCAAGGCGCTCTCCCCCTCAAGAAAGGTGGTGGGCGCTCCGCCGACGATACGAGAGAAATGGCCTCCGACCTTCAGGTGGCCACTGTCGGTATCCCACTCCCAGACACCCAACTCTGCGGCGTCGACCGCCAGCCTGAGTCGCTCTTCGGCGCTCTCGATGTCCAGTTCGGCAGTACGCCGACTCAGGGCCATCTGCAACGTCGCGCGCAATTCACGCATCTCATAGGGCTTGACCAGATACCCATAGGGGGCACTCGCAGCCGCGCGGCGCAGGTTGTCGTCTTCGGCGTAGGCCGTCAGGAAGACGATGGGCACCGAGGCCGCAGCCCGGATCATGCGTGCGGCCTCGGTCCCATCCATCGGCCCTTCCAGGTGGATGTCCATCAGAATCAGATCTGGGGGGCTTTGCCGGGCCAACTCGATGGCCGCCGGGCCAGTGGCCACGATGCCGGTGATCTCGCACCCCAGAGCCTCCAGGGCTTGCTTCAGGTCGAGTGCGACGATGCGCTCGTCTTCGACGATCTGGATGCGGATGTTCTTCATGGCATGTCCCGGTATTCCTGGGTGGATTCGTCTGACGGGTGTAGTACCACATCGAAGCGGGTTCCCAGTTGGCTACTCATCTGCAACTGCCCCTGCAACTGGTCCACTAGCAGCGGGATCAACTGAAAGCCCAGGGATCGGGCCTGGCCCAGCGCAGGTCCTGCCGGCATGCCAACCCCGTTGTCACTGACCACAATGCGGCCCCGGCCTTGTGCATCACGGTCAAGAATGATTTGAACCTCGCCACTTCGCTGGTCAGGGAAGGCGTGCTTGAGTGCATTGGTCACCAGCTCTGTCACCAACAGGCCGCAAGGCACAGCACGTTGCAGGTCGAGCGCCACCTTGTGTTGGTGATGTACCTGCAATTGCACATGGGGCCTGCCGCGGAGCATCGATTCGCGCAGCAGGCTGGCCAGTCGCTCCAGATAGGTCCCCAGGTCGATTTCGTTGAAGTCGTGACGCTCGTACAGCAACTGGTGAATCAGCGCCATGGCCTTGACTCGGCGCTGGCTCTCTTCCAGCAAGGCCTGGGCTTGCGGCGGTGCATGGCGCGCCTGCAGGCTCAGCAGGCTGGAGACCACCTGTAAATTGTTTTTCACGCGATGATGAACTTCGCCCAGCAAGGCAGTCTTCTCACCCAAGGCCCGTTCGATCTGCAGTTGGGCAGCCTTGCGAGCCGTCACGTCGACGATGGTGGCCAGCACCCGCTGGGAGTGGCTGGTGGTGATCGGGTTGAGGCCGATCTCCACCGGGAATTCGCTGCCGTCGCGCCGGCGCGCATACAGTTCACGCCTCTGGGCCATTTCGCGGGCGGAAGGCTGGGCAAAGAAGGTCTGCCGCAGGTTGGGATGGCGCTCCCGGTAACGCTCTGGCATCAGCATCTCGATCGTCATGCCGAGAAACTCTTCGCGTGAATAGCCGAACAAGGCGACCATCTTTCCGTTGACCATTTGCAGGCGCCCATGGACATCGACCATCGCCATTCCGTCCGGTGATGACTCGACAGCCTGTCTGAACCGCTCTTCGCTTTGACGCAGTTCCTGTTCGCTCTGCTGACGACTGCTGATGTCGATTGACGATGCGATCAGGTGGGTGATGAGCCCCGCGCTGTCTCGCAAAGGCGCGAGCATGAGGTCGGTGGTGATTCGCCCATCTTCACGGGAGCGCATCACCACATCAAAGCGCACCACCTCGCCCTTGGCGGCCTGGCCGACCGACTCTCTCAGTTGCTGTTGAACACTGGGGTCGTAGCTCCACCAGTGGCAGTCCCAGAACTTGCGCCCGAGCACGGCGTCCATGCCGATGCCCGCTGCGTCCAGCGGCGCTTGATTGGTTTCTATCAGCGTGCCATCAGGCAGCAGTACCCCTACAAAGGCAAACAAGGTATTGAGCAGCCGCTGCAGGCGCCTCTCATGGGTTTCACTTTGCAATTCGGTCTGGCGCTGCAAGGTCACGTCTTGCACCAATGCAAGAATCCCTCGCAACCTGCCTGCTTCGTCGCGGTAGGGGTGGTAGCTGGCCCGCCAGCAGCGTGCCGGCTCAGGCGGGGTGCCCGGGGCGGTATCGATGGCGGGGTCCATGACGACTTCATCGATCACCGGCAATCCCGTGCTGAGCACGTGCTGCAACAGCTCCTCGATTCGATCAGCTGCGCCAGGAAGTACCTCGCGTACCGTCCGGCCCAGATGGGCCGAGACCGACAGGCCATTCGATTGCGCCAGGCATGTATTGATGGCCAGATAACGGAAATCCGAATCCAGAATGGCCATGCCATGTGGCACCACATTCAGCGTGGCATTCAACAGATGTGGGCAAGACCGACTGAGCCCCGCGAGACCTGGCATACACCCTCCCTCAAGGGTTGAGCTGTTGACGTCATGGCATGTCGATCGACAACATGCCGCGCTCATTTATTGTTTTTCTGGCCAACCCTGAAGGGGCAGCGAAATTCAGTGAAAGACACCCAGCAAAACCATTGCTCTGGGTAAGGTGCTGATGTATTGTGGAATTCAGGATACCGTTCATTGGTCAACCCTGTCCAGCAAGTGCATGCTGGATATGTTTGAACGACATGGCGTTTTCGAGACACGAGAATGTCTCGCAATTCGGGTCAGACCCTCGGCCTTAACAAGCCAGTATTTCGGCCGAAAATAGGCCCGGCGAGGTGATAGTGAATCGGACACTGGCCGTTCGCAGAAGCTGTCTGCCAAATTCCTGTAAAGCAATATTCGGCACTTCACCTTCTGGAACCGTTGGCTTATATTTAGCGGTGTCGAGTGGATGCGGTCGATGCTTCATGGGCATTTTTTGCCGATCCAGCCTTTTGAGATTCGACTTCACCTCAAACCAGACTCAGCCCGAGGCGCGCGGCAGCGAATGATCACCGTTCTGCCAAGACACGAAGCAATTACGACCGTTGGATTTCGCTGCATACAGAGCAGCGTCGGCATGACGAATCAAGTCAGTTGGTAGGGCATCGGCCTGCGGTATCAGTGTTGCGCTGCCCACGCTGACCGTGACATGGCCGTCGATACCACCAGACTGGTGAGGGATGGCCGTGACCGCCATGTGATCCCGAATTCGCGAGGCGACAACGGCAGCGCCGGCGCTGTCTGCGCCGGGCAGGATGAAGGCGAACTCTTCGCCACCATAGCGGGCCACAATGTCGTTCGGGCGCAGTACAGACTCCCCTAGAACCCGACCGACCGTGCGAAGGCATTCGTCGCCCAATTGGTGCCCGTAGTGATCGTTGAAACTTTTGAAATTATCAACATCGATCATCAGCAGGGTGATCGGCAGGCCAGTGCGGAGGGCTCGGTTCCACTCCAGTGTCAGTTGATCGTCGAAGCCACGGCGGTTCAACACACCAGTCAACCCGTCAACTGAGGCCAGGCGCTCCAGGGCAGTCTGGCTGTGCTTCTGGACTGAGATGTCCCGCAGGGTCTCGACCACTGCCAGCAGCGCCCCATTGTCATCGTAGATGGGTCCCGCATCGATCGCGAGATAGAGGTCTATACCCCGCCTAGGCATGTGACACCAGTTTTCGGCGTGAACGCCGAACGTGCTCATGATTTCTGGGTCGCCGTGGGTCACGTACAGAGCGTCCAGCTCGTGGATACGCCCTTCGACGATCAGGTCCGCCAGGCAGGCCCTCGGGGTTTCGTAGAAGCCGCGCCAATGGTTCCTCGTCCCGACCACCGCCTTGGCGTCCAGGCCGGTCAATGACTCACAGGCGCGGTTCCAGATCAGCACTCGACCATGAGGGTCCAGAACGAACGTCGGGACCACCAGGAACTGCATGAGCTTTACAGAAAAGGCTCGCGCTGAATCGGCGAGTTGCTGCGAATGTATGTGCTTCTTAGCCATGACGGCTCTCCTCGACGGCATGAAAACGGCGAGGGGCGTATTGACGCTCCATGGCCTTGCCTCGACAGCAGCGCTGGATGCGACCTGATGCCAGTTCAAAAGCCAATCCAACTCCCTAAGAGGCGGTACTCCAATGTCATCACAGAATGGGCAACAACGCAGCAGGGGGAACCCCTCGATATCTACCAGGCGCTGCAAATATAGACTGGCCTCAGATTGAACTCTGCCACCCATTCCATTCGCGCTACGATGGCCGAAAGAAGAGACGCCAATCTACCCAGGCAAAGGATGCGCAGCGATGACTGTTCCGAACCACGAGCCCGGCGAAGCCTGGACGATTCTGTGCGTTGACGACGAGCCTCACATTCTCAGTTCTCTGCGTCGGCTGCTGAAGCCCCATGGCTACCAATTCCTCGGGGCGAACAGCGCCGAGGAGGGCATCGCGCTGCTGGGCACCGAGAAAGTCGATCTGATCATTTCTGACATGCGCATGCCAGGCATGCAGGGGGCAGAGTTCCTCGGTATCGCGCGGGAACGATGGCCCTCTGTCATCCGTGTCATGCTGACCGGCTACTCCGACGTCAGCTCCACCATCGAGGCGATCAACAAGGGCGAAATCTACCGCTATGTTTCCAAACCCTGGAACGACCTCGAAGTCCTGGGCGTGCTGAACCAAGCGCTCGAGCGGCGCCGCATCGAAAACGAAAACCACCGACTGCAGGAGGCCCTGGTAGTCAAGAACGCAGAGTTACAGGAGTTAAACGGATCTCTGGAGGAGCGGGTGGTCGCCCGCACCGAGGAAGTTGAGCGCATGGCCCGACAGATCCGAAAGAGCCACATCAACACGATCAAGACCTTCTCCACATTGCTGGAGTGGAGAGAGGGTTTGCTGGCGGGACATTCACGCAGGGTGGCAGATATGGCACGCAAGCTTGCACAGAACATGGCTTGTTCAGAGCAAGAGATTCAGGACGTCTTCATTGCTGGCCTGATCCACGATATCGGCCTGATCTCCTTGCCGGACAAGGTGATCGAGAAGCCCGTATCTCTATTGCAGGGGGAAGACCTTCTGCGCTACGAAAAGCATCCGGCCTTCGGCGAGCAGATCCTGCTATCACAGGACGACCAGCAGATGGTGGCCACCATCATCCGCTCGCACCATGAGCGCCATGACGGCGCTGGCTTTCCTGACCGGCTGGTGGGTGCAATGATCCCGCTGGGTGCCCGCATTCTTGCTGTGACGGACACCTACGACGACCTCTGTCATGGGCGGATCACCAGTGCGAGGCTTGGCGAAGCCGATGCCTGTTCTGTGATCGCTCGAGGACGGGGAAGTCAGTTCGATCCCGAGGTCGTCGACGTATTCCTGCAGATGCTGCTGGCAGCCCGGCCTGCTCCAGAAAAGCCACCGCGCTTGGTGCGGACGGAAGATCTGCGAGCCGGTATGCGGCTGGCCAGGGACCTGGTTTCTCCAGAGGGCCTGGTTTTGCTGTCTGCCGGCCATGTGATCCAGACCGACTTGATCCGGCGTCTGAAACTGCGGGAGACGAGAGATAACAGCCCCTACAACTTGTATGTCACGCACGATTGAAGGCAAGCCATGAAGCAGCGCACTCTACTCATCGATGACGAGCCAAACATCATCTCGGCGCTCAAACGGGTCCTGGTACCCGAGTTCTCCGAGCGGGTTGATTTCTACTTCACCAGCGATTTAGCCTTGGCCTTGACCTGGATCCGCGAAATTGAATTCGACGTCGTGATCTCCGACTACCTGATGCCCGACATGAGTGGCCTTGAGTTCATCCAGGTCGCCAGGACTCTGCAGCCCGAGGTGGTTGCCATGATGCTCAGCGCCTCGACGGAATTCGAAGTGATGCGCACCGCGGTGAACGAGCTCAACGTTTTCAAATACCTTAGCAAGCCCTGGGTAGCTGAAGAACTGTGCCGAGACATCTCTGCTGCGCTCGAGAAGTCAGCCAATGACCGCTATCAGAAGGAGTTGGCCAGCATCGGCCTGATGCAGTTCCGGCCAGCCTCGGTGAAGCACCAGAACTGAGGAAAATCATCATCCAACCCTCCGACGCAGGGGCTCCCATGGAATATGCAGAACTCGACATCCTGGAGGCCGTGAGCCAACCCCTGTTCGCCTATGACGGACAGTGCATCGTCCATGCAAACCAGAAGATGCTGCGCTTGCTCGGTCTCAGCCTGAACGACTTGCAGTCGCTGCCCCCTTTGGCAATGTTTGCTGACGAACATAGGAAAAAGGTCGCTCAGTACCTGGGTGAATGCCTCGACGGCGAAGGACTCTCGCCCTCCATTGAGCTTGATGTCGAGTCAATCAGCGGCCTGAAGCGGAACATGGAAATCACCGGCGTTAAGCGCAGGGTAGCCAATCGGCCCATGGTGATCTGCACCTGCCAGGACCTGAGCGATATCAAGATCGTCCAGGACAGCCTGATGGAGATGAGCCAGCGCCTGAACCAGATCATCGAGAACGATCCGGTAGCTACCCTGGTTATGAACGCCGGGCATGTCGTCACACATTGGAACTCGGCCGCTGAACAGCTGACGGGTGTGTCAAAAGCCGCGATGATCGGAAACCGGGAAGCTTGGCGGCCGTTTTATCCGAGCCGGCGGCCGATCCTGGCCGACCTGATCATCGAAGGAAACGTCGAATCCGCGATGCCCTCACTCTATAAAGGGCGAGGCCGGAGGTCTACCTTGATCTCCAACGCTGTCGAAGCCGAAGACTTCTTCCCCGACATCGGAAACAGTGGTGCCTGGCTCTATTTCTCGGCAGCACCTCTATATGACTCCAAAGGCAAACTGGTCGGGGCCATTGAGACCCTGCAGGATGTCACGAGCCGTAGGGATGCTGAAGACGCGTTGCGCCGCCAGCAATTAGCCCTGGAATGGACCGTGGCTGAGCGGACTGCCGAAGTGCGCGCACAGCATCGTCAGATCGAGGCGTTGCTGGAAAACGCCCCCATCGGAATCGTACAGATCCAGGACGGTCTGATTTCACGGGTCAACAACACTTTTGTCGAGATGTTCGAACTCAAGGAGACGCCAATTCAGACCTTGAGGGTCAATCACATCTTCGCCAGCCGTGACGACTACGAATTCATACGCAAGATGGCCGGGCCCATGCTGAAGGCCGGCACGGCATTCAACTACGAGGCACGGATGAAGACCAGCCTTGGCAACGAGCGCTGGATCCAACTGATCGGCTACCCTGCCAACCCCGGGGCTGGGGACGAAAGCTCGTGGTGGCTGTTACTGGACAGGACCGACATCAAGGCGGCACACGAGAACTTGCAGAAGAACTTCGACCGCATCACGGACATCAACGCCAAGCTCGAAGAAGCCCAGAATCAGTTGTTGCAATCCGAGAAAATGGCTTCCATCGGCCAGTTGGCTGCAGGTGTAGCGCACGAAATCAACAATCCGCTAGGCTTCGTGAGCTCAAACATTGGTGCACTGGGTCGTTATTCGGCCAATTTGCTCGCGCTCGGCCACGCGGTGGATCGAGAGCTCGAGGACAAGACGTTGGCTTCCGAAGCCGACAGCCCCTGGGGCCGGCTGGCCAAGTGCTTGTCCGGATTCGATTTCGAATTCCTGGCCGAAGACCTACCCGATCTACTGGCTGAAACCGAGGATGGACTCTCGCGTGTAAAGCGCATCGTGCAGGATTTAAAGGACTTTTCCAGGGTGGACCATGACGAATGGGCAGAGGCCGACATCAATCAAGGTCTGGATTCCACCCTGAACGTGGTCAGAAATGAAGTCAAATACAAGGCCGAGGTGGTCAAGCGCTACGGTCAACTGCCACGAGTGAAGTGCCTGGCAGCCCAGATCAATCAGGTCCTCATGAACCTGATCGTGAATGCTGCGCAAGCCATCAAGGACAAGGGTGTGATCACCCTAGAGACGGAGGTCCGCGGTGACTGGATTGCCGTCTCCGTGTCCGACACCGGATGCGGGATGAGCGAAGAGGTCCGGAAGAGAATTTTCGAACCTTTCTACACCACCAAACCTGTAGGACAGGGGACTGGACTGGGCCTGTCACTCTCGTACTCGATCATTCAGAAGCATGGTGGACGGATTGAGGTGGAATCCAGTCCCGGGGCAGGGACAAGGTTCACGGTGCACCTTCCAATCGCCTGCGCTTCAGTGAGAGAATAACTACACATAGACTTGGCTGTGTTCGGGTTGTCGTTATCTCCCGTTTATCACTTGTGCTGTGTCTAGAATCTCCTGTACATATTGCACTGATAAGTGACCTGTATCTGTGCTTCCGCCAGTGTCCCGGACACATCAAATGACATGATGTGTTTAGGAGGCAGACATGCCAAGGACGAGAAGAACTTTTACGGACGAGTTCAAGCGGGAAGCCGTGAAGCTGGTCAAGCAACCTGGGGCGATGGTCACGCACATTGCGAGGGACCTCGGTATTGAGCAGAGCGTTCTGCGACGCTGGGTCAGCCAAGAGCAAGGCGGAGTTTTGGACATGCGGGTCAACAAGCCGTTGCGCAGCGAGTCGGCCTCTGAGGTTGAGCGACTTCAACGAGAACTGCGCCGGGTCACCACGGAGCGCGACATCCTAAAAAGGGCGCTCGGCTACTTTGCAAGGGACCCGCAATGAAGTAAGCCTTTATCGTTCGCCATCGGGACACATGGACACGCGTGCGATGTGCCGTGCGATGAATGTATCGGCCAGCGGGTTCTACGAATAGTTCGGCAGGCCTGAGCAAACAACGTTGGGCTGTGGAGAGCGCGCACGCGTGAGTTACTGAATTTGGAAAGCTGCAGATCCGATTCGAGGGCGACTCGACATTCATCAAGCCTTGTTCACGTTGAGCCCCCGCCGTCATCTGCTCTCGGTTCGTGGACCGGGTGTGTTCGCCGGTCTTACTAACAAAGTGCAGCTAGAACACCGGCTTCGCCAGATCGAAGAAAATTACGGACAGTTACAGAGTTGATGGCGTCGCCCGATTCGATGATCAGCATTAGCGAGAGCGGCAACTCTTGCACGTCGAGATTGATCTCGCGATATCCGTCCCGTACCAATGGAATCATTGCCCCACCTCCATAATAGTGGTGGGTGAACCGCACTCACTCCGGGTATATTTATTGTTTAAATATTGGAATTCTCCGCCTCCCCCAATGAATTCTGGGAAGCGATATTCCGGAGCGCACAATGCAGCATCAAGAAGCGATTCCGTCGGCGGCCCTTGAGATGGGCCCGCGCGTTGCAGCGTTGGCCATGCCTTGGCAGCAGGCCCTGGAGGCCACTGGCGATGGCGTGTGGGAGTGGGATGTGCTGAACGACGGCCTGCGCTATTGCGGTCGTTTAGCTGCCATGCTGGGCCACCTCCCGGCGATGCTGGGAAGCACCGAGGCAGATGCAGGACGCTTGCAGCATCCAGACGACCGCGCAGAAGTGTCCAGGCGTCTGAGGATGCACCTGTCGGGGCAATGTCCGGGGTTTGTAGCCGAGTATCGCATGCGTTGCGCGGATGGATCGTACAAATGGATTCTGGCCCGAGGCCAGGTGACGGAGCGCGATGCGGACGGTCAGGCGCTGCGCATGGTCGGGACCCATGCGGACACCACCTTGCGCAAGTTGCGCGAATTGGAGTTGTGCGGTTTCAGCACGGAGTTGACCGATATCCGTATGTGGCTTCCTGATCGCATGGTGGAGGTCGATATTCAGGGGCGCTTGGTTGATTCGGCGGGATGGCCCGAGGCGATCTCGGCCGATCTGTCAGCCGCTCCGGCATGGCCTGAGGTGGATCTGTCCTTGCTGCGGCGAGCGCTGCAGGCGGCGGCGCAAACCGGCACTTCCTGTGGGCACCGCCACCCGGTGGACGGGCTGGGAGGGCACCGTTGGCAGGAGGTCTCGGTCTACCGTCGCCACCGTCTCTGCGAGGGGCAGCAGCGATTTCTGGTCGTCATCCGCGATGTCACGCGGCAAAAGGCCCTGGAAGACGAGTTGCGCATTGTCGGCAAGGTGTTCGAGAGTCAGCAGGCCATGGTGCTGATCGATACTGCGCACACCGTGGTGCGCGTCAATCAAGCCCTGTGTGAATTGTTGGGCTATGAACGCCAGGCCTTGATGGGCCGCAAGGCCTGGGACATTCTGCAGGGCAGCAGTCTGGAGGCGTCCGATCGGTCTGGTTTCTGGCCTGCCTTGCATGCCCGCGGTGAATTCGACGAAGAAATCACTTTTGTGCGAGGTAACGGAGAGTTGGTCACGCTCTGGTATTCAATCACCCTGGTGCAGGACGAAGAGGGCGCTGTGACCCATTACGCGGGCTTGGTTTCCGACGTGACCGAACGCCGCCGCCGTCGGGAAGAGCAATTGGCCAAGAACCTGGCCCAACGCCATGCCCTGGTCCGCGAGGTGCATCACCGCATCAAGAACAACCTGCAGGGCATCGTGGGCATCCTGCGCGCCTTCGGCTATCAGCACCCCGACACGCTGGAGGCCATCAACCATGCGGTGACCCAGGTCCAGAGCGTGGCGGTGATCCATGGCCTGCAGGGGCGATCCACACTGGAGCAGGTGCGCCTGTGCGAACTCACTTCTTCGATCGCTCAGGGCGTGGGGACCTTGTTCCAGACAGAGATCGGGATCGACATTCCCACACCCTGGCAGCCTTGCCTGCTCGCGGCGTCCGAGGCCGTACCGGTGGCCCTGATTCTCAATGAACTGATGTTGAATGCTGTCAAGCACCGGCGTGATCCGCGGAGCCGGGTGCAGGTCAGTCTGCGCAAGGGAGAGTCCGAGGATCAGGTTCAGATGTCGATTTGCAACGCCGGCTCCTGGCAGCCGGTGGCCGGTGATGAGCACGTTGGCTTGGGCCTGGTCGAGATGCTGATGCCTCGCGCGGGGGCCCGTCTTTCCCACAGTCAATCACCGCAGGGGGTCAACACCCTGCTGGTGCTGGGGGCGCCGGTCATTTCGCGACTGCCAGGAGCGTATTCATGAGTCCCGCGGAGCTGGCCTGGGGCCAAGTGCATCTGTTGATGATTGACGATGACCGCCTGATTCTGTCTACGGTGTCGCAGGGCTTGACGCAGGCAGGTTACCGCGTGAGCACGGCCGAGTCGGTGGCCCAGGCCGAAGAGCTGTTGTCGGCCGGGCAGCGCCCGCACCTGGTGTTGCTGGATCTGCACCTGCCGGATGACGAAGGCCTGAGCCTGGCGGACAGCCTGCGCGATCTCGACAACCTACCCTTTGTGGTCTTCAGTGCCTACAGCGATGCGCGCACGGTGGAGCGTGCCACCAGCGCCGGTGCGTTGGGCTACCTGGTCAAGCCGCTGGATGTGCCGCAGATGGTGCCCGCCATCAAGGCCGCGTTGATGCGCTCGCACGAACTCCGGGACTTGCGCTGCACCGGCGCCCAGTTGCAGACCGCACTGGATTTGGAGCGTGACATCAGTGTGGCGGTCGGCATCACCATGGTGGAGCACCGCTTGAGCCGTGATCTGGCTTTCAAGCGCCTGCGGGCCACGGCCCGTTCTCAGCGTCGCAAACTCTCCGAGGTGGCGGCGGAATTGATCCGCTCTTTCGATGTGATTCATCAAATCTAAAGGTTCACTTCTGTTCATTTTTGGTTATTTGTAATAACATGTTAACGAGATGGTGACCTTGATGCATGTCACTGTTTTGTTCTGAGGCCAAGAACCCGCCTCGTTGATCCGTCGCCGTGACCCTGTTGGGGCGCGGCGGTGAAACGACTCTTTCATTCGAGAGATGGGGTGTTCATGGGCTTTCTTTCAATCACCTGCGCCGAGGGGGGGCTGGTGCATGGCGCGGACCCAGCTTTGAGCTTGTCGGCGCGCAAGGTCATGGCGTGGTACCGGCTCCACCGGGTTCGGCCGCGCTGCGCCGGTCGGGGGCCTCAATGAAGCTCAACCTGCCGGTGACCCAGAGGGAATTTGATTTCCCGGCTTCCGAGACGCTGTTGTCCACCACCGATGTGGACAGCCACATCACCTACGGCAACGCTGCCTTTGTGCGAGCCAGCGGCTATACCCCTGATGAGCTGCGACAGCAGCCCCACAACCTGGTGCGGCACCCGGACATGCCTCCCGAGGCGTTTGCAGACATGTGGCGCAGTCTGCGCTCAGGTCGCTCGTGGTCTGGCCTGGTGAAGAACCGGCGCAAGAACGGTGATCACTACTGGGTGCGGGCCAACGCGGCCCCCATGAGGCGCCGCGGCGTGCTGACAGGCTACTTGTCGGTGCGTACCCGGCCCGAGCGCGCGGAGGTCGAGGCGGCGGAACGTCTGTATTCGCGGTTCCGATCGGGCGAGGCCAAAGGCTGGCGCTTCCACCGGGGGTTGTTGGTGCGCAGCGGTTTGCTGGCCTGGCTCGATGCCTTGCAATTGTTGCCCACCCGCTGGCGCCTTGGGTTGCCGATGGCGCTGCTAGGACTCTGCATGCTCGCCGCCATGGCTGCGGCCGGGCTGGACGGGCGTCAGCAATGGCAATTCATTCTGCCCATGCTGGCGGCCCTGATACTGGTCTGGGGATTTCTGCAGGTTCAACTGGTCTCCCCTTTGGGCCGAATCCAGGCCCTGGCTGAACAGGTGGCTCAAGGCGAGGTGGCTCAGGACCTGGGCCTGCAGCGCTGCGACTCGGTGGGGGTGATTGCCCGCTCCATCCATCAGGCCGGACTGAACCTCCACTCGCTGATGTCTGACGTCCAGGAGCAGGTGGCGGGCCTGCAGCGCGCCAGTGAACAGGTGGCAGCGTCCAACGCCGAACTGGCCCACCGCACCGAACAGGCCGCTAGCGCGCTCGAGCAGACCTCGGCGGCCATGGCGCAGCAGACCCAGGCAGTACAGCAGAATCACCAGGCCGCAAGCGATGCTGGCGATGTGGTCGCGCTGGCCACCCATGCCGCCCTCAGCGGCGGTCGGGCGGTGGATGACATCGTCGCCACCATGGTTCTGATTTCGGAGTCCAGCCGTCGCATTTCCGACATCATCGGGGTGATCGACGGCATTGCCTTTCAGACCAATCTGCTCGCACTGAATGCGGCCGTGGAGGCGGCGCGAGCCGGCGAGCATGGGCGTGGCTTTGCGGTCGTGGCTTCGGAGGTGCGCGTGCTGGCCCGGCGCTCGGCCGAGGCTGCGCGAGAGATCAAGAAGCTCATTGACGATTCGGTGCACAAGGTCGACAGCGGTGCCGCCCTGGTCTCCGTGGCCGGGCAGACCATGGCCGACGTGGTGAGCCAGGTCGATCGTGTCCAGGCCCTGATGAACGCCATCGGCCAAGCCTCGCGCGCCCAGTCAACGGGCATTCTGCAGGTCGGGCAGGCCATGGCGGAGCTGGATCGCATGACACAACAGAACGCCCAGATGGTGTCGCAGAGCCGTGCCGCCGCATCGGCCATGGGCGAGCAGGTCGCCAGGCTGACCGCAGCAGTCCTGGTCTTCGCCCCGTGAACACACCTGACGTGGCACCCCAGATCGGGGATTGGCGTGCCGATCTGGCTGAGGGGCACGACCACCCTGTGCAGCGCGTGCTGGGCTTTGCCCTGCTGCTGCTGGCCCTGCCGCTGGCGCTTCGGTTGCTGCGGCCCGAGCCGCTCTGGCCTCTGTCGGAGGCACAGTGGCTGTGGGCTCGCAGCGCCATGGGTCTGGTGTCGGTGGTGGTGGCCTTGCTCGTGTTCGTCACGGGCTATCGCGCGATCCTGTCGGCCCGCAAAGGGGCGGTGGTCACCCTTGGGTTGGCGTTTCTGGCGGTCGCGATACTGGAGTTCAGTCTCCTGATGGTCTTGCCGGGCATGCCCGCCATCGGCCCTGCGCAGACCGTGCAGAGAACCATGCTGCTGTCCATGGCGGCCCGCTGGGTGGCCGCACTGGCCTTGCTGCTGTTTGTGTCCTTGCCGGTGTTGCCGCAATACAGCCTGAAGGCGAAACGCCTGGCGGTGGCCGGGGTGGCGCTCTTGAGCATCGGCCTGGCGGTCTGGTGCATTGCCCTGCCTGGCGACTGGCCCGTCCTGTTCGAACCTGAGTGGGGCCTGACGCCCTTGAAGGTGGGTCTGGAGTGGGGGGTGATCGGCCTGCACATGGCCTCGGCGGTGGTGTTGTGGCGCCGCCGGGCCTCGCTGGTCACGGAGTGCGTGATGGCCCTGGCATTTGCGGTGTCCCTGTCCGCCTTGGCCGCGCTGCTGGGGACCTTGCAGAACGACGCGAACCGGAGCTGGATTGTCCTGAGCAGTCAGGCTTACAAATTGGCCGGGTACCTGTTCCTTTTTCACGCCACCTTCCATGAGGCCTTGCGCAGACCTCTGGAACGCATGGCGGTGCAAGGCCTGCGCGAGAGCCTGGTGCTCAACGTGGCCCCGGACGGTGTGCTGTGGATCAGCGAGACAGGTTGCATCCTGATGGCTAACCCTGCCATGGCGCAGATGTCGGGCTACGAGGCCTCGGCATTGATCGGGCAGAACGTCGACATCTTTCTGCCCCCGGAGCTGCGGGCGCGCCATGCGCAATCGATGCGTGCCTTTTTTCAGCAAAGCGATGCCCGGGCCATGGGGCAGATTGAGCTCAAACTGCGCCGGGCCGATGGCGTGATGGTGCCGGTGGACATCTCGCTGGGTCACTGGAAAGACGAGCAGCAACAGCATGCCATCGCCTATGTGCGCGATCTGCGTGAGCGCAAGGGCTTTGAAGACTCCTTGCGGCACCGGGCCACCCATGATCAGCTCACCGACCTGCCCAACCGCTGGTTGTTCAATCTGCAACTTGAGCAGGCGCTGGCACACGGCCGGCGCACGGGGCATCGGGTGGCGGTGCTGTTCCTCGATCTGGACGATTTCAAGACCGTCAACGACACCTTTGGCCATGGTCCAGGGGATGAGCTGCTGATTCAGGTCAGCCAGCGCCTGCGCCAGGCGGTGCGTGAAAGTGACCTGCTGGCGCGCCTGGGGGGCGACGAGTTCGCCCTGCTGTTGCCGGACGTGGGCGAGGTGGCAGAAGCCACCCAGGTGGCGGCCAAACTGTTGTCGGTGCTGGACGAGCCCTTCGTGGTGAATGGCCACGATGTGCTCTCGGGAAGCAGCCTGGGCATCGCTTTCTTCCCTGACGACGCGCAGGACAGCGAAGGCCTCATGCGCTGCGCCGACATGGCCATGTACCAGGCCAAGCGATCGGGCCGGGGCGCCCAGGCCTGCTATTCGGCACACCTCAATTTGGGGGCGCACGAGAACCTGCAGATGCACCTTCGCCTCAAGGAAGCGATTGGCCGTGGCCGCCTAGCCTTGCACTACCAGCCCCAGGTCGACCTGCGCAGCGGCGACATCGTGGGCGCCGAAGCCTTGCTTCGCTGGCATGACGAGTTGTTGGGCGACGTGTCTCCGGCACGCTTCATTCCGGTGGCCGAGTCAACCGGCCTGATCCTGCCGCTGTCGGACTGGGTGCTGGACACGGCTTGCCGGCAGATCGCCGACTGGGCACGGCAGGGCATGGCGCTGCGGGTGGCGGTCAACCTGTCGGCCCACCAGTTCCGCCAGGGCCAGCTGCCAGAGCGTGTGCGTACGGCGTTGGCCTCGTCCGGGGCACCTGCCCACTTGCTGGAGATCGAAATCACCGAATCGGTGGCCATGATGCACCCAGCCCTGGCGCGGGAGCAGCTGGAGGCCCTGGTCGGGATGGGGTGCAGTGTGGCGCTCGATGACTTCGGTACCGGCTACTCGTCAATGGCCTACCTGAAGGCCCTGCCAGTCTCGACGATCAAAATCGACCGAGGATTCATTCAGGACATTCCCCACGACCAGAGCGATGCGCAGATCTCGCGCTCCATCATTGCTCTGGCTCATGGCCTTGGCCTGTCGGTGGTGGCTGAGGGCGTGGAGACAGAAGCCCAACGCAGTTTCTTGGCCAGCCATGGCTGCGAGGTCTATCAGGGCTGGCTGTTTGCCCGGGCCATGCCTGCCGCGGAGTTCGGCATCTTTTATCGAAACGCCACGGGGCGCCAGCCAGCCGTGCCCTAACTCAGAGGGCGAGGACGTCGTAGTATGGGCATACCGATGTATCTGATTTACACAATGCAACGAGCAAAGGGTGTTCCAAAAAACGGCAATTGGATCGCTTGCTAGTTTTACGTCGCAATGCGGCGGATGACAAAGAAGGATGAGTGGAGTCCGCGAAGTGTCTTTGAGGCACAGAGAGCCGCAGTGAAGTGTTTGCGCAGGAAGCATCAAGCCCTGCGCCAAATACCTCTGCGTCAGCCCTGCGAGATCGCGGTAACCACGCTTGGTGGAGCTTGAGTTTGTGGCGCCTGATTTGCCGCACTGCGACCAATCCGCCCAGGGTATCAGCGAAGTATTTGATCAAGCCCTCCTTGCGGACGTGTATGTCTGAGGTAGTCGCATTGCAAGGATCCACGACGTCATGCTCTCAATTCTGTCTGCCCCACTACATGAAGTGCGATCGGATCGAACAGGGAACGCAATGACCTGCCAGGGGTTTGGCTTTGACGCTACGGGTTCCAGCCTCGTTGACCTCGACGCACCAAATTCTGAGTTGAAGGGTAGGACGGCAGAGCTGTTCAGCGCGGATATGGAACTAAATAATCTGGACCCACCTACCTAGCTCGCTTCCCGACGAGCACTGCCGGACTAAAACAGAACTCAAGCTACTCAATGCGTTCGCCTTGCGCAACACATATTTATTATCACGGATGCCGTAGTCATCGCGTGCATTCAGTCTCGTATGAAACTAGGGCCGCTCATCTTCTGATCTACTACCCCACTCTGCTCATTTTTCCTTGTTTTCGCTCCTTCCCCGCTTACAAATACACAGTCGAGCATAGCGTTTACGTTCACCACGACCGCCTTGGCTGTTGCGCGGGCAAAATTCTCCTGTCCACGCTGATAGACCGAGCAAGGTCGGCCGAAGTGCATTTGAAGGTGGGCTGCATTGATGCATCCACCACTGGAAGCGAGGCGAATGGATCTCAGCCGAGCGGTTCGTGCCTGAGGCCCCGCTTTGTGCAAGCAGACTGTAGATGTGCAGTCATTTTCTTGTTTCAAGCAATTCGACCGATCCGTCGCCTGTAGACCGTCTCAAGAACTTCATGTGTGAACCACGTGAAAAGTCCCAACAGACAAAAATTTTAACGCGGGTGCGCGCAGAGAGGGCTGGAGATTCATGATGCGAGTGCAAAAGGACGATATTGGGCCCACAATGACTGAAGTCTCAACCAACCATGTGCTTGCGATCAAGTGCTCATCACGGGAGCGGCCCGATTCAGGAGCGAGCGCATAGTTGGTCGGCTGCACCAAAAATCCGCTGATTCTTGAACCACTGAACCACTGAACCACTGAACCGAGGATGAGCGTAGTTATATTCAGGCAAGAAATGGATAATTTATGCAAAAATTGATTATTAATGCAATCAGGGAAAGGCGCAGACTTAAGCTTCGATACGGTGGAGTCACCGCTATAGTCGAGCCGCATACATTCGGCATCAACGAATCAGGGCATGAGGAACTTAGTTGCTTCCAAGTTAAGTGTGAAGGCAGATTAGAGTCGCGAAAGGGCTGGAAGGACATCTTGTTGCTAAATATAGAATCGATCGAAGCCGATGTCTCGTTATTTGATGGTCCGCGGCTTGGTTACGTTAGAAACACCAAGTCAATGCATGAGATTTTTGAGCAACTTTGAACTCATGTATTGCATCTTCCAAATAAAATGTAAATCGTGTTACTGTCCTTAATATAGTTCGTATGCACATAGTCGCGTCACACCGTAGGTGGCGCGTCGTCTCTGTGAGCACAGTGCCTTGATCACTTGTCGTGCCCTCTGGCGTTAGACCGCAGCCGGTTTGGGTGTGGGAAGCCGTTACGGCCAGGGAATTTGGGGGCTAGAGCACGTCCGTTTGGCATCTTGAGTCACCGCCGAATGATCTTGCGACGTCGCACCGAGATTTTCAGGGCTTGTGCGGGATCGGTATATTCGAGTCACCCCGTTGAGAGCGGCTAACGCGACTCGCTTCTGACGGCCTGCAGAGCAGTTGCCCCCATTGCCCGACGTCCTATAAGCAAAGAACAGTGGCAGCAGCTATGTGTTCAGCCACACCGCGAGTCGCATCAATGTGGTGCTTGGAGCGCGACTGTTTCGGCATCTCGTCAGCTGCCACTGGCCTATTTCCAGTCACGCCGCGTTGGTGACTCGGTGGCCCGGGTGCGTGAACTGGAGAACATTCGCAGCTTTCTGACCGGCAACGCGCTGACCGTGTTGTTGGAAGTGGTGTTTTCGGTCATCTTCATCGCAGTGATGACTGGTTTACAGCGTTCACTTGAGCTGAAGAGGAAGTGCTGGAAAGATCCACCACTGAGGAAAATCGCTCCATGTGGGTCTGCGCTGCGCTTGAGAAAGGTAGCCCCTCTGGTTTCGATCTGACCTCAGGGAATGCAGGTGGCGAGGACGGCCAGAGGGTGGCGCCGATCGATCATCGGCATTGAGCCTAACGCGTTAGAAATAGAGGACACCCCCAACATTTACGCCTGTGCTACGGTAATAGGCAACAGCAACTTAAATTGTGTTCCTTCAGGCCCAAATACCCATTGAACGCTTCCATTAATGGCTTGCGCCCGGCGCATTTGATTGTTCAAGCCGCGTCCTTTGGAGCTCAAGCGGACAGCCTCATAATAAAACCCTGCCCCATTGTCTTGAATCGAAACCACCACATGCGGCCACTGCAGCCCTGTGCGTACATGGACATCAGTGGCACGTGTGTGTTTGAGAATGTTTGCAAACGCCTCTTGAAAGATGCGCAGAATGTGCAAACCACTGCGTGGATTCAGCCATGACAACCTGGGTATCTCCTGAACCTCCCAATTGAGCCGTACACCCGCCGCTTTGAGCCTTGGGCCCAAGCGAAATCGAAAGGTCGCCAGCAGCAAGAGAAGGTCTGCTTCGACGGGCTCCATCGAATCAATCGTAAGTTTCAAATCGTCGATGCATGCTTTGAGGATGTCGCCGAGCAAGGCCTGCGTCATGCCCCTCTGTGTCAGAGTACTTGTCGCCTCCTTAAAACCATAGAAACTAGGGGGTGAGGACGATGAGAGAACGACGTGGCCCGATACGGACAAGACTTCAAGAACAAAGCATTGGCAAAGCTGCTGCCACCCGGGCGTGCCCCACTGGAACGAGTGGCAGCCGAGGTTAGCGTGAGCGCCTCGACCCTTGAGCGTTGCAGCAGTGACGCTTTAAGCCAACCGTGTACTCGCATCAAGTCGTTATCCGGCGTGAGCGGGGAGTAGTCCAATGGCATTGGTCAAGTTTCTCGGTCTGGCAGGCACCAAGTCAACCGCACCATGCCGGCTCCCAGCGCTTTAGAGCTGGGCCTTGATGCTTGTGAAAGCCTTATCGCCACGCTTGTAGCCAGTACGCGGGCCTGCAAAGGTCTGGGGCTGAACCGTCACACCGTGCATTTCATTTGTGTGAAACAGCTTCCAACCGACGCATTGTCCGGACTCGCTACCTCCACCCACCTGATAGGCGCGAAGCGCCGAGTGGCCCTGCTTGTCCGTACCATATGTGTGCGGTTCAACCGTCCTTCGATATCCGTCGTACATGAACGACAGCAGGTTGCGGCCTTGGACGGCTGTGGCGATGCTCACAATGGTTCTCCCTAGTCGCAGTAGTCGTCCCACCACGAACTGGTGTCGACGCACAGTGAGTAATTGACCATCTCAAGTTCTTCAGGGGTTTCTACCTTGCTGTAGAACTTACAGGTCAGTGGATACGAGTCTTGGATGACTGCGCCGTCACCCCTGCGCACGTCGCTGTTCGAACCCCACTGGAGCTGAACTCCGACCGAGCCGTGCGCAATGAACTGAATCTCCGCATGGTCCATTGAAGTCACCTCGATCTGGTGGACATCCACTTCATCGATGCAGTGATGAGTCGAAATTTCATCGAGGGAAAGAATGGTGTCGCCGATGACCTCACTGACCACGTCTTCGTGGACTCGCTCCTCAATCCTGCTGCACAAGAGCCTGCGCGTCGAATCAGCGCAGTCGAGGAAGGCCCGTAGCGCCTCGCAGGCTGCCAGCGCTTGCTGCTCAACTTCGTGCGGGCTAGAACCGAAGGAGTCCTCATTCACGTGAGTGAATTTGCTGAGCCGGTCGATGATCTTCAGCAGTGCTTGTCGTTCTGCAAAGACATCAATGCCCAGTTCGTCTTCTACATATGCCGGGTCAAGGCCACCATGCACAACGTAGCTAACCTTCTGCGCACGAGTGACTTTTCCTGCGTTCTTAGCGTCCGGCACGAACCATGAGGTTGCTATCACATGATGGTCAGGTGCGAACTCAACTAGTACGTGGCGAAACAACTCCCGAAAAGACGCAGAGAAGTTGTTCAAACGCAAGGGATTCGAGGTCTCCTGCACACTCTGCATCGTGGCGGCCAAGAGCCGCCTCTGGAACTCGTTGGCCATCCGCGGCATGAGCTCCTCCGCCAGTGCAAGTGCCGTCTGCATCGCGCCGTTCCGGAGTTCAGCCACCTCAGGCAGCCTGCTTGCCCTGGTAGGGCAACTGCAGTTCTTCCACGTCATACGTGAAGTCGAGCGGAACCTGGATGGGCTTCTGCGAGGAGTCTTTCGCGTTGTAGACGTCCACGTCGGTTTTGAGCTGATAACAGTCCCCGACGATTTGCTGACGCCGTTGCGCAAAAGACCGCACGAAGTGGTCACGAGGCGCTCGCTCGTCGTCCATGTCTGCCCACAGAGACATGGTCTTGTCGCCCTTCTTGGAACGAACAGCGTGCATGGCGCGATATCGCTGACCCTTGGCATCAGTTCGGTATTCCTCACGGAATTGCTGGGCGATGTCCGCTGCTATGGCATCGACGACGGTACGGACGCTGGGCTTGTGAAGTCCGTTGCGGTACGCCCACTCAGCTACCACATGCGGGTCGAGCAAGCCATCGCCTCCAAACTCCGCCTGATATCGCTCAATGTAGGACTTCACCTGATTCGCATATGCCGTCATAGCAGTTCTCAGCTCAATGTTGTGATTACTCGTTGAACGAGCCCCAACCATCGGCATCAGCCGACGGCAGCACCAGCGCTCGCACCTTAACTTGGTGCTTGCGCAAGAAGTCGTGGCGCCCCATCCTGCGCTGGAGTTGGCCGACCACCAATCCCGGATGTACATTGATTCGCTGCGCGAAGCGAAGTACTTTTTCCTCGGAGAAATAGGGCTGAACGCGAGCAATGAAGTTCTCAAGCTCTGCCGAAGGCACGCAGAACTCCGCACCTGCCGCATTGGCCAGCCGCTCGCATTCAGGCAACTCCACCTTGTCTTCGCCCACGTCGGTGTCGATGACCGCTTCATTGTTGGTCTTCCCGTCCTCGCGCAGCACGTGCTCAATCTCGTGCCGCAGGACGAACCAGAAGTTATCAATCCGGTCGAAGCGCAGTGTCATGCCGATGACCGGCTTGTTTTCCTCGAGCCAGAAGCAAGCGCCGTCCATCTTGGAGCCGGCAATGGACTCCACCAGCACAAGACGAACGCCTACCTCAGCCAGGATACGGGGCACATGTCGCACTTCCTCTGGCGAGAGGGTCAGTGCCTTAAGCTTGTCCAACGCTGCCAGAAGCTTTGCGCGCGAGTAGGCGGGCACCACCTGCTGTTTCGCCATGTCTTTCACACGAAACAACCAGGCCAACTGCAGCGGTGTGACATCTAGGGTCGCGTGGGTCTTCTTGGCGCTGTGGCATAGTTCAGGCTCCGCTGACATGTCTGGGATGGAAAAGAAGGCGCAAAATCTCTGCTCCAGCACGTCGATGTTTTCACTGGCGCGCACCCAACCACGGCGGAGCATTTCCCGCACAGGGAACTTGTCATACAGCCGCGCCTTGCGCGCGACATTGTTGTTGGGGACTTTGACCTTGGAGAGCTGGTATTGACTCTCCAGATTCATCCAATAGTCGGGCGACATGCCAAAGGCGTCTGCCAAACCCTTGGCCGTCTCGGGCGTAATGGCGCGCTTTCCAGCGATGACCTCGCTAATTAGGCGCGGCGGCCGATCAAGAATATCTGCCAACTCTTGCTGGGTCCACTCCCGCGCTTCCAACTCCTCCCGCAGGAACTCTCCTGGCGGGAATACTTCAGCAGGCACGCGTGCGTTCATACTCTCTCCGATTTCTAGTGATAGTCAACAATTTCAATAATTCCGACGACTTTGCAGGGGTGGTTGCCTCGAATTTCCAGAATCAAACGCCATTGCAAATTCAGCCGTATTGAATGTTGTCCTTCTCTGTTCCCCTTGAGTTTTTCAAAGTTCAGCGACCTCACAGCCAAAAAGTCGCGCTCATCCCTGAAGGCGCGAACTTGTTGCATCCGTTTTCGATAGGCACGCACGACCTCCTGCGAATACCCAGCCGTGTACTGGGCATCGGTCTCTAAGCGGTCAAGGTCGTCATCGTCAAACTCAACATCCATGCGCTGAGTCTAGAACGAGCATCTTGCAATGTCAAGTCCATCTTTACACGTTGCGTAAAGATGGACTTTTTTATAAATGATCGCCTCGCTAAATCTTCGTTGCGCTTCACTCTTGAGAGTCCGCAGCCGATGTGTGCCCCACACAAACAGTCTTTTGAGCTTCGGGCTGACGCAGTTTGAATAGCTGGCCGGCGGCATTGTGAGGACGTGGTGTAGGTGTACGACCACCAGTGACCCAAACGTAGAGTTTGTAAGTCCGCTTAACGTGACCGCCTGTCGCCAGTTGAAATTTTGCGTGGTTGATACCAGCCCTTCTGGCTTCGACCCACTGTGCACTTCGCACGAAGCCTGCTGCAAATGACATCAGTGAGCCACCGTTTCTTGCGCAGACGCAGCACTGCCTTGTCGCCACTGTCCAGGCGGCAAACCGTTATGCCTGCGGAAGGCGGCCGAAAACGCGTACATCGATGTATACCCGACCCGTTCTGCGATATCGCTAAGGGCCATGTCCGGAGTTCGCAGGAGATCACGCGCGATTGCCATCCGCCAAGCCGTGAGGTAGCGCATGGGCGCATCGCCCAACACGTCTTGAAAGACGCGAGCAAATGTTGCCCGCGACATATTGCTTAAGCCAGCCAACTCGTCCACGGTCCAAGCCTTGCTGGTGGCGCCATGCATGGCCTGCAAGGCTTTGGACAGGCGCGGGTCCGAAGCGCCACGAAACCAGGCCGGCGCTGTTGCGCTGGACGCTAGCCCAGTGCGAATGCCCAGCACCACCAGGACGTCCAGCAATCGATCCAGAACCGTCTGCCGACCCGGCTCTAGATGAGAAAGCTCGCGCGATAACAGCGCCACGACGCCGTGAATTGGATCGTCGATGCGTGCGGGAATCGCCAACATCGATGGCAATGAATTGACCAGTCCCGCTCCGATGTCGCCGGAAAAGCGGTAGGCACCGCAGAGGAAAACAGCCGCACGCGGATCGCGCTCTGCCTCATTTACGGGTTGCTGAGCCCGAAAGTCTTCTGGCAAGACGCAGACCGCGCCGGGCTCGTGGGCGATGAAGTGGTCCGGGCCTCCCCGTACAAGGGCCAGGTCGCCCGGCCGCAGTTCAAGCGCCTCTTGCTCATGGCCCTCGACCCAAAGCCATGCCTGCCCTTGAAGTACAGCGTGCACCGCGAGTTGGATCGTGCCAGGCAGGCGCAACCCCCAGGGGGCGATAGCGATCGACCGCGCGAACACTCCACCGGAGGCTCGGGCGCGAGTCAGATGCTCTTGAAGTATGTCCACGAAATGAGCGTATCACACAAATTTACGAGCTATTTGATTATTGTTGCATTCAATGGTCGCCCCTAAAGTCTGCATCGCCGACCTACATCCCGGAGATCACCATGACCGCCTGCACCCCCAGCATCCCTAGACCGACCCTGGTTCTCGGCGCCACCGGCAAGACCGGCGCGCGCGTTGCACAAAAGCTGCGCGAGCGTGGCACCACCGTCCGCACGGCGGCCCGGCGAGGTGCAGACGTTCGCTTCGACTGGGACGATCCGTCAAGTTTCGCCCACGCCGTGCAAGGCGCTCAGGCCATCTACCTGGTGTCACCCGTCCTGCGGGTCGACTTCGCACCGGTTGTTAGCCGGTTTTTGGACGAGGCGCAGCTCGCGGGTGTAGGCCACATCACCTATCTCAGTGCCCACGGCATTGAGCTGGCTCCGCCACAAGTGGCGCTGCGCGCAGTCGAGCTTGACCTGGCTTCGCGCCCATCCTTCACGCACTCGATCCTCAGGCCCGCCTGGTTCATGCAGAACTTCAGCGAGACATTCCTGAAACCGGTGAACGATGAGATCGTCGTGCCCTGCGGGATGGGGGCTGAGGCCTTTGTGAGTGCCGAGGACATCGCCGAAGTCGCGGCCGCCACGCTGACCGACCCTGTGTGTCATACGGGCCGCGCCTACGCCCCCACGGGCCCCGAGGCATTGACATTCGAGCAGGCGGCAGCGCTCATTTCGAGGGTGGTTGGACGCAGGATCACCTACCGTGACATTGAGCGCGAGGCCTGGATCCGTGCGATGACGCAGACGGGGGTGCCCGCAGAATACGGTGACGTGCTGCGCATGTTGACGGAGACGATTGCCAACGGTCACGGCTCGCAACCCAATGGCGACGTGCTGGCGGTCACAGGCAAGGCAGCATCGTCGTTCACTGAGTTCGCCGCCGCAACCGCCGCCGCATGGCGCTAACGCGCGCGGCCCTGCACCAGGCTGACAAGTGAGCTTTGAACGATCTGCCGCCATTGTGGAAGGCAAAACCTACCCACCATGGGCAATGCAGAAACCAACGCAGACACACGATTCCCATCAAGGAGAGCCCCCATGACAGGTTCACGCTACTCGACATTCAAGCCGGTCAAACCCTATTTCGATCTGGTGCGCACAGCCTTGGGCGAGCGCGTCGACGGCGAACACTTCTTCGACTGTGCGTCTGACGACATGACGTACGAAGTGCTCTACGAGCTCCCCGGTTGGCCACGTGTCATTCGTGGCAAACATGCACTCATGGAGAGTTTCCGGGGATACGGTCAGCACATCGTTATTCATGCGGCTGATCACCTGACGCTGCACGCAGCCGAAGACGGCAAGGTCGTGGTGCTGGAGTACGAGGTGCACGGGACAATCTTGTCAACCAACAAAGGCTACAACAACCGGTTTTGCTCGATCATCACCGTGACAAACCGTCGAATGGTGCATTGGCGGGACTACATGGACTCCCTCGCAGCCTGGAATGCACTGACCGTCCATGGCCTGTAACTGCAGGTGGAATGCGTTGGATGAGCTGCAGGTGAGGTGCCTGTCGCCACAGACCGCTCTCGGCCGAGGCTGTGTGAAAACACTTCTCGGCTTGTGGCTTCGAAAATCAAATAGGACACCTCATTTCGGTTCTGGGCTGTAAGCCAGCACAGCACGAATCTTGACCTCGGGATCGTGCAGGGCCTTAGACAGCAGTGACAGCGCCCCTGAGATCTTGAAGACCTCAGTGGATCTTGGGCTTCCATCTTTCAGAAGAGGAGCAGCTTGAGTCATCAAGCTTTCGAAATTGGACACGAGCGCGCGTAATCCTGATTCATCAAGCGAGATGTTTGCCTGACGGAGCAGTTCTTCTCGCCCCCCGTATTGATCACCTCGCCACAATTCAATCAGGCGTGTTGCGACCTGCTTCGGGTCCAGTTTGCTCTGGGCCGAAGCATGAAGCCAGTGGCGGCAGGCGGATTGCATCGCCATGCCGATATCCCCGGCGGAATCGTCAGCGTGCTCAAACCAATGCCGGTCAAGTTCGATGAACTGCTCAAACAAAGCCATTGCATCGGCAGGATGGTTGGGTTGCACCTCGGCCGCAACTTCGCTCAACCATGTTTCCAACTTGCGCCCATAGGCTGAGGCTTCGTCATAGCCATGGTATTTCGAAGAGCGCTGCCAGGCCTTCAAGGTTTTCTTGAACTCGTCGCTCAATGCGTTGGGTTGCTGGGTCATCTGTAGACGGAGCAATCGGTCCATGACATGTTCATGGTGAGAGGCCAATTCAAGCAAGACGGTACGCAGGGTGGCAGCGTCCCGATGCCGCAGAAATTCTTCAATCGACTCAGGCAGGGCGCTTGTCATCGATAGGCAGGGCTTATGGCTGCGTCAGAGGCTGCACTTCTGGAAAGATCCCAGAAAATTCCCTGCCAGTCGGAGATGCACCCCTCTGAGGAGCAGGTCGGACAGAACCAGTGGATGACTTCATCGTCATCCATGGCAGTCTTTACGTGCTGATCCTCCGACTGTTTGCGGCGATGACACAAGGGCCCAGGGACTTCCTCTGCGCGATCGAAGTTCGAGGCATGTGCGACGACCGCCATCACGAATTCAGCCATTTTCTTTGCAGCCACCTTTTCGGGTGCTATCGCGCCCTTGTCATTAAGATAGTGCCAGGCGTTGATCACGTACATAGGTCGGCATGAGGTTTGAGGGGCTTCGGATTGACTGGATAACCCACGTCCTGCAAAAAACAACGATCCGGCCTCAAGTCGATCACGATTGTCCCGCAGGAGCAAACGGTCGTGTGCCTCGGCAAGCAGGAAAGGTGGAACATCCCCAGAAGGTCTGGCCTGCGAGGCTGCCCATTTTGGCGGTTCGTTGGACCATTGACTGCTGGCATCTGGGACAGGCGGGGGCTAAGTTGTGGACTGCTTCTGCAGTCAATCTAGGGTCAGCCAATAAGACGGGCTCATATGGCGGAATGCTCTTTGCCTTCCTGGTGTCGCGTGCTTGCTTCTTGGGTGGATTGGAGCGTGAGGCTTGTGCGCGCTTAGCCTGAACTTGACCAATCATTCGGCGCAGTTCCGGCCCGTCGATCAGGCGAATAGGCAGATTTTTAGCGAAATTGCGGGCTGCCTCGGTGAAATGCCCAGAGGTGACGATGATGGCACCGTCAGCAGCAATGGCGGTCATGATGCCGTATTGCTCGCGTACGACCTCGGGGCCCACACGGTAGGTTTTCCAACGCTTGCACTGGACGATGTGTTTTTGGCTGTCCTTCCACAGAACAAGATCGATACCACCATCAGGCCCTCCTCCCCCGTTTTCTTCAACCGAGTAGCCTTGAAGCCGAAAGGCTTCGCCGACCAGCATTTCAAACTCACGCCAACTCATCTGCTGGAGGCTGTCTTGGGCAGGGTTGGTTGCCACCTGATCAAAGAGCTGCGCACGTTTTCTTCTGCGGATCACCGACACGATCGCGCCAATGCAACAGGCCAACGGCAAAGCGATCTGGCACGCAAAATAGATGGGGTGAACCATCACGTGGGCCCCAGATCGCAAAGAGCCAAAGACTCCATACAGAATGCCACCCAGGATCAGACTGACCCACCAGGGCAAACCTGACGTCATCTCAATGATGAGATCCAAAACACCGTCGTTCTTTCTTGACCTTCCCATTTCCTCTCCCTTTCTGCCCATGTGCTCTAGCGGCACCGGGCAGTGTGGGGAGGATAGCGAAGAACCTAGCTTCAACGAAGGTCTCTACCCTGGGTAAGGGTTGCTGTCCGAGGAATTTTTGCCGTCATCAGGCCGACCCGCATGGATAGAATTTGACCATTTCGTTCACTACGTCGGGTACCCACATGGCAATTGCTTCTCAGACGCTGTCTCAACTCCAAGCTGCCGGCTCGGCCGTGAATGCGGCGGGTCTTGCATTACAACAGGAGCTTCAGGCGCATTCGCAAGCCTTAATGGAGCAAATGGCCTTGCAACCTTTTGGCCGCGAGGTAGATGGTGCTTATCAGCAGATGCGGCAGGTGGCGCGCCTGGTGCACGAGATGAATTCCTTGGAACAGCAACTCAAGGCCATTTTCTTGGATGCCGCGCAGAAGGTTCAGGCCGAGGTTCCAGTCCTGCCCGCCCTGCCCTCTGTGACCCGCCAGCGTCGAGTTAAGCAAAGTTCAGTTGCCTCCCCCTCAGAGATGGTTGAGGATGCAAAGGTCGTCAGCAAGGCGCCTGGCAGGCGCAAAGCCAGCAAGCAAACTGCCACGGTTGAGCTATCTGCTGTTGCCGACAAACCAAAGATGTCCAACTCGGAGCTCTTGCTTAAAGCACTCAAGAAAATCCTTGGCAAACAGGCAAAGGCTGTTGGCCATGTCGAGATGGCTAAGATCAGTGGCCTGCCTCGCGGCTCGATCGGGGCATCAATCAAGAAGCTCGTTGAGACGAACAAGCTGACCGTTGATGCCAATGGCTTCTTCAAGCTAGTCTGAGACTCTCGGGTTGATTTTCATCCAGCAGGGCCCCCACCACAGCACATTCGCCAGGATGCCTACGTCATTCGCACCCAAGGAACCTCGCCCTTTGGGCATGGGGGCGTTGGTCGCCCTCCAGCGTGGCTCCTGTTGCCCGGCTTCGCCAACGCTGCAGGGTGCGCTCGCTCAGGCCACACAGCTCGCAGGCCAGGGCCAGTCGGGCCCCCGCGTTGCAGGCCTGGGTGATCAATTCAGACATCTGTTGACGATCTTCAAGCGAGGTCATTCGTCCTCGTCTCTGTCCTTTTGGAAGATCGTCTCTAACTTTTTTGACAGCACCAGCAAGGCTGCGGTTTCTGCCAAGGCTTTTTCCTTGCGACGCAGGTCGCGCTCGAGCTCTTTGATGCGGCGCCGGTCCTGGGCGGTTTGTGAAGGGCTGGCCCGTTGATCTTGAGGATCGGCCAGCGACTGGGCTGCGGTTTGACGCCACAGTTGAAGGTCGTGCAGCAGCACCCCGTTGGCTCGGCACCAGGCACTCTTGCCCGCCTCGTCCATCGCAGCCGTGGTCAGCAGGGCATCAAAGCGGGCCGCGGCGCTCCAAACCTTGCTGTCAATGCGAGGCTGGCTCAAAGCATCACTGCGCCAACGCTCCAGGATTGAAGCGCTCACACCCACCTCGGCTGCCACTTGGTCCAGTGGGGCGCTCTCGGGTGGCAACAGCTTTGCAAATGCTTTGTTCTTGAAGTCTTGTCCGTATCGGGCCACGTCGTTCTCTCATCGTCCTCACCCCCTAGTTTCTTCTGTTTTAAGGAGGCGACAACAAGTCTGACACGGGGGGCTATTCGGGTCTGAAAATTCGCACACCGCGTGAATTTGTCTAACTTCACCCGCGCATAAGTCAGGTAAACGGCCAAGCGCTCAATTGCGAATAGACCGTGTCCGGTCATACGGGGGCAATTCCACCAGCGTGACTAGTTGGTAACAAGAATTCCGCCTGCCGGGCTGCATCAAGCTTGATGGCTGAATTCGTCCAGTATTACGGAGCCGATCTGTCATCGCAAAGACATCACTCGTCAGCGCCCCTTGCTAACCTACAACGGAGTCTGAGTTGGATATCTACAGAGGCCGAGTGCTTCAGTTTTATACAAAAGGAGACAGGATGATCGATCTTTACAGTTGGGCGGCACCGAACGGTCACAAAGTGCAGATTCTGGTTGAGGAACTGCAGATTCCTTACCGGGTAATTCCGATCAATATCACTGCAGGCGACCAGCATACAGACGGCTATCGCGCGATCAACCCGAATGGGAAAATACCAGCGATCGTGGATCACGCGCCGTCCGACGGTGGCGTGCCGTTCATGGTCTTCGAGACTGGCGCCATCATGGTCTATCTGGCGGAGAAGGAGAAGCGCTTCCTCCCTACTGAGATGCGCAAGCGTAGCGAAGTACTTCAGTGGCTGTTTTGGCAGGTCGGTGGGATCGGCCCGATGATGGGCCAGGCCCAGCACTTCTTTCGCTATGCAGCTGATAAGCAGCCTTACGCCATCACTCGTTACCAGACGGAGACAAGACGTCTCTTGAAGGTGTTGAATGATCGTCTCGAAGGTCGGGAGTTCATCTGCGATGAGTACTCAATTGCCGACATGGCCAGTTTCGCCTGGATCCGGATCCACAAGATGACCGGTGTCCCACTGGACGAGTTCCCCCGTGTGCAGGATTGGTATGGCCGGCTGCGTAGCCGCCCTGGCGTTGGCCGCGGCCTGGATCTCCTGAGAGACCAATGGGTGGACGTAACTAAGTCTGACGAAGCGAAGCTCAACCTTTTCAAGAAGAGCCTTTAACCATGTCGATTGATACTGACCGGGTGGATGCGTTCTTCGATCTGCGGAGCCCTTACTCCTACCTAGCGCTCGGACCGGCCCGCGAGCTTGCTCAGCGCAGCGGCGTCGCCTTCGATTGGTGGCCATACGTGACAGACTTCCGCTCCGCGTACGGTGGAGAAATCGAGCAGCGATCAAGTCGCGACGTCGCGAAGCTTAAGTACCTATACATGGATTGCCGGCGGCTCGCAAAATTGCAGGGGTTGACGTTGCGGTCCACGACGAAGCTCTGGAATCCGACGCTCGCGAGTCAGGCCATTCTTTTTGCAAAGGCCAGAAATCGGCTTTGGGAGTTCTGCGACCCAGTTCTCACGGCATTCTGGCGGCGCGAGTTCGACTTGGAATCTCCCGCTGAGGTAGAGGCGGCTCTGGTCAACGCGGGGATGTCGCCTTTGGAGTGGAATGAATTCCTGCAAAGAGACGCCGAAGGCGCATTGGCGGGGACGCTCGAACATGCAGATAGGCTGGGCGTGTTTGGGGCACCGACTTTCATCTACAGGGGGGAGATGTTCTGGGGCGGAGACCGTATGGATCTGCTGGCGTCGGCGATCATAGATGCATCCGAAAAAGGTAGGGATGAACGCTGTACTCCGCCCCTTTCTAGCGGCTGAGGTTTGGCTGCCAGTCTCTTTTTTCTTTGGAATTGTTCATGAATAGAGTCCATGTGGATGTTGCGATCATCGGAGCTGGAAGCGCTGGGATATCTGCCTACAAGGCGGCCCTTGCACATACATCCAGTGTTCTGGTCATCGAGGGTGGCCCATACGGAACGACCTGCGCGCGAGTCGGCTGTATGCCCAGCAAGCTACTTATTGCAGCTGCAGAGGCCGCGCATTCTGTGGACCAAGCCCATGCGTTCGGTATCCGGGTTGGGGCGGCTCATGTCGACGGTGCTGCGGTTATGAAGCGCGTCCGTGACGAACGTGATCGTTTCGTCGGATTCACGGTCGGTGCAGTTGAAGGTTGGCCGCCTGAGCATCGCCTGCGTGGCTATGCGAGATTCCTGGATGATCACACTCTGCAGGTAGATGAGCACACCCAGGTGATTGCCGAACGCATCGTCATTGCCACCGGCTCTCGTACCAACGTGCCGGCGCAGTGGCGGCAGGCCGTTGGTGAGCGGTTGATCGTCAATGACGATGTCTTTGAATGGACCATGTTGCCAAGTTCACTTGCCGTCCTGGGAACAGGCGTGATCGCGCTGGAGTTGAGCCAAGCGCTGTATCGCCTCGGGGTCAGGGTGACGATGTATGGGCGCAGCAATCGCATGGGGCCATTGACAGACCCTGCCTTGCAGGCGCTGACCTCGCAGATCGTCGGCGATGAAATTCCTTTGCAGATGGAGGCGAAAGATCTGCGCCTAAGCCGTGACGGTGACGAGGTACTGGTGCACGTCGGCGACGATACGCGGCGGTTTGAACGGGTATTGGTCGCCAGCGGCCGGAGCCCGAACATCTATGAACTGGATCTGTTTCGGACCACGCTTCCAATCAACTACGACGGTATTCCGGTCTACGACCAGGAAACAGGTCGTGTCGGTGATAGCCACGTCTTCATTGCGGGCGACGTCACCAACGAGTTGACGGTGTTACATGAAGCTGCCGATTCAGGACGCATTGCCGGGGACAATGCTGGGCGCTATCCAGAGGTGCGGCGCCGAAAGCGCCGCACCCCTTTGAGCATTGTCTTCTCAGATCCGCAGATCATGGTGGCGGGCCAGACGCACGCGCAGTTGAGCCAGTCCGGTGTGGATTTCACGGTTGGAATTGTGTCCTTCGCCAACCAGGGTCGCAGCCGAGTCATGCTGAAGAACAAAGGGGCATTGCACTTGTATGCGGCAAGCGACTCCGGGCAACTCCTGGGTGCGGAAATGATCGGGCCTGCTGCAGAGCATGTTGCCCACTTGTTAGCCTGGTCCATCCAGCGTCGTGACACTGTGCATGAGATGCTCGGATATCCCTTCTATCACCCTGTCATCGCAGAAGGCTTGCGCACAGGCCTGCGGAATCTCGCACGGGCCATGCCCAATCAGAAACAAGGAGGAGCCTTTCTCGGCTGAGTTCGGCACAGTTCGGGCTAGGTCCGCGGCCTTACGCTGTCAACGCGTCACCGCGCTGTCAAATCCCGATGTAATTGCGCAGTTGTTGAATGTGGACGATCAAATAGCCTTTGGTGCGTTCGGTAAGGACGATTCCATCCTGCTTGAAAGACGCCAACGCCATGTTCACTCGCTGGCGCGAGAGTCCACAAATCAATGCCAATTCGTGTTGATTGATCGACAACCTATGCGTGTCTTCGCTTCCGTTTTTGGCGAGCATCAGGAGTGCCTTCGCAACCCGCTTCTCAGGTCCCAGCAGGCGCGAAGCCACAAGCATCCCGACGAATTCGCCCATTCGGGCGTTCAGGACATCGCAAAGAAAGTTGCTGAACTCAAGTGAGGAGCTGCGCAGCAAATTGAAGGTATTCGCAGGAATAAGGCAGAGGTGTGCGTAGGTCAGAGCGCGCAGGTCGTACTGCATCAACTCCCTCTTCAACAAGGATCCATCGCCGCACCATTCTCCGTCCCGCAGGTAGTAAAGCGTCGTCTCGTCTCCCTCAGGGCCCACAATGTACATCTGCAGGTGACCGCGCATGACGCCGTACCAGTATGCGCTGGGCTCACCGGCGCGAGCAATATACTCGCCAGAGGCCACCTTCTTCTCTACTGACGTTCCTAGCGCCATGGCTCGAAGTTCGGGGGAGAGCGCGTGGAACCATGGCCACTTCCCGAGGAAGTCGGCTACGCTTGACACGGAAGTATCGTCTACTGTGGATGCTCGGATGATTCCTTGTTCCATCATTCGTTTGCAACGCCTCAGGCACTGGCCACTATGTTGATTCGGCCTAGATCGAGGAGTCCATCTGGAAGCGGCCACGGTAGGCTCCCGGACTCATCCCAATGCGCTGACGGAAAAGTCTGGAGAAGGAGCTGGTGTCGCTGTATCCGACCTGACTCGCCACTTCTTCCACGCTATGTGAACTTGTCTCGAGCAGTGCGCGCGCAGCTTCTAGCCGAAGATCTTGAAGATAGGCTAGCGGCGTTTGGTCCAGAACGCTGCGGAAGCGCCGGATGAGGGTTCTGTCACTGACTGCGAGCGCATCGGCAAGCTCTGTGATCCTCAGGTCATTGGTCATGTTGCTCTGCAGCCAGCGTTGGGCTCGATGCACCAGCTCGTCTGAGTGGTTCTTCTGTGCCAGCAATGGAAGGTACGGAATCTGGCTGGTTTGACTCACGTCGATCAGCATTGCCTTTGCACACTGTGACGCGATGACCGGCCCAGCAAAGCGCTCGATGACCCGCACGGTCTGAATCAGGTACGACGCTGACGCGCCTGCGCAGATCAGTCGATCCATCTCCGTGATCACGGGGCGAAGTTGTAGGTCGACGTGCGGAAACTTTGCCCTGAATTGGCGCTCAAGCCACCATGTGGTCGTTGCCGTGCGCTCATTCAGCAAGCCCGTCTGGGCCAGGATGAAGGTACCCGTGCAGTTCGCCGCGATCCATGATCCCGCGCGCCATTGCGCTGTTAGCCATGCGCAGGCATCGGCCTGCCGGTCGAGGAACTGGTCGAACTGTCGGTGCCCACCATAGTGAAAGCTAGGCACAAACACCAAGTCATAGCGTTCACGCGGTCCCAACTTGTGGGTTTGCAAAGGTAACCCATTGCTGGCGATCGCCGAGTCACCCGACGGCGACACGAAACGCCAATCGAACAATGCCGACGCCGGCGCATTTTCGAGCTTCAGATGCGAGTTCGCAATCTGAAGGATGTCGGCAAACCCTGCCACGCTAGAGGCGTAGCAGCCGTCGAAAGTCAAGATGGCAGCACGTGTCATTCGTCGTAAACAGCATAAATCATGTCAGTTTCGACAATTTACACGAACACGTGCCGTCCGCCTAATAAGCGATGCTGGCCTCTAGAGCAGCGACTACAAAAAGGAGCACAAATGAGCGGCATACCCCTTGCGTCATTGCGCAGCAACGTTCCTAGCTGCGATCAAGGTTCGCAGAGCCAAATGGATGTGAACTCCGGCGAGGTCGTTGACAGAGAACCCCATCCAGCTTTTGAAGACGGCGACCAGGTTTCCATACTTGGAAACTGTCAAGGATTCGCTGTTCTGCCCGCCAGCCAAGTGCAGTACTTTTATCGTGGGTACGCGCTGGTAGCCATCCCAGCAGTGGCGATGGCAGCCTTGGTCGGGATCGCTTATTTCGTGTTTGGGCTGTCGTTCTGAGGTCTCGCCGTCTGAAGCTCGATGCGAGATGGCGAATTTAGCACAAGTAAAGTCAATATCGCCAATGTACGAACAGGGCTACGTGTCGGTTAATAGAGGGATGGCATCCCGACCCAGTAACAAATACAAGGAGTTCCCCATGAGCCTGTCACAGCGTGCAGTTGCTTCACGCGAAGGACATTTCAGTGCTGTTCTTTCTGCCTGCGTTCAACATGGGGAGGTGCGGTATGTCTGAGGTCACGCCGCCGCCCGGTGCCCTGTTGCGTCCGGCGAAACTCGAAGACCGCTATCGGCTTGATCGCGGCCCCGCCTACATCAGCGGTTCGCAGGCCCTGGTTCGACTGCTGCTCAACCAGAGTGCGCGCGACCGTGCGGTAGGGTTGAACACCGCCGGATTTGTCAGCGGCTATCGTGGGTCGCCCTTGTCGGGTCTTGACCAGACTCTCTGGGGTATTCAGAAATTCCTCAAAGAAAGACAGATCGAGTTTATCCCGGGTCTCAACGAAGATCTGGCTGCGACGGCCTGTTGGGGAACCCAGCAATTGATGCAGCACCCGGAGGAGGCCACGGTAGATGGAGTGTTCGCCATGTGGTACGGCAAGGGGCCCGGCGTTGACAGAAGTGCGGACGCCCTCAAGCACGCCAACGCGGCTGGAACTTCTCCGCATGGCGGAGCCCTCGTGCTGGCCGCAGACGACCATACCGCCAAGTCGTCCTCGTTCGCCCACCAAAGCGAACAGTTGCTGGTCGCATCGTTCATACCTATCCTGTACCCGAGCAACGTGCAGGAATACCTTGACTATGGGATTCATGGCTGGGCGATGAGCCGCGCGTCGGGCCTGTGGGTGGGGCTCAAGTGTGTGGGAGACATCGTTGAGACCACTTCGATCGCAGACGTCGATCCGTTCCGGGTCGAGTGTCGGCCGCCCGAGGATTTCGAGGCGACGGAAGACGTCCACATCCGTTGGCCCGACGTGTGGGCGACGCAGGAGCCGCGGATCGTGCGCACCAAGCTGCCCTTGGCGCTGTCCTACTGTCGTGCCAACGGGTTGAACCGCATCGTAGCCAAGGGCGCAGGTTCCCGCATCGGCATCATTGCAGGCGGTAAGCCCTATAACGACGTGCGCGAAGCCCTGGGGATGCTCGGCATCGGCGAGCAGGATCTGGCCGCGAGGGGCATCGCCATTTTGAAGCTCGGCATGGTCTGGCCCCTGGAGCCGCAGATCATCCGCGAGTTTGCGCAGGGCCTCGACGAGATCTTCGTGGTCGAAGAGAAGAGGGCGCTGATCGAGCAGCAGGTCAAGGACATCCTCTACCCGCTTGCCGTAAGTGGCGAGAAAGCGCCTCAGGTCGTAGGTAAGTCCAGTGGTGGGCTCCAATGCGCGGAATTCGAGATTCCGCATGGACAGCGCCTTTTGCGCGGAGACTCCGAACTCGGGCCCGTGGACATCGCAGCGGCCTTGCAGGCGCGGCTTCATGCTGCGGGCATGGACGCATGCCAGGCCCTCCCCTACACGCCAGAAAAGGGAAAGCTCCTGGCGCCCCTCATGCGCACGCCGTACTTCTGTTCTGGCTGCCCGCACAACAGCTCTACTAAGGTACCCGAGGGTTCGCGCGCCTCGGCCGGGATCGGCTGCCACTACATGGCCAACTGGATGGATCGCCGTACCGAAAGCTACACGCACATGGGCGGCGAGGGTGCTCCGTGGGTGGGGCAAAGCCGCTTCTCCAAGCGGCCTCACATGTTCGCTAACATGGGCGATGGCACGTTCTTCCATTCGGGCTCGCTCTCCATCCGGCAGGCCGTGGCGGCAAAGACGCCGATAACGTTCAAGGTACTGTTCAACGATGCGACAGCGCTCACGGGCGGGCAGCCGCACGACGGACCGCTCACGGCACCAATGCTGACGCAACTGCTACATGCCGAAGGCGTGGCACGCGTCGTGGTCGTCAGTGACGACATCGAGAAATACAAGGGGCACGAAACAGCGTTTGCGCCTGGCACGACCTTCCATCACCGGCGCGATCTAGATGCCGTCCAGCGCGAGTTGCGCGAATTGCCCTTCGTGACCGCCTTGGTCTACGACCAAACCTGCGCCGCCGAAAAGCGACGCCGGCGCAAGCGAAACAAGTACCCGGATCCTCCGGTTCGCTACGTCATCAATCCGGAAGTGTGCGAAGGCTGCGGCGACTGCACCGTCAAGAGCAACTGCGTCTCCATCGAGCCGCTGGAGACGCCGCTGGGCCGCAAGCGCCAGATCAACCAGTCCTCCTGTAACAAGGACTACTCCTGTGCCGACGGCTTCTGCCCTAGCTTCGTGGCCGTGGAGGGCGGGGCCTTACGCAAGAAGCCGGTCGACTCCGGTGCCGGCTCTGAAGGGGATCCCGCCGCCTGGCCCGAGCCAGCCCATCCCCAACTGCCAGCGCTGCACACCAGCTACGCCGTACTGGTCAACGGCATCGGCGGCACGGGTGTGCTGACGATCGGCAACATCCTGGGCATGGCGGCGCACCTGCAGGGCCTGCATTGCTCCGTGATGGACATGGCCGGCCTGGCCCAGAAAGGCGGCGCGGTTTGGAGCCATGTACGCATCGCGGCAACGGCCGAAGGCATCTACGCGCCCCGCATACCGGACGCCGCCGCGGATGCGCTCATCGGGGGCGATTTGGTAGTGAGCGCACATCCGGATTCCATCAGCCGGTTGAAGCCTGATTGCCGCGCCATGGTGAACACCAATGTATCGCCCACCTCCGACTTCCAGCGTAACCGCGACTTCAGCATGCCGAACGAGGCGCTGTGGGCCACTATCGAGCAGGCGTGTGCAGAGGAATTCCTGACCAAGATCCCGGCCCATGACATCGCGGTGCGCTACTGCGGAGATAGCGTCTACGCCAACATGATCTTGTTGGGCGCCGCTTGGCAGGCGGGGCAGGTTCCGCTGTCGCACGATGCGCTGTGCCGCGCGATCGAGTTGAACGGGCAGGCGGTCGCGGCCAACTTGCGTGCATTCAAGATCGGTCGGCAGTACGTTGTGTCGCCAGAGCGGCTGGTGGCAAAGCCAGCTGCGGTGGTGCATTGGGTGGCAAAGGCAGGCAAGGAAGACGTGCAGGAACTGGTTCAGGACCGCCATGCGCGGCTCGTGGCCTATCAGGGTAGTAGCTATGCCCAGCGGTACGATGACTTTCTGCGTACTGTGCGCTCGTCCGGTTCTGCCAAGCCCGTCGGCTACGAACAGGCCGTCGCCAAGAATCTCTTCAAGCTGATGGCCTACAAGGACGAGTACGAAGTGGCGCGCCTGCATTCGTCTCCTGAACTGCGCAAACTGATCGAAAGCCAGTTCGATGGAGAATACAAAATTGGGTTTTCCTTGGCGCCCCCACTCTTTACTCGTCGCAACTCGGATGGTCTGCTCCGCAAGCAACTGTACGGCGGATGGATGGCGTCGGCATTTGGAATCCTTGCGAAGCTGAAGTTCCTTCGGGGTACGTTGTTCGACCCGTTTGGGTACACGCATGAGCGTAGGACGGAGCGCGCGTTGATCGAGGAATACATGCAGGGTATCCAGGCGACGATGCCTTTCTTGGCGGCCAAGCAGAAAGAGTGTCTGGAGTTGGCGCGCATTCCCGAGCAGATCCGTGGGTTCGGGCATGTGAAATTGCAAGCCATCGAAGAGGCGCGTGAACGCCAGCGGGCCTTGCTGGAAGAGATCACTGGCAAGAACAATGCACCGATGACCAAGGGACATCGGTTGCAAGGAGCATCCACGTGAGCATGAAAGATACCGAATCCATCCAATGCAGTGTGCACGACGGCGTATGGCATCTCTGTATAGCTCGGCCTGAGAAGCGCAATGCGCTCACCATACCGATGTTTGCGGCCATTGCCGATGCGCTGACGGTCGCAGATCAAAGAGATGATGTGCGCTGTGTTCTGGTGACAGGGACGGGCGACGTGTTCTGCGCCGGCCATGACTTGAAGGCCTTCGACGAATGGCCTCAGCAGTCGCAGGATGCCGTGCCAACCTTCCTGCATGCCATCGCTGACGTAAGGAAACCAGTCGTGATTGCGGTGCATGGCTCCGCTACAGGGATCGGCGTGACTTGGCTGCTGCATGCCGACTGGGTGGTGACGAGTGCCGACACCGTCTTCCGGCTTCCTTTCGTCGACCTGGAAATCGCTCCGGAGGCGGCCAGCACGCTGCTGTTGCAGCGGGCCGTTGGCCTGCCGCGGGCCAAGCGCCTGCTCCTCGGCGGCGAGAAGTTCACGGGCGCCGAGGCATGCGATTGGGGACTTGTCGCAGAGATATCGCCCGCGGCAGAGATCGGTGCGCGGGCCTGGGAGCGTGCAAAGTTTCTCGCTGCGAAGGATCCCATGATTCTTCGTCGCATCAAGGACTGGCTGCATCCCAGCAGCGAATATCACCAACGCATTGATGAAGAGGTGATCGAAATCAACGCGGCCGTCGGCCGCCGTCGAAAGGCAATGGAGAGCACGCAATGAAACGCGCACACATCGTTTACGCGCACCCTGAACCGAACTCGTTCGTCGCGGCCATGCGCGACTTGACCAAGGAAGCCTTGGAGAAAGATGGCTGGCAGACGAGTGTGACCGATCTGCAGGCCATTAACTTCAATGCTGTGGCCAGTGCGGACGATTTTGGTGCCAGGTCACGCGAGGACTATCTAGTCTATCCATTGGAGCAACGTCATGCCTGGCAAAACCAGACCATCGACCCACAAATTGCCGCCGAGGTCGAGGCCGTACGCAATGCGGATCTGCTTGTGCTGGTGTTCCCCATCTTCTGGTATTCGGCACCAGCTCAACTCAAGGGTTGGATCGACCGGGTGTTCTTGTCTGGGGTTTTCTATGGAGGAACGCGTGTCTATGACCGCGGCGGCATGCGCGGCAAGCGCGCGATGATCGTCGCATCACTGGGGGGGCGCGACTACATGTTTGGTCCCGGCTCGATCCATGGGGACTTGAAAGACATGCTCAAGCACTTGCTGCAAGGCACGCTGGGATATGTGGGCTATTCTGTACATGAGCCGTTCTTTGCGTATCACGTCCCTTACGTGGACGATACAGAACGAACGGGCATGCTCATGAAGCTCTTCTATGCCCTGGAGAACATCGACAGCCGCCCGGTGCTGCCAATGCCCAGCCTGGATGATTTCGACGACCAGTTCCGGCCCAAAACGGCGCAGACTCCGTCAACCTGAGTCCGGAGTTGTTAGATGACCGAAATCATTGATGCATGGATGCAGCTGCCGAACAAGGCATACCTGCTCAACCCCATGTTCGATTCGCTGCGCCGATGGCCGACGGCATGGCGGACTCTGGCGGAGGACCATCCGGACATTTCGCACGACGAGGCCCTCAAGACGTTTCGCGAGCAAGGCGTCACGCGAGCGATCGCGAGTGCGTGGTGGGGACCGGCAGGGCCGATGATCACGAACGACGAAGTGGCCGCGGCGGTCAAGGTGAACGCCGGATACGTCGTCGGCGTTGCGTCTGTCGACATCAACAGGCCGATGGACGCAGTGCGGGAACTCCGCCGATGCGTCAAGCAGTTTGGTTTCAAGGGCTTGCGTGTTTTGCCTTGGCTGTGGGGGCTTCCTCCCGACGACCGCAGGTACTACCCTCTCTATGCCGAATGCGTCGAACTCGACATCACGTTCTGTCTGCAGGTGGGCCATGCCGGGCCGATGCGGCCTTCGGAGCCTGGGCGGCCGATCCCCTATTTGGACAACGTCGCGCACGAGTTCCCTGAACTGCGCATCGTCGGTGGGCACATCGGATTCCCATGGGTGAACGAGATGATCTCGCTCATGATGAAGCACCCGAACGTATACGTCGACACCTCGGCCTACAAGGCTTCCCGCTTCCCTCAGGAAATGGTGGACTACATGCGCGGGCCCGGAAAGCGCAAGGTGCTTTTCGGCTCCAACTTTCCGATGCTGACCCCAGCAGAATGCCTGAAGGACGTCCAGGCGCTGGAACTCGGAGACGATGTACTCACCCTATTTCTTGGAGGGAATGCGCGTCGCGCGTTCAACCTGCAAGATTGATTCCACTGGCCGCATTTTGCTTAACAACTGAAGGAGACTCACATGGCATGGGATATCGAAGTCATTGATGAATGCGCCGTCGTGCGCATGAACACCAACAAGGTCAACGTCCAGAACGATCAGTTCTTTGCCGACCTGCATGCAGCATTCGATCGCCTCGAACGCGAATTCAGCGAGCTCCCCGTCGTTTTGACGGGGCAGGGTGATGCGTTCTCGGCTGGTATTGACTTCCAGTACAGTTTCGAGATCTTCGGAAGCGGTAACCTCGATAAGATCCGCGACTGGTACAAGGCCTACCGCGAAACCAATCTGCGCATCTTCCGGTACCCTAGGCCTACGGTTGCGGCTATCAACGGCCACGCCATTGCCGGGGGCCTGATCACTGCCCTGGATTGTGATTTCCGCATCGCGGCCCGCAAGACCGCGAAATTCGGTCTCAACGAAGTGCCCATTGGCATTCCGATGCCGGCGGCCTATGTGGAGATCATCAAGTACGCTCTTGGCGACAAGGTGGGGGCGCTGACCACCTTGCGCGGCGAGTTGTACGGTCTGGATGAGGCCGAGCGACTGGGGTTCTTTCATGAAGTGGTGGAGCCGGGACAACTGCTGTCCACGGCCATTCGCTACGCGCGCTGCATCACCCCTGACTGCAACGTCGCCTATGCGATGTCCAAGAAAGCACTACAGGATGCAACCAACAAGCAGATTGACGAGCGCACTGTTGCTCTCGATGCTTTGCTGCCGAACGGTATGAGCGACCCTGGAAACCGGCAGGCCCAAGATCGCCGTCGGCAGGAAATCATGCACAAGCGCAAATAAGGTCGTGCGTCGGGGCTACTTGTGCTGCCGCGCAATCGCCGTCTGGATCAGCGGCATGTGACCCTGTACCAGTTCCAGTACCGCTCAGAAGTAGAAACTTCCGGCCTCTCTGACATCGCAGTTGCTGCCTGCAGGCAGCAACGGCGGGCGAATTCAGCGGGTGTGGCCCACTCCAGCGCAGAGTGGGGACGACTCTCGTTGTAGTACCTGCGCCACGTTTCGATTTTGGTCTGCGCATCCGCCAATGACAAGAACCAACTCGCGTTCAGGCACTCCTGCCGCAGTCGACCATTGAAGCTCTCCACTGCCGCGTTGTCTGTCGGTTTGCCTGGCCGGCTGAAGTCCAACTCAACGCCGCGCTCGTAGGCCCATTTGTCCATCACCTTGGAGATGAACTCGCTTCCGTTGTCTGTCTTGATCGTGCCTGGTAGGCCACGTTGGACACAGACGTCGCTCAGCGTTCGCACGACATCTTCCCCCTTCAAGCTCTGGCCAACCGCGATGGCCAGGCACTCCCTGGTGAACAGATCTACGACCGTCAGCATGCGCAGCTTTCGGCCATCAAACAAGGCATCGACCACGAAGTCCATGCTCCAGATTTCATTCATGGCGTGGGCCAACTGCTTAGGCTGGCGTAACTTGGCCGCTTTGTTGCGCCGCGGCCTTTTCAGGCGCAGCGACAGACCTTCTTCCCTATACAAGCGGTAGACCCGTTTGACGTTGTCCCTGTGGCCCTCGCGGCGGAGCATCACGTGCACCCGGCGGTAACCGTAGTGCACCCTTGTGTCGGTGATCTCCTTGATGCGCATCTTCAGTGCCGACTCGTCCTTCTTGACCGCTTTGTACAGGTAGGTCGAGGTCGACATCTTCACCACACGCAACGCATTGCGTTGGCTGCATCCAAAGCGCTGCATCAATTCGGGCACCAACGCGCGCCGCTGCGAAGGCCTCAAAGCTTTTTTGCAACGACTGCCTGCAACATCGCCTTGTCCAGGCTCCGATCGGCCACGATCTGCTTGAGCTTGCGGTTTTCCTCTTCGAGTTGTCGCAGTCGACGCAGCTCCGAGGGACCCACGCCTGCGTACTTCTTACGCCACACATAGAACGTCGCATCGCTGATGCCCATCTTGCGGCAGACCTCCTCAACGCTGATGCCCATCTCAGCTTGCTTGGCGCAAGCTGAGATCTGCTGGAGAATCCGCACGAAACTCAGCACGCTCGCATGAACATGAATACAGATCCGCTTGATTCTTTTCTTTCCCGGTCGTCTTGGATGGCAGCACTGACCGAGGAAGAAGTGAAGCGTGTGCGATGCGCTATCAGGGTGCGCAGCTTTACCGCTGGCAGCGTTGTATTTGGGCGCGGCATGCCGACAGCACATTGGGCCGGTGTGATCCATGGCATGCTCAAGCTCGATAACATCACTGAAGAGGGCAAGATCAGCACTTTCGCGGGCGTTCCCTCGGGCGCCTGGTTTGGCGAGGGATCAGTGCTCAAGGACGAGCCTCGGCCTTACGCTGTTACGGCGCTCACCGACAGCGTGGTTGCTATGTTGCCACGCGATGAATTCCTGAGGCTTTTGTACGAGAGCCATCTATTTGCGTTATGGCTCATTGGACAGCTCAATGCACGACTAGCGCACTACGTGGCGCAGGTGCAGACTGATCGGCTGGGCGATACCACGGCGCAGGTCGCATACAGCTTGTCTGGGCTATTCAACGACGAGCTGTTCCCCAACACATCGAGGCTCATCACCCTGTCACAAGAAGAATTGGGACGCCTGTCAGGAGTTTCACGCCAAGTGGCCAACCGGGCGTTGCAAGAGTTACAGGACCGTGGCGCGATTCGCCTGGGTTATGGCTCCATCGAGGTGATCGACCTGAAGGAACTACAAGCCATCGCAAGGGAATGATGATCGCTCAGTTCGACGGCTCGGATTGAATGCGCGCTAGCTTTGTGATGGCCTCGCGGCTGCCCGCCATCTCGCGCAGGCGAAACTTTTGGATCTTTCCCGTTGCCGTTCGGGGCAGCGTTCCGAACAAAATCTGGCGCGGACATTTGAAACGTGCCAGATGCCTGCGACAAAAGTCAATGAGTTCTTCAGCGCTCACACTCCCCACGGCATCGGGCCTAAGCTCCACGAAGGCGCAAGGTACCTCTCCCCATCGTTCGTCGGGCTGAGCCACCACGGCTGCAAGAAGCACTGCGGTATGGCGATGCAGCACATCTTCCACCTCCACCGACGAAATGTTCTCACCGCCAGAGATGATGACGTCTTTGGAGCGGTCGGTGATTTGCAAGTAGCCGTCGGGGTGCAGCACCGCGATGTCGCCAGTGTGGAACCAGCCGCCCGCAAAGGCCTTGGACGTGGCCTCAGGGTTCTTTAGGTAACCCTTCATCACGGTGTTGCCGCGCAGCATGATCTCGCCTGCGGTCACACCATCAGCTGGCACGGGCTGCAGGGTCTCAGGGTGCATCACGCGCAAATGCTCCAACGCTGCAGCGCGCACGCCCTGGCGGGCCTGCAACTGTGCGCGTCCGTCCTCCGACAAGGCCGCCCAACCAGGCTGGCGCACGCAACTGACGGGCGTACCCGAGACTTCAGTGATGCCATACACGTGGTCGACATCGAAACCCATGGCGGCGATAGCCTGCAGAATGGCGGCAGGCGGCGGCGAGCCCGCCGTAAGAACGCGTACAGGGCGCGGCAGTACGATGCGCTCATGTGCAGGTGCATTCGCAAGCATGGCCAGCACAGTGGGCGCGGCGCAGAAATGGTCCACGCCATGCTCGGCAATGGCATCGAAGATGGCCTTGGCCGTGACCTTACGCAGGCACACATGCGTGCCTGCGGCCGCGGTAATGGCCCAGGTGAAGCACCAGCCGTTGGCGTGGAACATTGGCAGCGTCCACAGGTACACAGGGTTGCGCGGCGTGGCCCAGTCGATCAACTGCAGCATGCTCATTAGGTAGGTGCCGCGGTGGCTGGGTACCACGCCCTTAGGGTCACCGGTGGTGCCTGAAGTGTAGTTTAGCGCGATGGGGTCCCATTCGTCCTCAGGCCACACGCCTTCGAACGCGGGGTTGCCTTCGGCCAGCAGGGCTTCGTAATCGAGCGCGCCGAAGTTTGGCTTTGCAGGTAGGCCTGCATCGTGAATCGCGACCATCAGCGGTGGGTGAGCTAGGCCCGCGACGGCCTGCGCCGCGAGCGCGGCGAATTCGCTGTCCACCATAAGGATGCGCGCCTCACCGTGGTTCAGGATGAAAGCGATGCCCTCGGCGTCGAGCCGGCAGTTAATTGCATTGATGACCGCGCCGCACAACGGGATGCCCAGGTGCGCCTCAAGCATCGCCGGCGTGTTGGGCGCAATGATGGCCACAGTGTCGCTACGTTGCACGCCGCGCTGTGCCAGGGCACTTGCCAGACGGTAGGCGCGCTCACGCGTCTGCGCCCAGGTTTGCCTGGTACCGGTGTGTACCACTGCGATTCCTTCGGGGTGTACTAGTGCACTGCGGTCCAAGAACCCCAAAGGGGTGAGCGGCAAGTAGTTGGCGGATGTTCGTTCCAGACCACCCTTGTAAGGGCTGCGGGATGGGCAGTTTGGTGTACTTAAGGTCATGCTGTTGTCTCCACAGATGCTATTCGTGATGGGTGGTGAAGGATTCGACGCTTTCGCGTTCAGTTACCAGCGTGTTTTCGATGCCTCCCGGGTCGGCGTAGCCCAGGCTCATGCCACAGACCACCATCTCGGTATTGGGGATACCCAGCTCGGTGTGGATGATCTGGTGAAACTTGGTGAACGCCACCTGCGGACAAGTATCAAGACCGCGTGCGCGGGCCGCCACCATTAGGCTCTGGAGGAACATCCCGTAGTCCATCAGGCTACCGGCCTGCAGTACCCGATTCACCGTAAAGATCAGGCCCACGGGCGCATCGAAGAAGCGATAGTTGCGGCCATGCTGGGCGTGCATGCGCGCCTTGTCACCCTTAGCAATGCCGAGCAGGCCATAGAGATCCCAGCCCACCTTGCGGCGCCGTTCCACATAGGGTGACACCCATTCAAGCGGGTAATACTGGTAGGGCTCGGTGAGACCTACAGATGCTTCACCATTGTTGTCCACGGCAGCGATTGCAGCGCTCAGCCGATCTTTGGCGCCGCCCGTGAGCACGTGTACGCGCCATGGTTGGGTGTTCATGCCAGATGCCGCGTGGCGTGCCACGTCAAGGATGGCATACACCTCACCCCGACCTACCGGCGTGGGCAGAAAGGCGCGTATGCTGCGCCGAGAGACGATGGCCCAGTCCACTGCCTGGCGTAGCGGTAGGGCCGCGAGAGGTGGCGAGCCGGGGGAGCGGCAGGAAGGCGGGATGGGATGGTTGGGCAAGGCCACTGGTAGGTCTGAGCAGTTCATGGCGGAATGCTATGCATGGCGGCCGCGCGAGACTGTCGACGCGATGACATTCCTGGACCCCCGGACTGGCATTCACCTTTGTGAGATGCACCTCTAGCGACCAACTGGAGAATGACGGATATGAAGAAAAGCAGATTCAGCGAGGAACAGATCATTGGGTTCCTTCGACAGGCGGAGGCAGGCATGCCTATCAAGGAACTCTGCCGCAACGGCGGCTTTAGTGATGCGACTTTCTACAAGTGGCGTGCCAAGTTCGGCGGCATGCAGGTCTCGGA
>NZ_JBYTDE010000014.1:48734-141428 GCF_058791075.1 Curvibacter sp. EU05-FHT14A10
AGGCGCACCTGGACATGCATGCGCTCAAGAGCGTTCTGGGGGTAAAGCGCTAGCCCCGCAGGCCAAGCGCGAAGCGGTCGGGCTCATGGTGAGCGATTGACCTGCCCCCTCCCAGCCGTGCCAGCCTGAAGTTAGTGAAGTCCGTCAACCAACCGGAGAATGACGGATATGAAGAAGAGCAGATTCAGCGAGGAACAGATCATTGGGTTCCTTCGACAGGCTGAGGCAGGAATGCCTATCAAGGAGCTCTGCCGCAACGGCGGCTTTAGTGATGCGACTTTCTACAAGTGGCGTGCCAAGTTCGGCGGCATGCAGGTCTCGGAGGCCCAACGCCTGCGAGAGCTGGAGTCTGAGAACGCAAAGCTCAAGCGGCTATTGGCCGAGGCGCACCTGGACATGCATGCGCTCAAGAGCGTTCTGGGGGTAAAGCGCTAGCCCCGCAGGCCAAGCGCGAAGCGGTTGGGCTCATGGTGAGCGATCACCATTTGTCCGAGCGTCGCGCATGTCGGCTTGTGGGGCTCTCTCGCGACAGCTACCGCAACCCACCGCAGGCCGATCAGGCCACGTTGGAACTACACGAGAAGATCGTGGAGATCGCCCATGTGCGCCGCCGCTTTGGATACCGGCGCATTCACGACCTATTGCGCCCAGAGTTTCCGGGTGTCAATCACAAGCGGGTATACCGTCTTTACCGACAGGCCAACCTGGCTGTGCGCAAGCGCAAGAAAGGCAAACGGCCTATCAACGAGCGGGTGCCTCTGCAGTTGGCCCGCACGGTCAACGAGGTGTGGAGCATGGATTTTGTCAGTGACAGCCTTGCATGTGGACGGCGCTTGAAGTACCTCACTGTGGCCGATGACTTCACCCACGAGAGCGTGGACATCGCTGTGGACTTCGGCATTTCGGGGCAGTACGTGACGCGGGTGTTGGAGCGCGCTGCGCTGTTTCGCGGGTATCCGAAGGCGGTGCGTACGGACAATGGCCCGGAGTTCACAAGCAGAGCATTCATGGCCTGGGCTCAGACCCACGGCGTTCGCCACATTCTGATTCAGCCAGGCCGCCCGATGCAGAACGGCTACATCGAAAGCTTCAATGGCAAGTTTCGCGACGAGCACCTCAATGAGAGCTGGTTTGAGACCTTGCACCAGGCCAGAACATCAGTGGCCATCTGGCGCACGGACTACAACGAAGTCAGACCACACAGCAGCCTGGGCCGCATACCACCGGCTCGTTTTGCCGAGCTGCATCGCCAGCGCGCTGGCGATGCAGCTCAACAAACTTCAACTCAAAAACAAATCGATTAACCTCAAAGATCCCGAAGTTCGTGATGCGGGAGAGGATGAAGGAAGAACTTCGTCTCAATGACGCAGCCTCTGCGTGAGCCGCGACTGAGATCCCTCTCAATCAGAGCGCTTCGGAAGAGCGAGAGGCCTCTTGTTCTTGCCGGACACCAAGAACAGATACGCGGCGCGCATCCGTCGTGTTTTTTTGGTTGGCGGCATTCGCATAGAAATAGTCAATTTAGCCAATGTTCTGCAGGACCTGAAGTTTCTAAAGTACTTGCAATCGGGTGCCAGGCCGTTGCTGGGCATCCACGCAATCTGATCATTTCAGCTTCTGACAGGCCCCCTATGAATCCTCGCGAAATCTTTGTTGTCGCCACCGCTCGTACAGCCATCGGCACCTTTGGCGGTGCGTTGAAGGATGTGCCAAACACCAAGCTGGCAACCACCGCGGTCAAGGCCGCATTGGAACGCAGCGGCGTTGCGCCAGACGCCATTGGACATGTCGTAATCGGGAATGTGATCCCCACCGATCCGAAGGATGCGTACCTAAGTCGCGTCGCCGCCATCGATGCGGGGATACCGATTGAGACCCCAGCATACAACGTCAATCGTCTGTGCGGCTCTGGGCTTCAGGCCATTGTTTCGGCTGCGCAGGCCATTGCCCAGGGCGACTGTGAGATCGCTATCGGAGGGGGCGCGGAGTCGATGAGCCGCGGGCCATACATTGATACTTCGGCGCGCTACGGTGCCCGCATGGGCGATGCAACGCTGGTTGACTACATGCTCGGAATCCTGCATGACCCCTGGGAAAAGATCCACATGGGCATCACCGCGGAGAATGTAGCGGAGCGCTTCAAGATCTCGCGCAGGCAGCAGGATGAACTGGCTGTTCTCAGCCAGAAGCGCGCGGCCGCTGCCATCGCTGCGGGTCGATTCAAGGAACAGATCGTTCCGGTGGAAATAAAGACCCGAAAGGGAGTTGTGCTGTTCGACACCGACGAGCACGTGCGCGGCGACACCACGGTTGAGTCCCTCGCCGCAATGAAGCCCGCCTTCAAGAAGGACGGGTTGGTCACAGCCGGAAACTCCTCCGGGATCAACGATGGCGCGGCTGCCGTAGTGTTGGCGGAGGGGAATCGCTTGAATGCGCTGGGCCTCAAGCCGTTGGCTCGCTTGGTGGGCTATGCGCATGCGGGTGTGGAGCCTGCCTATATGGGTATCGGCCCAATTCCGGCTACGCGCAGGGTGCTGGCGCGCACGGGCCTGAAAGTCCAGGACCTCGATGTGATCGAGTCGAACGAGGCATTTGCGGCACAGGCTTGTGCGGTTATTCAGGAGCTTGGCTTCGATCCGGACAAGGTGAATCCGAATGGATCCGGTATCTCGCTGGGGCACCCAGTCGGCGCGACGGGCGCAATCATTACGACGAAGGCAATCGCTGAATTGCACCGCATTGGTGGACGTTATGCGCTGGTGACGCTGTGCATAGGTGGAGGCCAGGGCATTGCCGCCATCTTCGAACGTGTCTGATTGAGTATAGCTCTCGCCTGCCACGTCCTATTACGGTGAGAGCTCTGTGAATTTCAGGTGTCGAGTTCGATGCCGCATCATGTAAAGGAAGCCCCGTGTCTAGTCCAATCCCCACCGCCAAGCTGCTGATCGGCGGCCAGTTTTTCGAGTCCAAGACCACCGAGTGGCGCGACGTGGTCAACCCTTCCACACAAGAGGTATTGGCCCGCGTGCCATTTGCTACGGCTGACGAAATCAACGCCGCTGTGGCCTCTGCGAAAGAGGCGTTCAAGACATGGAAGAAGACGCCTATCGGCACGCGCGCGCGCATCTTCCTCAAGTACCAGCAGCTTATTCGCGCAAACATGGCCGAGCTGGCCGCCATCCTCACGGCCGAACAAGGCAAGACTCTGCCGGACGCCGAAGGCGACGTGTTCCGCGGCCTCGAAGTGGTCGAGCATGCCGCCAGCATCGGCAACCTGCAGCTCGGTGAGCTGGCCAACAACGTGGCCGGTGGCGTGGACACCTATACCTTGCTTCAGCCACTGGGCGTGTGCGCAGGCATCACCCCCTTCAACTTCCCCGCCATGATCCCGCTGTGGATGTTCCCCATGGCCATCGCCACGGGCAACACCTTCGTGCTCAAGCCCTCCGAGCAAGACCCCATGGTGACCATGCGCCTGGTGGAGCTGGCGCTCGAAGCAGGCATTCCACCCGGGGTGCTCAACGTGATCCACGGCGGTGAAATGGCCGTGAACGCGATCTGCGACCATAAGGACATCAAGGCCGTTTCGTTTGTGGGCTCCACCAAGGTAGGCACCCATGTGTACAACCGCGCCACCCTGGCAGGCAAGCGCGCGCAATGCATGATGGGCGCCAAGAACCACGCCATCATCCTGCCTGACGCGAACAAGGAGCAGTCGCTCAACGCGATTGCCGGCGCAGCATTCGGCGCCGCCGGCCAACGCTGCATGGCGCTGCCCGTGGTGGTGCTGGTGGGCGAGGCGCAACAATGGATTCCCGATCTCGTGGCCAAGGCCAAGACGCTCAAGATCAACGGTGGCACCGAAAAGGGCACCGATGTGGGCCCGCTGGTGTCCTGCGCAGCCCTAGAGCGCGTGGAAAGCCTGATCGCTCGCGGCATTGCCGACGGCGCCACACTGGAACTGGATGGTCGCAAGCCCGCGGTGCCCGGCTACGAAAAGGGCAACTTCGTGGGCCCGACCATCTTCTCCAACGTCCAGCCCGGCATGGCCATCTACGACCAGGAAATCTTCGGACCCGTGCTGGCCCTGGTGCCTGCGGCCGACATCGACGAAGCCATCGAGTTCATCAACAGCAACCCCAACGGCAACGGCACGGCCATCTTCACGCAGTCGGGGGCCGCAGCGCGCAAGTTCCAGGAAGAGATCGACGTGGGCCAGGTCGGCATCAACGTGCCAATCCCCGTGCCGGTGCCCATGTTTTCGTTCACGGGTTCGCGCGCCTCCAAGCTCGGCGACCTGGGCCCCTACGGCAAGCAGGTCGTGATGTTCTACACCCAGACCAAGACCGTGACGGCCCGCTGGTTCGACGACAGCAGCACGAACCATGGCGTTAACACCACCATCAGCCTGAAGTAAAGCTACCTGGCCACCAGCACCCAGTTACAAAGGGCTGGCAGTAATCAAGCGGCAAACCCGAGGGGACAGTCGTACATGGACTTTGAACTGACCGAGGAGCAATGCGCCTTCGCCGACACGGCTCGCGCATTTGCCCAAGCCGAGCTGGCACCTCATGCGGCAGAGTGGGATAGCAAGCACGTTTTCCCCCGCGAGGCGATCGCCAAGGCCGGCGGACTGGGTTTCTGCGGCCTGTATGCGCCCGAGAGAATTGGTGGCCTGCAGTTGCCTCGGCTCGACGCCACGCTGGTCTTTGAGGAAATGGCTGCGGTTGACCCTAGCACGACGGCCTTCATCACCATCCACAACATGGCGACCTGGATGCTCGGCACCTGGGGCGCCGACAGGGTGTGCGCCGACTGGGGAGAGGCCTTGACCAGCGGGCAAATGCTCGCCAGCTACTGCCTGACCGAGCCCGGCGCGGGCTCGGACGCCGCCTCGCTCAAGACCCGGGCCGAGCTTTCCGATAGCGAATACGTGATCAACGGCGCCAAGGCCTTCATCAGCGGAGCGGGCAGCACCGACGTGCTGGTGCTCATGGCCCGCACGGGCGATGCCAACTCGGGTGCAAGCGGCATCAGCGCTTTTGCAGTGCCTGCCAACGCCGAGGGTGTGAGCTACGGCAAGAAGGAAGAGAAGATGGGCTGGAACAGCCAGCCCACGCGCACCATCAGCTTCGATAACGTGCGCATCCCAGCCGACCACCTGCTGGGGCGCGAAGGCGAAGGCTTCAAGATCGCTATGAAGGGCCTGGACGGCGGGCGCATCAACATCGCCACCTGCTCCGTAGGCGCAGCCCAGGGCGCACTCAACGCCGCGCAGCAATACATGCAGGACCGCAAGCAGTTCGGCAGGCCGATCGCGAGCTTCCAGGCGCTGCAGTTCAAGCTGGCCGACATGGCGACCGAACTCGTGGCCGCGCGCCAGATGGTGCGCTTGGCGGCGAGCAAGCTCGACGCGGGCGACCCCAACGCAAGCACCTACTGCGCCATGGCCAAGCGCTTCGCCACCGACGCGGGCTTCACCGTGGTGAACGATGCGCTGCAACTGCACGGCGGCTACGGCTACATCCGCGAGTACCCGATGGAGCGCCTGCTGCGCGACGCGCGCGTGCACCAGATCCTCGAAGGCACGAACGAGATCATGCGAGTGATCGTCGGCAGGCGCATGCTCGAAAGCGATGCGCCGGACGTGATTCGCTAGGTTCTTGAATCCCCCGTATTGACCCCATTTCAGCGTTCCCAGGAGATACACATGAAAGTCGCCTTCATCGGCCTCGGCAACATGGGCGGCCCCATGGCCGCGAACCTGCACAGAGCGGGCTACACCGTCACAGCGTTCGATCTGAACAAGGACGCATGCGCCAAGGTGCATGCCGATGGCGTGGCTCTATCTGCCAGCGCGCAGGCTGCCGTGCAGGACGCCGAAGCCATCGTGACCATGCTGCCCGCCAGCCACCATGTGGAAGGCCTGTTTCTAGGCAACGGCAGCGGCCCGGGCCTGCTGGCTGCCATCGCCAAGGGTGCGCTGGTGATCGACAGCTCCACCATCGCCACAGCCACAAGCCAGAAGGTGGCCAAGGCCGCCGAGGCTGCGGGCATAGCCTTCATCGATGCGCCCGTCTCGGGCGGCACCGGCGGTGCCATCGCGGGCACCCTCACCTTCATGGTGGGCGGCGGCGATGCCCACCTGGAACGCGCCCGCCCCCTGCTCGAAAAAATGGGCGCCAACATCTTCCACGCCGGCAGCGTGGGCGCGGGTCAGACCGCCAAGATCTGCAACAACATGCTGCTGGGCATCCTGATGGTAGGCACCAGCGAGGCCATCGCCCTGGGCGTGGCCAACGGGCTGGACCCCAAGGTGCTGAGCGAGATCATGCGCCGCAGCTCGGGCGGCAACTGGGCTCTCGAAAAGTACAACCCCTTCCCCGGCGTGCACGAGAACGCCCCGGCAAGCAAGGGCTACGCAGGCGGCTTCGGCACCGACCTGATGCTCAAGGACCTGGGTCTGGCCCAGGAAAACGCCATGACCACCAAGGCCAGCACCCCGCTGGGCGGCCTGGCGCGTGCGATCTATGCGGCGCACAGCATCGCCGGGCATGGCGGGGAAGACTTCTCCAGCGTGATCAAGATGCTGCAAAAGCAAGGCTGACGCGCAGTGCAGGTATAGAGATCGCAAGAAAAAGGACATGAAAATGGCTGACTACCCCGGACTCAAGCTCGAGAAGCGCGACCACATTGCACTGGTCACGCTCGATAACCCTCCCGCCCATACCTGGACGCTGGAAAGCCTCGCGGCGTTGACCAGGCTCGTGGCTGAGCTGAATGCCGACCGCGAGATCTACAGCCTTGTGCTCACCGGCGCGGGGGAGAAGTTCTTTTCTGCAGGTGCAGAACTCAAGCTTTTCGCCGACGGGGACAAAGCGATGGCGCGTGCGATGGCACGCCGCTTCGGCGAGGCGTTTGAGGCGCTCGCGGGTTTTCGGGGGCTGAGCGTGGCGGCCATCAATGGTTTCGCCATCGGCGGTGGGCTGGAATGTGCAATGGCCTGTGATGTGCGCATCGTAGAGGAGCACGCGCAGATGGCACTGCCGGAGGCCGCAGTAGGTCTGCTACCCGCCGCAGGTGGCACACAGTGGCTTTCCTGGCACGTTGGCGAGGCTTGGGCCAAGCGCATGATCCTGTGCGGTGAGCGCATCGATGCCGACACTGCCGTGCGCATTGGACTTGCACAGGAGGTGGTTCCGCGCGGCCAGGCGCTGGATCGCGCGCTGGCGCTGGCTAAGTCCGTAGAGCGGCAGAGCCCGACCAGCATCGCTGCTTGCAAGAAGCTGATCCACGGCGCACGCACCCAGTCGCCCAGCGCGACGCTGGTAGCTGAGCGTGAGGCTTTCGTCGACCTGTTCGACAGCCCAGATCAACGCGAAGGCGTCAACGCCTTCCTCGGCAAGCGCGCGCCGCTGTGGCGCAACACATGAGCGTCCGCTTTGAGGAAATCCCCACCGCGTGCGGGCGGTGCTTCGGCCGCGCCACGCTGAATTCGCCGGGCACCCTGAACGCTCTGTCGCTCGACATGGTCGATCGGTTGGCGCCGCAGCTGATGCAGTGGGCGGGCGATCCACGCGTCGCCCTTGTGGTGCTCGATGCCGAGGGCGACCGCGCCTTCTGTGCCGGCGGCGATCTGCAGCGGCTCTACGCGTCGATGCGCAGCACGCCGCCGGGGGAAGTGCCGCGCGAAGCCGCTTCCTTCTTCGAGCGTGAGTACAGGCTCGACTACCAGATTCACACCTATCCCAAGCCGATCCTGTGCTGGGGGAACGGCATCGTGATGGGCGGGGGCATCGGGCTGCTGGCTGGCGCCTCGCACCGCGTGGCTACCCCGAGCACACGGCTGGCCATGCCAGAGATTTCCATCGGGTTGTATCCGGACGTGGGTGGCAGCTGGTTCCTGCGGCGCGCGCCGGGAAAGATTGGCCTGTTCCTGGCGCTCACGGGCGCGTCGTTCAATGGTACCGATGCGAGATTCGTGGGCCTAGCGGATTTCGTTCTGCCACACGAGCGGCACGGCGAGGTGTTGGCGGCCATTTCCGCCAGTCACTGGCTTGACGAGTGCGAACCAAACGCCGCCCAGCTCAGCCACTTGCTGTACCCGCACGCATTGCCGCAGGGAGAAACGCAGTCGAAGCTGCGCCAGCACTACGACCTGATTGATCTAACCATTGGCCACGACAGCCTGGCCAACATCGCCGGGCGGCTGCAGAGACTGGCCGGGCACGAGGACCCCTGGCTGGCCAAGGGCGCAAAAACCTTCATGAGCGGCTCGCCGACCTCGGCGGCGCTGTCGTTCGCGCTGTGGAGGCGTGTACTGCACCTGTCGATTGCCGACGTCATGCGCCTGGAGTACCACGTGTCGGTGGCCTGTACGCGCCACGGTGACTTCGCCGAGGGAATTCGCGCCCTGATGATCGACAAGGATCGCAACCCGCGATGGAAGCCCGCCACACTGGCCGAGATCACGCCGAGTCACATTCAGTCCTTCATCCAGCTGCCGCACCCGCTGGCTGACCTGGCGTGAGATTCCCGCGTCCACGATGCACCCTCCCAAGAGGCAAGCACCGCCTTCAATGCCTGTTCGACAACTGGACGTGTATCTGGACGGCGCCCACCGCTGAGGCCTCGTTCCCCAATCGACTGGTCTAGGATCTGCACTTCAAAGATCCAGCCTGGACCGCTCCCCCTACGGCCAGCTGCAGCTGCATTGGTACCCGGCGACCGGTCAGACGGCGTAGCAGTTCGATCACCTGAGCGAGGCGTTGCCTCCGCACCATAAGCAGGTGTGGGACTTCTAGAGCGATAAGTGCTCGATGCACTGTCGCCGTCCAATTGCTTTCTGACCAACCCCCAGGAGCTGGCGGAGGCGGTGACCACCCAGGGTCAGAGCGTGTTGACCGGTGTTACCCGTGTGCTGTCCGACATGCAGCGCAACGCGCTGCCGGCTTCCAGCGAAAAGCAGGCGTTCGCCGTGGGTGGCAATCTGGCAACTACCGTCGGTGCGGAGGTGTTCCAGAACGAGATATTCCAGCTCATTCAGTACCAGCCGTTGGCGAGCAAGGTGCGCGTGATGCCGCCCCTGATCGTGCCGCATTGCGTCAACAAGTTCTACGCCTTCGACCTGATCCAGCAGAAGTCCTTCGTCAAGTACCTGCTTGAGCAGGAGCACAACGTTTTCATCATGTCGTGGCGCAGCCCGCGCTCGGGCGCGTCGGGCCAGAGCTGGGACGACTATGTTCTACGGCGGCGTGCATAAGACGGTGTAAGTGGCCAGCGAACTCGCTGGCGCACCGAACCTGAACCTGCTGGCCTGGTGACCCTGCCGCAGACGTTGCCGCGCGCCAATGTTGAATGACCGCTCAACGCCTTCCGCTTGGACTCTCTTCGCGTCTTCGCTCCTACGCGATCATGCGATGTATCGTGGACCTCGGGCTGCGCACCCACGAAGTCAGCCGCCTGACGCTGGATGACATCGACTGGGCTGCCGGCACCTTGCGCACCGCCAAGTGCAAATCACAGCGCGTGGACCTGATGCCCTTGCCACAAGTAATGAGCGATCAACGCCCTCGATGTGTCGCGGGTCTGTCAACGGTGCCGACTCAAGTGCTAGATGTTGGTATTGCTTGGCTCCGTCAAATAGCTGGATACCACATCAATGAAGCGCCTCAGCAGCGACGAGCGATTGTCTGCGCGCCAGACGAGTTCCCAGTGCTGAGTGACGTTCAAGTCAGGAATTTCCATAAACGCCACAGTGTCAGGGGCAATGCGCCTTACGGATTCTGGCAGCACTGTGCATCCCATGCCCGCAGCGACCAGCGTGAGCATTGATGCGGCGTCGACGCCATGGACGGAAGCTTTTGGAATGAAGCCAGCGTAAAAAAAGCAGTGAATCAGCTTGTCGTGCCAGACCGGCGCCACATTGCGAGGTAGCCAGACGAACTCCACCTCGTTGAGGTCTCGCAATGACTCTGGCTTTCCGGCTTCCCACAGCCAGTCCGCCGGATATGCGAGAACCAACTTTTCTGAGAAGACAGGGAGCCCCTCGAACGCGGGGTTGTCCAACGGTCTGTAAAGCAAAAAGCCGGCATCCAGCCGTCCGCTCGCCAGCAAGTTCAACTGGTTATCGGACAGCAGTTGGCGCAGTGTGATCGAGATGCCCGGCACTTGTCGTCGATAGTTTCTGAGTACATCTGCGGTCATTGGTGCGAGGGTCTGTACTACCGGTAGGGCAATGGAGAGGTGCCCGATTTCTCCTCGGCTCGCTCGTTGGGCACGCTCCTTTGCTGCGGCGGTGTCGTCAAGCAGCCTCCTTGCATCCGTTAGTAGTTGCTTGCCTGCGTCGGTCAAGCTAACTCCGCGTGTCGTTCGTTCGAACAAGGCCGCCCCAAGCTCCTCCTCCAGCGCTTGAATTTGTCGCGTCAAAGCTGGCTGCGCAATGTGCACAGCCTTCGCTGCGACACTGATGTTTCCGAGCTCGGCAACTGAGACGAAGTAGCGCAGCTGACGCAGATCCATTGGTATACCTTTTTAGCATGGGGAAGATAGCCAATAGGTATTTTACGGCATGGTGGGCAATGCTTAACATTTTCTTGGATTTTCAACGTCCATCCGTAAAGCTCACCCAAGACCATGTCACAGAATATTTCAGATCAAATTCGCTCTCAAATTTCAGAGTTTCAGGCATTACGACGAAATCTACACGCCCATCCGGAACTCGGATTTAATGAGCACCGAACGAAGAGCATAATTTGCAGCGCTCTTGACGGGCTTTTGATTAAATATCACACTGGGATTGCCAAAACTGGAATCGTCGGTGTAATTCAGGGGCGTGAAACGACAAGCGGACGATCAATCGGTCTGAGAGCGGATATGGATGCATTACCTGTTAATGAAGGCACCCGGCTCCCATATGCATCGATAAACGAAGGTCGAATGCACGCTTGCGGTCACGATGGGCATGTCACCATGCTTTTGGCTGCAGCAGACTATTTGCAAAAAACACGTGACTTCAACGGCACCGTCTATCTCATTTTTCAACCAGGTGAGGAGGGATACAACGGTGGTCTTGAGATGGTGAGGGATGGCTTGTTTGAGAAATTCCCCATCGAGCAGGTATATGCGCTGCATAACTGGCCATCCCTTCCCCTTGGCACGGTGTCCGTGCCAGTTGGCCCCGCAATGGCGGCGGCAGACATTGTCACTATACGAATCCATGGACGGGGCGGACATGGCGGCATCTCACCTCAGCGAACCGTGGATCCTATCCTGATCGCTGGTGCCGTAATCGTCGCGGTTCATTCCATTGTCAGCAGGAATTTGGACCCTCTCGACACTGGGGTCATTAGCTTGTGCGGAATTTCCGGTGGGAGCCCCGGGGCTTTTAACGTGATTCCCGATGAGGTTGTCATTACCGGTACGGCCAGATCGTTGCGTTCTGATGTTCAAAGCGTTATTGAGGCACGCCTTCGAGAAACCGTGGAGAGTATCGCTCGTGGTTTTGGAGGTTATGCTTCCTTGGAGTATCGCAAGGTAGTACCCGCAACCATCAATTCAGAAACAGAGGCCCTTCTTGCGCGAAGGGCCGCAGTAGACGTGGTCGGAATAGATAATGTAATCCAACAACCCGTGCCAAGTCTCGGTGGCGAAGACTTTTCTTTCATGCTGCGTGAGCGCCCAGGGGCATATATCCACTTGGGTACCGGTGATAGTGAGCATTGCCACGGCCTTCACAGCGCACATTTTGACTTCAACGACGAGGCAATACCGATTGGAGGCGCATTGCTTGCTCGCATTGCCGAGTTGAGCCTGCCTTTGGGTAGTTAATAATCAAATAGAAACTATAGAAGGAGAAAACCCTATGAAAATCACGCCAAAGATAACTGCTCCACGGTGGCTGCAACTGACGGCAGCCATTATTGGAAATGCACTTGAGTGGTATGACTTTGCTATTTTTTCATATGTGGCGGTAATCATATCGAAGGTCTTTTTTCCTGCCGCAGGGGAGTACACAGGGCTACTTCTTACGTTGGCAACCTTCGGCGTGGGCTTCCTCACGCGGCCGCTTGGAGGGATTGTCATTGGCGTCTACGCTGATAGGCGAGGCCGCAAATCAGCCCTGCAACTGATCATTGGCATGATGACGGTTTCGCTGCTGTTGGTGGTGTTCACACCGTCCTACAGCTCTATCGGTATAGCCGCACCGCTGTTGATCGTTCTTGCTCGACTGTTACAGGGGCTCGCAGCAGGCGGTGAATTCGCATCCGCCACAGCCTATTTGGTGGAAGCGGCACCGGCTGCGCGTAAGGGCCTCTACGGCGCTTGGCAAATGTTTGGTCAAGGCCTTTCCTTGCTCGCTGGAGCTGTTTCCGGGGTCCTGCTTACGTCGACTTACAGCGAACAGGAACTTCTTGATGGGATGTGGCGCATCCCCTTCGTGATTGGATTGTTGATTGCGCCAGTGGGCTGGTGGATCCGTCGACACTTGGAGGAACCGGAGGAGTCCGTGACAGCACGGGCTAAGGGCGAAAAGATGAGTTTGCGAGCGATCCTCATCAAATATCCGAGAGCGGTTGGCGCGAATCTGGCCCTCACGACCTGCGCCACCTCATCGGTGTACATCTTCATCGTCTACATGCCGACATTCGTTACCCGCCAGTTCCATATTCCGTTGAGTGACGCCTTCATGGCTCAGGCCATCGGGCTCGCGGTCTTTATCGCTACCGTGCTTATTGCAGGTGCATTGTCTGACCGGTATGGCCGCAAGGTCGTAATGCTTGCTTTCTTAGTGCCATATGCCGTGCTCATCTACCCGCTATTTTCATGGGTGCAATCGAGTCCGGTGCTTGCGACTCTGATCGTTGTCTATGCGGCGCTCAGTATCTTTCTCGGCGGCTTTCTCGGGCCCTTTTCGACCGCGCTGGGCGAACAATTTCCGACGATGGCACGCTCTTCTGGATTGGCCATTTGCTACAACCTAGCGGTGATGGTTTTTGGTGGATTTGCTCAATTCATCGTCACTTGGCTCATCCAAACGACTGGGGTGGCGTTGGCGCCAGTGCTGTATTCGTTGGCTGGCAGCGTGGCAGGAGTGATCGGCTGTCTGTTGCTCCTCCCGGCGGAAAAACTCAGACAGAGAGGGGGTGCGAGCAGGGTAACCAAGGCGGCCATACGGTACTGAGTGACTACACCCGCAGTTGGCCGCTGGGACACATATGTCTCGGTCGGCCGCGTAGACCAAATAGGCATTCACGCCTTCTTCCTGGTTGACCACAGAAGGCCGTCAACATCCGGGCCTGAGAAAAATTCCCTAACACCTTACGGGAGTGGGCGTGACACCACGCATGTTAGTGCCTACGTCCATCTGGCCGGTCGATCCAAGCAGCACGCGCACCCGGCCCTCGCGTACAGCCTTGAACGGCGTGGCTTTCTGGACGTCCGTCTCGGCGTCGCGAACGAACGCGATCTTCCGCTCGGGTATGCCCGCGTTCATGACGCGGTGCCGCATCCTGATAGATGCTGAAGGCCTTGCCGCACTTGGGGCTCGACAGGTCGCAGAACGTCAACTGCGCGCAGCGGAAGTCCATCATGCGTTGCCAAATCGTCAGCACCTCGCGGATACATGCTGCCATCTTGCCGTCCTAGTTGAACTGGGCGCTCGGCGCGACCAGCCGGAAGTCCAGCGCGGCCTTCGTTTGTGACTGCGAGCATGTTGCCATCGGTCGGACCGACATGTCCGTTGCGGATGGCTTCGGCGCGTTCCACCAGCGTCGGCACATAGGCTTTGTGCGTCGGGCTGACCGGGCAGGTCACCGTGCGCGGCTTGGGCATTGGCAGGTTCAGCATCGCGGCAATTTGAATGTCTGCGATCTGCCGAAGATGGCCATCAGCTCGGGCACGTTGATGAATGGGTGAACCAGAGATTCCGTTGTGCATGCGATTACCGCTGCTGTCCGACGCGCGTTCCCAACTGGCACTCTATTGATAGTCGAATATGGCACAGAATATGTCAGATTTGCCAATCGATGACGAATCAAAAAGAAGGGAGACTGGTCACATCTCTCGTTCTCGCCGATGTGTTTCGACGAATACACGGGGGCTTGCCGTTATAGCGTGCTCGATGAATCAATGAAGGATCGCGGGCGCATTTTCTTTGTACCACTCTTGGGTGGGCGCGAATGCCTTTCCACTATCCATCATGAACACTCAGCACATTGGCGTGATCGGCGCCGGAACCATGGGCAACGGCATTGCACAAGTGTGCGCACTTGCCGGACTCGACGTCGCGATGCTCGACGTCTCCGAAGAGGCGCTCGGGCGCGGTATCTCGACCATCACGGCCAGCCTGGACCGGATGGTGAAGAAAGAAAAGTTACACGCGGAGGACAAGGATCTGGCGCTTGCCAGGATCCGTCCGACGCTCTCCTACCAGGATCTGCGTGGTGCCGGCCTGGTGGTAGAGGCGGCGACCGAGAGGCTCGACATCAAGCTGCACATCCTCCGCGACATCGAGGCAGTGGTCAGCGAAGATGCGGTGATCGCGACCAACACCTCCTCAATCTCCATCACACAACTGGCTGCCGTCCTGAATCGCCCGGATCGATGCATCGGCATGCACTTCTTCAATCCGGTTCCCGTAATGGAACTACTGGAGTTGATTCGCGGATTGCAAACATCGGACCTGGCACACGAACGGGCATTGGCCTTTGCACGGGCAATCAGCAAGAGCGCGATCACGGTCAAGAACAGTCCCGGGTTCGTAGTGAACCGCATTCTCTGCCCGATGATCAACGAGGCCATCTACGTCCTGCAGGAAGGGCTCGCTAGTGCCGAGGAGATCGACGTCGGGATGAAGCTCGGCTGCAATCAGCCGATTGGGCCTTTGGCATTGAGCGATCTGATCGGTCTGGACACGATGCTAGCAGTGATGCAAGTATTCCATGAGGGATTTGGCGATCCGAAGTACCGGCCTGCACCCCTGCTCAAGGAGATGGTGGATGCAGGCCGCCTGGGGCGCAAGACTGGCCAGGGCTTCTACACCTACAGCGGTCGTTGACCAATTGGAGGGCTGAGGGCGAAGCACAGCGCCTCGGTCCTTCTCCAGTGCATTTTTATTGAGGCAAAACCATGAGAATTTCTAAGCGCGCTGAGCGCATCGAGCCGTTCTATGTAATGGAGGTAGCCAAAGCCGCTTCGCAGTTGGCTCGTGAGGTAGACCATGGCAACAAGCCAATGGTCTACCTGACCATTGGCGAGCCGGACTTTACTGCCCCTCCTCCAGTGCAGGAGGCCGCCGTGCGCGCCGTGCGGAATGGCACGACGCAGTACACACCGGCCATCGGGCTGGAGCCCTTGCGCGAGCGCATCAGCGACTGGTATAGGCGGCGTTTCGGCGTGAACGTCCCAGTACGCAGGATCGCGGTGACCGCAGGCGCCTCAGCCGCGCTGCAACTCGTCTGCCAGGCCTTGATCGAGGCCGGCGATGAAGTCCTGATGCCCGACCCGAGCTATCCGTGCAACCGGCATTTCGTGATTGCCGCCGAAGGCCAGCCCGTCATGGTGCCCACCACGGCAGCCGATCGGTATCAGCTGAGTGCGGAAAAGGTCAAGGCCCATTGGAGCGAAAAAACGCGTGGCGTGCTGCTCGCCTCGCCGTCCAACCCCACAGGAACATCCATCCATCCGGAAGAACTACGCCGCATCCATGCCTGCGTCCAGGACAAGGGGGGCGTCACTCTGCTCGACGAGATCTACCTCGGGCTGAGTCACGACGACACTTTCGGCCAAACCGGCCTGGCCATAGACGAGAACGTGATCAGCATCAACAGCTTTTCGAAGTACTTCTGCATGACCGGATGGCGCTTGGGCTGGGTGGTGGCGCCAGAACCTCTGATCCCGGTGATCGAGCGTCTAGCGCAGAACTTCTTCCTTTGCCCCAGTACCGTCGCCCAGCACGCCGCGCTGGCTTGCTTCGAACCCGACAGCATCGCTGAGTACGAGCGCCGCCGCGCGCAGTTCAAGGCGCGCCGCGACTGGTTCATCCCGGAGCTGGAGAAGATCGGGTTCAAGGTTCCGGTGGTGCCTGATGGCGCGTTCTATGCCTGGGCGGATTGCTCGTCGTGGTTCGATGCCTGGGACGTTTCGAACAGCTGGGATTTTGCGTTTGAGGCCATGAAGCGAGCCCGCGTCGCGATCTCGCCCGGCCGCGATTTCGGCACGGCCGAGTCGGCGAGGTTCGTCCGTTTCTCGACGGCCAATTCGATGGAGCAGTTGAAGGAGGCTGCGGCAAGGTTCGCCGCGCTGCGTCCGTGAAGGGGGCGGCAAAGGGAGCAAGGAATGAGTCTCGCAACGGAAATTTGACCGAGTCGCTTCACTTTTATCGTACGAGCAGGACCTCAACGACTGGTGAAGTCGTGCCCCCATACATGTACTTATCGCGACCAGTATCCGGACGAGCCGGTCTAGCCACGGGGCAGCAGTGGGCGCGAGCTACACGTCGAGCGGTTGACACAGGGACGGTCAGGCCCAGTTGCCGACCTGTTCAATGCGGTGCAGAAACCGAGCGGAGCCCGGCAGGTGCGATCAGGCAGCGCCAGTTTGCAGGGAGAAGACCATGACTCTACTTCGCAGATGCCTTCTTGAGCTACGAGCTCGACAAGGCGACCATGACTCAAATCACGAACCGGGATGCGTCTCCGGTTCAGAATCGCTTTGCGAAGCGGCACTGATCCACGAGTCCGACGCTGATTCCGTACCCGGTCCAGGTCCGGAATTTTCTACACGCCGTTGGCCAGCATACCGGGCTGCCGCCAGCGCTGAACCCGGCCTAGTAAGGAACTGATTCTCATGCGCCCGCTCCTTGCCACTTTGCTGAATTCCGTTGGCGAGCGTACGCCGTGCCCAGAGTTGGCGCAGTGGCTGCCTATCTGGCGAACGATGCAGGCGGCATCTGCCAATCGTGGCCCGTTCGTTGCGAGCCTTGTCGCTGCGCTTAAGGCAGATCGGCTTGCCTGGGCGTTCTTCAGTGGATACCAGGGGGCGCTGCAATCGGCCTTTCCCGATTCGATTGACGACGGGCGCGTCGGCGCGCTCTGTGTCCACGAGGCTGGCCGGAAGATGACCGAGGTCACGACGAGCCTAGAGTTTTGCGATCGTATCCTGCGCTTGCATGGGAAGAAGTCATGGGCCTTGACGAGCATCGAAGAGCTGACCCTGCTAGTGCTTGCCAGGCGCAGCAATGGCCCTCAGAAGGGGGCGGGCAGTCTCGTGATGGTGCGCCTTCCATCAAGTGCCGTCGGTGTCGGCCGGGGGCATTCGCGCCCGCAGGCCATGGTGCCCGAGCTTGCTCACTCAGAAGTCCGTTTCGATGCGGTTTGCTTGACGCCTGAGCAGTTGATAGGTGGCGACGGGTATGCCGAGCATGCCAAGCCATTCCGAGTACTTGAGGATATCTTCGTTACGGGATGCACCTTGGCGTATCTGTTTGCAGAGGCGCAGTCCGGAGGTTGGCCGACGACATGGTGTCAGCGCTGCATTGCAGCTATTGCGATGCTTCACGTATGTGCTGAGCTGGACCCTCGCGACACGCATGCGCATATCTTGGTGGCGGGATCCCTGTCCTTCGCGGGTGACGTGATTCGGGAGAGCGAAAACCATTGGCAGGCTGCGCAGTCGATCGCCCACAACCGGTGGCTGCGCGACAGGCAGATTCTTTCTCTGGGCAAGGAGGCGAGGCGTCTGCGAGCCATCGGGTCTTGGGCGCGCACTCGGCGGGAGACTGTCGGCACAACCCGGGAGCAAGGAGCATGAACATGGGAACTGCGGGTCACCCAGCGGAGACATCGCTGCATTCCTTCGTGGAGCGATGGCCGTGGTATCACGCACTGACTCCCGAACTACGTTCGCTGGTTACGCAGACGGCGTTCGAACGCGTGGCCGGTGCGGGGGAGTACGTCGCCCGAGCGGGAACTCCTTGCACGGAGTGGTATGGACTCATGCAAGGCTTCCTGCAGATGTACGTGATCGGCACCCGCGGGTCTGAGACCACGCTGTACTGCTTGAGAGAAGGCGAGTGGGGGGGTGAAGGCTCCCTACTAAAAGGAGAGCCCCGCCGGTATGACCTGCGTGCCCTTACCCCTGTCAGACTGTGCACGATTCCCTTCAAGACCTTCGAGCAATTGCGTAACACGTCAATCGAGTTCAATCAATTTCTTTGCGAGATCATGAATGCCCGGATGGGCATTTTTGTCGGCATGCTGGAGGCCTCCAGACTTCTCGGGCCGGAGATGCGTGTGGCGAGATCACTCATGATGCTCGCCGATGGTCAAGCTAGCGATGCGCAAGAGATTTCGATTTCGCAGCATCAGTTGGCCTTGATGTGCGGGCTGTCGCGCCAGCGAGTCAACATGGCGCTCAACACGCTGAAGCAGTCAGGATTGGTCCGCTGCGAGCGTCGATGGGGTTTCGTCAGTGTCCACGTACCACGTTTACGCAATTATGTAACCCTGCCGAATTGAACGGGTGTCGCTCCGTAGCAGAGCGTCGCCACATCCGCTGGCGTATTGCTCACCGGCTACCAGAAGGGTGTTGGGCGGCTCTCTGCAATCGACCCGCTGTCCGTGGCAGTGAAATCCTGTTCAAAGTGGGAGTTGAGACGTCAGCTTGATCTTTTGCATGGGGATCTCGGTCTTGACACTTTGAACTCCTTTTATGCGCGTCAGATACTCACCCTGGAAGCGTCTGTAGGCGTCGAGGTCAGCGGCAACAACGCGAAGCAAGAAGTCACAGTCACCCGCCATGAGATGGCATTCAACGATCTCAGGGAACCGCTGAACCTCAGCCGTAAATCCATCGATGGTTCGCGCATCCTGGCTTGTTAGCCAGATGCGGACAAAGACAGTCAATCCGATGCCAAGTTTTGACGGGTTCAACAGAGCGACATACCGCTCGATGGCGCCGCACTCCTCCAGGAGCTTGACTCGACGTAAGCACGGAGACGGCGACAGCCCTACCTTCTCCGCTAGATCCACGTTTTGAATGCGCCCATCTTCTTGAAGAGCCTGGAGTATTCGGCGGTCAATCGCATCTAGATCTTTGACGATATTGTTCTGCATGGCATTGGATTCTGTGTTTTATAAATAAGTAGATACCTGATGCCAATATTGAGTTCGTATTGGGCATAAACGCAATCAAATTTTATGAAGATTGGCCTAATATTGCAACCATGTTTTTCATGATAGTGCACCCCGAATCAAGGAGTTGAAGAGTGACATCGAATTCATCGCTGCGCTTTCCTGTGGAGAGTCATCTATGCCCGATGGGTGAGGATCAGAGGCAGGCACTGCTTCAAGCTCCGGGTTTTGGCCAGGTTTTCACCGATCACATGGCCACCATCAAATACTCCAAGAGTCAAGGCTGGCATGACGCAAAAATCGGCCCTCGCCAGGCATTGAGCCTCGACCCGGCAGCGCTAGTGTTTCATTACGCGCAAGAGATCTACGAAGGCATGAAAGCCTATCGCCTGGATGGAGGTGGAACGGGGCTGTTCCGTCCCGAAGCGAATGCGCGCCGTTTTCGCCGTTCGGCCGCCCGTCTCGCCATGCCGCCGTTGCCCGAGGAGATGTTCATTGAATCAGTGCGTGCACTGGTGCGCGTGGACAACGCTTGGATTCCTGCTACCCAAGGCTTCGCGCTGTACCTGCGGCCATTCATGATCGCAACCGAATCCGTTCTCGGGGTCAGGGCGTCGGCCGACTATCTCTACTGCGTCGTCGCATCGCCAGTTGGACCTTATTTCAGGCGTGAAGCTACCGCAGTCACACTTTGGGTGTCGGACAACTTCACGCGCGCCGCGCCCGGTGGAACAGGTGACGCCAAATGCGGCGGCAACTATGCGGCCAGTCTAGCGGCGCAGACCGAAGCAATCCGCGAGCAATGTGACCAGGTGATTTTCCTTGACGCTGTGGAGCGCCGCTGGATCGAAGAACTCGGCGGGATGAATGTGTTCTTCGTGTTCGCTGATGGATCGATCCAGACCCCTCCTTTGAGCGACACGATCCTGGCGGGCATCACCCGCGAATCGCTGATCACATTGGCCCGCGACATGGGACTGCTTGTTCGTGAAGAGCCTTACTCCATTGACCAATGGCAAGACGATGCCAAGAGTGGCCGACTGCTGGAGTCTTTCGCTTGCGGAACGGCAGCAGTGGTAGCGCCAATTGGAGAAGTCAAGGGACGCAAACATCGCTTCTCCATCGGTGATGGGGGCTCAGGTCCCACCACCGAGCGCCTGAAATCTGCACTGACGGACATTCAATTGGGGCGTGTCCCTGACACGCGTGGCTGGCTAGAGCGGTTGGCATAAACAAGAACGGAGCACTATGCGGATATCCCAGATAAAACTGAGCGCTTTGCTCGCAACCGTTTTGCTGGCCGGCTGCAGCACCACAGTAACCTCGCTGAACTACAGCGTGCCCACGCAGCCAGAGGGCTCGTCCGGCTACACCGAAAAACCCGGCTGGCAAACAGAAAAGTTTGCCGTCGCGGCGGCTAACCCACTGGCCACCGACGCTGGTTTCCAGGTCCTCAAGGCCGGTGGCAGCGCCGTGGACGCGGCCATCGCCGTGCAAATGGTTCTCACGCTGGTGGAACCACAGTCCAGCGGCATTGGCGGCGGCGCGTTTCTCATGCATTTCGATGGCAAGTCGGTCGAGGCCTACGACGGCCGTGAGACCGCCCCTGCTGCTGCCGATGAGAACCTATTCCTCAAACCTGACGGAAAGCCCATGGCTTTCATTGACGGCGTCGTGGGGGGGCGCTCGGTGGGTGTGCCTGGCACCGTGCGCATGCTGGAAATGGCCCACCAGCAGCACGGCAAGCTGCCCTGGGCTAGCCTTTTCCAGCCGGCCATCACTTTGGCCGAGCAAGGCTTCAAGGTCAGCGCCCGGCTGAACACGCTGCTGGCGGCTGACCAGCACCTCAAGAAAGACCCAGTTGCAGCCGCCTACTTCTACGACGCCAGCGGCCAGCCCTGGCCCGTGGGGCATGTGCTGAAGAACCCAGAGCTGGCCCAGGTGCTTCGGAGCATCGCGGTAGGGGGGGCCAAGGCGCTGCTCGAAGGCCCTGTGGCCCAGGCTATCGTGGACAAGGTACGTTCCCATCCGTCCAACCCCGGCCGGATGACCCTGGCCGATCTATCCGGCTACCAGTCGCGCAAGCGCGAACCGCTGTGCCACGACCACGCCGTGCTGCCGCAGAAGGTGTACCGGCTTTGCGGATTCCCACCGCCCAGTTCAGGCGCCATCGCCATCGGCCAGATGTTGGGCGTCCTGCAGAACACGGCGGGTGCCGTGCTTCCCCTGGGGCAAGACGGCCTGCCCACCGCCGATTGGCTTCACTTCTATACCGAAGCCGCCAGGCTGGCGTTCGCCGACCGCGCACTGTACGTGGCCGATCCCGATTTCGTGGCTCCGCCTGCTGGCTCGTGGATGAGCCTGCTGTCGCCAGACTACCTGGCCCATCGCGCACGGCTCATTGGCAACCAGTCTATGAGCGTTGCCCGGTCCGGCCACCCTGGAGGCACGCAGACTAGCTTCGCCCCCATGCCCGATCAGCCAGAGTACGGCACGAGCCACATCAGCATCGTCGATGCCCAGGGACGTGCTGTGGCCATGACCACCACCATCGAGGACGTCTTCGGCGCGCGGCAGATGGTCAAGGGCTTCCTGCTCAACAACGAATTGACCGACTTCAGCTTCGCCCCGCGTGACGCCCTGGGCAACGCTATCGCTAACCGCGTGCAACCGGGCAAGCGCCCGCGCTCGTCCATGTCACCCACACTGGTATTCGACAAAGCCACCGGCCAATTGGTCATGAGCGGCGGCAGCCCCGGCGGCGCGTTGATCATTCACTACACGGCAAAGACCTTGTGGGGCACTCTGCACTGGGGCCTGAGCGCGCAGCAAGCTATCAACCTGCCCAACTTCGGCTCAGCCAACGGTCCAACGCTGCTCGAAGAAAAGCGCTTCCCGGTAGCCACCATCGAGGCACTCAAGGCTCGGGGTCACGAGGTCCGCGAGATGAACATGACAAGCGGTCTGCAGGCGATCCAACGGGTGCCAGGCGGTTATTTCGGCGGAGCCGATCCGCGCCGCGAGGGCGTGGTCATGGGGGACTGACGGCATGCCCCCACGCAACCAATTCAGCCCGTCCCCGTACTCTGCGAAAACGCCGGGATATTCGCTCATTCTTTAAAACAGGAGTTCTATATGACCCATTTCACCGCCGCTCAAGGCTTCATGGGGCCTTTTTCCCATGACGGACGAGCCAGTATTGCCCCCAATCCACCGTGGCATTACGCGGCCGACTTCATAACGATCGAGTGCTGGGCGGATCCCTCCGCCGTTGAGGCGCTGCTGCCGCCTGGTCTGAGTCTCCACCCTGACGAACGCGGGCTGATGACAGTGTCTTTTGTCGATTGGCAAGCTTGTACTGACACTGGGGGCGAACTGCTGGACCCTATTCGGGCCCAGTACCGTGAGTGCATCGTGCTCGTAAGCGTCCAGCATGAGGGCAAGCTCATGCAGTATTGCCCTTACATCGTGGTTGACCAGGATACGTCGCTCGCGCGCGGCTGGGCTCTAGGCTATCCCAAGAAGATCGGCTCGGTATGGATCACGCGTTCAATGGGCGTATCTTCTATTGCTTCTCCGAAGCTCGAGCCTGGTGCGACCTTTGCAGGTACGGTTGCAGTCAAGGATAGGCGTCTGGCGGAAGGTCATGTGAAGCTCTCTGGCCCTGCGGACAACTCGGCGGTCACGTTTGGGAGCCGGCCAATCGTTGCCCTTCGACACTTTCCATCGATGTTCGAGGGGCAGCACGATCAGCCGGCTGTCTACGAACTTGTGCGGCTCCAGGCTGAAAACGTACAGGCCAGCCCTGTGTGGAAAGGTGATGCAGCATTGACGATCTTTGATTCGCCAACGGAGCCATTGGCTGCCCTACGTCCAACCCGGATCGGCCGCGGTTGGCGGTACTCGCTTGCGATGACGAACCGAAACAACTATCTGCTTCGGGACCTTCGCAGCCTCGCTCAACCTGGTTCGTCTGAGGAGAAATGACATGGACTCTTTGCAGCTTCAACGTACTTATCTTGATCTCACGACGCCGCACGTCGCGGATGCATGCATGCGTATGGGCATCGCGGTTCGGTGTGCTCCCGCTGGAATGCGTTCCTTGTGGAGCGAATCTCACATCGTCGGTCGAGCATGTCCTGCTCGGCACTATGGCAGTGTCGACGTTTTTCTCGAAGCGATCGACCGTGCGGCTCCAGGAGATGTTCTGGTGGTCGACAACGGCGGGCGGCTGGATGAGGCCTGTGTTGGCGATCTCGTAACTCTGGAGACGGCCCTGGCTGGCCTCCGCGGCATCGTCATCTGGGGATTGCATCGCGATTCATCTGAGTTGCGGACCATCAGGCTACCGATCTTCAGCCTTGGCACGTTGCCGGCAGGGCCGCAGCGTTTGGAGACGCAGGAGGCTGCAGCGCTCACTTCCGCCAGGTGTGGAGAGCATGAGGTCACCTCTGACGACTTCGTCTTGGCCGATGACGATGGGGTGATCTTCATGCCCTTGAGCCAAGCCCAAGGGGTGGCGGAGCTTGCAGCCGCGATTCGCGACACCGAGCGCAGTCAGGCGGCACGGATGCAACTTGGTACGAATTTCAGGAAGCAGGCTCGCTTCGATGAGTTTCTGGCGGCCAGGAACGCTGACGAGAGCATGACGTTCCGACAACATCTGCGCTCGATTGGTGGCGCAATCGAGGAGTGAAGCTCTGGTAGAGATCATGGGGACAGACTGACTTCAGTTCTCTTTCATTTCTTGTTTCGAGCCATCTTCAGTGACTAACAATTCGTCGAGAGACAACCATGCCGCACAAGCCTGCGTCGCCATCGATGCGACGGCGCCATATGGAGGAAGCGAACGCAGCAAAGATCGGAGACTCAAGAAGGTCACCACTTCGCGGATTGCCGAAATGCGAGCCAGCGGGGAGAAGATTGCGGTGCTTACGGCCTATGACGCCACATTCGCGGCAGTCGCAGATGCCGCGGGCGTCGACTGCCTTCTGGTCGGCGACTCATTGGGAATGGTTTGCCAAGGCCGGACTACCACGGTGGGCGTGTCGCTCGAAGATATGCGGTATCACACCCAATGCGTATCCCGGGGGCTGGAGCGCTCGCAAGGCAGCTGCCTAATCGTTGCTGATCTTCCTTTCGGAAGCTATCAGCAGTCGCGTGAGCAGGCCATGGCGTCGGCGGCACTTTTGATGCAAGCGGGCGCCCATATGGTCAAGCTCGAAGGGGGCGGGTGGACCGTTGACGTGGTGGCCTTTCTGGTCGAGCGCGGAGTTCCTGTTTGTGCACACCTGGGATTGACGCCGCAAACGGTGTCGGCGTTGGGCGGATATCGCGTGCAGGGGCGTCAAGAAGAGGCCGGCGACAAGATCCGGCGCGACGCGTCAGCACTTGAGGCTGCTGGTGCCTCCATGAGGGTGCTTGAGATGGTCCCCTGCCAGCTTGCGGCCCATATCACCAGTGACATGAAGTCTTGCGCCACGATCGGCATTGGGGCTGGTAGTGGCACGGCTGGACAGGTCCTGGTGATGCATGACATGCTAGGACTCAATTTGGGGCATATGGCAAAGTTCGTGCGAAACTTCATGCGCGAAGCGTCGACCGTGGATGCCGCCTTTGCAGCCTATGTCGCGGCGGTCAAGGATGGCTCGTTTCCAAACGACGAACAGCACGCTTGGTAGTGCCCGCATACATGCCTGCTCGATAACGGCCAGGGAATATCTATTCCTAGAAGTAGACCTATGTTCCCCTCTGCTCGCCCGACTTCAGCCAGCGTAGCACTGCGAATGTCGAAAACGGCCATGAATATGGCGTTTCAGCCAATGTACGGAAGGCCTGCGACGAGCAACACTGGGAACGCAGCGTGCCACACATGGAGCGAAGCACTCGCTCCATGTGCGGCTGTTCACCGGCCGTTCACGGTTTTCGTTCGCAACTTTCATCATGAGCCTCCAGTCTGTCAAACAGTTTCTCGCCGAAAAGGCCCCGGATCTTTCTATCATTGAGGTGTGCGAGAGTGGCGCGACGGTTGCAATGGCGGCCGCGGCGTTCGGTGTCAACCCAGGACAGATTGCCAAGACGCTGTCTCTGAGCGTAGGCGAGCAAGTCATCTTGCTCGTCGCCCGAGGCGATGCTCGACTTGACAACAGAAAGTACAAAGACCAGTTCGGGGCTAAGGCCCGCTTCCTCGTGGCGAGTGAAGTTGAGAAGACAACTGGTCATCCAGTTGGCGGCGTTGGGCCCTTTGGGCTTGCCAGTCAGCTCGATATTTATTGCGATGTCTCCCTGCGAAGCTTCAGCGAAGTACTTCCCGCTGCTGGCGCAAACAATGCAGGTGTCAGGGTCTTGCCTGAGCGGATGGCGCAACTTGTCAACGCACGTTGGGTGGATGTCATGCAGCACGAGATTGCCGCCGATTCGCTGGCTGTTTGATGAGTCATTGTTCTGCGTTTTCAGCAAGATATTTGGAGGCCAAGTTTTCATCCGCATCCCCAGCGGATTTATATTGGCTCCTCGTGCACATCCGCTAAGTAAGCCGCCTTGACGTTCGGGCTGTTCAGCAGCTCATTGCCCGTGCCTGTCAGCACAATCTCTCCATGCTGCAGCACGTAGGCGTGGTGGGCCAGGCGCAGGGCGTGGTGGGCGTTCTGCTCGACGAGAAGCACGCTGACGCCATCGGACTTGTTGATCTCATGGACAATCTGGAAGATCTTGCGGATGTAGATCGGGGCCAGGCCCAACGATGGTTCGTCCAGTAACAGAAGCCGTGGCCGGCTGACCAGGGCACGCCCGATGGCGAGCATCTGCTGCTCTCCGCCTGACAGCGTTCCGGCCCGCTGCTCCACTCGCTGTTTCAGAATGGGAAAGAGTGCAAAGACGCGTTCGATATCCGGGCTCCAGTGGCTCGGATCGACGAAGGTGGCGCCAAGCCGGAGGTTCTCCATCACGGTCATCCGCGGGAAAATTCGCCTGCCTTCCGGTGACAGTGCGATGCCGAGTTGGGACACCTTGTGCGACGCTACCTGGGCGATGTCCTGGCCGCGCAGGAGGATCTGACCCGACGAGATGCGTGGAGCACCGAATATGCTCGTCATCAGCGTCGATTTGCCCGCGCCGTTGGCGCCAATGAGCGTGACGATCTCACCCTCGCGCACTCTGAGGTTAATGCCACGCAGCGCATGCACCGGGCCATAGTGGGCGTGTACCTCTTTGAATTCGAGAATCATGCGGTGGTCTCCTTCATCGGCGTGGTCCAACTGTCGGCTTTCTCGTCCTCATCCGGGACACCCAGGTAGGCCGCGATGACATGGGGATCGTTCTGCACCTCCTGCGGCGCACCCTCGGCGATCTTGCGTCCGTAGTTCAGCACCACCACGCGCTGCGACACCTTCATCACCACGCTCATATCGTGTTCGACGAGGAGAACCGCGATGCCTTCCTCGTCAATCAGGCTGCGCAGCAGATCGTTCAATGCGGCTGACTCGCGGGGGTTGAGCCCTGCGGCCGGCTCGTCAAGGCAGAGGATGCGGGGCCGTGCGGCCATGGCACGCGCAATCTCCACCCGACGCTGAACTCCGTATGCCAGCGCGCCTGCCGGTTGATCGGCCTGGGCGCTGAGATCAAAGCGCTTGAGCAACGCAAGTGCTATGGACAGCGCGTGTTCCTCCGCTTCTCTGTACGGTGCGAGTCCCAGCAGCCCGGCCAGGGAGAAGCAGCTGGCATGCTGCAAGCTGTTGTGCTGTGCGACCATCAGGTTCTCCAGCACGGTCATCTTCGGGAACAGGCGAATGTTCTGGAAGGTGCGCAGAATCTGCGCAGAACGCGCCAGCGCGTGGCTGGGCAGCTCTTCCAGCCGCATGGCGCCATGCTCTGGGTGCTGCATCGTGATGGTTCCGGCACTCGGTTGATAGAAGCCGGTCAGGCAGTTGAACAGCGTGGTCTTGCCTGCACCGTTGGGCCCGATGATGGAAGTGATTTCCTGGTCGTTGACCGACATTGACAGGTCGTCGATGGCGGTCACGCCACCGAAGCGCATGGTGAGGTGGCTGACCTCCAGAAGCGCGGGAGTTGCGGGTTTCATGCTGTCTCTCCCAAAAGGGGCCGCCCCAGCGTCTTGCTGGTCGCCGCCGAGTGCAAGGTCGGGCGCCGCTGTGCAAGGAGCCCGCCTGGACGCCACACCATGATGGCCACCATGGCGGCCCCGAACAACAGCATCCGGTATTCGCTGAAATTCCTTCCGAGCTCGGGCAGCAGAACCAGCACGCAGGCAGCGAGCACAACGCCAAACTGGCTCCCGCTGCCACCCAGAACGACGATGGCCAGGATGACGGCGCTTTCGCTGAACGTGAAGCTCTCCGGCGATACAAAGCCTTGTCGAGCCGCAAAGAAGACGCCTGCGAAGCCGCCCAGCATGGCGCCCAGGGAGAACGCGGACAGCTTGACGTTGGTGACGTTGATACCCAAGGCCCTGCAGGCGATCTCGTCTTCCCGCATGGCTTCCCAGGCGCGTCCGATAGGCAGGCGGCGCAGGCGCAAGACCAGGAGGTTGGTCAGCAAGGCCAGCCCGAGGATCACCAGGTACAGAAACACGGTCCTGTGCCAGGGGGCATACGCAAGGCCCAGTACGCTGGCTACAGTCGGTGAATCGCTCGATGCCGAGAAAGGCAGGCCGAAGAGCGAAGGCCTGGGAATGGAGCCGATGCCATCGGGGCCATGGGTCAGTGCGGTCCAGTTCACCAGCACTAGGCGGATGATCTCGCCAAAACCCAGGGTCACGATGGCCAGGTAGTCACCGCGCAACCGGAGCGTGGGATACCCGAGCAGGATTCCGAAGATAGCTGCGAATACGCCGGCGATCGGCAGGCAGATCCAGAACGAGAAGCCGAAGTGGGTTGCAAGCAGCGCGTAGGTGTACGCGCCGACCGCATAGAAGGCGACATAGCCCAGGTCCAGCAGTCCGGCCAGCCCCACCACCGCGTTGAGACCCCATCCCAGCATTACGTAGATCAGCACCGTGGTTGCCGTGTCCACCACATACCGGTTGTCGTGGAAGACAAATGGCAGCACCACCGCAAAGCCAATGGCTGCAGCGCCCGCGAGCTTTGCGGTGCCGTTGGTCGCCAGGGCACCCAGCGGATTGCGCACGACAGCACCTCGCCCTCTGACGCGTTGGCGCTCCAGAAGCCACCGCACGGCCAGGCGTCCCAGAAAGACAATCGCCGCTGCGCCCACGAGCCAGCTCCATCGCGTCTGCACTGCCAGCTTTCCCCCGATGTCCACGGTGGTCAGCCCGATGAATGGAACGCCCAGCAGAAATATCGCAAGCGAGGCCAGGCCCGCGTCCATGAACCGTTTGTCCAAAGCATCACCTCTATGGTTGGATCCGGAAATGGTCATCACACCTTCTCCACTTCAGGACGGCCCAGCAAGCCCGAGGGTCGAAAGACCAGGACCAGGATGAGGATGCCGAACACGGCCACATCCTTGTATTCCGCAGAAAAGTAGCTCGCGTAGAACGCTTCGATCAGCCCGATCAGAAGGCCTCCCAGCATGGCGCCAGGCAGTGAGCCTATGCCCCCGAGAACGGCCGCCGTGAATGCCTTGACCCCTGCCAGGAAACCGATATAGAAATCGATCACGCCGTAGTAAAGCGTGACCATCAGCCCGGCAACGCCGGCCAGGGCCGCACCGATCATGAAAGTCATCGAGATGGTGCGGTCCACGTTGATGCCCAGCATGCGTGTCATCCCCTGGTCCTGCTCGCAGGCGCGCTGGCGCCGGCCAAACGAGGTTCGGGTGATCATCCAGGTGAAGCCCAGCATGAGAACGGCCGTCACACCAATGATCAGCATCTGCACGTAGGAGACGCGTACGGAGCTCATGCCGGAACCGAAGAGTTGAATCCCACCTTCCAGCATGGGGGGCATGCTTTTGATGCGGGAGCCTTGCAGCAACTGCACGCTGTTCTGCAGGAAGATCGAGGCACCAATGGCCGAAATCAGCGGGGCCAGTTTGGTGGAGCCACGCAGAGGGCGGTAGGCAACACGTTCAACGGCCCAGCCATAGCCGGCCGAGAAAACGACCGACACCAGCAGCACCAAAAGCAGGGCCAGCGGCAAGGAAGTAATGCCGGCGGAGGCTAGTAGGGTGAATGCCGTCAGAGAGATGAACGCTCCGAGCATGTAGATTTCTCCATGCGCGAAATTGATCATCCCGAGGATGCCGTACACCATCGTGTATCCGATGGCGATAAGCCCGTACAGCGACCCGAGCGTCAGCCCGTTTATCGCTTGTTGAGTGAATTGCGACATAGTAGACCCGGTACGCTAAAAGTGGAGGAGCGGCAAAGTCCGGGACATCGCGGCGGCTGTCCCGGTGCAAGGCTCAATAGGCCAGGTCGTACTGGTTCCCCTTCCACTGGTACACCACGAAGCCTGGATTCTTGGGATCCCCCTTGGCGTCGAACTCCACCTTGCCCAGCACCGTGGTGAAGCTGCCGCCGGCCAAGGCCTTTTGCACATCTGCGTACTTGGTGCTTCCCGCCTTCTGCAAGGCCTGTGCATAGACCTGGACCGCGGCGTAGCAGAACAGAACATAGCCGTCTGGTTCGATCTTGTTGTCACGAAAGCGTTTAACGATTTCTGCGGAGGACGGGTTCTTGCGTGGATCGGGGTAGAACGTGAACAACAGCCCTTCGATGGCGGAGCCAGCCGCCGTGGCCAGCTCGGCGCTGGTAGAGGTGTTGCCGCTCATGACGACGAGCTTCAAGCCGCCTTGGGAGGACTGGCGAAGGATCAGGCCCAGTTCGGTGTAGTAGCCACCGTAGAACACCACATCAATGCCCGCAGTCTTGAGCTTTGTCACCAACGCCGTGTAGTCCTTTTCGCCGGCGGTGATGGATTCGCGCAGCAAGGGCGCAGCCTTGCGGTCGGTCAGGTACTTCGCGACGATGTCGGCCTGGCCCTTGCCAAACGCGCTCTTGTCGTCGATGACCGCAACTTTCTTGCCCGGGAACTTCTTGACCAGGTACTCCGCTGCGACGACGCCCTCTTGGTCATCCCGGCCGGTGAGACGGAAGATGTTCTTGAGGCCCCGGTCCGTCACCTTTCCATTGGTCGAGATGGTGATCATGGGGGTCTCGGCCTCGTTGTAGACCTCTGAGGCTGGGATGGTGGAGCTGGAGCAGTAGTGGCCCACGATGGCTGAAACCTTCTTGTTCACCATGGCGTTGGCCACGGCCACCGCTTGCTTGGGGTCGCAGACATCATCGCCGACCTCGACCTTGAGCTTCTGGCCCAGGACGCCTCCGGAGGCATTGATCGCGGCGACTGCCGCCTCCACGCCGTTGCGCATCTGCTCGCCGCCCGAGGCGTACTGGCCAGACATGGGACCCGCGACTCCTATGGAAATGTCGGCGCTGGCGCCGAACGACACAAACATGGTGACCAAGGCCAGAAGACAGGCTGGAACGCGCTGGGGATGGTGCATGAACGACTCCGGTGGTTGTACCGTTTCGACGGCGGATTGGACTCAGTGGAACGGTGCCGGACAACCCGGTCAGGGGCCGTTTTCACTAGGTCAAATTCTGGGTTTCATTGGCGGATGTGTCTTGCCACTTTTCAGGCAATGCAATGCGGATATTCGCACAATCATATGGATGTTTTCCCTAGTCGATGCCTGCATTGAATAACGAATGCACCCAACTGAAGCGTCCACCATCGGGAGGTGCACCATTACCGTGCGAATCGAGACAATTCTCGCCATTGTGGGGATATGGCGCCCTGTGAGGTTCCTTCCGGCTTTTGAGGCCATGTGCTGATCACGGCAATTTTCACAAAGAAGTTGCTAACGTGGATCAACGGTGTGGGCCTTTGTCGTATGAATTATTGGTGCGGACATTTGCACATATTCAGAATTTGAAAGGTATGCAGAAATCCGCATGTTTTCACCTCCAAAGATGCGCGACGAAAGGCGCTGCGTTGAGGACACTTCGTACATCCCGGATGCGATCACGCAGGACCATCCGGAACCTGTACGAACCCTCAAGTCTGGAGTCAATCAATGCATGTTCTTCCCTATGCCAGCGAGCCTTACGACACCTTCACCACCCCTGGCGCGCTCGAAGAAATGGGCAATGCGCTGCGCAGTGTCCGGGCGCAGTTTGGGCAGACCTATCCGATGGTCATCAACGGCAAGAAGGTGATGACCGATGCAGTGCTCACGTCCACGAATCCATCGGCACCTACTGAAGTCGTTGGCAAATCCGCGCGGGGTACCAGGGAGCATGCGGACGCCGCACTGGATGCAGCTTGGAAGGCCTTTGACTCCTGGAAGCTCTGGGCGCAGGAGGATCGCTCTCGCGTCATGCTGAAGGCGGCCGCGATCATGCGCCGCCGCAAGCGCGAGCTCGAAGCCTGGCTCGTCTATGAGATCGGCAAGAACTTCGTGGAGGCCAGCGCCGAAGTTGCGGAAATGATCGACTTCACCGAGTACTACGCGCGCCAGGCCTTGCGCCATGTTGACGGCCTGGGCTTCCTGAACGCCTACCCAGGAGAAGAAAACAAGAGCTTCTATATTCCGCTGGGCGCGGGGCTCACAATTGCTCCGTGGAACTTCCCTATGGCGCTGATGACCGGTATGACAGTCGGTGCCATCGTGGTCGGCAATACTGTGGTCTGCAAGCCTGCGGAAGACACAGTGGTGTCGCTGTCCAAGGTTTTCGACATCTTCGAGGAGGCCGGTCTGCCGCCTGGAGTCGTGAACTACTTGCCTGGTGTGGGCGCTGAGGTCGGCTCCTACCTTGTCGAGCACCCACGCACCCGCTTCATCAACTTCACCGGCAGCCTGGCTACGGGCAAACGCATCAATGAAGCTGCCGCGAAGGTGGTAGAGGGCCAGCGCTGGTTCAAGCGCGTCTTCCTAGAGCTTGGTGGCAAGGATGCCATCCTCGTGGACGAGACGGCGGATCTTGACGCAGCTGCGCTCGGGGTCATCCAAAGCGCCTATGGCTACCAGGGACAGAAATGTTCTGCCTGTTCTCGTTTGATCGTCGTGGACAGTGTCTACGATGCCCTGCTGGAGCGTGTGGTGGAACGTGTTAAGAAGCTGCGCGTGGCCCCTGCCGAGCAGAATCCGGATCTCGGTCCCGTCTGCAATGCGGCGCAGAACGCCAAGGTGCGTGAGTACCTGGAGATCGGCCGCGGCGAAGGCAAGCTGCTGGTCGGTGGACAGCGCATCGATGGTGACGGCTTCTTCATTCAGCCCACGGTCTTTGGCGACGTCGCCCCTGGTGCCCGACTGGCGCAGGAAGAGGTCTTCGGTCCGGTGGTCGCCGCCATCCGCGTCAAGGACTTTGCCGAGGGAATGGCGGTGGTCAACAACACGGTCTACGGCCTGACCGGTGCTTTGTACTCCCTGGACCGTGCCCGCATCGAGATCGCGCGGCGTGACTTCCACGTGGGCAATCTGTACTTCAACCGCAAGTGCACAGGCGCCATGGCAGGTGTGCAGCCCTTCGGCGGTTTCAACCTGACCGGAACGGACACGAAGACCGGCGGCCCGGATTACCTGCTGCAGTTCCTGCAGATGAAGTCCGTGGCCGAGCGCCTCTGACGTTGATGAGCATCCATCGCAACAACGAAACGCCCATCATGAGCTTCATTGCCAGCCGACTCGGTGACATTGCTCCCGCAGAAACTATGGAGATGGCGGCAAGGGCCGCCGCCCTTCGCCTCAAGGGACTCGATGTGATCTCGCTGTCCCAGGGCGAGCCCGACTTCGACACGCCCGAGCACATCCAGCAAGCGGCGCTGCGCGCCATGCGCGACGGGAAAACCCGTTACACGGAGGCAGCGGGGGTGGCGCCCCTTCGGCATGCCGTGGCCGCAAAGATGCATGCCGACCATGGATTGCAGTATCGCCCGGAGGATGTAAGCATCACCGCCGGTGCCAAGCAGGCGATATTCAATGCGTTCTTCGCCACGCTCAATCCCGGCGACGAGGTCGTGGTGCCAGCCCCTTGCTGGGTGTCGTACCCCGAGATCGTGAAGTTGGCAGGAGGTACGCCCATTGTGGTGGAGTGCCCGCGCGAAGCAGGTTTCAAGATCACCCCAACGCAACTTGAGGCCTGCATCACGCCGCGCACGAAGTGGCTGATGCTCAACTCGCCTTCTAACCCCACCGGAGCCGTGTATTCGGGCGCCGAACTGGCTGCTCTCGGGGACGTGCTCAGAAGGCACCCGCAGGTTTGGGTCCTGACAGATGACATCTATGAGAAGCTGGTGTACGGCAGCGATCCATTCCACAACATCCTTCAGGTATTGCCCGAGCTCCAGCCGCGCACGCTGGTGATCAATGGTGTCTCCAAGATCTACTGCATGACGGGCTGGCGGATCGGCTATGCGGTAGGGCCGGGCGAGTTGATCAAGGCTATGAACCTGGTGCAGGGCCAGAGCACGAATAACGCCAATGCGATTGCGCAGTTTGCCGCGGTGGAAGCCCTGATAGGCGACCAGGCGTGTGTCAAGGTTTTCCGGGCGGCGTTTGAGGAGCGTCGCAATTTCATCGTTGAGGCACTGCGTGCGGTTCCTGGCCTTGAAGTGGATTTGCCTGACGGGGCCTTCTATGCCTATGTGTCCTGCCATTCACTGATAGGCAAGCGCACGCCAGGGGGCGGCTTGATCTCGACGGATCGGGACTTAGTCCGCTACCTCCTGGATGAGGCTCAGGTTGCGACGGTGTCCGGTACCGGATTCCTGCATTCGTCCTATTTCCGCGTCTCCTATGCCGTAGGCATCCCCAAGCTCGATGAGGCGGCACAGCGCATTGCGCGCGCTGTCCAGGCCCTTCGCTGATTGGTACAACCATGAGCCAGCACACGATCATCATTGGCGGCGGTGGCATCGGTTCGGCCACTGCATGCTTTCTTTCCAACATGGCTGCCGCTGGTGACAGCATCACCGTCATCGAGCGCGACCCCAGCTACCAGATGGCCTCTTCCAGCCTGTCGGCTAGTTCCATCCGTCAGCAGTTTTCCACCCCAGTCAGCGTGCAGCTGTCCCAGTTCGGCTGGGAGTTCATGCACTCCTGTGCCGACGAGGCAGGGGTGGCAGGAGGCGCCGTGGGGCTGAACAGCCGCGGCTACCTGTTTCTCGGCCGCGAAGACCAGGCCCCGTCGCTGCGCGAGCGCGCAGACCTCAACCGGGCACTCAATGTCCCGTTGGCGGAGTTCAGCCCTCCGGAGCTGGCAGCTCGCTATCCGTGGATGCATTGCGACGATATTGCCTATGCGGCCATGGGGACTGCGGGGGAGGGCTGGTTCGACGGCTACATGCTGCAGCAGCTCTACCGCAGCCGCGCGCGCTCCCGGGGCGTGCAGTACGTGAAGGGTCACGCTGTGGGATTGGAGACCCGCGGCTCGAAGATCGTCGCAGCGGTGCTGGAAGACGGCAGCCGCATCGAAGGCGACCAGTTCGTGAATGCCGGCGGGCCGTGGTCTGCCGCCGTGGCCCGCACCGTGGGCGTGGAGATCCCCGTGCGTGCGCGGCGACGCACGATCTTCGTGGTGTCCTGCCCTGTGGCGATTGCCGACTTTCCGATCCTGATCGACACCTCCGGCATCTTTGTGCGGCCCGAGCAGCACCACTTTCTTTGCTCTGTGGTGCCTGACGCCGCGGATGACCATGACGACCTGCCTCTCGATCCCGACTTTTCGCTGTTCGAGGAGCGGATCTGGCCGACCCTGGCAGAGCGAATCCCCGCGTTTGAAGCGCTGCGGGTAGAGCGCACCTGGGCAGGCTACTACGAGTTCAACACCGTAGACCACAACGGATTGGTCGGACAGATCGGGCCGGACAACTTCATCCTGGCCACTGGGTTCAGCGGGCATGGGCTGATGCACAGCGCCGGTGTCGGACGTGGGGTGGCGGAGCTGCTGACCCAGGGATCGTTCCAGACCCTGGACCTGTCGCCCCTTTCGCCAAAGCGGCTGGAGACCGGCCGGTTGATTGTCGAAGACGCGGTCTATTGATCTATCGGGCAAGGGCTTTGAGACCCCCGCCCGCAACGGCTCAAGGCCACATGAACTTTCTCGCTCACTAACGAGACCACCTGGAGACACCGATGCTCAATTCAGCCCACAGCCTCCCCCCGCCGGCACAGTACCAGAGGCCCCGATTTCCCTTGCCGCGCGGGGCTTGTGATACGCACACCCATGTGATTCCAGAGTCTGGCTGGACCCTCATCCCGGAGGCCACCTACACGCCCGCACCCGCGCCCGCAGCCGTTCACCTGCGCATGCTCGATGCCCTGGGCCTGGACCGTGGCGTTGTGGTGCAGCCCAGCATTTTCGGCACAGACAACAGCGCCGTCGTTGGTGCCATTGCGCAGGCGCCCGAGCGGCTTCGTGGCGTCGCTGTGGTCGATCCCTCCATCTCTGACGCAGGCTTTCTGGCGCTGCACGACCAGGGAGTTCGGGGCGTCCGCTTCAACGTCATGCTGGGCGGCGGCGGAGGCCTCAAGGCCATGACGGAACTGGCTTCGCGGCTGGCGGCGCTGGGCTGGCACGCCGAGATCCTGGTGAATGGGAACCTGCTGCCGGAACTGCGCATGGCGCTTGCCGGCCTGCCATGTCGGCTGGTCATCGACCACATGGCCAGCCTCGGCGCCGATGTCCCCCCCGATGCGCCGCAGATGCAGGCACTTCGCGCCCTGGTGGCAGAGCGCGAAACCTGGGTCAAGCTCTCGGGCGTCTATCGACTGGCTGATCGCGCAGCCGATCCGCGATTGGCAGAGCGCGGACGGATGCTGGTGCAAGAGGCGCCAGGCCACATGGTGTGGGGCAGCGACTGGCCGCATGTGGCCTTTTCAACCATGCCCGACGCTGGAGATCTGCTGAACGTTCTCGGCGAATGGTTCGACCTGGATGCACAGACGCTGCAACAGATCTTGGTGGACAACCCCGCGCGGTTGTTCGATTTCCCCGCACTGCCACCCGGCTGAATCTAGGAGACCAGCGATGAACATCCAACTTCAACTCAACGACCCCCAGTGGGCTGAAAAAGCCATCGAGACCGTGAAGGGACTGGTTGTCGAGTGCCGTGAGGAGCTCGACGAATGTGAGCGCATCGGTCGCTTTCCGGCCGAAACCTACCGCCGCATGGGGGCCCGTGGCCTGCTCGGCGTGATTACCCCTAAGGAGTGGGGCGGCTATGGTGGCGATGCGCCGGAGTACTGTTTCACCACCGAAGCGATGTGCCGCTACGGCCTGGTGTCCAGCCAGGTGCAGATCCAGGGCATGCGATGGATGAACGATTGGGGCACCGCCGAGCAAAAAAAGAAGTACCTGCCCGGGATGGTGGCCGGAACGCTGGTGTTCTCCGAGTCCATTTCTGAGCCAGGGGCAGGCTCTTCGCTCAAGAAACTCAGTACCAAGGCTGTACGCCACGGCGGCGATTGGGTCATCACTGGCAAGAAGATTCATATCAACCTGGGTGCGGAGAGCCATGTGACTCTGGTCTATGCCATGACGGAACAGGGGCTCACCTCCTTTCTGGTGGATACGGATCTTCCGGGCGTTACGCGTCGCCACAGTGATCCGTTGGGCTACCGCTTCCTGCCAACGGCCGACATGGTCTTTGAGGAGGTGCGGGTGCCCGATGCCGCATTGCTCGGGGCGCCCGGAGAGGGCATGAAGACGTTTCTCTCGACCTTCAACGTGAGTCGCCTGGGGAACGCCTCCGAGCTGATCGGCTTTGCGACCCGAGCGCTTGCTGAAGCCGCGGATTACGCCAGGCACCGCGACGTGGGTGAGAACAAGGTCACGGACTTCCAGGGGATCCAGTGGACGCTTGCCGACTGCTACAGCGCGCTGTATGGCGCTTCGTTGGCGCGCGATCATGCGGCCAACCTAGTCAAGCAGGGCAAGGACTTTCCCCTGGCCACGAGCCTGGCCAAGAAGCTCGCCGTAGAGGCTGCCGAGAAGACCACCAATGACAGCTTCGCATTGACCGGTGGCTATGGCCTGTACCGCGACAAGCCGTGGGGGCAACTGCTCTACGAAGTGAAGACGCTGCGCATCGCGGGTGGCTCCATCGAGATCCTGCGCAATTACATCGCGCAGCAGATCCTGAAAGACGACCAACTAAAGGGACTGAAATGATTCACAACATTGCTCAACTGATCGCCTCGGCCGCTGCGGCCGTTCCAAACACTGCCTTTGGCACTTTCCTGCAGCAAGACCGTCTCGCCAGGGTCGCCGAGCGCGCTCGTACGGTAGCGGAGCGTTTGTCGGATGCTGGCTTGGTGCGCGGAGACGTGGTGGCTGTGGTTGGCCACAACAGCGGGGCCTACTTAGTCACTTGGATGGCGACACAGTTCGCAGGCCTGCAGGCCGCGCTGATCAACCCCGCCTACCCCGATGAACTGCTGGACGCCATGCTGGACGACCTCGCGCCCCGCGGCATCCTGTGGGTGGGCCGCGATCCGGGCGCGCTTGCTGCCCGTGACGAAACCCAGGTTGACATGCAGATGGCGTGGGACAGCGAGATCAAGGTGCTGCGCACCGATGGCCGAAGCGGTGCCGCATCCGGCACCGGGTTTGACTGCGGCGCCGATGAGATATCTGCCTATATCCACACCTCGGGCACGACGGGCAGACCCAAGTTCTGTGCCTTGAGCCATGGCTACTTCCTGCGACTGGGCCGCTACTTCGCCGACACGCTGGCGCTGTCGCCTCAGGACACCGTCTGTGCGCCGCTGCCGCTGTTCCATATCAATCCCATGGGCTACGGAGTGATCGGTGCGCTGACGGCCCACGCGGCCCTGCTGTCCACCGAAAAGTTTTCGGCAGCCGATTTTTGGCGCGATACCAAGGCGCATGGCGTCACGGCGTTGGTGCTGCACGCCCCCCCGGCGAATCTGCTCAAGGCCAAGACCACCACCGAGGATGCCGCAGGCCACCAGGTACGGATCGGCTTCCTCTGCGACCCCGCATTCCTGCGGCAGTTCAAGGTTCCGATCGGGGTGGGAGGCTACGGCTCCACCGAAGCCGGGGGACTCTGCCACGCCTGTCTGCTCAGGCCCGACGATGAGGACATTCCGGTCGAAGGCGCGACCCACCTGGCTGGCCGTGCACGCCATGACTTCGAGCACAGGATTGCCCCAGATGGGGAGATCTGGGTGCGCGGAAAGCACCCGCAGTCGCTCTTCGCTGGATACGCAAAGGAAGGTCGGATCGAGTCGCAAACCGACGCTGAAGGGTGGTTCCATACAGGTGACCGAGGCCGGTTGGATGAGTACGGGCGGCTGATCTTTGTCGAGCGCATCAGCGAGTCGATCCGCGTCAATGGAGAGTATGTGCCGATTGATTTTGTGGAGAGCCGCCTTAAAAACGCGAAGACCCTGGGCGAATTTGCGCTGTGGCGCGTGGAGTCACCGTCGCGCGGGCACGACGTGGTGCTGTACACCACCAGTGTGGAGGCTGATCCACTAGAGGTGCGGACGGCACTTGTCGATCTGCCCAAGTACATGCACCCGGGCCAACTCATCCGCATTGCGCAGCTGCCGCGGGATCCCGGTGTCGGAAAGATCCAGCGGCGCCTGCTGAACGATCAGCCTCGGCTGGACTCAGCGAAGCTTTGAAGGGAGGCCAGACATGTCCTTCTTGAGCATTGAGCGCACGGGTGGGGTGGTGCTTGCCACCATGTCGGAACCTGCCACACGCAACGCGATTACCGAAAACACCGCCGTTGACGAATTCGATGCCCTGTGCGCCGAGGTCAACGCCAACCCCGCCGACAAGGTCGTGGTCATCACGGGCGCTGGCTCGGTCTTCTCCTCCGGCGGGAACATCAGCACCATGCACCGGTGCATGCAACCTGGCATGCCCTGCGAGGAGATCATCGCGGACTACGCAGAGGGCATTCAGCGCCTGCCGCAGATCATCGCCAGATTCCAGGTGCCGACCATAGCTGCGGTCAACGGCCCGGCGCTTGGAGCCGGCTGCGACCTGGCATGCATGTGCGACATCCGCATCGCGGCGGACACGGCAAGCTTTGCCGAAAGCTTCATCCACTTCGGCATCGTGCCGGGTGATGGGGGGGCGTGGCTGCTGCCTCGCATCGTCGGTGCCTCCATGGCAGCAGAGATGAGCTTCACCGGCGACGCACTGACTGCCGCACAGGCGCTTAAGGCAGGATTAGTGAGCCGTGTTGTCAAGGCCGATGCCCTGCTCGCCGAGGCGCAGGGGCTGGCGCAACGCATGGCGGCCCGCTCTGGCCCGGCCTTGCGTTTCACCAAGAAGCTGCTTCAGGAGTCGCCCCGGCAAAGCCTGGAGGCCTTGCTGGCCATGTCAGGGGCTTACCAGAGCATCTTGCACAAGACGCCAGAGCACCGCAGCGCAGTCGAGGCCTTCGAGGCTCGCCGCAAGGTCAAAAGCGCTAGCGCCCACTGAGGGACCAGGCATGCAAAGAAGAAAGACCTTCCTGCCTCTGGCCGCCATGTCAGCTTGCGCTGCCCTGGGCTTTCTGGCCTGTCCAGTGGCGGTGCACGCCGCACCTGCGTATCCCGAGAAGCCCATCCGCTTGCTGGTGCCGTTTCCTCCGGGCGGAGGTGCAGACCGTGTGGCCCGCGCCCTGACCAAGAAGCTCGAGCAGACGATGCAGGCTAGCTTTGTCATCGAAAACCGGGGTGGAGCCAACGGCACCATCGCGCTCGACGCGGTGGCCAAGTCTCCTGCCGACGGATACACGCTGGCGCTCACGCTCACGGACCACATTGCGCTCAGTCCGGCAATGTCGGACAAGCTTCCGTACGACACTTTCAAGGATTTTGCTCCGGTTGCCCTGGTTGCCTCTTACCCCTTCGTGATTGCCGCGAGCACCACGGGTGGCTCTGCGTCGATGGTCAAGGCGCTCGAATCAGCCAAGGCGGCGCCGGAGAGCCTGGCGATTGGTTTCCCGAGTGCCAACGCGCGGCTGGCCATCGAGCGGCTGCAGCGCCGGGCCGGTGTCAAGCTCAACGTCATACCGTACCGCGGCATCGCCCAGGGGCTGCCCGACCTCATTGGGGGGCGTTTGGCGTTCTGGATCGGTACCAGCGCAACGCTTCGCACGCACATCGAGGGTGGCAAGGTGCAGGGACTTGCCATCACCTCCGCAAAGCGGTCGCCCGCCCTGCCAGATGTACCTACGGTCGCGGAACTGGGCTTTCCGGGGTTTGAGACTGTAAGTTGGTATGGGGTGCTGGCCCCGGCCAAAACGCCCACGACCATCATCGCGACGCTGAACGCGCATATCAACGCCGCGTTGAACTCCCCCGAAGTGAGGGCCGCATTCGAGGCGGATGGGGCGACGATTCTGGGCGGCTCCAGCGACCGCCTTCTGGAGACCCTGCGCGCAGATACCAGGACGCTCGGTGCCCTGGTCAGGGAACTGGGACTCAAGGCGGATTGAGTTGCCCCATATTTTGGAAAGAACGACAATGAAAATTGCAATGATTGGACTAGGCGAAGTGGGGCGCTGCTACGCCAGGGCCCTGCACGCCGCAGGGTATGAACTCAGCCTGTGCGATGCCCGGCCTGCGCCCGCGGCGGTGGGCCTGGCGCTGGATTGGGGATTGCCGGTGCATACCTCGATCGACGCTTGGCTGGCCGGCTGCGACTGGGTCTTGTCGTGCGTGACGGGTGCTCATGCGCTGGGCGTGGTGGAGCAGTGCCTGCTGCATGGCCGTCCGGGGGGCACGATTTGCGATATGACCACGGCCAGCCCGGATACGAAGCGGTCTGCGGCGAGCCGTGCACAGAACGGTTCCTTGCGCTATGTGGACGTGGCCATCATGGGGGCTATCTCCTTGAGCCTCGAGAGAACACCATTGCTGGCTGCGGGTGAGGGCTCAACGGAATTTGCGCAGCTGATGGCCAAGGCCGATGGGCGGGTCAAGGCCATTGAAGGCGGCGTCGCGGGAGATGCGATTGCGTTGAAGATCCTGCGCAGCGTGTTCACCAAGGGCATGGAGGCGCTCAGTGTGGAACTGCTGATGGCCGCCGAGAAGCAGGGGGTGCGGGAAAAGCTCTACGCGCAGCTGCGGGACATCGACGAAACGCCGCTGCGCACCTTCATCGAGATGCTGGTGCGCACCCACGTTATCCACGCACGCCGACGCTCGCACGAGGTCCACGATGCAGCCAGCGAACTGGGCAAGCATGGTATTGCTTCGGTCGTGCTGCCGGGTGTGGAGCGCCGCTTCGCGCAGACCATAGAGGCACTGGAGCGCCAGGCTCCATCCCAGGTCGAGCCCACGATTGACGAGGCCCTGGTGTGGCTGTTGGAGCAATCTGGCCAGCAGCTCTGATGTAGAACCCAGTACCCGTCCCGGGACAGGAAGCCTGGCCTGGGATGGGATGCCTACGGATGAAACTGCTGCCATCGCCGCAATTTGCGTCAGAATCATTGAGGCTGGTGCAAGGCTTGCCTGGCGATGAAGGATTGCGGCGAATGCGACTCGAGAATCAAACCCTGGAATGGATAGCCCGGACCCCCGGACTGGTGGAAGAGCTGTTCGACGGGCTGCCCGATGTCCTTTTCTACATGAAGGATTCCGAGGGGCGGTACCTGTGGGCCAACAAGACCCTGATTGAGCGCAGTGGCCTGGACGGGCTGTCCGACGTGGTGGGCAAGACGGCGGACCAGCTGTTCCCGGTGTCCGGGTCCAGCACGATTGCCCAGGATCTAGAGGTGATCCGGACCGGGCACCCGATCCGCGAATTGCTGAGGCTCTACCGCACCTACAAGGGCGAGCGATACTGGTGCCTCAGCTCCAAGTTTCCCCTTCTCGACGGAACCTTGCGGGTCGTCGGGTTGGCGGGCCTGTCGCGCGATCTGCCCCGCCCCAATGAGCGCCATCGCAGCTACTACCGGCTGAACAAGTTCCTGGAGTTCATCGACGAAAGGCTTGACGAGCCGGTGCGTATAGCCGATGCCGCGGAGCATGCCTCGGTATCGATCGATACACTGGCCCGACTGGTCACAGAAGTGTTTCACATCACGCCCAAGCAGCTCTTGATGAAAAAGCGGATCGACAAGGCATGCCAGCTTCTGGAAGAGACCAATGACGCCATCACGGACATCTCCAGCGCGTGCGGCTACTCGGACCACAGTGCTTTCTCGCGGCAGTTTCGGGCAGCTACGCACATCACGCCAGCCCAGTACCGCCTTTCGCACAAGATGGTGAAGGGCACGTCCGGCTGAGCGGAAAGTGGGTCTGTCGCTCGATCGAGCGCACCGCAGGTTTGAAAGCTTGCCGGAACTGGCAATGGTTATGTGCGAAAGACAGACCCTCGGGCCTGCAGGTTTAGCTGCGGGGTGGCTCGGCCCAAGCCCCAGGGAAGTCTGCAGTGGTGGACAGGCTCAGAAGTCCCAAGGTGTGGGCAGGTTGGGTGGCACGGGAAGGTCGCTTGACTATGCGCAAATCCGCAAAATCACGCCATGAAGCCAGCTATCGTATCCAGGCCTCGCTATGGAGAATCGAGCATATGAAAATCCTCATCGTGTTTGCACATCCCGAACCCGCATCTTTCAGCGCTGCACTGAAAGATACAGCGGTCAATACCCTCACGCAACTGGGCCATGAAGTGGTCGTGAGCGACCTGTACCGCATGGGCTGGAACCCGGCCCTGGGGGCGTCCGACTTTGTGGGCGAGCGGGCCAACCTGGATTACCTGGATCTGTCCGGCGAGCAGGAGCATGCCTTTGCTACGGATGGACACTGTGCTGAAGTCAAGGCTGAGCAGGCGAAAGTTGCGGCCGCTGATATTGTCCTCTTCCACTTCCCCGTGTGGTGGTTCTCCATGCCGGCAATCCTCAAGGGCTGGGTTGATAGGGTCTTCAGTCGTGGCTTCGCTTATTCGAGCGGTCGAAAGTACGAGACGGGCCACTTCAAGGGCAAGAGAGCGATGCTGTGCATCACAACCGGCACGGCCTCGACGCTTTACGAGCCCAACGGTATTGATGGGGACCTCCACCATGTACTCTGGCCTATTCACAACGGGACTCTAGCCTACACTGGCTTTTCGGTTCTTCCCCCATTTGCAGCCTGGATGCCTGCGCGAGTGTCCGACCAGGAGCGCCAGGGCTATCTGACGGGCTATGCGGAGCGGCTGAAGGTGATTGATAGCGTAGAGCCGCTCTTTTTCCACCCGTGGAGCGACTATGACCACAGCCAGAGACTCAAGCCAGGTGTTGTGGCGAGGTCCGGCGTGCAGTGGAATCCGAGCGCCGGCCAGACGTTCGTGCAGTCGGCGCAAGAACATGCGCAGCAGTTACGCCCATCAGAACACCCGTTTCACACCTGAGGTCTCTCCAAGATGTCTGAACCCGAACGTGGCCTCTTCCGGGCCTTGCACCATGTTTGCATAGTGGTGCGAGACATCGACAGTGCCGTGGCGTACTACGAGTCTTTGGGCGTCGGTCCCTGGCAGGACTTTCCTTCTCTTGACATTTTCCGCGACGAGCTTTCCATGCCGGACGTGGATGCGTTCATGCAACTGCGCTACCGGTATTGCAACCTGGACAACATCCAGATCCAACTATGCGAGCCGGGTGAGGGGGGCACTCCTCAGCGCATCTTTCTGGACAAGCATGGAGAAGGGGTTTTCCATCTGGGCTTCACTGTGCCGAATCTGGATGCTGCCGAAGCCGACAGTTTGGCGTTGGGATTGGCTCCTTGGATGCGGGGCCGGCTCCCAGACCGCAGTGGCTTTACATATTTCGATACCCGCGACCAAGGGGCAGGTGTCACTCTGGAGATACGGGCAAACAAGCGCGTCTGAGCCGTTTTTCCACCTGTTCGCTCCTTACTGCGCTCTGTTCGGGGGAAAATGGGGAAAAACATCGCACATACGTCATGTTTCTTCTGACTCTAGCCCGCTGTGGATCAAGTGATACTCATCTCGATTGGCGTGGTCTGGAACGCAATCTGCTGCCACGTTCTGCCGTCCGCCTGCGTCCATACCTGCAGCACGCGCGAGTCGATGCGCACGGTGCCGGTACCGTCCTTGCGCACGGCCACCAGCAGCTGGCGGCCGGTCATTACGGCGCTGGTGCCGAGCACCTGCACCTTCAAGTCGGACCGGTCGATTTGCTGATAGTCGACGTGCGTGCCGCCGGAGCGGAAGTAGCTGTCGTAGTCGTCGGTCTGCCCCTTGGCATGCACATGGGTCAGGCCAGGGTGCAGGATCTCGCGTAGCCGCGCAAAGTCGGCGCGCTTCATGGCGTCGCAGCGCTGGGCCTCCAGGTCCAGCAGTAGGGCTTCGGCGTCGGAGGGGGAGTCGGTGGGGGATGTCATGGGAGCCTGTTGTGTTAAAAGCCCGGAGGGCGGTGGCGGTACTGTTCAGCGGGACACTGCGGAATGCTGCGGAGTTGTCACGAGACGGTTGCTGCCTGCACCGTGAGGTGCTCGCAGGCGCGCTGCAGCAGCTCGGTGGTCTGTGCCGCACCTTGTGCGACGCCGTAGACGATGTGATCGGGCCGCACCAAGGCCGCGCTGCAGCCGTGCTGGCCGAACCAGTGCGCAAGGATGCCGTCGGCCTCATGCAATGCCTGCACACCGGCCACCGCGCGCGTGGTGGTGTCGATGCATGCCACCTGCGCCTGCAGCCGCTGCAGCGCGTCGGTCCATTGCGCCAACTGTTCTGCCGAGGGCGTATCGCGCAGGACCAGTACGAAACCGTGGCCCAGCAGGTCGTCCATCATTTGCTCATGACCCGCCGTGCCGATCTGGCAGACCGGCTGTGGGAACTGCGTTCCCATCGGTGCTTCATCGCGGTCGATGAGGCCGTGGTGCACGCCAGGCAGCAGGCTCTGGCGCAGTTGCATGCGCACCTGGTGATCTTGTTGGGCGCGCAGGTGCTCGTCGCGCTCGCGGGCCCGGGTGGGGTCGCGCTCGCAGATGATCTGCCCCAGGCGCTTGACGGTGGCCGTGACGGCCTCCACCTGCGGGCCGCGTTCTGTGCCGTAGCTGTCCAGCAGCTCGTCACCCGCATGGCCCTTGAGCACCCAGTCGAGCTTCCACGCAAGGTTGGCGGCATCGCGCAGGCCCTGGCACATGCCCTGGGCCAGAAAGGGCGGCATCTGGTGGGCACTGTCCCCCGCCAGCAGCACCGAACCCCGTCGCCACTGCTCCAGCACCACGGCGTGGAAGCGATATGTGGCGGCGCGCCAGATGGTCGCATCCCCCGATGCGAGCCAGGGCGCCAGCAGTTGCCAGATGGCTTCGGGCGGCATCTCGCGCTGCTCGGCCTCGTGCGGCAGCAGCAGAAACTCCCAGCGCCGGTGCGTACCCGGCCCGACGACGTAGGTGCAAGGCCGTGCCGGGTTGCAGTACTGGATGTTGGTGTCGGGCAGCCGGGCCAGCACGGATTCGTTTACATGCATGTCAATCACGATCCAGGGCTCGTCAAAATCCAGGCTCTTGAGGCGCAGGCCCAGGCGCTTGCGCGTGGGGCTGGTGCCCCCATCGCAGGCCACCACATAGCGCGCATGCACTTCGCGCGGGCTGCCGCCGGCTGCCTGCACCTTGAGCGCCACGCCTCCATGTGTCTCCTGGACATCGGTGACCTCGTGGCCCAGATGCACCTTCACGTTGGGTAGTGCGCCTACTGCCGCACGCAGCGCGGTCTCCAGCGCTGGCTGGTTGAAGGTGTACGACGGTGCCCAGGCCAGCGGGTAGGGCGCAGGTCCCATGTCGAAATGCTGGATGGGCTGGCCGTCTGCGCCCTGGTAGATGGTGGGGCGGTAGGGCGTGATGTGCGCTGCCAGCGCGCCGCTAATGCCGATCTGCTGGAAGGTGCGCATGGCCTCATGGTCTAGCGCAAAAGCACGGGGCAGGGGGTAGATCTGCTCAGACTTATCAAAGACCGCGACGCGGCACCCGCGCTGCCCGAGCAGGGCGGCCATGGATGCGCCCACGGGCCCGAAGCCGATGATGGCGACGTCTACAGAAGAGGGGATGTGGCTGGTCATGGTGTAATTAATGCAATAAATGCGAATTGTGCATAAAAAAATAAAATGTGCATTAGGGGTTGATCCTGATGTCGGTGTCCGTGCTTCGATTGAAAAATGCACAAAGATGAATTTGTGCATCTAACAAGGAGACGATATGTCGATGATGAAAGCGGCCCGCCTGCACCAGGTCGGCGCCCCCATGGAGATCGAGCAATTGCCCATCCCTCAGCCTGCGGCCAACGACGTGCAGGTGCGCGTCCGGGCCTGCGGCATCGTGCCCAACCTGGGCAACATCCTGGCCAACTGGACCACATGGTTCCCGGAGCTGCCCTTGCCCCCGCTGCCGGCCGTCTTCGGGCTCGACCCCGCGGGAGAAGTGACGGCGGTAGGCTCCCATGTGCATGCCTGGAAGCCGGGCGACCGCGTCTACGTGAACCCCAGTCTGTACTGCGGCGGCTGCCGCGCCTGCCGCAACGGCGACCTGATCAACTGCACGCACTATGCGTTCAGCGGCTACTTCGGTTTCTCGCAGAACTCGCTCAAGCTCTATGAGAACTATCCCAACGGCGGTCTGGCCGAGTACATGATCGCCCCGCAGTACGCGCTGGTAAAGCTGCCCGATAACGTGGGCTTCAACGAGGCGGCGCGCTTCGGCTACCTGGGCACCATGTACTCTGCCATGCGCAAGGCAGGCGTGGGGCCGGGCAAGAGCGTGCTCATCAACGGCATCAGCGGCACGCTGGGCATTGGCGGCGCACTGTTCGGGCTGGCCATGGGCGCCACCCGCATCCTGGGCACGGGTCGCAACCAGGAGCTGCTGGACCGGGTCAAGGCGCTGGCGCCCGACCGCATCGAGGTGTTCTCGAATGCCGACGGCGGTGCTATCGACACCTGGGTAAAGTCGCGCACCGAGGGCCTGGGGGTCGATACCTTCTTCGACGCGCTGGGCCCCGGCGCCTCGCACGAGACGCTGCAGCAGGGCGTGCGCGCCCTCAGGCGCGGCGGGCGGGCCTACAACATCGGCGCCATTGCCGGCATGGTGGGCATGGACCTGCACACCATGATGGACGAGCAGCAATCCATCGAAGGCTCGGCCTGGTTCACCGCGGGCGAGGGCCAGGACATTGCGGACATGGCCGAGGCGGGCACGCTCGACCTGTCGGTCTTCGAGCATGTCTGCTATCCGCTGGACCGTATCAACGAGGCGATCTCGGGCATTGCGGGGCGCAATGGCGGGTTCAGCAATTTCGTCATCAATCCCTGAGAGGTGCCCACCATGCAAATCAGGCGAATCGTCGCGGGGGTCGGTGCCAACGGCCGCTCGCAGGTGTTCACGGACGGCGTGGCGCCGCGTGCCGTGGAGTTCGAGAGCGCACAGGGCTTTGCCGCTGCCTTGCTGTGGGCCACCTCGGCCGGCGAGGTGCTGGGCCAGGGGGCGGTGGCCGACCGCACTGGGCAGACCGGTTTCGTGCCGGCAGCGGGCGAGACGCTGCTGATGTTCGTCACCTTCCCGCCGGACGCGGTGATGATGCGCGCGGATTTCGACGGTGCGGCCTTTGGTGCGGAGTTTGCGCAGAAGGTGCCGGGCCTGGCCGAGCGATTCGAGCAGGATCACCCGGGCATGCACACCACCGAGAGCATCGACTACGACGTGGTGCTGGAGGGCGAGATCACGCTGGAGCTGGACGACGGCGCCCAGGTGCTGCTGCGCCGGCACGACGTGGCGGTGCAGCACGGCAACCGGCACGCCTGGCGCAACCACACCGACCAGCCTGCCACGATGCTCTTCGTGCTGATGGGGGCGCGGCGGCCAGGTTGAAGGCCATGACGGGGCTTGCAGGGGCGGCAGGCCCCTGCGTGCATCACGCCTGCTGGCGCGCGGCCTGGAGCCAGCGGATCTCGCCGAGCAGGTCCACAAGGCCGGCCTGGATGAAGCCCAGGGTCGGCTCGTCCACCAGGCGGCCGTCTTGGATGCGGCTGGCCACGCCTGCGATGGCGATATGCTGGCGCACCAGCGGCCGGGCCAGCGTGGCGGCCAGGGCATCGCGGATCTGCGCTTGCGCGCGCACGCCGCCGGCCGTGCCGGGCGATGCGGTCATGACCAGCACCGGCTTGCCCTTGAGCGGCGAGGCGAAGCCCGGGCGCGATGCCCAGTCGATGGCGTTCTTGAGCACGCCGGGGATGCCGTAGTTGTATTCGGGCGAGCAGATCACCAGGCCGTCCGCAGCCGCGATGGCAGCCTTGAGTTGCGCGACTGCGGCCGGTGGGCTGTCGCCATCGAGGTCGGCGTTGTACATGGGCACGTCGCCCAGCGGGAACAACTCCAGCGTGGCTGTGGGTGGTAGCAGCGGTGTGAGGCTGCGCAGCACGGCCGTGCAGTGCGATGCGCGGCGGATGCTGCCCGATATGGCAACGAGGCGGGTGGGGGCGGCGTTCGGGTTGGCGGTCACTGGGGTTTGCTCCTTCTTTCAATTGTTTGAGTTTATGCATAAAATTCAAAACATGTACAAAAAAGAAACGCCCACGCGCACACCACCCCTGGTTGACCAGGCGTTTGCACAACTGCGCCACGATGTGCTCAGCGGTACCTACGGTGCCGGTGCCAAGCTCAAGCTCGACGAGCTGCAGACGGCGTATGGCTTTTCCAGCAGCCCGCTGCGCGAGGCCCTGAGCCGCCTGGCCCAGGAGGGCCTGATCCGGGCCGACGAGCGGCGCGGCTTTCGGGTGGCCGCCATTTCGGAAGAAGACCTGGCCGACATCACCCGCATGCGCGTGATGCTGGACGTGCAGGCGCTGCGCGAATCCATCGCCCATGGCGACGATGCGTGGGAGGCCTCTGTGGTGGGTGCCTACCACCGGCTTGAAAAAGTGGAAGGCCGCCTGGGCGATGGGCCGGTCATCCTGGACAACGATTGGACCGAATTGCACACCGCCTTCCATACCGCGCTGATCTCCGCCAGCCCGTCCGAGCGCCTGCGCACCTGGAGCGCCAGCCTGTTCGACCAGGCCGAGCGTTATCGCCGCTACTCGGCCCGCTTTCGCAAGACCTCGCGGCGCAAGTCGAACGAGCACCGCAAGCTCATGGACGCCACGCTACGCCGCGATGCGGACACCGCCTGCGCGCTGCTTGAAGAGCACATCCTGAGCACCCAGCGCAATGTGATGGCGGTGCTGGCCCAGGTCGAGCAGCAGGAGGGCTGAGCCTGCGGCCAGGGCTGAAGGGCTCCTGGCTGTCCCAGCATCCAACTGACCGGTAGCGGGCTGCACGCCCCGCCTACATGCCCTGGCGGCCATCGCGGCCCCGCGCATCCCTTTCAGCCTTTCTCTTCGCGCACCCCCAGCGCATCCGCGCCAACGCAGCCCAGGCGCCACGCCGCTGCCTGCCTGGCGAACGCGGGGTCGGATGCCGGCCACCCGCAACTTTCCCCCCTGTTGATTACCTGAGGCGCCGCCGCTGGCAGGCACTTTCGCGCCTCACAAATTTTGTGCTTGGTGTAAACCACTATGCATTTGCATTGTTTTATGCATAAAAATAACGTCATGCACAAACTCTGCGGCTGGAAATATTCACTCCGGGTAGCCGTTCTTTTCACCTCTCCCATCCCTTTGAAGGAAACCCATGAAACTGATGTCCTACTCGATCACCGGCCGTGAAACCTGGGGCGTTGTCGTCGACGATGGTGTGGCCGAACTGGCGGCGCGCACGGGCCATGCCACGCTGGCCGACTTCATCGCCAGCCCCGACTTCGCGCGCCGCGATGCGCTGGTGGCCGGGCTGGGTGCCGATGCGAATCTGGCCGACGTGGTGTACCTGCCCGTGATCCCCCGCCCCGAGAAGATCGTCTGCGCGGTGCGCAACTACATGGACCACCACCAGGAGGTGCTGGCCGCTGGCATGCAGCGCGAGCTGTCGGAGCAGCCGCCGATCTTCTTGCGCGTATGGCGCTCGCAGACACCGCACCAGGGCCCCATCGTGCGTCCGCACGTGTCGGAGTCGCTGGACTGGGAGGGCGAGCTGGCAGTGGTCATCGGCAAGGAAGGCCGCGACATAAGCGAGGCCGATGCCTGGGCGCACATTGCAGGCTACAGCTGCTACAACGATGCCAGCGTGCGCGAATGGCAGTTCCACGCCAAGCAGATCGCATCGGGCAAGAACTTCGAGTCCACCGGCGCCTTCGGCCCCTGGATGGTGACGGCCGACGAGATCGCCCCCGGCCGCGAGCTCAAGCTGGAGACGCGGCTGAACGGTGCCGTGGTGCAGTCCAGCCACACGGGCCACATGATTTTCTCCATCCCCCGCCTGATTGCCTACGCCTCCACCATCTTCACGCTGGTGCCCGGCGACGTGATCATCACCGGCACGCCGGCCGGTGTGGGCTGGAGCAAGAAGCCACCGCAGTTCATGAAGCCCGGTGACGTGGTGGAGGTGGAGATCGAGGCCATCGGCCTGCTGCGCAACCCGGTGGTCGCGCAGGCCTGAGCGTTGCCACTCCCCAGATCCCATCCATCCATCACCAACGGGTAGAGCACCAGGCCCCAAGACGGCCGCCGCCCATGGAGACAAGCACCATGAACAGAAGACACCTGCTGGCTGCCTGCAGCGCGGCTGCCGTTGCCTGGCCGGCATTGCCGGCCCTGGCCCAGGCCTACCCGGAGCGGGCCGTCAAGCTCTACCAGGGCTTTGCGCCCGGCGGCAATGCCGATGCCATCGCCCGCGCGGTGGGCATGGAGATGGCCCGTGCGCTGGGCCAGCCCGTGGTGGTGGAGGCGCAGTCCGGCGCGGGCGGCACCATTGCCGCCACCACCGTGGCGCGCGCCAAACCCGACGGCTACACACTGCTGCTGGCCACCGGTGGGCATGCGGTGGCGGGTGCGCTGTACAACACGCTGCCCTACAAGTCGGTGACCGATTTCGAGATGGTCTCCACCGTCACCTACTTTCCCTTTCTGGTGGTGGTCAACACCAACTCCAGGGTGCAGGGGCTGCGCGAGGTGATCGCCGGCGCGCAGGCCGCGCCCGGCACGGTGGCCTATGGCACGGCGGGGGTGGGCTCCACCCACCACCTGGCCGGCGAGCTGCTGGCCAAGCTGGCGCGGGTAAACCTGCTGCACGTGCCCTACCGGGGCGATGCCGCCTCGCTCACCGCCTTGCTCGCGGGGGACGTGCCCTTCATCATCGCACCGCCCACGGCGGTGATGGCCAACATCCAGGCCGGCAAGTTGCGCGCCATTGCCACCACCGGCGCGCAGCGCTGGCCGGGCCTGCCCAACGTGCCCACCGTGGCCGAGCAGGGCGTGGCCGGCTATGACGTGCGCTCGTGGGCCGGCCTGATGGCACCGGCCGGCACGCCCCGGGCCGTGGTGGATCGCCTGAACGCCGAAGCCCTGCGCGCGCTGCAGGCGCCCGCCGTGCGCCAGCGGCTGGAGGACATGGGCGGCGAGGCGCGCGGCAGCACGCCCGAGGAGATGAAGGCCATGGTCAGCCACGAGCTCGAAAAGTGGCAGCAGGTGGTGGCCGATGCCAAGATACCGAAACAATGAACGACCGAAGAATTCACTGAAAGACTTTTCGCATGACTCTGATCGCCATCCGCAAACGCAGCCTCAGCATTGAAACCATCTACCACGAAGGCGGCCCGCCAGCCCAGCAGCCGCTGCGCGTGGCTGCGGCCTGCGCGGTGATTCACAACCCCTATGCCGGCCGCTACGAGCCGGACCTGCTGCCCTTCATGGCCGAGTTGCGCAGCCTTGGGACCCTGCTGGCGCAGGAGCTGGTGGACACCCTGGGCAAGGACAACGTGCAGGCCTACAGCAAGGCGGCCATCGTCGGCGTCAACGGCGAGCTGGAGCATGGCGCGGTCTGGCACGAGGCGGGCGGCTGGGCCATGCGCCAGGTGCTGGGCGAGCCCAAGGCCATCGTGCCTGCGGCCAAGGCCGTGGCGGCCACGGGCTACCGGCTGATGGTGCCGCTGCACTACATCCATGCGGCCTATGTGCGCAGCCACTTCAACAGCACCGAGGTGGGCATACAGGACGCACCGCGCCCCAACGAGATTTTGTTCGCACTGGTGATGGCCAATGGCGGGCGCGTCCACTCGCGCCTGGGCGGGCTCACGCGCGAGCAGGTCAGCGTGCACGACGGGCAGCGCTGAGCATGGCAGCACACACCACCATGACGATGAAGGCTGTGCAGCTGCATGTCACCGGCGGCCCCGAGGTGCTGTCGCTCGTGGACCTGCCCGAGCCCAAGCCGGGCCCTGGCGAAGTGCGCGTGCGCGCCCACGCCATCGGCGCGGGCGGGCCGGACGTGCTGATCCGCAACGGCACCTACAAATGGATGCCCCCGCTGCCCGCCGTGCCCGGCAATGAGCTGGCCGGTGTGGTGGATGCCGTGGGCCCGGGCGTGGACCGCCTGGCCGTGGGCGAGCGCGTGCTGGTCAGCGCGCGCGAGCTGTCCCAGCGCGGAGGCTGCTACGTGCAGGCCATCTGCGTGGCCGAGGCCGTGCCTTTCGTGTTGCCAGAGAGCATTGCGTTCGACGACGCAGTGAGCCTGGGCAACTTCCAGCTCGCGCTGGCGCTTCTGGCGAGTAACGGCAACCTGCCGGCGCAGGCCATCCTGGTGCCTGGCGCGGCCGGCGGCGTGGCCACGGCGCTGGCGCAGGTGGCGCGCTCGCGCGGGCTGCGCGTGATCGGCACGGCATCCAGCCCGGAAAAGCGCGCCTTCGCGCTGGAGAACGGAGTCACCGACCTCGTCGATGGCGATGACGTGCAGACCCTGCCGCAGCGCGTGATGGAGCTCACCGGCGGGCGGGGCGTGGACCTGGCCTTCGACCATGTGGGTGCGGCGCTCTTTATCGCCTGCCTGCGCTCGCTGGCGCCCTCGGGCATGGCGGTGTCGTACAACATCCTTGCCGGCCCGCCGTCGAGCGACGTGTTCGACGAGCTGCGCAAGCTCCTGGCCAAAAGCCTTGCCATCCGCACTTTCTCCATCCATGCGGTGGATGCCGACATCGCGCAGCGCCGCGGCCTGATGGAGCAGGCCATTGCGCTGATGGCCTGCGGCCAGGTGCGCGCACCGCGCGCCATGCGCCTGCCGCTGGCGCAGGCCCGCCAGGCGCACGAGCTGCTGGACAGCGGTGGCACGCTGGGCAAGCTCGTCCTCATCCCCTGACCCCATGGAGGCCGCCACCATGAATCCACCCTACAGCGCCAACCTCTCGCACTGTGGCATCTTCTGCCGCGACCTGGAGGTGATGAAGCGTTTTTACACCGGCGTGTTCGATATGCAGGAGACCGACCGGGGCGAGGGTGTCACCTTCCGCTTCGAGATCGTGTTCCTGAGCGGGCGCGACGACCAGCACCATCAACTGGTGCTGGCCGGCGGGCGCGGGGCCGATGCGCCCAGCACGGTGATGCAGTTGTCCTTCAAGGTCCAGACCCTGGACCACCTGCGCGAGGCGCGCCGCCGGGCCCTGGCCCTGGGCGCGACGAAGATGCGCGGCCTGAACCACGGCAACGCGATCTCCATCTACTGCATGGACCCTGAAGACAACACCGTGGAGGTGTACCTGGACACCCCCTGGTACGTGAGCCAGCCCCACGGCGACCCGCTGGACCTGGACCAGGACGACGAGGCCATCTGGGCCCAGACCGAGGGGGTGGTGCGCACCGACCCGAGCTTCATGCCGGTGGAGGAATGGGCGGCGCGATTTGCAGCACGCAGCAAGGTCGTTAAGACTGCATCGACCTAACGTCCATAGTTCACGCGTTGCTTTTGTGTGCCGATTGATGCTGAGGAGTGCAGGCCAGCTAAAAGTCAGCGGGCGTGGCATTGTTTTGTTCGCCGGAGTTGTCAACACCTATTTTTGGAGCTTCTCCATTCTTGGGCGTCTCTCTATTGGCCAGCCCCGCACCTTGCAAGACCGTCTGGGCGCAATGACCCACTCGGCATTCGGGACGCCACTTCAGACTGGGTGAATCGCCCCGGGGCGATTCACAGAGCTTAGGCAAAGAGGTGTCCATCATGCTGCCAGCGCCACGTCCCCGGCACATTGGATGTTGACTGACTACGGTTTGGTCATGAACTTGGCGGAAGGTGTGTTGCTGAGTCCAATCGAGTCGGCACTGTCTTTTCTTCTGGATATCTGGCCGGAAAATGGAAGTAGGAAGGTTCTCTCTGTCAGCTGGTATCCATCAAGGCTTTGGCATCCTAGGCGAGTGGTCGTGTTCAAGCCCGGATCTTGGACACACATGCTTTGCATACAGGAGTAGTAGAAAGGCTTCGTTTAGACCGCCGCGAGCCGTACTTGAGTTGTTACTGCAGCGCACCAAGAGGAGTTTACGACTTTAGATTGACGGACAGTTGGCTGGGCAGTGCGCTGGGCCGCATGGATGCTGGGCCGGGGTTTACGACTTCAATTACCCAGAATAGGGGGGTGCGGATAAAAACTTGGACTGGTTTATGTCGCAAGCCCAAGGCTCAACCGGTATTCAATGGGGCTGAGAGAGCCAAGGGAGATCTTGATTCGCTTTTCGTTGTACCAGCGGATGTACGAGTCGACCGCCTCGATGAACTGCTCAATGGTCGTGCCCTTCCAGTCCCGAGGATAGAACAACTCGTTCTTCAACCGCCCGAAGAAGCCCTCGCACGCCGCATTGTCCGGAGAACAAGCCTTGCGGGACATTGAGCGGGTGAGATTCGCATCGCTCATTCTCGATAGCCAGCCTGGCCAGCGGTAGTGGCCACCGCGGTCGGAGTGAACCACGGGCCTATCTGGGGTTTCTGCCACCGTTTCGATGGCGGCATCCAGCATGGTGTTGACCAGCTCAGCATCCGGACTCGTGCCGATGGTCCAGCTCACCACCATCCCGTCGAAGCAGTCGATGATCGGTGACAGATACACCTTGCCTGCCGGGATCTGGAACTCCGTGATGTCCGTGAGCCACTTCTCGTTGGGGGTGGAGGCCTGGAAGTCGCGGTTGATGATGTTCTCAGGCGCTGGACTGATCTCACCCAGGTATGAGGCGTATCGGCGCTTCTTGGGCTTTGGAACGACCAGGTGTGCCTGCTTCATGAGTCGCTGTACCACCTTCTCAGAGATCGGTCCCTGTTGCCTGGCCAGCGAGGCCTGCAACCTGCGATAGCCGTAGCACCGGTGATTCGACTCGAATATCTCGGTGATGGACTGCCGCACCTGCAGATACTTGTCGCCCACCACTGCACGGGCCCGGTGGTAGAAGTACGAGCTACGGGCCAGCCCCACCTGCGCGAGGAGCTCTGGGAGGCCATAGTGCTCTCTCAGGGCGTCAATCAGCAGTGTCTTCTCCCGGTTGGACAGGAACTGCAGATTGACGCCCAGGCCTTTTTTTAACAGTTCATTGGCCTTATTCAAGAGGTCCTGTTCAAGTCTCAATTGCCGGACCTCGCGGCGCAATACAGCCACTTGGAGTTCGAGTTCGTCGCGCTCTCATTGCTGGGGAGATCTATGGGTGTGTTTCATTGAAGCAGGGGCCTCACGTCCCAGAAGTTGGTTCTTCCAGTTGTACAACGTTGGCCGGCAAACGCCGAGCTTGTCGGCAACAGCCTGCGCACTTTCCTGCCGCATGCAGAGCTCCACCACTCCCGTTTGCTTCAACGACTCGGAATACCTTCGCTGCCCAACACGACCGACGATTGCTTTCCTGGCCTCAGGAATGGCCTCGCGAATCCACTTGGTGAGCGTTCCGCGACCTGGATAGCCCAGGGCCCTCATGGTGGCTGCAATGCACCGATCATGGGCGAGGTAGTGCTCAAGGGCGGCAGCCTTCTGCGCCTGCGAGAACTTGGGCTCACGCCCTGCGTAGCCTTTAGGCAAGTCCTGGCGCTGCTGATATTCCCGATACCAACCTTTCAAGGAGTTCTTGGTCGGGTACCCCAACTGCCTGATGGTGGGCCTGACTCGCATGCCCAGCTTGATAAAGAGCTCAACGGCTCGGATTCTTTCTTCGTAGGAATACATGAACTACCTCTTGGTAGTCCAAGTTTTCGTCCGCACCCCCCACTAACCGCCGCTAAAGCGCACTGATCACGATTGCACTGGCGCCAACACCCACATGTGATCCTGCTCGAACAGATGAACTTAGTTCGTTTCGGTCTGTTGGATTGCGGTGGATTGGTGCTTGCTTTTTACCCCTCGGGCTTGGTGCTGATGAGTCCTCGAAGGTATTTCGACCCAATCTGGCTATGCTCGTGCAAGCGAGCAAGCATGGTCAGGTGTAGTTCGTCCCACACGCCTGTGGGGTCCCAGCTGTAAGAGCAGACGAGCGTCTCGTCAGAACGCATACCCGGATAAGCCACCCGCATCAGGAGGCTCGTAGGCGCGAATCGCGGGAAGTTCGCCAAGATAGCGTTCAATTTGCACGGTACTGAGCTGGCCCACACAGCCCTGCGCCAACGAGGAGGTCCCGACATCGCGCGTGAGTACATTGGGGTTGCCGTGCACACACATAGTAAGCCCATTCTCATCCGTCACAGGATCGTACCAAGCGCCGGTCGGCAGCCGTACTACGTCTTCACGTATGCCAGCGTCGATGTGGGCGCTGGCCAAACAGGCACCGACCTCGTTGAACAACCGCACGATGTCACCCTGTGCAATGCCGCGCGCGGCCGCCGTCGCCGGATGCAGAGTGCAAACCTCGCGGCCCTTGCGTTTGCTGGCCTGACTATACCCGCCGAAGTCGAGCTGACTATGCAGTTTGGTGTGCGGCTGGTTGGCCACCAGCCACAGCGGGTGTTCGGCCGTAGGACTGAATCGAGGTGGCAGCCAGGTAGGGTGGCCCGGGCAGTCGGCATAGCCAAATTTCGCGATGACAGGTGAGCTGATCTGCACCTTGCCGCTAGGCGTCTTCAGTGCGTTGGCCATCGGGTCCTCACGCAGGGCGCGTAGCACGCCGCCGTCGTCGTCCTTTTGCGGCACCGTGATTTCTCCTCGTTGCCAGAACTCATCGAAGCTAGGAGCTTCTTCGCCCAGCTCTTGCAGGCCTTGGCGGGTACGTTCGTACAGATAGGCCAGCCACTGGCGGGTGTCACGGCCTTCGCTGAACGCCTCCAACCCGCCCAGGCGCCATGCCAGGTCACAGAAGATGTCGTAGTCGTCGCGGGCCAGGCCGTGTGGCTCGGCCACGCGGTGCATAGCCACCACTAACGGGTCGGTTGGCGTAGCACCGATGTCCTCACGCTCCAGTGTCATGGTGCAGGGCAACACAATGTCGGCGTGGCGGGCAGTGGCGGTCCAAGCGATCTCGTGCACGACGAAGGTGTCCAGCGTACGGAAGGCCTTGGCCAGGCGGCTCAGATCTTGGTGGTGATGAAAGGGATTGCCTCCGGCCCAGTAGGCCAAGCGGATGTGCGGGTAGCTGTGGCACTTTCCGTTGTAATCGAAGGGTTGACCTGGGTTTAGCAGCATGTCGCTGATGCGCGCCACCGGGATAAATTCCTTTACCCCGTTGGTCCCCTGCGGCAGCGCGGCGGCAGGCACGGCGTTGTTGCGTTTTCCGTAGTGGGCCAGCGTACCCAGCGCGTAGTTATAGCCTCCGCCGGGCAGACCCAGCTGGCCCAGCGCGGCGCCCAGCACGGCGCCCATCCACACCGGCTGCTCGCCGTGCTCGGCGCGCTGCAGCGAATGCGACACCACCACCAACACGCGTTTGCCGATGAGCGAACGCGCCAGATCGATCAGTTGCTGCTCCGGCAGGCCGCAAATGGACGCGGCCCAGGCGCAGCTCTTGGCTGTGCCGTCGCTGCGGCCTAAAAGGTAGTCCTCGAAAGTGTCCCAGCCATCGCAGCACCGGGCCAAGAACTCGCGATCGTGTGCACCGTCGCTCACGATCCGGTGCACCAGGCCCAGCATTAGGGCGGTGTCGGTGTTGGGCACTGGGGCCAGCCATTCGAACTGTGCTTCGTCCGGCAGGTCACTCCGGATAGGGCTAATGGACACGAAGCGGCACCCACGCGCTGCGGCCTCGCGCATGGCATTGCGTTCCACATGCTGGCTTATGCCGCCGGACGCCACATGCGAATTCTTCAGAGCCATGCCGCCGAAGGCGAGCACCACTTCGGTGTGCTCGACGATCTGCTTCCAGGTCACGTTGCGGCGCGCCACCTCTTCCATGGAGCCGATCACGTGCGGCAGCATGGGGCCGGAGGCTCCTGCGCTGTAGCTGTTGACCGAACGCACGTAGCCACCCAGCGTAATGTTGAGGAAGCGGTGCACCTGGCTTTGCGCGTGGTGAAACCGCCCGGCACTCGACCAGCCGTAGGAGCCACCGAACACTGCCTGTGGGCCGTGCTGACCCTTCACGCGCTGCAGCTCCCGGGCCAGCAGGTCCAGCACCTTGTTCCAGGGCATGGGCACGTAGTCATTGTCCTTGCCGCGCGTCGGGTCGGGCCCGGGGCCACGCTCCAGCCAGCCCCGGCGCACCATGGGCATGGTCACGCGTACCTTGTGGCGCAACGCCGCGGGGAAGTTCTCAATCAGCGGATTGGGGTCCGGGTCGCCGGGGTGTGGCTTGACCGAAAGTGTCTGCCCGTCCCAGGCGGCGGAGAATGCGCCCCAGTGGGAACTGTGTGGTCGAAAGGTGGGCGTGTCGGTGCTCATGGCAATCGGTAAAGCGGAACGAGGTACTGCGGCAGCGGCTTATTCGGCCTTGAGGTTGCCCGTTTCGACGGCTCGCCGGTAGTTGGCAATGTCGTTGACGATGAAGTCGCTGAAAGCCTTGCCCGCCACGTGTGACTCCTGCGCTCCATCGGCACGGTAGACCTTGAGCAGCGCGGGCTCCTTCATCGCCTCTTTCACCGCGCGGCTGATATGGTCGATCACATCCTTGGGCGTACCGGCTGGTGCGGCCAAGCCGTACCACTGCGTCATCACCACGTCGATACCGGACTCCTGAAGCGTGGGCACGTCGGGCAGTGAGGGAATGCGCTTGGGCGTGCTGACCGCCAGAAGCTTGATCTTGCCACTGGAGATCTGGCCCATGAGTGGGGTGTAGGGTGCAAAGAAGCTCGACACCTGACCGCCGAACAAGTCATTTAGCGCCGGGCCGGACCCACGGTACGGAATGTGCCGGATGTCCACTTCGGCCTTCTGCTTGACCATCTCCATCACGATCTGCGCCGAGCCACCCGTACCGGTGGAGGCATAGGTCATCTTGCCGGGCTTGGACTTGGCTTCGGCCGCAAACTGCTTGGCAGTCTTGATGGGGGAGTTGCCGTCGACCATCAGGCCAAAGGGTGTCTCCACCAACTGCGCGATCGGCACGAAATCGTCGGGCACCTTGTAGGGCAGATTCGGCCGCAACGCCACGGCGTTGCCGAAGTTGCCGCTCATGGCCAGAATCAGCGTGTAGCCGTCGGGCTTGGACCGTGCCACGCTCTCGGCCGCGATATTGCCGCCTGCGCCCGCCTTGTTGTCCACGATCACCGTCTGACCGATGTGCTTTGACAAGGCCAGCGCAATAGTGCGCCCGTACAGATCACCGCCACCACCGGGTGGAAAGCCGACCACCAGCTTGATGGGCTGGTCTGGATACGCCGCCTGGGCAGCTCCGGCGAAGCAGGTCAGTACCGCCGTAGCGGCAAGGGCGGCAGTCAGTCGCAAAAGAGATTGGTTGTGCGCCATGGAAGTCTCCTCGTTGATTAATAGGTATGGAAAAAGCAGGATTTGAATCACACAGCCGGTAGTGACTGCGCCATGCCCAGGGCGACGCAGGCCGCCAGCAGTTCGAAGCCTTTGCGCACCCACGCAGCGGGCAGCTGCGCAGACACGCTGCGCGCCACCACCATGCCGCTGCACGCACCCAGTGCAAAGAGCGCGTCGAGCACGACATCAAGCCGGCCCGTGACAGACGAGACCACCATGCTCCAGGCCGACACTAGGGCCACCACCGCGAGCGAGGTTCCAACGGCCGTGTCTAGCGACATGTCGGTGAAACGCGGCAGGCCCGGCACGATCACGAACCCGCCGCCCACACCCAGCAAGCCGGACAGAGCGCCCGCCGCCGGGCCAATGCCAGCCCGTGCGCGAGCGCAGCCGGGAGTCCAGCACAGGCGGCCCGTGCGGCGGTCGAACAGGCAGGGGGCGCATGGACCGCCGGTGTCGGACTTGCCACCAGTGGAGGCAAGAGAGGGCACAGGCGTCGCCTTGCCGCGCAACATGGTCCAGGCGATCCACGCCATCAGCGCCGCAAAGCCCAGCGTCAGCGGGGATGTGGGTACCCGGTGCGCCGGCCACAAGCCCACCGGCGACACCACCAGCCCGCAAGCCGCCATCAACGCGGCAGCGCGGTAGCGCACGCGCCTGGCACGGAACGCCAGCACCGCGCCCAGAGTGGCGGCGAGTGCCACCGCCGCCAAGCCCATCGGCGCAGCTGTCGTCAGCGGTACATGAGCGGCCGCCATGAGCAATGGCACGGCCAATATGCCGCCCCCTGCGCCGGCCAGGCCCAGTGCCAGACCAATGAGCAGGCCAAGCAACAACATAGTCATGGTGCAGGCCGCAAGTGGAAGAGTCAGGCCAAGCCCATAGCGATGGGTGCGCCTGGCTGGGCGCACCACTCGCTCCAGGAGCCGGGGTATAGCGCGGCGCCCTGGAGCCCGGCCACTTCCATGGCCAGCAGGTTGTGGCAGGCGGTCACGCCCGAGCCACACTGGCTGACGATCTCGGCTGCAGGGCGATCACCTGTGATGGCGTTGAACTCGTTGCGTAACTGCTCAGCTGGCTTGAAGCGGCCATTGGCACCCAGGTTGTCCTTGAACAAACGATTTCTGGCACCGGGGATGTGGCCGCCGATGGGGTCCATGGTTTCGTTCTCGCCACGAAATCGATCGGGCGCGCGGGCGTCGAGCACCAGGCGTTGGTGGGTGTCGATATTGGCCTTCACGTCCTCAAAGCTCAGCGTTGCGACCAGCGGTGGCTTCAAGATGAAGTTGCCTGGAGGCGGTGCAGATGGCACGTTAGTGGAGACGGGCTGGCCTGCAGCCTTCCAGGCGGCGATTCCGCCATCAAGCACCGCCACGGCCCGGTGTCCCGCCCAGCGCAGCATCCACCACAGGCGCGCGGCATACATGCCACCGGCGTTGTCATAGGCCACGACCTGCGTGTCAGCATTCACGCCCACTGCAGTCAGCGTTGCGGCGAAGGCCTCGCGGGTGGGCAATGGGTGGCGGCCATTCTTGCCGGTCTTGGCAGCAGACAGCGCTTCTTCCAGATGCAGGTAGTGCGCGCTGGGCACGTGGCCTGCTGCATAGGCAGCCTTGCCAGCGTCGTGGTTGGTCAACTCGAAGCTGCAGTCCAGCACCAGCAGCGGGGAGCGCGCCTGCTGCGCAGCAGCCAGTTGTTGGGCGGAGATAAGGGCGTCGTACATCGTCGTCTTGGAAAAGGTAAAATGGGGTTTGCTGTGAAGATCAAAAGCCGGTCTACGGCGTGATCTCCTTCGTCAGCGCAGGCGTGAGTGCGGCCTTGTAGCGCGCGATGTCATCCACGATGAACTGGCGGAAATCATTCAACGAAAGGTCGCGTTCCAGCGCGGCGTCCTTGCGGATCGCGTCGCGTACCTCGGGTGTTGCCAGCGCCTTGCTCAGATGTTCGGAGATCGTTTTCACCACCGGTGCAGGCGTGCCCGCTGGTGCGACCAGTCCGTACCACTGCACCACCGGTACGCTCACCCCCAGCTCCTTGAAGGTGGGCACGTCGGGCAACGCGGGGCTACGGGCGTCACCGGTGATGGCCAGCAACCGCAGTTGGCCCTGGCGCACCTGGTTGATCAGGGGCGAGGCTGTAGCAAAGAAGCTGTCCACCTGGCCACCGATCGTGTCTGTAATGGCCGGGCCGGATCCCTTGTAGGGCACATGCAGCATGTTCACTACTGCTGACTGCTTGACCATTTCCATGCCTATGTGGGCCGCACCACCGGCGCCCGTCGATGCGAAGGTGAGGTTCTCGGTCTTGGCGGCGGCCAGAATGTCTCTTGCGGACTTGAAGCGTGAGTTGTGGCCTACGAACAGGCCGTGGGGCGCTTCGAGGATCAAGCCGATCGGCACGAAGTCGTCAGGCACCTTGTAGGGAATGCTCTGCGCCTTGGTGGCCGGGGCCACCGCCAGGTTGCCGCTCATCGCAAGCAACAGCGTGTAGCCGTCAGGTTTTGCCTTGGCCACGAGGTCGGCCGCGATGTTGCCACCGGCACCCGTGCGGTTTTCCACCACTACCGCCTGACCCAGGGTTTTGCCCAGGGCATTGGCGATCATGCGGCCGTACAGGTCCCCTCCGCCCCCGGGTGGAAAACCTACCACCAGCTTGATTGGCTGCATCGGGTACTGGGCCCAGGCTGAGATGGCCGCCAGGCCGAGCAATCCCGCCAGTGCCAGGGCTGCCTGGCGCCGATGCCAATGTAGGCGCGGTTGCCTGCGCATGGCTAGTCTCCTTATCTGCATTCTTGAGGAGCGACTGCGGGTGGCGTTCAGCGCTGCAGCCAAGCCGTCTGCGCAGCCACCACCCGGTCGACCGACGTACCACACTGGCCCAGGTAGGCCACGGGGTTGGTCATGTCCTGAATTTCAGCCTCGGTCAGTAGTTCGCCCAGGCCCTTGTGCTGGCGCATCGCTTCGGCAAAGCTGAGCTTGCTGGTGATGCCATGCATCGAGGCTTCATAGATCCACTCATGGGCGGTCTGTTTACCCACGCGCTCGCTCAACTCCAGCATCACGCGCTCGGAGAGCAGGTAGCCACGCATCTTGTCCAGGTTGGCCGCCATCATGTCGGCGTTGACCTTCAGGCCTGCCAAGAGGTTCTTTGCCTGGAAAAGCATGGCGCCGGCAATCATGCAGCACTCCGGTACGGCCTTCCACTCCATCTTCCAGGCGATGCCGTCGCGCTCGCTCTCGGACACCATGCCCTCGACCATCATCGCGGCGTTGTAGCGCAGCGGACGCGACAGACCTGCCAGGTTCTCAGCAGACGTGGGGTTGCGCTTGTGCGGCATCGTGGAGGAGCCCAGCTTGCCTTCCGAGAAGCTTTCTTCAACTTCACCGAATTCGTTGCGCTGCATGTTGAACAGCTCGTTTCCGATCTTGGAAAGCGTGCTGCCGATCATGGCGAGCAGACTGGTGTATTCGGTGAAGCGGTCACGCGCGGGGGCCCAGCTGATGGCTGGTGCGCCCAAACCCAGCTTCGTCAGCATGCGCTCTTCGAGTTCAACGGCCTTGGGGCCCAGCGATGCCTGGCTGCCCACGGCGCCTGCCAGCATGCCCACCAGCACGCGGGGGGCAGCCTGCATCAGGCGTTCGTGGTGGCGGCCCAGCTCATCGAGCCACAGAGCACATTTGTGGCCGAAGGTGATGGGCAGCGCCTGCACGCCGTGCGTGCGGCCGGCCATGGGAGTGTCGCGGTAGGCCATGGCCAGACGGGCCAGCTCCTTGCCCACGGCCTGCATGTCGCGCATCACCACGGCATGGAACTCCTTGAGCTGCAAGGCAACACCAGTGTCCACCACGTCCTGCGTTGTGGCGCCGTAGTGCACCCACTCGCCGTTCTCCTTGGAGCATGCGCCTTGTAACTGCTTGAGTGCTGGCACCAGCGAATGTTTGATGCGGCGGATCTCGGCCGACATCTCGGCGATGTCGATGTTGCCCACCTTGGCCTTCTCAGCGATTTCTTTCGCGGCCGCGGCAGGAATGATACCCATTTCGGCCTGGGCCGCAGCCAGCGCGGCTTCGAAGTCGAGCCACTTCTGGATGCGGTTTTCTTCACCGAAGATGGTGCGCAGCTCATCGGTGCCCCAAAGATGCTGGAGCGATTGCATGTCGAAGACGGAAACGGGCATTGAGAAAGTCCTGTCGAAGGTTTATGAAGCGAAGGAAGTGGCGGATTCCACGAGCGCGCGCGGCAGCATGCGCCCGGGGTTGAAGGTGTTGTGCGGGTCCAGCGCGCGCTTGATGCGGGCCATCGCGTCCAAGGCGACCGGGCTCTTGAAATGCATCAGCGCCTGTTGCTTCTGGCGGCCGATGCCATGTTCGGCAGAGATCGAACCATCCAGACGCGCTACAGTTGCATGCACGATGTCGTGGATTCTTTCTTCGTGCGCGCGGAAGTCGGCAGGTGCCATGCCTAAGGGCATGCTCTGGTTGTAGTGCAGGTTGCCGTCGCCTACGTGACCGAAGCAAACGATGCGCACGCCGGGCATGAAGGCCTGCAGTGCCGCACCGGCCTCTTCGATGAACTGCGGGATGCGCGAGATGGCGACAGAGATGTCGTGTTTGATCGAGGGACCTTCGAGCCGCTGCGCCTCGGGTACGTGCTCGCGCAGCCCCCAGAAGGCATGGGCCTGGCTGTCCGATGTGGCCAGTGCGGCATCGAGCACCAACCCATCTTCCATCGCGGCGCCCAAGACCTCCTCCACGGCGGGGACCGGGTCCAAGTGGGCCGACACCTCGGACACATCGAACAGTACCGACCACACCGGCATTTCACCCAGCGGACAGCGCATGCCCGCCGTGCCGTGCTGCAACACCATACCCAGCGGGCCATCGCCGATCAACTCGAAGGCCGTGACGCGTTCGCCCACCGAATCGGTCAGGCGCGATAGCAGCTCTACTGCGGCCTGGGGATCGCGCATAGCCACCCACACAGTGACCACCCTGCGGGGCCGCGCGAAGAGCTTGAAGGTGACAGCAGTGACGATGCCCAAAGTGCCCTCGCCACCGATAAACAAGTGCTTGAGGTCGTAACCCGTGTTGTCCTTGCGCAGTGCGCCCAGCAGGTTCAACACCCGTCCGTCGGCCAAAACCACTTCCAGGCCCAGAACCAAGTCACGTGTATTGCCGTAGCGCAGCACCTGCTCGCCTCCAGCGTTGGTGGACACTACGCCGCCTACTGTGGCGCTGCCTTCCGACGCCAACGACAGTGGGAACAGGCGGCCCACGGCCTCTGCTGCTTCCTGCGCCACCAGAACGGTGCAGCCGGCCTCCACGGTCAGTGTGTTGTCCAACGGGTCGCTGCGGCGCACCGCGCGCATGCGCTCCAGGCTCAGCACCACCTCGGTCCTCGAATCGTCGGGAGTGGAGCCTCCCACCAGCCCGGTGTTACCCCCTTGCGGCACGATGCTGACGCCGGCAGCCGCGCAGGCGGAAACCACACGGGAGACCTCGTCGGTCGTGGCGGGCCGGACCACGGCGCGTGCTGCGCCTGGGTACGCGCCACGCCATTCGGCCTCGTAGCGGCCCATGTCTTTTGGCGCGACGAGCATATGGACCGAGCCCACGATGGCAGCCAGCGTGTCGGCCAGGGATGTTTCAAGAAATGTTGTGTGCATGGTGTGCAGGTCGCCCGCTACCATTGGTGGGGCTGCGATGGTGAACTTGTCTCGGTTGGGCACGTGCACCGCGCCATTCTTTTGGGTTTGAATATTTCATTGAATGAAATACATTTCATTTATTAAAACTATAGCCTCTAGTGCCTGGCTCTGTCAACGATGCCAATCCTCGGCGCACGGGCGTTTATTCCTGCCATGAAAGCCTCCAGAACCACATCTCAGGCCACGGACCCTGCCGAACCGATCCGCCCGCCCTCCGGGGTTCTTGAGCGCGGAATCGCCATCCTTGAGTGCTTTACCGAAGACCAACTGCGCATGCAACTGCGCGAAGTGGCAGAGCGGACCAGGCTCGACAAAGCCACGGCGCTGCGACTGCTGGGCGTGCTGGTGCGCAGCCGCATGGTTCACCGCTTCGACAACGGAGACTATGCGCCCGGCCCTGCCCTGCTGCACATGGGCATGCTCTACCGCAAGACCTTCGACATGGGCGCGCGCCTGCAGCCGGCCCTCCAGGTCGTGATGCAGGAAACAGGCGAGACCGTGGCCTTCTACGTTCGCGACGGCGACGAGCGCGTTTGCCTGTACCGCGAGAACAGCCGCAACGAGGTGCGCCACCATGTGGAGGTGGGCGCGCGAATTCCGCTGACTGCCGGGGGATCGTCTTCGCACGTGTTGCGGCATTTCACGGGAGGTGAAACGTCGCAGGCAGATGCGATTGCGCGCGACGGTTTTGCTATCACCCGCGAAGAGCGCGTGCCCCAGATCGCGTCCGTGGCAGTGCCTGTGTTCGACGGTGACGGCAGTTTCCTCGGTGCTGTGGTGGTGATCGGCATTGCGCCCCGGCAGAGCGCCACAGCCCAGCGCCACGCAGTGCAGGTAGTGCGTAGCGCGCTGCAGGCCCAAGGCTTTACTAGCCAGCCTCCGCGCGACTGGTCATGCTAGGCTACTCAGGCGCCAAAAATGGCGGCAGCAGGCGCACACGGCTCGTGGTCGCGCTCGGGGTCGATGAAGGTTTCGCACCAGGCCACGATGGGTGCGGCAGCCGCATCGTCCATCGAGGGCACGAAGTCACGCATGCGCTGCTGCAGGCCCACCCAGGTGTAGGCGTCTTCGGGGTCGCCACGGCGCAGCTCGCGGTAGGCGCTAACCTCCCGGCCGTCGCGCAGCGTGGCCGTCACACGGGCCGGGCGACGCTGCGGAAACGCCTTCTGGAAGTCATCCGACGCCACCACCGTCATGCGTTCGGCCAGCGCGCGCAGCACAGAAGAGTCGGGCTGCGGCGCCTCCGTGTCAGCTATGCCAAGAGCACCCTTATGCAGCAGCACCGCTAGCACATACCGTAGGCAGAAGCTGGCTTCCGCCGGCTTGGTGGGCCAGTGCACGCCTGCGATCTTCAGCGCATGCGAAAACACCTCGATGCGCAGCGCCTGCACATCTTCGGCAGTCACGCCGTGTTCCACCATCAGCGCACGGGTGGCGTCCAGCGGGGTGAACAGCATGGCGCAGGCGGGCCACGCCTTGATGGTGACCGTGTGCAGGCGCTCTGGCTCCTCAAGCCCGCCATCCAGCACACCTATTGGTCCTTCGCCCGACAGCGCCGCGTACATGCCGCGCCGCCCGGTGAAGAAAGCGTGCGCGCCGGGCATGCCCGCGCGCGCCGCATAGGCAGCGGTCATGCCATTGCGCACGGCAAATGCAGGGTGAAGTGACTTGGATTCATGTGCGCCATCTTCCACCAACTGCCACAAACCGGCTGCCTGCGTGGCCGCGATGCCTAGCGCATGGTGCATACGGGTGGCATCCAAACCCATCGCCATGCCTGCTGCAGCGGCGGCACCCACGGCCCCGGCGGTAGCGGTGGCATGGAAGAGCGCCGCGTGCCGGGCTCCCAGCTTCTCGCCCAGGCGTAGCGACACCTCGTAGCCCGCAATGATCGAGCGTGCCGCCTGCGCGCGGGTAAGCCCAAACGCAGGCGCCAGCGCCAGGACCGGCGTGACCGCCACCACTCCGGGGTGGAGCATGGCGGCGCGGTGGGCATCGTCAATCTCACGCAGGTGGGCGATGGAGGCGTTGGCGAATGCTGCGGCCATAGGGTTGGCGTTCATGCCTCCAAACACCTGCGATGTGCCGTCTCCCGGCGCCACGCACATGGCGATGGTCCTCATGGAGAGCGCTGCAGGCATATCCAACGCTGCCAATCCTGCAGTGGACCAGTCCAGCAGAGCCTGCGCCAGGCGTACACGCGTGGCGGCAGTCAGTGGTCGCGCCGCCTGGTCGAACAGGTGGGCGACAAGCCTTGCTTCGGGCAATGGGGATGTTGCATGCATGGCGTTCGTTTATTTTAATGAATGAAATGTATTTCATTGTATAAAATCCAAATGACTTCCGGGGATGACCTATGCGCAGGCCCGTTCATCCCTTCTTCGACAGCGCCACTTTGTCATAGCAAATTTAATGGGAGGCGTTGAAGGGACACTCCAGCACAAGAGCCGAAGCGCCCAAAAACCCGAAGTCCAGCCCAGCCCCAGCAGGACCAGCGTGGCCCAGAAATGCGCCACGTCCACGCCTCCTGCCCCGATCACGGCAGTGAGACCGGTCAGCAGCAGCAGCCGCGCCATGGCCATGGCCATGGCCATGCGGCCGCGCCAAAGCGGGTGATCAGGCTGCCGGTGAAAAAGTTCGGCCCATAGATGGCGCTTACGTGCCACTGCGTGCCCAGATTGGCATCGGTCTGGACATGCTCGCAGATTTGCATTGCCAGCGTGTTGATTTCCATCTCGATCAGACCCACCAGTGCACATCCAAGCGATGGGGCATTCGCAGCTCAATCAGTCGCAAGAGAAATTGCTGGGAACGCCCCCCGAGGTAAGCAAACGGCCAGGTCATCTAGCTAGAGCGGGCGCCATCGCGTATTCATGGCCACGCCAAACCTGCGCGGACTACCGTCTTGCCCAGGTCAGGGCATAGAGGTGGAAAATAAGAATCATTTCTATCAAAGCCATGCAGAAGATGCAATAAGAATCATTTCTATAGATTTTTATCGAGATCTGCTAGACAAAATTGAATATATTGATATATTTGAATCACGCGTTGGCCGTCACGCGATTTCACGACAACCTCGATCCGACGGCCGGAGACATCCCATGAACTCACTAAGTTTCAAGAAGAAGATTCTCTTGCTGATCGTCACGGCGCTCTCGGCACTCCTGCTCCTTAGCATCTATTCCCTATTTAAGCAGCGTCAGTTGATCAACCAAGCCAAGCGCCACGAACTGGTCACTGCTGTCCAAGCAGCCACCAGCATAGTGAACGCCTTCAAGGCCAAGGCTGACAGCGGCATCATGACGATAGAGGACGCGCAAAAGGGTGCGAAAGAGGCCCTGCGCACAGCGCGCTACGGTGGCCCAGATGGCAAAACCGAGTACTTCTACATTTGGCTGGTGGACGGTGTTTCCATCATGCACCCCTTCAAGACTGAGTGGGAGAGCAAGCAGATGTCCGGCCAGGTCAAGGATGCGTCGGGCGGAGATATCGTGATCATGCTGGTGAATGCCATGAAGGCGAGCACAGACGGCAGGGCCTTTGTTATGACCAGTTTTCCACGGCCGGGCCAGACCGAAGCCGTGCCCAAATTGCAATTCGTGACCAAGGTCGAAGGCTGGAACTGGATGGTTGGCTCGGGCCTATACATGGACACTGTGGACGCAGCGGTGCACGATGCACTGTTGTCAACTCTAGTGCTCATGCTGCTGGTCCTGAGTGCTGTGGGGGGGCTGGGCTGGGCTGTCACTCGCTCGGTGCTCAAGCAAATTGGTGGCGAACCTGCCGAAGTAATTACGGTGATGTCCGCGGTCGCCCGAGGTGAGCTAGATATGCACATTCCGGTCGCGCCGGTAGGTTCGATATTTGACGGTCTGGCCCAGATGATCGAGTCCCTGCGCCACCTTGTTGTCAATGTGCGCTCGGCCACTGACAGTATTGGAACGGCCTCCAGCGAGATCGCACAAGGAAATACGGACCTCTCGCATCGCACGGAACAGACCGCCAGTAACCTGCAGTCAACTGCCTGCAGCATGGAACAGCTAACAGGCACTGTGCGCCAGACCTCTGAGTCTGCTCAAACTGCCAGTCAAATGGCCACATCTGCAGCCGAAGTAGCCCAGCGAGGTGGTCGAGTTGTCTCCCAGGTCGTATCCACCATGGAGGAGATCAACGCCAGTAGCAAGAGGATTGCCGACATCATTGGTGTTATTGATGGGATTGCTTTCCAAACCAATATCTTGGCTCTCAACGCCGCCGTTGAGGCTGCCCGCGCCGGCGAGCAGGGCCGGGGCTTTGCAGTCGTCGCAGGCGAGGTGCGCAGCTTAGCCGGGCGCAGTGCTGAAGCCGCGAAGGAGATCAAGGCTCTAATCGGTGCCTCTGTCGAGAAGGTTGAGTCCGGTACTCAGCTCGTGGGAAGTGCCGGCTCCACCATGACCGAGCTTGTCGCTAGCGTGCAGCGCGTCACGGACATCATTGGAGAGATCCGCGCCGCCACCGCCGAACAAACCCAAGGCATCACCCAGGTCAACGGAACAATCAACGAGCTCGATCAGATGACGCAGCAGAACTCTGCACTCGTTGAACAGTCTGCTGCTGCTGCCGCCAGTTTGCGCGAGCAGGCTATCAAACTTACTGAGGTGGTGGCTTTGTTTAGAGTGGACGGTAGGTCGGGCTCCCGAATCCATTCCGTTCCTGCACCTGCACGACCTCAGGCTAGCGCGGTCGGGCCCGTGACGGCACCAGTTCGGCTCCCTACCCGCAAAATGGCGGCTCGCGAAGATGATTGGGCCAATTTTTGACCCTAGCCTACAGGCCCATATGGGCCGTAGAAAGCGATGTCTGATGCGACGGAGGTCGATTGAGGGCAAGGGTGCTCGACGATGCACTTGGAAGGAGAGATGATTAAAAGTGACGAAGGGAGAAGTTCGACTCGAAGTCGGCGAGAGGTCGTTTTCCAAGGCTCCCCACGCATGCCAAACACCACTTTCACAAGCGAAGACGAACACTTCATAGAGCAGTTGGATAGCGCTGTAAAAGTGCACATTGGATGGTCACATCAGGTGCTTCGTTGCGCTGTTCTGGGTGATTTACCGAAAGCAGACTTGATCAGCGAGGATGCTCACACCCGCTGTGAATTCGGTCGTTGGTTTCGAAGTGGGAGGGCGCAATTCGATGAAATTGACACGACAAGGGCACAGCATCTAGAGCAGCAACATCAACGGATGCATGACGCAGCGCGCGCAATTTGCAAGGGCATCATTGACTCCCAGGCAGGCGATGCATTGCTACTTGAGACGTTTGAAAATACTCAAGATGAGGTGATTAGCGACCTGGTGTATTTCAAAACGGAGTTCATCGAACATAGCTCCCGAATCGACTCGTTGACAGGACTGCCACTGCGTTACGGTCTGGAGGATCAACTTGAAAGAAGCCATTTTCAAGCTGCACGCCGGGGCCTGAAGCTTGTCATGGTCATGCTGGATGTGGATCACTTCAAGCGCGTCAATGACATACATGGCCACGCTGTGGGTGACTTGGCGCTGAAACATATTGGCGATTTATTGCGCATGAACTCTCGGGCAGATGAACCAGTTTTCCGAGTGGGCGGCGAAGAGTTCATAGCACTCCTGCTTGTCGCAGACCCTGAAGCTGCGGCACAAATGATTGAGCGCCTCTTGAGGGGTGTGCGCGACTCGCCGCTGCCCTTGGCCGACGGTACTTCCTTACATCTAACGATGAGCGCGGGGGTTGACGAAGTTGCCCAGGGCGAGACTCTTGTCGATGCGATGGATCGTGCTGACCACGCCCTTTATGCAGCGAAAGCGGCCGGACGCGACACTTGGCGGTGGGCCGGTTCATCCGCATAGCTGCGGTCCTACATCCCCCGCTTCTCAGCGCTGGCATGGAAATCCTGATGATTTCTTTCTGGTAGAGATCCACCATGGTGCGTTAACACTAATTCCCAAGACGGAGGAAATTGGCAACTGAATCATCTCGTCGAGAAAGTTTTCTTTGCGGGTCTTCTTGGACGGTGGTCAAGGCCCTGCGTGAGCTGGTTCATGGACGCGATCTTGCGCGATGTTCAAGCCCGAATCCAGTTCGGGGCGGGTGGGTTTTGCAGCCTGTCCTTAACAGGCGTGGCGGATTGGGTTTGGCAGACGGTCCTGAACGCTTCAAAAGGTAAAACTTCAATGCCATCCCAGAATGTTCCTCTTGGCTGCAGAAGGAAGCATTCGATCTCGGGCGAGCGCTAACATAGATAGACTTGAACTCAGGAGCAATCCTGCTACCACAGCGTGAGTGGTAGCTGAGCTGAGCCAAGAGTCGCCAATGTAAGCAGACAAAGGATGCGCAGCGATGACCGTTCCGAACCACGAACCCAGCGACGCCTGGACAATTTTGTGCGTTGACGATGAGCCTCACATCCTCAGTTCTCTTCGTCGGTTATTGAAGCCCCATGGCTACCAATTCCTCGGGGCCAACAGCGCCGAGGAGGGTATCACCTTGCTGGGTACCGAGAAGGTTGACCTAATTATTTCTGATATGCGTATGCCGGGCATGCAAGGGGCAGAGTTCCTTTCTATTGCGCGGGAACGATGGCCCTCTGTCGTTCGAGTCATGTTGACCGGTTACTCTGACGTTAGCTCCACCATCGAGGCGATCAACAAAGGTGAAATCTACCGCTACGTTTCTAAGCCCTGGAATGATCTCGAAGTGCTGGGCGTGCTGAAACAAGGGCTCGAGCGACGCCGAATTGAAAACGAAAACCGCCGACTTCAGGCGGCCCTGGTAGTCAAGAACGCAGAGCTACAGGAGTTAAACGGATCTCTGGAGGAGCGAGTGGCCGCCCGCACTGAGGAGGTTGAGCACATGGCCCGACAGGTCCGAAAGAGCCATGTCAACACCATCAAGACCTTTTCCACCTTACTGGAGTGGAGAGAGGGTCTGCTCGCGGGACATTCACGCCGGGTGGCTGACATGGCTCGCAAACTTGCACAGACCATGGCCTGTTCTGAGCAAGATACTCAGGACGTCTTCATTGCTGGCCTGATCCACGACATCGGCCTGATCTCCCTGCCCGACAAAGTGATCGAGACACCTGTGTCATTGCTGCAAGGCGAAGAGTTGCACCGCTATGAAAAGCACCCAGCCTTCGGCGAGCAGATCCTGTTGTCGCAGGACGATCAGCAGATGGTGGCCACCATCATCCGCTCGCACCATGAGCGTCATGACGGCGCCGGCTTTCCCGATCGATTAGTTGGAGCGATGATCCCGCTGGGCGCCCGCATTCTTGCTGTGACGGACGCCTACGACGACCTTTGTCATGGGCGCATCACCAGTGCCAAGCTCGGCGAGGCCGACGCTTGTTCTGTGATCGCGCGGGGACGGGGAAGTCAGTTCGATCCTGAAGTCGTCGACGTATTCCTGCAAATGTTGCTGGCGGCTCGGCCTGTGCCAGAAAAGCCGCCGCGCCTGGTGCGCACAATAGACCTGCGAGGCGGTATGCGACTGGCCAGGGACCTGGTGTCTCCAGAGGGCCTGGTTTTGCTGTCTGCCGGCCACGTCATCGAGGCGGACTTGATCCGACGCCTGAAACTGCGAGAGGCGAGAGACAACAGCACGTACAACTTGTATGTCGTAAACGATTGAAGGTAAGCCATGAGACAGCGCACTCTTCTCATTGATGACGAGCCGAACATCATCTCGGCGCTCAAGCGTGTCCTGGTACCCGTGTTCTCAGACCGGGTTGATTTCTACTTCACCAGCGACATTACCTAGGCCTTGACTTGGATCCGTGAAATCGAATTCGACGTCGTAGTCTCTGACTACCTGATGCCCGACATAAGCGGGCTTGAGTTCGTTCAGATTGCCAGGACATTACAGCCCGATGTGGTTGCCATGATGCTCAGCGCCTCGACAGAATTCGAAGTGATGCGTACTGCAGTGAACGAACTCAGTGTCTTCAAGTACCTTAGCAAGCCTTGGGTAGCCGAAGAACTGTGCCGAGACCTCTCTGAGGCGCTCGAGAAGTCGGCGAATGACCGTTACCAAAAGGAGCTGGCCAGAATCGGCTTGTTGAAGTTCCGGCCTACCTCAACGTAGCCCCAGCATAGAGGCAAGACATCATTCAACCATCAGATGCAGGGGAGACCATGGAATATGCAGAACTCGACATCCTGGAGGCTGTTAGCCAACCCCTGTTTGCTTACGACGGACTCTCCATCGTTCATGCAAATCAGAAGATGCTGCGCCTGCTCGGTCTAAACCTGAGCGACGTGCGGGCGCTTACGCCTCTGTCGATCTTTTCTGATGAACATCGGCCATTGATGAGCCAGTATCTGGGCGAATGCCTCGATGGAGAAGAGCTCTCGCCTTCCATCGAAATCGACATTCTGTCCGGCAGCGGCCTGAAGCGGAACATGGAAATCACAGGCGTCAAGCGCAGGATAGCCGACCGGTCCATGGTGATTTGTACCTGCCAGGACCTAAGCGATATCAAGATTGTCCAGAACAGCCTGATGGAGATGGGCCAGCGCCTAAATCAGATCATTGAGAACGATCCGGTGGCTACACTGGTTATGAACGCGGAGCATGTCGTCACGCATTGGAACTCGGCAGCTGCACAGCTGACGGGAGTGTCTAAAGCGGCGATGATCGGAAACCGAGAGGCTTGGCGCCCGTTCTATACTAGCCAGCGGCCGATCTTGGCTGACCTGATCATCGAAGGCAGTGCCGAATCCGAAAAGCCATCGCTCTATAAGGGGCAGGGCCGGCGGTCGCCCTTGATCTCCAATGCGGTCGAAGCCGAGGACTTTTTCCCCGACATCGGAAACAGTGGAGCATGGCTCTACTTCTCGGCAGCTCCTCTTTACGACTCGAAGGGCAGACTGGTCGGCGCCATCGAAACCTTGCAGGACGTCACCAGTCGCAGAGACGCTGAAGACGCGCTACGCCGCCAGCAGTTGGCCTTGGAATGGACTGTGGCCGAAAGAACTGCCGAAGTGCGCGCGCAGCATCGTCAGATCGAGGCCCTGCTGGAAAATGCCCCCATCGGTATCGTGCAGATCCAAGATGGTCTGATTTCGCGGGTTAACAGCACCTTTGTCGAGATGTTCGAACTGAAGGACACGCCTATCCAGGACTTGAGGGTCAACCACCTCTTTGCCAGCCGCGACGACTGCGAATTCATTCGCAAGATGGCCGGCCCCATGCTGAAGGCTGGCACCTCCTTCAATTATGAGGCACGGATGAAAACCAGCCTTGGCAACGAGCGTTGGATCCAGCTAATCGGCTACCCGGCCAATCCCGGAACTGGGGACGAAAGCTCGTGGTGGCTGCTACTGGACCGGACCGACATCAAGGCGGCACACGAGAACCTGCAAAAGAACTTCGATCGCATCACTGACATCAATGCCAAGCTCGAAGAAGCCCAGAACCAGTTGTTGCAGTCCGAAAAGATGGCCTCCATCGGTCAGTTGGCTGCCGGTGTAGCGCACGAGATCAACAACCCCCTAGGTTTCGTGAGCTCAAACATTGGTGCGCTGGGGCGTTATTCGGCCGATCTGCTCGCGCTCGGACATGCCGTGGATCGGGAACTCAAGGACAAGTCGTTGGCTTACGAAGACGACAGCCCATGGGGCCGGTTGGCCAAGTGCGTCTCCGGGTTCGATTTCGAATTTCTGGCAGAAGACCTGCCCAATCTGCTGGCTGAAACCGCAGATGGACTCTCGCGCGTCAAGCGCATAGTGCAGGACCTCAAGGACTTTTCCCGGGTGGACCATGACGAATGGGCAGAAGCCGACATTAACCAAGGGTTGGATTCCACCCTGAACGTGGTCAGGAACGAAGTCAAATACAAGGCCGAGGTGGTCAAGCGCTACAGTCAACTTCCACAGGTGAATTGCCTGGCTGCCCAGATCAATCAGGTTTTCTTGAACCTGATCGTGAATGCTGCGCAAGCCATCAAGGACAAGGGTGTGATCACTCTTGAGACGGAAGTCCGCGGCGACTGGATTGCGATCTCCGTGTCCGACACCGGGTGTGGTATGTCCGATGAGGTTCGAAAGAGAATCTTCGAACCTTTCTACACCACCAAACCCGTAGGGCAGGGCACTGGACTAGGCTTGTCCCTCTCGTATTCAATCATTCAGAAGCACGGAGGACGGATTGAGGTGGAATCCAGTCCTGGAGTCGGGACCAAGTTCACAGTCTATCTTCCGATCATTTCTCCCCGCCATGCGGCATTAGAGTCCCAGGCGGATATCGAAAAGTAATTAGACTTCCCGAGAACAGTTCGTATTTTCCTAGGAAGAAAGAATCTGAGCCATCGAGTTCTTCTTCAGGCATGGCAAATACCTCTGGCCAACCATCCATCAGCTTGGCTATAGGAGGCCGCCAAGGCGCCTTCTCCAGTTGGGCCTTGCGCGTAGCTCGTCTCTCTACCGTCGGGCGCGTTGAGGGTAGGACGCCCAGTACTAGTACCTTTCGATATGGAAATCCATCACCGACATTTTTGAGTCGAACCATCGCTGTTACGACTACGTTGACCTCAGGTTCCGCCGACCACACTGCATGTCACCATGTCGGAAAAGGAAAGCGGCGCAGCAGCAGGAAGGCTGTTGCTGTTACCTAGTCGAGGCAGCGGAAGCACCTGCTCCTGAAAATCTAACAAACTTGCATCGATGCTACAGCGACGACGTTGGTCATGACGATGACTAAAAAATTGCGCGCGCACCGCGTGAACGGTTCTAGCCGGAGACTAGGCAATTAGCCAGGCTTGCGAATAGAAAATTGGCTCACTGAAGGTGTTCCCACCGAACAAGTAGGCCAGGAACCAGGGGCGCCTACAAATAGGCCGGTGCAGGAATTATTTTTTAGCTTAGCAGAAGTCCAATTCTTCACACAAGATGAAATCTTAGCTATCACGGAACTTTCAAAATATGTACGCGCGATGCACAATAAGTCAATCGACCCACATGGATTGCAAATTATTGTGATTTTTTATGATAAAAATGCTTATTGTTGACGATAATGATGATGCTAGAAAATATCTACGTACTGTGATGGAATTGGTGGCTGCCGAAGTAATGGAAGCATCAGATGGTCATCGTGCGCTGAAGATATTTCATAAAAAACATCCAAATATCGTGTTGCTTGATGTCATGCTGCCCGGAGGGGTTTCCGGCTTTGATGTGTGCAGAGAAATTAGGGCCAGTGATGGATTGCAACCGAAAATTATAATAATCAGCGCGCTGGGGCGACTAGGTGACCAATACGAGGGTTTTGAAGCCGGTGCGGATGAGTATTTGATAAAACCTTTTAGTCCCTTGGCCTTGATCGAGATTGTCAACGAGATGGTGCGGAGGGTGCGCGGAACCCAATTCGGTTGAGATGGATACACAAATGTCCCGTTGCTGTGCCTGCAAGCTCAGTGAACGACTGAGACGATCACACTCATGAAGCAACAAAGCCTGGGCCTGGGCCACTCGAACAAGCGCACGCGGCGGCGAGAGTTTCTTGGCGAGATGGAGCGCGTGGTGCCGTGGGCCGAACTCGTGGCGCTGGTGGCGCCCTACATGCCTGAAGGCCGCCGGGGCCGCCCGCCCTTTGCGGTGGAGCCGATGCTGCGTATCCACTTCATGCAACAGTGGTTCAACCTGTCGGATCCGGCGATGGAAGACGCGCTGCACGATGTGCCGCTGTTTCGAGAGTTCGCATTTGGCGGTGAATCCGCGCAGCATTGAGGCGCAGGTACAGGGTGCCGCTCTGATGGGGCTGTCAATTTGCCTGCCGGGCGCGGCCATCACGCTCAAGAACGGCGAAGTGGAACAGCACAACTTTGGTGACTACCCGGTTGCTCGAATAACTGACGCTCCCGCGATCGCCGTACACATCGTACCCAGCGCCGATGCCCCCACAGGAATGGGCGAACCCGGGCTGCCCCCGTTGGCACCCGCTTTCGCCAATGCAATCGCTCGACTCACCGGAAAGGCGCTGCGAGAACTGCCATTCAAGTTGACCTGACGTGGGTCACCTCCAGATGGAAGTCAACACTCTTTCTCATGGTTGTCATTTATGGCACCCCTCGACGCCTGAGTCCCTCTCGATGCAGCTCCCCGCCGATCTCTCCCAGAACAGCCCTGTCATCCTCGGTGAGGTGACCGCGGGGCAGGTCCATCTAGGCCACCAGACGGCTGATCGCAGCATCCAGTCCGGCCTCACTGCGCTGCAGATCCGGCAACTCGGCCAACTGCTCGAAAAGTTGGATGGTGGGATGCGCACTCACGAATTACGACTCCGACAGCTTTGAATGCACCGAGTCTTCCTGTTTTCTTAACTGGGACCAGCGAAACAGCACGGCGCCAACATCGATCAGATCTGACAGATCCGCCAAAGAGAGGTGCGTCTCTGGCTTGCTAAGCCATCTCGCCAACTGACGCATAGCCTCATCTGGGGCGATTTCTTTATCGTCCATTTCATGGCGCTGGGCTCTCACCTGGAAAAGTGCATTTACGTTGTCGGGCATACGCTTCCTATTTTTCTCGATCCGCAAGGTTCAGCGTCCCTTAAATTCGTGCTCGTCATTTGGATTCGAGTCACGGCGCAAGCGCCACCTCCACAACCTCCAGCAGCTCCTCGGCCAGCAACCTGGCGGCCTCTTGGTAGACCCACAGCAGCACCATATCTACTAGCCTCAGCCACGCTTACACGGCTTGCTTGCGCTGTTTCGAGAACGCAGTAAGGACGCTGCTGCAGCGTTGCGCCTCTCCCGTCCTCGTCAGCGTACTTGTAGTTGTCGAGAAGAGCCCCTTCTTCCTTGGTCAGCGCGGGGCCGCCACAGGCAGGTTGCGTTGGCCTGTAAGCGCAACGATAACGTCTATACCGGTCAGAGCAATCTTTGCCAGCATCTCTCCTCCAGGAAATGCAACACCGCATTCGTATTTGCCCCACATCTCACACGAGACGCCACACAGGTGCGCGCATCGTCAATTCGTGTCAGCCAGTTCCTGCAGGATCCGATGGCCTGCCGCGGCTGTCGAAGTCCGATCAGGCCGCACTGTCTGACGCCACGCCTGAGAAATCTGGGGACCATCAATGACCCCGTTGATTTCCAACCGAGCAGTCACCTTCAGTAGTGCCTTGCCCACTGCGCCGATTCGGCCAGCCAGTTTGTCAAATTCCAGTACGCTTATCGCTTCCTCCTGTGTGTCGATGGGTAAGTTGTTCGGCGGCTACACGTCCAACACCAGCCCCGCAGCGACCCTATGTTTGGACGTGTTCCTGCAGGGGGGGCTTCCAATGAGCCGTCGCAACGGGAAATCGGGCCGTCCCGACAGCCTGGTGTATGCCCTACGCCTATGCAAAGAGTTCGCCCTAGAACGTGTCGACCTGTGCGTTTAGCGCATCCCTCCTACACCTATCTGTGTTGAATCAGCACATTGGAGCGGGCTCTGGGATACATTCCAAAGCGGTACATGCTCCCATGTACCGCCAACCTCAGGACTTTCGGTATGCGCGCTGTCTTCAATCCGCTGTCTGTCGGTCAAGAAAGGGGGTTTCGGCGTGCCTTGCTGGCACTGGTCGCATTGGTCAACGCGCTGGCGATCCTGTTTAATACCTACACCCTGTCTGAACAACGTGATCTCTACCACCAGCGGGCTGAGATGCAGGGGCGTAACTTGGCCCGCGCACTGGATGAGAATCTGGCGGTCAGCATGGGCAAAGTGGACATCACGCTGGCCGCGGTAGTTGACCGACTCGAAGAAGAGGCCGCGCGCCACCGGCCATTGGATGTGGCGAGCTTGAACTCTTTTCTGGAGCGCCAGGAGGGTCGCCTGGTTCCCGGAGCGCGAATCCGGGTATCCGACGCGCACGGCCAGTTGGTGTTGGGCCAAGGGGTGATCGCGGGTCAGGCTTCCTGGGCTGAGCGTGGCTTCTTTTCCGTCCTGAGGGACAAGCTCGATACCGCTACCTTGATCAACAACCCCGTGCTGGGGCAGATCGCCAAAGTGCCCGTCATTCCCGTCACCCGTCGCTATCGCGATGCGGAGGGCGCCTTTGCGGGAGTGGTCTCGATTGCGCTCCCAGTGTCTTACCTGCATGAGCAATTGGCCAAACTCGAGTATGGCGCCCATGGCAATGTCATCTTGCGTGATTCCGACCTCAAGCTGATCACCCGCCATCCTGCGCTTCAGCAGCCCGAAGGCCAGGCGGGTGCACCGATTTACAACAAGACTCTGATCGCCGGCATTGAAGCTGGCCAGAGCAGTTTTTCTTACCACACTCAGACGACGCCTGATGGTTATCCACGCCTGATCACTTACCAGCGCCTGAAGTCGATGCCCTTCCACCTGATTGTCGGCTTGGCGCACGCTGACTATCTGCAGCCCTGGCAAAGCCGGGTGCAACAGACCGTGATCGGGAACGGGGTGTTCCTGGTCACCACGCTGGCGATGACCTGGGTATTGTTGAAAATGCTGTCTGGTTTGCGCCGTGAAGGCAATCACGCGCTGGCCCTACTCAAGAACGCCAGCGATGGGGTCCACATCCTGGACCGCGATGGCACCCTGATCGAGGTCAGTGATGCCTTCTGTACGCTGTTGGGCTACACCCGGCAGGATCTGCTGGGCATGGGGCTGGACCACTGGGGGGCCGAACCCGGGCAGGGCCCCATCCGCCGTGCGGTGCAGGCGGCTCTGGCTTCGGGCCAGCCAGATCAGTTCGAGGCTCGATACCGGCGCAAGGATGGCAGCGAGTTCAACGCTGAAGTCAGCATCAAGCCCATGGTGTCCGGCGGGATAGATCTCCTCTACATGGCCTGCCGCGACATCAGCGACCGCCAAGCCGCCCAGGCCCGCTTGCGTACCAGTGAAGCCTCTCTGCGGGCGGCCAGCCATTTGGCCAAACTGGGCCACTGGCGATGGGATTTGGTAAATGACAGCTATGAGTGGTCCGCCGATGTGTATCGGTTTTGTGGCCAGCAGCCCGGAGGGGCACCGATCTCGTTTCCGGACATCCAGCGCTTGTTTGCCGCTGCCGACTGGGGACTACTGGCCAAAGCCATCGAAGCCTGTCGCCGCGACGGCTTGGCCTTTGCCTGCGATGCCCGGATCAACAACGACGGTGGCGGCCCGCTGTGGGTGACGGTGCGAGGCGAGGCCGATGTGGACGGGCAAGGCTGCATCGTGGCCTTGCGCGGCACCGTGCAGGACATCACCGATCATGTGCGACTGCAAAATGAGTTGCGTGAGTCAGTTGCTCAGTTCAAGGGCGTGATTGATGCCGCGCCTATTCCCATGGCCTTGATAGATGCCAACCATCAGGTCAGCTACCTGAACCAGTCGTTTGTTCAGACTTTTGGTTACGACTGCGCAGACATTCCCACGGTCCAGCACTGGCTTGAAAAAGCCTTTCCTGACCCCGAGTACCGCAGTCGGGTGCAGGCTCGTTGGGAAGCGCACCTGGCGGCTTCGCAGGCTGGAGCCGGGCGGTTTGAGCCCATTGAAGCAGAAGTCCACACTCGAGTGGGCAAGACGATGACTGTCATGCTGGCGGGCTCACACCTGCCCTCCAGTACCTCGGCACTGCTCCTGGAAACCTTCGTCGACATCACCGCGATCAAGAAGTCAGAGCTCGCTCTCCAGCATTTCGGCCAGATCGTCCAGTCTTCCGACGAAGCCATCATCAGCAAGTCCCTGGATGGTCGCGTCACCAGTTGGAACCCTGGGGCCGAGGCCATTTTTGGTTACAGCGCTACCGAGATGATCGGCCAATCGCTTTTGCGGATCTTTCCGCCCGACCGGGTCGACGAAGAGCGCGACATCCTGGAGCGGCTGGCCATGGATCACTCGTTCAATCACCATGAAACGGTGCGGCTGCATCAGAACGGCGCGCTGATTGATGTTTCGGTCACTATTTCACCGATTCATGACACCGAAGGGCGAGTGATCGGTATCTCCAAGATCGCCCGAGACATCACGCAACGCAAACGCATCGAGACGGCACTGGAACGTGAGCGGGCCATGTACCGCACCTTGATCGACACCCTGCCCGACATGATTTGGCTCAAGGACGCTGCGGGCGTCTATCTGCGCTGCAACCGCCGTTTCGAGGCTTTTTTCGGCGCCAGCGAAGAAGCCATTCTCGGCAAGACCGACTTCGATTTCGTGCCCGCCGAGTTGGCCGAGTTCTTCCGTACCAATGACAAGAACGCCATGGAGAAGAACAGCGCCACGGTCAATGAAGAAGAGGTCACGTTTGCCTCAGATGGCCATCGTGAACTGTTGGAAACCACCAAGGTACCCATGCGCGATGTCGGGGGGCAATTGATCGGTGTGTTGGGCATCGGGCACGACATCACCGCGCGGCGCCATGTCGAGAACGAACTGGAGCAGCATCGCAGCCATCTGCAAAAGCTGGTCGATCAACAGACTGCCGATCTGATGCTGGCAAAAGAGGCGGCTGAAACGGCCAATGTGGCCAAGAGTGCCTTCCTGGCCAACATGAGCCATGAGATACGCACCCCGATGAATGCCATTTGCGGCATGGTCTATTTGCTGCGCCGAACGGGTGTGAGCGCCGAGCAGGACGCCAAACTGGCGGTCATTGACGCCTCCGGCAAACACCTGCTGGACGTCATCAACGATGTGCTGGACCTGTCCAAGATCGAGGCGGGCAAGCTATCGCTGGAGGATGGCCCGGTCCACGTGCAGAGCCTGCTTGGCAATGTGGCCTCTATGTTGGGTGAGAAGGCCAAGGAAAAGGGGCTGGACCTGCGCATCGACAACACTTGGCTGTCGCAGAGGCTGCGCGGTGACGCCACCCGCTTACAGCAGGCATTGCTCAACTACGCGTCGAATGCTATCAAGTTCACCGAGCGCGGCCAGGTGACTTTTCGGGCCCGATCAGTGCATGAGGATGCAGCTACCGTTCTCCTGCGCTTTGAGGTGGAGGACTCGGGCATTGGCATCTCTCCCGAGGTCACGCCCAAGTTGTTTGGCGCCTTTGAGCAGGCCGACAGCTCAATGTCCCGCAAGTATGGCGGCACAGGCCTGGGCCTGGCCATCACCAAGAAGATCGCTGAATTGATGGGGGGCTCGGCAGGCGTCAGCAGTGTGCCGGGGCAGGGCAGCACCTTCTGGTTCACGGCACGTTTGCGCAAGGACGAGCTGGCCGTATACCAATCTAATGCGCGGCCCATCGGGGAGGTCGAGACGCTGATCAAGCAGGAGTACGCGCACAAGAGCGTCCTGCTAGTGGAGGACGAGCCCATCAACCGCGAAATTGCGGACATGCTACTCAGTGATGTAGGTCTACAGGCCGATCAGGCCGAAAATGGCGAGATCGCCGTACGAATGGCCCAGGCCAAGGTCTATGACTTAATCTTGATGGACATGCAGATGCCCATTCTGGACGGTCTGCAAGCCACACGCCAGATCAGGCAGCTTCCTGGCTACCACCACACGCCCATCGTGGCCATGACCGCCAATGCCTTCGCAGAGGACAAGGCCCGCTGCCTGGACGCTGGCATGAGCGACTTCATTGCCAAGCCAGTGAATCCCCCGATGCTTTACGAAACCCTGCTGGCCTGGCTCTCGGCACAGTATTCTTCAGACTGAGCCGATCGCGGGGTGCTTGGCACGGCAGTTGGTGGAAGTCGGTGTATGAGGAGGACGGCAGCGAGCCAATGGCATGCGCTAGATGCTCCGTGAGAAGAAAGTACGCTGCCACGCCACCAATGACTAAATAACCGATGGCGTAGCGCGAAGCCCAAAAGCTTGGGGGCTTGTCGTGCCCCTCGTGATCATGGTTCATGGTGAATCCCCAGAGAACTCGAAAGCGAGGCTTACTTTGCGGGTTCCGCAGGCATGCGATCCATCATCATTTGCATCATGGACTCCATCATGTCCATGCGCTTTTCCATCATCTTCTGATGGTCCATCTGGCCAACACCTTTGGTCTTGCCGGAGGCCATGCCCCCCATGCCGGACTTTCCACCACTCATTTGCTTCATCATGGCCATCCCGTCTTGCATCAACTTCATATGCTCTGCCATGAGGGCTTGCCGCTCTTCTAGCGTCTTTGCCGCGACCATCTTCTCGTGCATGGCCTGCATGGCTTTCATGTGCTGCTCCTGCATCATCCCCATGCTACCGACGTCCATGCCCCCTGCCTTAGGCTTTTGCGCTATTGCAGGGGCATCAGAGGTCCTTTCTGGGTGGTGACCCTTGTGCTCATCAGCGCTTTGCGCTGACGCGGCCATCGAGGCAGCGACGATGCAGAGTCCAATCAGCGATTTGTAATAGTTGGTCATGGCTTACTCCATTTCTGTGTAGGGGTGATCTGAGATGGTCTTTGGTCAACAAAACTGAGTGAGCAGAAAATGCCCAGACAGAGCGTGTTACCGGGCTGGCTGGAGGTCGGTGACAATCAGTTTTCCGCCCTCATTCACCACCATAAACTTGACCTTGTCGCCGGACTTGACATTAGTCAGCAAGCTCTTGTCCTTGGCTGTGAACACCATGGTCATGCCTGGCATATCCAAGTGTTTGATATCGCCGTGCTTGATCGTGACCTTGCCTGTGTCTGGATCGACCTTTTTGATCTCGCCATCGGTCAAGGCCGGCGAGATCTGAGCCATGGCCATCTTGCTGGGATCCGTTGCAACCTGGGCAAAGCTGCTGATCGAAAAAATGCTGCTCAGCACCATGGCGGAGAGCGAAGCGAATTTGGTGATGATGTTCATGGTGTCTTCACGAATAGTTGGTGAACGTTTGCGCCGATCCATCTTTTTGGACCAGCAAGACCTGGAAGGCATCTCGACGCCCGCCGTAAGTGGGACCATCCATCCCAGGAGAGCCAATGGGCATGCCTGGCACCGCTAAGCCAAGCACAGCGGTCCGCTCCTTGAGAAGGCGCAGGATGTCCGCGACAGGTACATGTCCCTCAATCACGTAGCCATTGACTGTCGCGGTATGGCATGAGGCGTACTTATGAGGCATGCCCAGACAGGCCCTGACCGTGTTGTTCCCTTGATCTAGGACAGTGACGCGAAAGCCACTCTTCTCGACCGTGCCGACCCAATCCTTGCAGCAGCCGCAATTCGGATCTTTCCAAACCTGCATTTGGTGCGACAGAGGTGGTGCGGCTTTGACGCCTGATATGCCACCGAAGGCGGCCACGCCCAACATCAGCGAGCGCCGTGTGATCAAGCATGAGAGGTTCTGATCAGTCATGGTGATATCGCCTTGCCTTGATCTGGATTTCACTTTTTTGAGACCTTGATGGCGCCCTTCATGCCGGCCTCATAGTGCCCGGGCATCAGACACGCGAAGTTCACAGTTCCAGCCTTTGTGAATTCCCAGATGATTTCCCCTTGCTGACCTGGAGCCACCGTGACTTTGCTCGGCTCGTCATGCTCCATGTCCGGGAACTTCTTCATCAACTCCAGGTGTTCGAGAAGTTCGTGTTGAGTTCCCAAACTCAGCTCGTGTTTGACTTGGCCCGCGTTCTTCACAATGAAGCGCAAGGTTTCGCCCTGTTTGACTTGAAGGTCCGCCGGTGAAAAGCGCATGGTGTCCGCCATCTCAACGGTGACTGTGCGACTGACTTTGTCAGCGCTGCCTGGCCGACCAATTGCGGACTCTTCCGATCCATGAGCATGTCCACCCGCGTGGTTGCCGCTGGCATGGGCAGTTCCAAACAAGGCGAGCGAAGCAGCCAAAACGAGATAGCGAACGTTGCGGTGGGTTTTCATTTTTTCTCCTGAGGGATATGAGGTGGTTCAGTGACCACTGTGGGAAGCGGGCTTGCGCACTTGAACTTCAGTGGCCGCAGCCGGCTTTTGAGCCAGCGGCATCGATTGACCGCCTTCAGCGCTGAACCGTGATGGCTCGGCCAAAGGTCCTGTGTACTCGTGGGCCACAGTTCCAGGCGGGTGTTTGAACCATCCTGGGTCCTTGTAGTCACCCGGCTTTTGGTCCTTGCGAACCTTCAAGACGCTGAACATGCCCCCCATTTCCACGGAGCCGAACGGGCCTTCTCCAGTCATCATGGGGGCTGTGTTGTCGGGGATGGGCATCTCCATTTCAGACATGTCCGACATGCCACGCTCCCCCATGACCATGTAGTCAGGGATCAGCTTGTTGATCTTCTTGGCAAGCCCCCGGTGGTCAACTCCAATCAGGTTGGGAACGTTGTGCCCCATTGCGTTCATGGTGTGGTGGCTCTTGTGGCAATGAAAAGACCAATCGCCTTCTTCGTCGGCCACGAATTCAATCTGCCGCATTTGGCCTACAGCCACGTCGGTTGTGACCTCATACCAGCGTGTGTGGGCCGGCGTTGGGCCGCCGTCCGTTCCGGTGATGAGAAACTCATGCCCGTGCAAGTGGATGGGATGATTCGTCATCGTGAGGTTGCCGACCCGTATGCGCACCTTGTCATTGAGCCGGACATTGAGTGAGTCGATGCCTGGGAAGACACGGCTGTTCCAAGCCCACAGATTGAAGTCCAGCATCGTCATCGTCTTGGGGGTGTAACTGCCAGGATCGATGTCAAAAGCGTTCAGCAAGAAGCAGAAATCGCGCTGCACCTCCTCAATGAGCGGGTGCTTAGCTTTAGGGTGTGTCACCCAGAGGCCGTACATGCCCATGGCCATTTGGACCATCTCATCAGCATGGGGGTGGTACATGAACGTGCCAGGCCGACGAGCAACGAATTCATAAACGAAGGTTTTTCCTGGCGGAATGGAGGGTTGAGTCAGTCCAGCCACTCCGTCCATGCCGTTCGGCAGCCGCTGGCCATGCCAATGAACAGCATGATGCTCGGGCAATTTGTTGGTGACAAAGATCCGAATCCGGTCCCCTTCGACGACCTCGATCGTGGGCCCTGGGCTTTGACCGTTGTAACCCCACAGATGGGCTTTGAAGCCAGGGGCCATTTCGCGCACCACGGGTTCTGCGACCAGGTGGAACTCCTTGACACCCTGGTTCATGCGCCAGGGCAAGGTCCATCCGTTCAGAGTGACCACAGGGTTGTAGGGTCTGCCACTGTTGGGCACCAAGGGCGCCATGGTTTGCGCCGAGCTTTGAATGATCGGCTCTGGCAAGGCAGCCATGGCCACACGACTGACAGAGGCTGCCGCAACGGCGCCGCCTGTCAGGCCTGCGTACTTGAAGAATTCGCGTCGAGATGTCATTGATGTTGCCCTCGTGATCAATGCCCCGCGCCGCCGCTGCTGGACGCGCTGCTCGATACAGACAGGGAAGTGTTGGTGGGGCGGCCAATTAAGGTGGCCTGAAGTGCGGCGTCGGCAAGCCAGAACTGCTGTTCGGCGTTGATGGCTCCGACGACGGTACTGACCTGATCGCGGGCGTCAGCCAGTAGCTCGAAAACGCCGATGATCATGCCGTTGTAGCGAAGCTGGTTTTCTTCCGAAATCACCTTGCGAACAGGGACCGCTTCATCCCGAAAATGCGTGGCGATGTCGTAGGCCGTTCGATAAGCCGAGTAGCTCTCGCGCAAGCCTGAACCGACTGATCGGATCGTGGCCTCCAGTTGGTTGGCTGCCGCGAGTGTTCTGGCGTTCCAAGCATCCCGCTGCATTCCCCCCCAATCGAAGATAGGAAGTCGAATGCCGATTTCGTACCCACGCTGGTCTGACCGGGAACCAGCCGCACTGTCCCACTTGGTGTTTCGCCGCGCTGTCATTTCGATGTCCGTCAAGGTGGTTACGGTGCTCAGCCCCTGCGACTTTCCAGATGCCTCAAAGACGCTCTGAGCCAACCTGATATCCAACCGTGCCTTGCCGGCCAACTGACCAACCGTGCTGGGGTCCAGCGGCTCTTTTGGTAAGTCAGGCAAACGCTCAGGCAGCTGCAGCAGCTGCGCCTGAGCCTCGTCAAGCCCCAAAAGTCGGATAAGTTCTTCTCGACTCGATATGACGTCGTGACTGGTAGAGGCCAAGCGGGCCGCTGCATCTGCGTAGAAGGCCTGCTCACGAGCGCGGGCAATGCGGTTGTAGTTCCCCACGGATTGCATGCGCCTAGCCAACTCAGCACTTGCCTCGGCGCTTTCAAACACCTGCTGTGCGTACTCCAAGTTTTGCTGGCTTGCCACTGCGCGCACCCAGGCCTGCCGAACCTTGGTAACGTGATCAATCACGTCACCGGTCAAACGCAATTGGGATTGTTCGATGCGACGTTGAGCAATGCCTTGCCGAGCGGGTAAGGTCAGGACGTCCAGCAACCCAAAGGACAAGGCCCGATTCACCTCAAGGTCACCGCCCGCAGTCAATCTCTCAAAGGCGAAAATGGGATTGGAAATCCGGCCGCTCTGTGCGGCTGATGCCGAATCAGCCCAACCTTGAGCCAACAACGCCTGCAGCGCGGGGCTGTTGACCAACGCAAGTCTGACGGCCTCCTTTTGTCCCAATGGGCTCGCCAACAATCTGGCCGAGGCATCCAAACGTTGATCGCGCTCTTCCTTTGTCTGGGCTAGTGACAAATTGCCTTCAGTGAAGCCAACGGCTTCAGCGTTGACTCGATCCAGATTTTTCTCCAACGACACACTGGCGCATCCGGACAGAGCCGCAGCTACTGCCAGAACTGCGACCTTTCGGGCGTGAAGAACGACGGATGTCCGACTCATGGTTTGACCTCCCCATGCGTGCCACCTAGTGCATCAGACTTTGGCTCGGTATTGACAGGTGCCTTGTCCGAGACTTCCTTCGCATACGTGCGCCATCCACCGATTCGTTGGACACGATCGTTTGCTTCGCGCCAAGGTTGGATGGATTGGTCGGCATAGGTCTGATAGGCACCGATCGCAGAGCGATACTGCAGGGCCTGAGACAAGACGGGTGGGGATTCTGTGGTCAGGGCTGTGCTCGGCGCCTGGGCGGCTGCCGCGCTTGCGAGCATTGCCAGCGCCAGGGGTAACCCAGGCCTGACGGAGTGAAATGGCATGAACAAGGCTCCTCGTGGTGATCACTCAAAACACGGAGGCCATTCTGAAGAGCGGCACCTGTCAGAAACCGTTCGATCAGATTACAAGTTTGTTATCTAACGGTCAGGTTCACCAATCGCGGGCACACTGGCGCGGACGCAGCAATTGGAGCGCGAGTTGTGAAAATTTTGATCGTTGAAGATGAGGCCAAGACCGGCGAATACTTGCAACAGGGCCTGAGCGAGGCCGGGTTCGTCGTCGATTTGGCGAAGGATGGAATCGACGGTTTGCATTTGGCCGGAGAGCACGTTTACGACATGGTGATCCTGGATGTCATGCTCCCAGGCCTCAATGGTTGGGAGGTCCTTCAGCGGATGCGTCAGCGCGGCCAAGCGATGCCTGCAATGTTCCTCACGGCGCGGGATCAGGTTGAAGACCGCGTCAAAGGATTGGAACTTGGGGCCGATGATTACCTTGTCAAACCCTTTTCGTTCGCTGAATTGCTGGCTCGCGTAAGAACCATCTTGCGCCGAGGCCGCAACGGGGTAGAGGCCACCACCTTGAAGGTGGCTGACCTTGAGCTCGACTTATTGCGCCGACGCGTCTCACGTGCAGGCAAGCGAATTGATCTAACGGCCAAGGAGTTTGGCTTGTTGGAGCTTTTGATGAGGCGTCAAGGTGAGGTGTTGCCCAGATCCTTGATTGCCTCCCAGGTGTGGGATATGAACTTCGATAGCGATACCAATGTGATTGAGGTGGCTGTGCGCCGCCTGCGCACAAAAATTGATGAGGGACACGAGTCCAAGCTCATTCAGACCGTGCGCGGGATGGGGTATGTGCTTGAGATCCCGGAGGACAACTGACATGGTTCGTGGACTGTCGCTCACGAGCCGCCTGACCTTTTTCTTCACTGGCGTGGCGGCCATTCTTGTATTAGGTCTCGGCGGGCTGTTCTTGGCATCTGCAGATCAACATTTCCTGGAGCTGGATCGGGTGACGTTGCTGGACAAGAAGGGGCTGATCGAAGAAGTACTCTCCAACGCGAATTCGGATGAGGATGCCCGTTGGAGGTTAAACGAAGCTCTTGATCATCACCAGGGGCTCTATGTGGAGGTGATGGGCGACAACGGTGCACCACTGTTCAAGACAGTGGGGTTTACTGCACCTGAAGGGGGGCAGCGCGTGCAGAAAGGCCCCAAGGGTGAACCCGCTTTGCAATTTTGGTCCACAAACGAGCGCGAACTCCATGCATTCCGATTCGAGGCAAATACTGGATACAGAACGGGCAGCACTCTCAATGTGACGATTGCAATGGACACAGCCCACCATGCCCAGTTTCTAGCTGATTTGCGTTTAAGACTGATCATCTACGCCGTTGCTGCCACATTGATCAGCGGCCTGCTCGGCTGGCTCGCGGCGCACCATGGACTTGCACCGCTGCGCGCCATGAAGGTCAGAGCCGCGGGAGTGAATGGACAGCAACTGAATGAGCGCATGTCAGTTGAGGCGGTACCGGTGGAGATGGCCGAACTGGCCAGCGAATTGAATCGGATGCTCGACAGACTGCAAAGTGACTTCGTGCGGCTACAGGAATTTGCTTCGGACTTGGCCCATGAGCTGCGCACCCCGATCACCAACTTGCTCACCCAAACACAAGTCATCCTCTCTTCGGGTCGGGACGCCGCCACCTATCGCGACATCTTGGCCTCCAATGCTGAGGAGTTGCAAAGGTTGGCGCGGACGGTGTCTGACATGCTGTTTCTGGCGAAGACCGAGCGGGGTGTAGACCTGCCCCACAAGACACGGTTCTCCGCAGGTCATGAAATTGAGGCCTTGCTTGAGTTCTATGAGGCGGTCGCAGAGGAGCGGCATATTCGATTGAACTTCACGGGACACGGAGAAATTCTCGGTGACCCATTGATGTTTCGAAGAGGTATCAGCAACCTTCTGTCGAATGCGCTGAGATACGCTACAGATGGCAGCGAGGTACAAGTTCTCATCACACCATCTGAAAACTTCATCGAAGTCGCAGTGGAAAACTCTGGTCAAGACATCGACCAAGATGTTTTACCTCGCTTGTTCGATCGCTTCTATCGAGCCGACCCTGCGCGCGCTCGGATTGCATCGGATGGAGCTGGGTTGGGGCTCTCGATTACCAGGGCTATTGTCGAAGCACATGGTGGTACGGCCGAGGCCAGCTCGGCGCAGGGGAAAACTCGATTCACTTTGAGATTTCCGCAATCAAACGATGCCAGACGACTCCAATTGAATTGAACGACAGCTTTTTGCCTGGCCCAAATAGTCCAAAAAATCGCCTTGATTGAAATGTGTGTTGAAGTACTCAGTGCCGATGAAAGTGATGGACGTCTGGCACGTGGGCATAGCTGTGCCGCAATGGATCATGGTGGTGCAAATGGCCGTGAGGGACTACAGGCATGACCTCATGAGTGTGGTCATGATGACTGTCGTCACGCGTATGGGCATGTTCATGTTGCAGGGCGGCATGGATGTGCTCATGTTGATGAGACTCCATCAAGTGGACAAGTACGCCCAGCAGCATCAGGCCTCCACCTCCCAGCATGGCCCAGCCACCTGATCGATCACCGAGCAGCATCGCGACGGCAGCACCGATGAAGGGCGCAAAGGCAAACACCGATCCAGTACGAGCTGTTTCGAAGGTGCGCTGCGCAAGCAGGTAGAAGCGAAGGCTCAACCCGTAAGCGCTGGCTCCCAGAGCCAGCAGGCCCAGGGCTGGCGACATCGAGGGAAGGGGCTCGCCAGTCGTGAGCGTCACGGCCACACCGAGAACGGACTTGGCCAACACCACTTGCCCTGGATCACGCTCGGCCAGTGTGCGGGACAGCGTGTTGTCTAGGCCCTAGGCCGCTATGGCCCCCACGACTGTATGTCCCCAATATTGGGGACATACAACTGCTCATGCGAGCCCGTATATTGCAGCATGTCAAGCTCAGAGACAATATTATGAGTCAGAAGAGCGTTATGGTCAATCGGCCTAACACTTCCGCACGAATTTATCTTGTTAATGAAAAACCACTTAACGAAGGCCTCAAACGTCTAAGCCGGGTGTAGACCCTTATTTTTCGTAAAGGGCTCGACCGAAGTTATTTTATGGCGCACGGCGGTATTTTTTGACACAGTTTATCTCGCGTGCGACCAGAACATGATGTTGCGAAAGATGCAAAGAACAGTCAGAGAAGCATGTCCCCCGCATCAGCCTTGAAGGCGAATAACGCGCACCGCTAGTGCCGCAGCATTTTGAATATGTGAAACAGCTATCAACGGCGAAACCCTTTGCATATGAAGATGCATTGCGTCAAGCGACTAGCCGAAAGGGCAGCGGAGCAGACGTTCGCGTCTCCAGATTTTGGCGTGATATGTCGAGGCCTCGCTCAATCGCCTTAGCTAAACCGGCAACCTTCAACCCGTGCCGCTGGCTGCTGTGGAATAGGTCCGTCTAGGGGTGGTGGCATGCCTTCAGAAAGTTGATTTTTGCAAAGAGCCAGTTTCAATGGTTTCAGATATTATTTTCAAATGATTTTCAGGCGTCGGTCACAGTCTTTCATTTTTTCGCGGTGAGCTTTGCATCTTGCTCAAAGATCAGCTTCCTGCGTGCCAACGCCCACAAGCCAAAAAACAAAATACATAAAAGAGCTCTAATTTTTGCATCTGGCTATTAAATTAAAACCAAAAGCCATAAATTGGGGAAGGAATCATGGTGGAAACCAAAATAAGTCTTATCGCGAGAAATTTTTTTTGCCGGGGGCAATATGTCCGATATTTTTTGATCGCGGTACTGACACTGGGGATATTCCTCGGCATCGCGAGCCCAGCTAACGCGTTGACCGATACCTGGAGTGCTGCGGGCAGCCTGAGCACGGCGCGATATTCGCACACAGCGACCCTGCTGCCCTCAGGCCAGGTGCTGGTCGTGGGGGGGCAGGGCAACAGCGGAACGCTTGCTAGCGCTGAGCTGTACGACCCCGCAACCCAGACTTGGAATGCGGCGGGCAACTTAAGCACTGCGCGGGCGTACCACACAGCGACCCTGCTGCCTTCAGGCCAGGTGCTGGTCGTGGGGGGACTTGATAACAACGGGGTGCCCATGGCGAGCGCTGAACTGTACGACCCGGCGACCCAGACCTGGAGTGCTGCGGGCAGCCTGAGCACGGCGCGATATTTACACACAGCGACCCTGCTGCCCTCAGGCCAGGTGC
>NZ_JBYTDE010000014.1:141528-163649 GCF_058791075.1 Curvibacter sp. EU05-FHT14A10
ACAGCGACCCTGCTGCCCTCAGGCCAGGTGCTGGTCGTGGGGGGGCAGGGCAACAGCGGAACGCTTGCCAGCGCTGAACTGTACGACCCGGCCACACGGACCTGGAGTGCTGCGGGCAGCCTGAGCACGGCGCGGTATTTTCATACAGCGACCCTGCTGCCCTCAGGCCAGGTGCTGGTCGTGGGGGGGCAGGGCAGCAGCGTAGCGCTTGCCAACGCCGAACTGTACGACCCGGCGACCCAGACCTGGAGTGCTGCGGGCAGCCTGAACATGGCGCGCACTTACCACACAGCGACCCTGTTGCCCTCAGGCCAGGTTCTGGTCGTGGGGGGGAATGTCAACGGTGGAGCTATCGCCAGCGCCGAGCTGTACGACCCGGTGACCCAGACCTGGAGCGCTGCGGGCAGCCTGAGCACGGCTCGATATTTGCACACAGCGACCCTGCTGCCCTCTGGCCAGGTGCTGGTCGTAGGAGGGTTTGGCAACAGTGGAAATCTTGCCAGCGCCGAGCTGTACGACCCGGCGACCCAGACCTGGAGTGCTGCGAGTAGCCTGAGCGTAGCTCGGAACTATCACACAGCTACCCTGCTGCCCTCAGGCCAGGTGCTGGTCGCGGGAGGAGCGGACTCACAGAGCATTTCCATGGCCAGCGCTGAGCTATACGACCCGGCGACCCAGACCTGGAGTGCTGCGGGTAGCCTGAGCACGGCTCGGTTTAAACACACAGCGACTTTGCTGCCCTCAGGCCGGGTACTGGTCGTGGGGGGCTATGACAACGGTGGGTATCTTGCCAGCGCCGAGCAGTACGACCCCTCGACCCAGGCCTGGAGTGCTGCGGGCAGCCTAAGCGTAGCTCGCAACTATCACACAGCGACTTTGCTGCCCTCAGGCCAGGTGCTGGTCGTGGGGGGGCTTGGCATTGGTGGAATTCTTGCCAGCGCCGAGCTGTACGACCCGGCAACCCTGGCCTGGAGTGCTGCGGATAGCCTGAGCGCGGCGCGTCGGAGACAGACAGCAACCCTGCTGCCCTCAGGCCAAGTGTTGGTCGTGGGGGGAATTAACAATGGTGGATATCTTGCCAGCGCCGAGCTGTACGACCCGGCAACCCAAACCTGGATCGCTGCGGGCAGCCTGAGCGCCGCTCGGTACTACCACACAGCGACCCTGCTGCCCTCAGGCCAGGTGATGGTCGTGGGGGGGGGAGGCAACAGTGCATTACTTGCCAGCGCCGAGCTTTACACCCGCAGCCTGGGATTCGCAGACAGCAGCCGGCCCGTGATCAGCAGTTTGGCCAGCGCTTTGCAACCGGGCCAAACAGTACAGATCGGTGGGACGGGCTTTAATGGCAGCAACAATGGCTGGAGCGAGGCCTCGGGTGGCAGCACCAACAGCAGCGCCACCAACTACCCCCTGGTGCAATTGCGTCGCCTCGACAATGACCAGGTGAGTTGGCTCACTCCAACGTCGGCACGCTCTGATACCGCTTACACCAGCGCCGCGCTCAACGGCTTGGCCCTGGGGGCTTACAGGCTGACCATGTTTGTGAACGCGATTCCCAGCTTGTCTCAACTGTTCCAACTAACGCCCCTGGCTGTCTGGTCTGTTGCGCCAAGCAGCGGCTCCAGCGCCGGCGGAATCAGCGTCGCCATCACAGGCACGGGCTTTACCAGCACCACGGCAGTCAACTTTGGCGGCACGCCAGCGACCAGTTTCACGATTGACAGCGACACCCAGATCACTGCCATGGCGCCGGCCGGCAGTGCCGGGACGGTGGATATCACGGTGACCTCCGCAGGATCGACCAGCGCGACAGTGACTGCCGATCAGTTCAGCTACGTGGCTGCGCCCACCGTCACCAGCCTGGGAACCCGTTCCGGGCCCACTGCGGGTGGCACCTCGGTGCTCATCACCGGCACAGATTTCACGGGGGCCACTGCCGTCCAGTTTGGTAGCAGCAATGCCACCATCTACACGGTCAACAGTGCAATGCAGATCACCGCCACGGCACCTGCGGGCTCGGCCGGCACGGTGCATGTCACGGTGGTCACGGCGGGGGGCACCAGCGCTACAAGCGCCGGTGACCAGTTCACCTATGTAGCAGCGCCCACCGTCACCAGCCTGGGAACCGCTTCTGGGCCCACTGCAGGCGGCACCTCAGTGCTGATCACCGGCACGAACTTCACGGGGACCACTGCCGTCCAGTTTGGTAGCACCAATGCCACCGGCTATACGGTCAACAGCGCAACGCAGATCACCGTCACGGCACCTGCGGGCTCGGCCGGCACGGTGCATGTCACGGTGGTCACGGCGGGGGGCACCAGCGCTACCAGCGCCGGTGACCAGTTCACCTACCAAAGCGCCGGAGCCTGTGGCGCAGCAGCGGGCGTTTCCGCAATTCTGAAACCAGTGGCCAACCTCTGCGCTGTGGGCAATGCTTCGGCCGCGGTATTGAATTCTTCCAACTGGTCGTGGACCTGCACGGGCACTTTGTCACAAGCAGCGTGCTCGGCACCTTTGCAGGCTACGCCAGGCAACACCAACAGCGGCGCCGTGGCAGCTGGTGGGAGCAATGGCTGGACTCTTCAAAGCGCGAGTTTTGTGGTGGCGCCCTCGATTGCCAATTCGGTGGTACCTGCCGGAACGACCTTCCCGTTCGGGTTGGCCTCCTTGACCTTGAGCGGAGGCACTCCCGGTAGTCAGGCAACCGTGACGATGACCTACGCTACCGCGATACCGGCCAACTCGGTCTATTACAAATACAACCCAAACACCTCCACTTGGTCAGTGCTGAACAGCGCCGTGTTCAACTACACGAACAATTCGGTGACCTTCACGCTGACAGACGGTGGAGTGGGCGACGATGACGGAGCACCCGATGGAGCGATTTTGGATCCGGGTGGTCCCGGTGTTCCTTCGGCGGAAGCATTGACGACGGCAGTGCCATCGTTGTCGGAATGGGGGGTAGCCGTGCTGACGCTCTTGATGCTTTTGTTGGGATTGAGCCATGTCCGCATCCGCAGGGCGTTGGCGCACAGAGGCGGCTGAGTCCCGACACGACACCGAGCAGAGAAGGGATCTCTGCTCGGCCTCGACGTTGAAGGCTGCGTTGACTGGCCTGGGGAGCTGGAGCAAGCCTGAGCGCTGGGGGGGGACATGGCGTTTTCCTGCACGGTGGTGTCCACGTCGGTCACTTGGGCTGTTGGGCCGAAAAGCTCCATCGCTGCCCATCTTGCCATGGGGGATTTTGAAGTGGCCATCGGGGGTGGCCATCGGGGCGTTCCCGACGTCAGTGAAATCCCGCAAAGCCTGTGTTCATGAGGGCCTCAGAGTTTTTACAACACCAACTACTGCGCTACTACCAGGGGCAACAACAACTTAAATTGCGTTCCCTCAGGCCTGGATACCCATTGAACGCTCCCATTAATGGCTTGCGCCCGGCGCATTTGATTGTTCAAGCCGCGTCCTTTGGAGCTCAAGCGGATGGCCTCATAATCAAACCCGGTTCCATTGTCTTGAATCGAAACCACCACATGCGGCCACTGCAGCCCGGTGCGTACATGAACCTCCGTGGCGCGAGTGTGTTTTAGAATGTTTGCGAACGCCTCTTGAAATATTCGCAGGATATGCAAACCGCTGCGTGGATTCAGCCATGACAGGCTAGGTATAGCCTGCACCTCCCAATTGAGCCGTATACCCGCCGCTTTAAGTCTTGGGCCCAAGCGAAATCGAAAGGTAGCCAGCAACAAGAGAAGGTCTGCTTCGACTGGCTCCATCGAATCAATCGTCAGTTTCAAGTCGTCGATGCAGGCTTTGAGGATGTCTCCGAGCAAGGCTGGCGTCATGTCCCCGCCCTCGACTGCGCGCAATGCTGTGACCAGCGAGGAGCCCAGCCCGTCATGCATGTCTTGTGTGAGGCGCTGACGCTCCTCGCTGAGCATCTGGATTTTCTCGATGTCGCGCAAACGTGCATGGCTAGCAGTCAGTTCTGCTTCTCGAATCGAAAGACGTTCGGCCAAGTTCAGATTGGCTTTTTCTATAGCTACCATGGCACCCACATAGCGCCCATAAATAATGTAGAGGGTAACGCCAAAAACACCGACGATGGCATACGGATTGGTGTAGATCCCCTCAGGACTTACCCAATTGGTTTGCAATAACAAATCGTAGATGCAACACAGTGTCGCGAATAACAACCAGCCAGCCACAACCCATGCTTCCCGCGAACTTTGACGAAACCCTTTGCGCAGTGCGTCATAGAAAATCAGTGCAGCAATTGGAACCATCAATATATTGACAATGGGTGTTAGCAATGTCAGCGTCGGCAAGAAAACCATTCCGGGAACGGTCACAGCACTCCAAAGCAAAGCGCTCCAAATCAGGAATCGAGTCATATTGCGCATTGGATTTTTATGGAGGCGCTCCATCATGCAATGACAAAAGATCACCAACCAAATTAGAGAACAGGTCTTGATCCACTCGAACCACTCATCGGAGAGAAGCAGGAATCCGCCACCAACGTGGTAATGCAGCATGCGCAGAAATGCCATGACGGATGTTGCAAAAAAGATTAAATATAGAGAATCACGACGCAATTTGATCCAGATGGCCAGCGCAAAAAATCCCACCGCCAAAAAGGCGCCACTGCCGATGAAAGGAAGTTGGGTTTGCACCAGTTGACGCAGCTGGTAGCGCCAGGCCAGAGCCTCCACCGAGCCGACCCAGACCGTGGAAAGAGCGCTGCCGGTGTTTCGCAAATGGTCTATGCGCAGCGTGACTGTCTTGGGCGGTGGTTCGTCAACAGCGGCATTGAGCGGTATCAGAAGTGGATGGTTATAGCCATTCAGCGTCATGCTGCCCTGAGACGCATACAGCAGGCGTTTGTCCGAATAGACCGCCAACTGGCCAATGGTCTTCCAACGCGGGATGTAGAGGTATTGGGGCCCTTGATTTGCATTGAAATGACTCAAATTCAGTCGATACCAGTCGGTCAGGGTTTGCCCAATTTGCTCCGCATGGGGCAGCACTTCGCGCTTGAACGTACTGGGCAGCGAAACGCTTTTCCAGTCTTTCTGGGTCAAAAACTCAGGTGGCAGTTGCGCGGGGGGCCGGCTGTAGCCTCGACCAGGCACCGACAGGAATTGCGCCTCATGCCATTGAGTTGCCTGTGTCTCGCTGACGGTTTGCTCGCATCCCGCCAGCATGAGAACCCAGGCCAATGCACAGAACACGGCAATCAGTCGGCGGCCATGGAATCCCAAACTGTCGTTGCGGCCGTGCCACCTAGAGCGATGCACCTGCGTCATGGGCATCAAGGCGTGGTCATACCAAGCCCTGGTATCGGGCTTCGTAGATGGCTTCCGCCTTGGAGTTGACCTTCAGCTTGGCATAAATGCGGCGCACATAGGTTTGTACCGTGTGCGTGGACACCTGCATGACCTTTGCGATCTCATCGGCCGTGAACCCTTTGGTGATCAACTCCAACACCTCCGTTTCGCGCGCGGAAAGCACCGAGTGCATCGGGTCCGGGCGGAGCATGGGCTCGTGCGCTTTGACAGCGGGCTGCGTGCGAAAGTACGTTAATATCTTGCGGGCGATCAATGGGTTGATGGGGCTACCGCCCGCATGGAGGCTCCGGATTTCACGCAGCATGTCGCCGGCCTCTCCGTCTTTGAGCAAATAGCCTGAGGCTCCGGCCTCCAGCGACTTCATGACATGGGCTTCGTCGGCAAAGGTGGTGCACACCATCACGGCGCAGGAGGGCCACAAGTGTCGGGCGGCCTCAATCACGTCCAGGCCCGATCCATCGGGCAGTCCCAAGTCCACCAGCAAGACATCTGCGGCAAGACCTTGCAAGGCATGCAGCCCTTCAGACCGGGTGCTGGCAATGCTGACCATGAGCAGGTCGGCCGAGGCCTCAACGGCCCTCACGATGGCGTTTTGAACTTCGACATCGTCCTCAACAAGGGCAACCCGAATTTGGGCAGAGGACGGTAGGGTCGGCATGGTCGCGATAGTGGGGCTGGGGCGAATCAGCAGGCAGATGTACAAACGGAGTTGCCAAATCCCAGCAGGGGAATTTTCTCTATCAACCCGTCGTTCAGATTATCAATCCGATGGCTTTCAGGCATTGTCCCCAAAATTGTGGACAGCAGGGCGCGCCGCACCGACTTTGGCATCACGCTGGGGTGCCCGAACTTGCTGTTGGCCGCCGGCAAGCGAGGGAACAAACACGCAAGCCTTTGAATAAGCGCTCGACTCAGTTGCGACGGCTGTACATGGCTCAGTCGTATTCCCGGGGGGCGACTCGCGTCCTGGTGGGAGGCACAACCAGAATGAACCCCAAGTCGAGAACCAATGGCCGAGTCTCGTTGCCTACGCATGCACGGTTCATGAGCAAGTGAATGGGGCGGTTTGTCGCCCCAGGCTTTGCAGAAGGCGCCAACTCTCAGGCGCATCATGCGCTTGTCCAAACGACAGGCTGAAGGTTACGGCCGTTCGAGCATCCGCGGCAACCAGATGAATCTCGGTGTTCGACCTAGCAATCAGGCGCGCTTTGTCGGCACAGCTGATGACCACGACCGGACCAAGATTTGCAATTTTTTTGGTACGCGACCTTCGCGCGCAGTATCTCGCTCTTCTCTTGCAGGCCCCATGCAAAAACCGTGTTGTCCAGGTTTGACGACACTGGTATCCGCCACCACGCAGCGGTGGAAACGGCCAGTTGTGGCTTAGTACTCCAAGGGCTGCATGTTCTGCGCCTGCAGGGACAGGCCCTGGCGGGACATGTGCTCGCCCCCAATCGCTGAATACCTGGGTGCGGACAGGCGCCAGTTCGTAGGCACCAGGGTTCGCCGGCAGCGCGGCCGGGGAGTGCTGCAGGTTCATGGGGTCTCCGTGTACTACTGCCGGGGTGGCTTCCGGCCAGGGGTTAACAGGTCATTACAACGAGGACGCACTCCAGGCTCAAACGAAATAAATTCATTGACTCATGAAGAAACACAATCAATCCGGGCCTGCGCTGCAGCGGAACCTGCTGAAGTCCTGACCTGGTGGTGCCGGTGGGCCGATGTGGGAGGCAAGGCACAGGTCCCTCTCACCCCTCCCCCACCTCCAGATACACCTTGCCCGGGTTCATGATGCCCAGGGGATCGAGCACGGTCTTGATGTTGTGCATCAGGGTGACGGCCTCACCATGCTCGGCCACCAATTGATGGCGACGGTGGCGGCCAATGCCGTGTTCGCCGGTGCAGGTGCCACCGTATTCGATGGCGCGCAGCGACACACGATCGGCCAGGGCTTCGGCGCGCTGACGCTCTTCGGCGTTCTGCGGGTCGAACACGATGCCCAGGTGGAAGTTGCCGTCGCCCGCGTGGCCAGCGATGGGGGCGATGAGGCCGCTTTTTCGGACATCCTCCTTGGTGGCCAGCAGGCAGTCGGCCAGGGCCGATATGGGCACGCAGGCGTCGGTGCCAATGAGGCGCGCGCCCGGGCGCAGTGCCAGGTTGGCGTGGTAACAGGTGTGGCGGGCGGTCCAAAGGCGGGAGCGCTCTTCGGGCTTCTCGGCCCAGGCAAAGCGGTGGCCGTCGGCGTCTTCGGCCAGGCTTTGCATCAGCTCGATCTGCTCGGCCACGGCCGCGGGCGAGCCGTGGAATTCGAGGAACAGGGTGGGCAGGGCCTCATATTCATCCAGGCGTGAGTAGCGTATGCAGGCGTCCATCTGCACCTCGTCGAGCAGCTCCACCCGGGCCATGGGAACGCCCAGTTGCAAGGCCGCGATGACCACGCCGAGCGCTGCGTGTAGGTCGTCGAACTGGCACACGGCGGCGCGCACCACCTCAGGCAGGCCGAACAGGCGTAGCTGCACCTCGGTAATCACGCCCAGGGTGCCTTCGCTGCCCACGTACAGCCGGGTCAGGTCCAGGCCGGCGGCGGTCTTGCGGGCCCGTGTGCCGGTGCGCACGATGCGGCCGTCGGGGGTGACCACGGTCAGGCCCAGCGCGGCCTCGCGCATGGTGCCGTAGCGCACCGCGGCTGTGCCCGAGGCCCGGGTCGAGGCCATGCCACCCAGCGAGGCGTTGGCCCCTGGGTCGACCGGAAAGAACAGCCCCTCCGAGCGCAACTGCGCGTTGAGCTGCTCGCGTGTGACGCCGGCCTGCACGCGGCAGTCCAGCGCGTCGGCGTTCACCTCCAGCACCCGGTCCATGCGCGACAGGTCGAGGCTGATGCCGCCATACACCGCCACCACATGCCCCTCCAAAGAGGTGCCGCTGCCGAAGGGAATGACGGGGATGCGTCGGGCCGAGCAGTGCCGCAGCACCCAGGCCACGTCTTCGTTGCTCAGGGGGTAGACCACCGCATCAGGCAGGGCGGCGTCGGGCACACCCTCGCCATGGCTGTGCTGCTCGCGCACGGCGGCGCTGGTCAGTACCCGGTCGGCAAAGTATTGCTGGAGCAGGGGCAGCAGTTCCTGCACACGTTGGGCCACGGTGTCGCGGGAAAAGGCTAGGGCAGGCATGGGCGGTGAATGGGGTGTTCTTGGAAGGGCGGGAGGGCAGAGGAGGGCGTTCAGGGCTTCATACCGGTTTTGGCGATCAGCGCCTTGGTGGCAACGAATTCTTTGTCGAGCAGGGCGGAGAAATCGGACCCGTTGCTGAACTCGTAGCCGATGTTCATCTTGTCGAGCGAGGCGATGAAGCCGGCATCCTTGGCGGTGTCGGTGGCGATCTGGCGCAGTTTGCCAACCAACTCGGCGGGGGTCTTCTTGCTGACCGCCAGGAAGCGGAAGCTACCCACCGACAGGTCCACGCCCAGTTCCTTGGCAGTGGGCACCTCGGGTGCGCTCTTGCTGCGCTTGTCACCCAGCGAGACCAGGGTGCGCAGCGTGCCGGCCTGGGTGTAAGCCACCACCTCGGGGGGGGATACGGCCACGGCCTCGATGTGCCCGCCCAGCAGCGACAGGAGGGAGGGCGCCGCACCTTGGAAGGGCACGGGGGTCATCTTGCTGCCGGTCTTGTCCATCAGGGCCTCCACGCCGAGGTGGCTCAGGGTGCCGTTGCCGGTGGTGCCGATGCGCAGACCCTCGGGGTTGGCCTTGCTGGCGGCCAGAAACTCGGCCAGGCTTTTCCAGGGCGAATCCGAGCGCACCACGATGATCACCGGGTCGAAGTTGAGCTGCACCACCGGCTCCAGGTCGGTGTGCGTGAACTTGGCCAGGCCCAGCAACGGCACGGTCAGCACGTCGTTGGTGAATATGCCCATCTTGTAGCCGTCGGGCTTGGAGCCGATCACGTCGTTGGCGGCGATCGAGCCGCCCGCGCCGGGCTTGTTCATGACCACGATGCTCTGGGCCGAGTACTTGCGGCTGGCGTCGGCAAAGGCGCGGGCCAGGGCGTCGGTCGAGCCGCCGGCCGGGTAGGGCACGATCAGTTCAATGGGCCGGTTGGGAAAGGCCTGAGCGTGAGCCGTACCGCTGGGCAGCACGAACTGGGTAGCGACCAGGCTCAGGGCCAGGCCCAATCGGCCGAGGAAGGGGATGAGTTTCATGGGGCTTGTCTCCGTCTTGTTGAAAGGGGGCTGATCCTGGGGCTCAGCTCTTGCTGGTCTTCTTGATGTGGGTGGCCAGGGCCTCGTAATAGGGGCGCTCACGGGCCACAAAATCGACCAGATCACGGGTGTTCATGTAGCGGATGGTCAGGCCCCGGCCGGCCATGAAGTCGATGAAGCTTTTCTCTTGCATACCTTTGGCAAAGGCATCGTGCAGGGTGCGCACCGCCTCGTCTGACATCGAGGCCGGGCCGCCGATGGCGCGCCAGGTGCCGATGGCCAGATCGATGCCCTTCTCCTTGAGGGTGGGCACCTCGGGCAGGCTGGTGCTGCGCGCCTCCGACATCACGGCCAGCACTTTCATCTTGCCTGCCTGCACATAGGGCAACACTTCGGGTGGGCTGGCCACAAAAGCCTCGATGTGGCCGCCCATCAGGGCCTGCACCGTGGGGGCGGCGCCGTTGTAGGGCACCTGCAGCAACTGGATGCCGGCCTTGTCGGCAAAGGCCTCGGCGGACAGGTGCCAGATGTTGCCAAAACCCGAGTTGCCCACGCTGATCTTGCCGGGCTGGGCCTTGGCGGCAGCGATGAAGGCTTCCAGGCTGGGGGTCTTGCTGTCGGCGGGGACCACCAGGCAGGCTGGGTCTTCGTTGACCATGAGGATGGGGCGGAAGTCCTTACCTGAGAAGTTCAGCGGCTGGAAGATCGGCAGCGTGAAGATCTCCGAAGTGTAGGAGTTGAGGTTCAGCCCGTTGCCCGGCTTGGTGGCCGCCTGGCCCAGGCCCACGGCGCCACCGGCGCCCGGCAGGTTCAGCGTCACCACCGAGCGGTTGAGGTGCGGGCGCGAGGACTCCATCAGCGCCCGGAAGGTCAGGTCGGTGCCGCCGCCCGGGGGCACCGGGATGATGAAATTGATGTTGCCCTCGGGCAGGGCGGGTTTTGGGGTCTGGGCCCGGGCCAGGCCGGGGGCCAGGCCCAGCGTCAGAGCCGCTGAACCCAGGGTGCTGAGGATGTGGCGGCGGTTCGGTGTGTGCATGGCTTGTCTCCTTCTTGTCGGTAGGTGAGGGGGGCTTCAGAGGCTTTGCACCATGTGCTGCACCGCCACCATGCCGGGGTCGTCCAGGCCCATGCTGCGCTCGGCAAACATGCGGGCCCGGCCGATGCGGTTGGGCAGCGGGCGGAACTGGTCCAGCGCCTGGGCGCTGGCGCTGCGGGCCAGCTGCTTCAGGGCCTCGGGGGCTTCGGTATCGGCCTGGCGCAGGGCTTGCGCCACGGCGGCCAGGCTGTCGAGCATGGTCTTGTCGCCTGGTACGGCACCGCCGCGTTGCGACAGGGCTTGGCCAGCCTCGTCGAGCAGCTGCACCAGGGCGGCGCGGTCCAGGGCCTCGCGTTCGCCCACACCGCGGGCGGCGCTCAGGAAGGCCACGGCCAGCAGGGTGCCGAAGCTGGAGCCCGAGGCCTTGGCGCAGCCCTGGGCGCAGGCCTTGAGCAGGGCCTGCAGGCTGGCCGGGGCGGGGCCGGCCAGCACCGTGCGCAGCTGGGTGGCGCACTTGGCCAGGGTGGTGCCCAGATCGCCATCGCCCAGGCGGGCGTCCAGGGCGTTGAACTCGGCGGCACCGGCCTCCAGCGCATCGCAGCAGCGGGCCAGCGCAGCCTGCAGTCGGGCACGGTCGATCAGCGGGGTGTCGATCATGGGGCTTGTGACGGTGCTCATCACACCCTCCAGAACGGGCAGTGGGCCGGGGCACTCAGCAGCATCTCCAGCTCGGCGTCCAGCGGCATCAGCGTGAGAGAGGCGCCGGCCATCTCCATGGAGGTGGCGTAGCGGCCCACCAGCGGCATCACGGGCTGGATGCCGCGCTCGCCCAGCACCCGGGCCACGCGCCGGTACAGGATGTACAGCTCCTCGTGCGGTGTGGCACCCAGGCTGTTGACCAGCACCGCCACGCGGGCCCCCCGCTCCAGGGGCAGCTCGGGCAGCAGATGAGCCAGCATCTCGTCGACCAGGGCATCGGCGCTTTTGAGGGGGCCGCGCCAGATGCCGGGTTCGCCATGGATGCCCATGCCGAACTCGATCTCGTGCTCGGCGATGGTGAAGCTGGGCTGGCCCGACTCGGGCACCACGCAGGGCGACAGGGCCACGCCGATGGAGCGGCAGGCCTCGGCGGCCTTGCGGGCAGCAGCGGCGACCTCGGCCAGGCTGCCTCCCTGGGCAGCGCGTGCCCCAGCCACCTTGAAGGCGTAGACCATGCCGGCCACGCCGCGGCGCTTGTGGCGTTCGGCCACCGGGGCGCTGGCCACATCGTCGGCCACCCGCACCGAGGCCATCTCCAGCCCTTCCATCTCCAGGAACTCCTGGGCCATGTCGAAGTTCATGCGGTCGCCGCCGTAGTTGCCATACAGCTGCAGCACCCCGGCCCCGCCGTCGGCCGCCTGGGCCGCAAACTGGCAATCGCCCACCCGGGGCCCGGCGAACACATTGCCCACGGCACAGGCGTCCAGCAGGCCTTCGCCCACATAGCCCAGGAACACCGGCAGGTGGCCCGAGCCGCCGCCGGTCACGATGCCGACCTTGCCGGGCACGGCACCTCCGGCGCGGGCGATGACCCGGCCGTCATCGCCGAGCAGGCGCAGCATGTCGCCATGGGCGCTGACCAGCCCATCGAGCATCTCGTCGACATACGAGTCGGGGCGGTTGAGGATTTTCTTCATGCGGTCTTCTCGCGTGGGGGCTCAGATGTCGTAGCGCAGCACGTTGTCCATCTCGCGGCGGATGTTGGCGGCCTGGGCCTCGGTGGTGGCGGGCATGGGCATGCGCGGCACCCCGGTCTCGCAGCCCTGCAGGGCCAGCGAGTATTTGATGTTGGCGGGCAGGTTGTCGGCCACGATGGTGTTCCAGAAGCGCAGCAGGGCCTCGTGGATCTCCTTGGCCTTGGCGTGGTCGCCGGCCTGCACCGCGTTCCACAGGTTCAGGCACACGCCGGGCACGGCCGCCGGGTTGGCGGCGATGGTGCCGTGCGCACCCAGGGCAAACGAGGGGTAGAGCAGGGCATCGACTGCGCTGTAGACCTTCTTGCCGGCCGGCAGGTTGAGCAGCAGATCGGCCATCAGCTTGAGGTCGCCCGCCGATTGCTTGACCCCGATCACTCCGGGCATGTCGCGCATGATGCGCACCAGCAAGGCCGGGCTCAGGTAGTTCCAGGGCACCACGTTGTAGATGATGACCGGGAACTTCGTCGACTCCGACAGCGCCTTGAAGTGCTGGTAGGTGGACTCTTCGTCGGGCTTGAACACATAGTGCACGGGTGTGACCTGCAGGCCTGCGATCGGCAGGTGGGCAATCGAGCGGGCTCGGGCGATTGCGTCGCGGGTGCTGTTGACGATGATGCCTGCCACCACCGGCATGGCGCCCTTGACTTCCTCGCAGGCGATCTCGAGCAGGCGCTGGAACTCCTCGGGGCTGTAGGTGTGGCCTTCTCCGCTGCTGCCGCCTACGCAGATGCCATGCACCCGCTTCTTGAGCATGAAGCGGACCACGCCGCGGAAGGCCTGTTCATCCACGTCGCCCTCGGCGGTGAAGGGGGTGACGATGGGGGGGATGATGCCGGTCAGGTCGGATTGCATGGAAAGCTCCAGAGGGGGTTGATAGGGGACGCATTGCACTGCGAACGTGGTGATTTTTATTTGACATGTCAGTGATGAATCAGAGGGTTTCCACTGATGCATCAAAATGCCGTCTGGCAGCGCCCGTCACGCGACAATGGCTGGCCAACACCGCATTCCCCATGACCGACACCCTGAATTCCTCCGCCCTGCTGCCCACCGAAGACGCCGACGGCACGGTGTCCACCTCTTTGAGGGCACTGGCCTACGAGCGTTTTCGCGAACAGATCTTGGATGGTCGATTGCGGGCCGGTCAGTTCGTGTCGCAGCGGGAGCTGGTGCGCCTGCTGGAGGTCCCGCTAGGGGCCGTGCGCGAGGTCATCCCCCGGCTGGAGGCAGCGCGCCTGATCGCCACCGTGCCCAAGCGCGGACTGCAGATCGCCCATATCGATCTGAAGCTCATCCGCAACGCTTTCCAGGTGCGCGGCATGATCGAGAAGGAGGCTGTGCAACACTTTGTGCGTACCGCCAGCGATGCCGAGCTGGAGGCTGAAGAGCACAAGCACCGCGCCATCCTGACGCGCGCGCTGTCGGGCCGGCCCGACCCCGCGCTCGACCGCGACGCCCTGGCGGTCGACTGGGCCTTGCACGACCGCATGGTGGATGCGATGGACAACGAGATCCTGTCCGAGATCTACCGTGCCAACAGCCTGCACGTGCGCATGATCCGGCTGGACGCGCAGCAGGTGCGGCCCCAGAGAGTGGTGCCCGCGATGGAAGAACACCTGAACTTCATTGCCCTGCTCCAGGCCCGCGACGCCACCGCAGCCGTGCAGGCCATGCAGATCCATGTGGAGCAGTCGCGCCAGCGTGTGATCAACGCATTGCTCAAAGAGGGGGGCGGAGGTTAGTGCAGCATGTTTATTTTTAGGGTGGTCTTTGAGATGAGTGAGGCGAGCACACCAGACGCAATCGGTGTGAGGCAAAGTTCGGCCACAAACAGTCGTCCGCGTGCCCTACCGCATAGCTGCCATTGATGAATTGCTATTCCAAATAGCGTCCCACACAATGTCGCGATGGACGATGTCTTCCTAACCTCCTCGTAGGTGCCGAAAATTTCCCGTCTACCTTGTTCTCAGGAGGATTAATGACCACCTACCGCCATTCACGCGAAATTTCGGCCCCTCCAACTGCTATTTTCGCCGCAATCAGTGATCCAGTGCGTCTTGCTCGTTGGTGGGGACCCGACGGCTTTACCAATACATTTGACCTGTTCGAGTTTCAACCCGGGGGACAGTGGAGGTTCACAATGCATGGCCCGGATGGGAAAAACTATCCAAATGAGGCCATATTTGTGCAGATCGAGCCCAATGCCAAAGTGCGGATCAGGCACACTTGCGCGCCGCATTTCGAACTGACTATAGAGTTGCAGGAGGTCAGGGCTGGCTCAGTGGTTACGTGGTCGCAGCAGTTCGATGATTCCAAAGTGGCCGAATCCATCCGACACATCGTTGAACAAGCGAACGAGCAAAATCTCACTCGCCTTGAGCGCGAGCTAGCATCCCATCCCAAATGAGTCTCCGAGGCTTATATCGGTGCCCGCCCGTCGCACCGGCGGGTCCTTCTACCTGCCGGAGGCGCGCCCCCCGAGCTCAGTCATTCGTGATCGGCTGCCTATCCAATAGCTGAATGTCGGTTCAGGGCCCACTAGTGCCCACCGATGTAGGGCAGAATTCGGCCGAGGCTGTGTGAAAACGCTAATGCATGACTTTCTCGGGGGTGCTCGAACCCTTGCCTGCATTGAGATCGGGCGTTGTAGGTCGTTCTATGCGGTCGATTTTTGAACAAGCCGACGAGTCGAGGGCTTGAGTCGCGTTTTCACAAAGCCTCGGCCAGGAGCGGACGGTCAATACACTTCCGCGCACTCAACAAGATATCTGCTCTCCATGACTATCGCACTTAGCACCGTCATCGTCTATGCGAAGGACATGCATCGCACTGCCCTGTTTTACAGCGAAAACTTTGGCTACGAGACGAGCGGCGAAGTCAGTGAGGGACTTATCGAACTTCGCCCGATTGCGGGCGGCGCCGAGATACTGATCCATCAAGCCGCCAAAAGTCTCAGGCTTGGCTCCGCCGCCATCAAGATGTCATTTGCGGTGACGGATGTGCAAAAGTTCGTCGAGGCCGCCAAGGCAAAGGGCGTTGTCTTTGGGGCCATCCATCAAGCAAACGGCTACGCATTCGCCAACACAAAAGATCCTGATGGGAACTCGGTCAGCGTTTCAAGCCGCAGGTTTCGCGCTTGACCTCGTTGGTGTTGGTGCCAATGCAATCTTGATCAGATCACGATTGCACAGGCACCAACACGTTGGGCACTGAACTGCTTGCCTTGGCAGATCAACGGCTTCCCCACCAACGAATCAACGAGTCTTGGCCCCCGTCTCATCGAGTATTGGGCTCTTCGGGGACGTGGGGGTCTGGTGCAGCGGCGGACCTCAATTGGAGGGGCATCAGCTATGCCCGTGTCGTAAGGGGTGGCCCCCGTTTCAGCAGCGATGGTCAGGACATCAGTTGCAGGGACGTAGAGGAACTCGGCGTCGTGATCAATGAAGCGCTTGACCAGCCATGGGCAGGCGATGCGGTCGATCTTGGGTCGTTCGCGTGTGATCCATTTCATGGTGATGCTCCTAACGTTGGGTTGGAATGATCTGAATGTCCTGGACTGGATGACCTTGAAAGCCCAAGGCCAGTCCCTTGTCATCGCGGATCAACTCCCAGCAGGCGCTGGGGGCAGCACCCGCAATGATGTTGATGCGCAGGCGATGAGCGTCGAAGTGCCAGCGGCCCTTTCGCGTCCAACCCAGCTCCAAGGTATCAATGGAGCCGTCGGGCTTGAGGCGGTACGGCACCTTGCCATCGCCATAGAACCGCTTGCGCGCAGTCCCGACGATTCGCGAGAACGCGACTTCAACGGATGTCCAGAGCCAACTTCAGGCTCAAGCCGACCAGTACCAAGGCTGCAGCGTAGGTGGCGATCTTTCGCGCTGCAGGAATGCCCCTTAGACGCACTGCGACACAATTCCCGATGAGAACCAGCAGGGCTTGGTAGACAAGGCTGAGCACTGAGACGTGCAGCATCATCACCGCCAACGTCGTCGTCGACGCGCCGGGATTCATGAACAACGGGAAGAAGGCGACGAAGAACAGAATGACCTTGGGGTTCGTGAGACTGACAGTAAGCGCTCGCCGGAAATACATCCACGATGACGGCGAACGCACAGGCTTCGATACGGCATCTTCGAATCTCGTCCCGAGGAGCTTGATTCCCATCCAGCACAGATAAGTGGCACCAAACCATTGGAGCCCGCGAAACAGGAGTGGATTGGCCTGCATGGCAGCAGCCAGTCCTGCCGCTGCTGCGACCATGAAAATGAAATCGCCAACAAGCGTGCCCGCAACCGATGTCAGGCCAGACTTGCGTCCGTCGCGAGCCGTGGCATCAAGGATCGCGATCGTGCCCGCGCCAGGAACCGCCTGGAAGACAAGGATGGCGGCAATGAAGCTACCGTAGTTTTGGATATCGAACATATTGCATCTCTGCAAAGGTGATGGAGATGCTTGATCATTCGCCGATGAAAGAAACTCAGACAGTCGTTTTTTATGGCATATATCAAAATCTTCCATGATTTTTCTTGATGGGATTAGTTTTGACAAAAGCCCAGAACATTGAACTCGATGGAGTCTCTTGGCGAATGCTAGATGCCCTTCAACGGGATGGACGAGTTTCCTTGAAGGTCCTGGCCGAGGCAGCGGGTTTGTCGGTGGCGGCGACGGCCGAGCGCCTGAAGCGACTCCAGGATGCGGGCGTCGTGCGTGGGATCGTGGCGGAAGTAGATCCGGGACAGGTGGGCTATTCCGTCAAGGCGATGGTGGGAATCACGGCAGCGCAGCCGGGAAAGAAAGCGCTGCTGCAGAAGCTGCGCACCTCTCCGGAAGTGCTTGAGTGCCACCACGTGGCCGGCGCGGATTCGTTTCTAATGACGGTTGTCGCAACGAGCCTGGCGGACTTGGAGCGCTTCGTCGGATCCATCAACGGCTACGGGGAGACACGTACTTCCATTGTCTTCTCGACACCCATCGAGCGGCGCGGCCTGGTGCGAACGGGCTCCGCCAGCCGGACATGACCTAGTGAGCGGTGCCGCTCGGAACTCACGGTTGATCAACGGAACCTATCCGGCGGTCAGAACTTGGGCTGCATCTCCAGCAGCACAGGCCATACCCTCAACGAACAAATCGAGCAGGCCACCATACTGATGCAGTCCACCGGCATCCAGCCGCAAACGGCCTTTGGTGTCTGTCCGAGCATCCCCGTCCCTTGACAGGGGCCTTGTAATTCAGTGGACGCCGAGGACCTGACGCAAGGTACCGTAAGGCACGCTCCAGGCTGTGCCGTCGGCATCGACACTGGCAGTCTTGGGATTGCAGCGGGTGATGATGCCCAGGTGGGTCTGCAGGTGACGGTCGGTAAAGGAGACTCTATCGCCGCGACGGAAGTCGGCCCGCGTGGGGCGGGGGGCGGCAGGTGAGGCCGCTGGGGCCTCTGGCTGCACCTGGCCGGGGGTGGGTGGCTCGATGGCCGCATACGGCAGCTTCCAGGCAGCGTTGATGTCGGTGCCGTGCACCGTCAGGTGCGCATCGCGCATCTCGGTGACGCGACCCACGCGCATCTTGTCGTGTCGGCCGTCGTAGAAGCGCACGATCTGACCCAAATGCAGATCCTTGCGGATGGCCACGATACGCCGCGGGTCTGTCATCAGGCGATCGATCAGTCCGGCGAGTTGGTACAGCTCCAGGCTGGTGGCGTTGTTTAGCGCCTCGATCAGGACTGCGTCCTGCATCGGCGGGGTTCGGTTTGTCATGCGGGTTTCCTATACATCGGCAGCAACTCCTCCAGACGGTCTTGCCGATACCTTTGAGCCTCAAACCTGAGGCCCACTAGCAGGCGCCACGACGAACAACATACTCCGAAGAATTCAAGATTGAAGCGGTCAGGCAGATTACGAAGCAAGGCAACCGCGTGGCCGACGTGCCGGCCCGGCTCGGCGTCAGGCAGCACAGTCTGTACAAATGTATAAAGGCCCATGTCAGGCCTGTCCCGGATCAACAGTCACAGGCACCTGCGAAGTCAACAGCAATCACGCTTACATTGAGCAGGATTTCATTGTTGAGATGACTGTAGAGGATGGAACTCTTGGATCTGAGTATCCAAGCCCGAAACCGCGTCCTCACCGGACTCTGTAGCCGACTCGGGAACCAACGCGGTTCCCGGGACTTTGCCACACTGGATCTGTCCAAAATTCGAATCTCCCAGAATTTCATGCAATGGGCAATATGGCTACAACTGCAAGGACCTTCAATCCAGAATACGGGCAGGATTCAGGATGCCCTTTGGATCAAGTAGCACTTTCAACCCCTGCATGATTTCAATCTCCACCGATGAGCGGCTGTGCGCGAGAAACTCCTTTTTCAACACGCCAATGCCATGTTCGGCCGAGATCGAGCCGCCCACGCGGCTTGTGGCGGCATAGACGACCTCTTCCACCTGATGTAGGCTTTCCGGGGATCGGTGCGGCCCGGAGAGCACATGCAGGTTTCCATCGCCGATATGGCCAAAGAACAGGTGCCGCTGAGCAGGAAAGCGGCGCTCCAGTTCGGCCCCCACTGATTCCACAAAGGCGTCCATGGCCGCCATGGGGATGCCCACATCAAAGGCCGCAAAAGGCTTGAGCAGGCCCAGCAGTTCCCCAATGGATTCGCGGTAGGCCCAGAGCTTCTTGCCATCCTCCACCGACTGAGCCACCACCACGTCCTCGATCAAGCCCTGTTCCAGGGCTTCCCCCAGTTCGCGCTCCAGCGCCTCGCGGCCGCGCTCGTCGTTGGCGCCCAAGGTCTCGACCAGCACATACACCGGGTGGGAGGCATCGAAAGGCTGGCGCAGCCGGGTCACCTCCATGGCCGCTTCCAGGTAGTCGGCCCACATCACCTCGAAGGCCGACAGTGCAGGAAGTGCGCGTCGCAGATCTCGCACCAGTCGCGTGGCGGCGTCGAACGAGGGCAGGGCGCACAATGCGGTGTTGGCCGCAGTGGCCCGGGGTGAGAGCTTGAGCACCAGGCGCGTGATCACCCCCAGCGTGCCCTCTGCACCGATGAACAGGTGCTTGAGGTCTACGCCGGTCGTGTTCTTGGTCACGCGGTTGAGCATGGTCATGAGTCGCCCATCGGGTAATGCCACTTCCAGCCCCAACACCATGTCGCGCATGGTGCCGAAGCGGATCACCCGATTGCCGCCCGCATTGGTGGCTGCATTGCCACCCACCTGACAGGACCCGCGCGCACCCAGGTCAAGCGGGAAGGACCAGCCCAGTTCCTCCACGCGTTGCTGCAACGTCTCCAGTACCACGCCGGCTTGCACAACGGCCGTGCCGCCCACGGTGTCGATGTCCTCAATGGTGTTGAGCTTGGCGAGGGAAACGGCGACCTCGGCCCCAGTGGGCGTGGCGCCGCCCGCAAGCCCCGTCAGCCCGCCCTGGATGACCAAAGGCTGGCCCAGACAGCTGCATACCGCGAGCACACCAGCCACCTCTTGAGGTGTGCGGGGGAACACGACCACGGTGGGAGCGTGGCGTGGCGCCTCGCTCCAGTCGCCCGCATGGGCGATGGTCACACCAGGATCCTGCACGATCTGGCTCACCTGCACGACGCTGCGCAGGGCCTCCACCAGGTTCTGCTCCGGGACATCCCACTGCGATATCGTCTGCATAGCTCACTTCTTCGTATTGATGGCATCGAACTTTACGGAAAGAACGGGGCATGGAGAAATACGCGTTGCACCCCTGCGCCATCAGATAAAACTCATGGCAGCGCGCGTCCAACAAGTTGCCCGTTGGCCAGCAACTGCGCGATGAGTTCCAACAGCAGGTCGCGCACCAAATGACCGGCTGGCGTCAGTGGCTGCTCCATGGACCAGACCACTGACTGCGTGCGGCTGAGCACCGGCTCCACGATGCGTCTGGCCACGATGCCACGCGCCTCGAATGCCGGAAAAGAATTGCGCGGCATGACAGATAAGGCCAGCCCACCGCAGACCATGCTGCGCAGCAGGTCGGAGCTGTTCACCTCGTAGCGGACGTTGAGCGGGCTGCCCAGTCCGACGGCCGTACGTTCGATGAGCTTGCGCAGGTCGTGATTGCGGTCGGGCTCCGCCAAAGGGCGATCCCCGATCTCGCGAAACAGGATGTCGCCCACGGCATTGCCCATCAGCTCCCGGGTGCCGAACAGGCAGAAATCCTCCTCGTAGGCAGGCCGGAATTCGAGCTTGGACATCTCGGATGCTGTGGGCAGCAAGGCGAGGTCGACGCGCCGCGCCTCGACCAGCGTCTGGGCTTCGCGCGACATGGCCGTGGTCAGGTGCAGTTGTACTTCAGGCGCCCGCTCCTGGATCAGTCGGTACAGGGGGACCACCAACACGGGCGCGATCGAACCGACGATGCAGGCGCGAACAACGCCGCGGAACTCCGAAGCGGCGTCGCGCACATCCTCACGCAGGCGCTCCATTTGCCGCAGGATGGAAGCCGCTCGATCGAACAAGCGCTGGCCCTCAAGGGTCAGGCGCACCCCCCTCGCGTGGCGCTGCAGCAATACGACGCCCAGCTCCTCTTCCATCGCCGCGATGTGGTGGCTCAGCGCTGGTTGGGCGATGTGCAGGGTAGCCGCGGCCGTGGTGATGCTGCCGGAGCGCGCGATCTCGACGAAATATTTGAGCTGGCGGGGCGTCATGACCGGCACTCTAATGCAACTGACGCAAAGCGATACCAGCGGCTCCCGTCGTGCAGGCCAACAGCACAGATGCCGTCATCCACCCCAGCCCGGACGGATAAGGCACCTTGCCCTCGCTGGCCAACAACACACGGCCACGGAACAAGCCGTAGCCGTAAAGCACGCAGGCAGCCAACACCAACATACTGCCTGTGGCAAGCAGCAGTGCCGCTCCATCCACCCAGGCACCGCGCAGCACTACCAGGGAGTTCAGCAGTACAGCCAACGCCGTGCGTGTCCAGGCCAGGCTGGTTCGCTCAGGCTGCAGTCCTGGGTCGCGCACAGCCTTTATCGAACGACCCACAGCACCATACCCAGCAACGACGCCACTAAGAACAGCCCGACCGCTAACACTGCCAGCACCGCCGTGGCAGGCAGACGGTCCTTGTGTCGCATGGCGATCTCATTGGCACGCCAGCGCCGGTACGCTGACAGGCACAAGGCAGCAGCCAATGAGCACATCAACAGGGCAATGCATGACACCAGCGGGCGCGGATGCAGGTGGGTGGCAAACTGCTCTAGCAGCAAACCGCCCGCCAGCACGGCGAGTGCCGTGCGTATCCATGCCAGGAAGGTACGCTCATTGGCCAGGGTAAAGCGGTAGTCGGGCTCCTGGCCCTCGCGGCGCCAGTCTGTCCCCTTCATGGTGCGCCGGCAGTAGTCAGCGCCTCCGACGGTACGGGCGTGGCACCGCCGGCCCCCAAGCGCGAGGCCACCTGCACACCGCCCAGGCGCTCGATCATGTGCAACTGGTCGGCCTTGGCCAGCGCATCCACCGCCTCGGGATCACAGATCGCGCGCAGCTCGGCCTCCATCGCGTGCAGTACGTCTTCATAGGCAGGGTCGCTGGCCAGATCGTCCAGTTCTTCGGGGTCGGCCGCCAGGTCGAACAGTTCGGGTCGATGGCGCACGTAATAGTGGTACTTGAAGCGCCCCTTGCGCACCATGAAGCCGGCCGTGTTGCTGCCGGCCGCGTGGTACTCGCTGAAGATCACGCGCTCGGGTTCGGCGGGGGCTGCGCCCAGTTCCAGCAGCGAGCGGCCGGGCCGGCCCTGCATCTCGGGCCTGGGGTCGATCCCCGCGCCCTGCAGGATGGT
>NZ_JBYTDE010000015.1:0-160540 GCF_058791075.1 Curvibacter sp. EU05-FHT14A10
AATCGCTGGTTGGCGGCGCAGCACAAATCTGCCGCTTGAAGACCGGTTATGCACTCCGATTTTCAGGGGCAACCTCAAGCTGCAGGCCGGGTGGAATTGCAGCGGCGAGGACGGACTCGCCTTCGAAGTGCTGGAACTCGTGAAGGAACGCCAGGATGAGAGTTTCGACTATGCGGGCGAACTGAAAGCGTTGGAGCAGATTCACCGCGAACTGCAAGGGCTGGCACCATGAGCGAAGAAGCCTTGCAGGCCTGCGTGGATCGACACCTGGAGCACTCGGCGATCGTGTTCAAGCTCGACGATGAACTCGGCACACATCACGGCCTGTCGTGGACCGATTTCGTGCTGCTGACGGTGCTGGATGCCGCCGGCAGCGCTATGCCCACGGCGGCGCTGGCACGCAGCTTGCGGATGTCCGCCTCGCACTTGCTGCTTCGGCTGCTGCCGCTGGAGAAGACAGGGCTGGTTGAGCGCACGGCAGATGGCGATGGCAAGCGCCACGTCGCGCTGCGTGCAACGGGCCGGCGCCTGCTGCACGAGGCGCGAGGCACCGCCACAAGGGCCTGCGCGCCCTAATTTGCGGGCGGGCGCCCCCCGGCCCCGGGCGAAAGCAGGCGCTACGTCGAAGCGGCTATCGCAGCGATAGGCAGGGTACGCAGGCCCTTAGAAAAAAGCTGTGATAGCATTTCGCCCATGCAACGCCAGCAAACCACCTCCCTGAAGCTAAGCCTAGTGCTCGGCCGGGGTCTGCTCGCGTTCGTGTCCTGAGCTTCGCGCTCTTCCAAGACTTCCCCCTGACCCCGGCCCACGAACCAGCCTTTGCCTAGCGCAAAGGGCTGCAGGGGATGTCGTCGCCTTCTCTTAGTTTTCTTTGTTTCGACCCTTGCGGCCGCGCCCGGACACCCAGGCGCCGCCAACTGTTCGTGGAGCCCGACATGATTGCCAACCCGTCTGCCAAGTACGCCCCTTTTGCCCCGATCGCCCTCGCTGATCGCCAGTGGCCCTCGCGCACCATCACCCAGGCCCCCTTGTGGTTGTCCACCGACTTGCGCGATGGCAACCAGGCCTTGTTCGAGCCGATGAACGCCGAGCGCAAGATGAGTCTGTTCATGGAGTTGGTGCGCATCGGCTTCAAGCAGATCGAGGTGGGCTTCCCAGCCGCCTCGCAGACCGACTTTGACTTTGTGCGCAAGCTCATCGAGGAAAAGCTGATTCCCGATGACGTGACCATCATGGTCATGACCCAGTCGCGCGAAGACCTGATTGCCCGCACGGTGCTGGCCGTGAAAGGCGCCCCACGTGCCATCGTGCACCTGTACAACGCCACCGCACCCGCCTGGCGCCGCATCGTGTTCGGCATGAGCGTGCCGCAGGTGATGGGCCTGATTGCCCACCACGTGGGCTACCTCAAGCAGCTCACCGACGCCCAGCCCGACACCCGCTGGACCTTGCAGTACTCGCCCGAGACCTTCAGCGCCACCGAGCTCGAAGTGTCGCTCCAGGCCTGCCACACGGCCATCAACAGCTGGGGCGCGGGCCCGGGCAGGGAGGTGATCATCAACCTGCCCACCACCGTGGAGAACGCCACCGCCAACGTGTTTGCCGACCAGATTGAATGGATGCACCGCCACCTGGTGCCACGTGAGCACATTGTGTTGTCGGTGCACCCGCACAACGACCGGGGCACAGGCGTGGCGGCGGCCGAGTTCGCCATGATGGCGGGCGCCGACCGGGTGGAAGGCTGCCTGTTCGGCAACGGCGAGCGCTGCGGCAATGTGGACATCGTGACGCTGGCGCTCAATCTGTACACCCAGGGCGTACACCCTCAGCTCGATTTTTCGGACATCACCGCCGTGGCCCGTGTGGCCGAAGAGTGCACCTCGATCCCGGTGCACCCCCGCCACCCCTATGCAGGCGACCTGGTCTTCACGGCGTTTTCGGGCTCGCACCAGGATGCGATCAAGAAGGGTTTTGCCGCCCAGGACCCGAACGGCCTGTGGGAGGTGCCCTACTTGCCGATCGACCCGGCCGACCTCGGCCGCACCTATGACAGCGTGATCCGGGTGAACAGCCAATCGGGCAAGGGCGGTATCGCCTTCTTGCTGGAGCGCGAGCGTGGCGTGGTGATGCCGCGCCGCATGCAGGTCGAGTTCAGCGCGGTGGTGCAACGCCAGACCGATGCCAGCGAAACCGAGATCAATGGCGAAGACATCTGGACCTTGTTCCGTCACACCTATCTGCGCGGCAGCAGCAGCGGCACCGATGCCATCCAGTACCACGGCCACACCCTGGACAGCAGCGGCCAGGGCATCGAGCTGGACCTGAGCATCCAGGGCGTGCGCCAACGCCTGTCTGGTCAGGGCAACGGCCCGATTGCCGCCACCGTGGATGCCTTGGGTCTGCCGATGCGGGTGGACAGCTACGAAGAACGCGCCACCGGCAGCGGTGCCGATGCCCAGGCGTTGGCCATCGTCGAGGCCGCACTCGAAGGCGTGGCCGGCAGCGGCTTTGGTGTGGGCATGAGCCACAACATCGTGACCGCCTCGATCCAGGCCGTGATCAGCGTGGCCAACCGCTTGCAGGAGCGTCGCCCGGCGCGGGATGCCGAAACGAATGCCAAGGTGGACGCATGAGCGCGCGCGAGCCACAGAGTGCCTTGGCCTGGCCCATCCGGCCCGCGGGCCCGGGTGACACCGATGCGATCCAGGCCCTGATGGTGGCTGCCACCATCCGCTCGATCTGGCCCACGCTGGAAGCCAGTGCCCGTGATCGGGTGCTGGCGAGCTACGCGCGGGCCGGGCTGCGCCAGCGCCTGGGCGATGGACAGCAGCCGTTCTGGGTGGCGCTGGACGCCGAAGGCGGCGACCCCTGCGGCGTGATCGCCCTGCAGGGCGTGCGCAAGCTGCAGTACCTGTTCGTGCGCCCACGCTGGCAAGGCCGGGGCATCGCCCGTGCCCTGTGGCAGGTGGCGCGCGAACACGCACTCCAGCAGCAGGCCGACACGGCACCGTTCACGGTGAATGCCTCGCTCAATGCGGTGGCGGCCTACGAAAAGCTGGGCTTTGTGATCGATGGGGCGGCTCAGGAAGAGGCCGGCTGGCGCTGGCAACCCATGCAAGCCCGGGTCTGACAACCCGGGCCGTCGAACACGGGAGGCCAGGGTAAGCACGGTCCCACGAAGACCTTGACCTGCGGCAGTCACAAAATGACACTAGCCGGACTCTCCCCTGCCCAATCCACCGATGGACATCACCGCCCCCCACGCCAGCGATGAAACGCCGGCCCCCGTGTTCCTGAAGTGGCCTTTGCGCGACCTGCGCACCTGGGTACGGCACTTCATGCGGGCCGAAATTCCGGTGCTGGCCAGCACGGCCCAGGCCTTGGAGGAACTGCGGGCCCGCGAGGACGACATCGGGCCTGGCGACCTGGGGCCGGTGCTGCGCGCCGACCCCTTGATGACGGTGAAGTTCATGGCCCATGTGGCGACACTGCGCCGCGATGAAGACGACACGGAAACCGAGAGCATCACCAGTGCGCTGGTCATGACAGGCATCACGCCGTTCTTCAACCGATTCGGGCCACAACCCACGGTCGAGGATCGCCTGCGTGAACAGCCCGAGGCACTGGAGGCCCTGTACGAGGTGCTGCAACGCAGCGAGCGCGCGGCCCATTTCGCCATGGCTTTTGCTGTGCACCGCAGTGACACCGACATCGACATGATCCACGAGGCCGCCTTTCTGCACGACTTCGCAGAGTTGCTGATGTGGTGCCATGCGCCTGACCTGATGCTGCAGGTGCGCCATGCCCAGCAACGCGACCCGGGTCTGCGCAGCGTGCTGGCGCAGCGCAGCCTGCTCAATGTCGAACTCGACGACCTGCGTCAGGCGCTGCTGCGCCTGTGGCACCTGCCCCGGCTGCTGATCCGCATCAGTGACGGCAAGCATGCCGATCACCCCAGTGTGCAGAACGTGGTGCTGGCCTCACGCCTGGCCCGCCACACCATGAAAGGCTGGGACAACCCGGCTCTGGGCAGCGACATCGAGGAACTGGCCAAGCTGCTCAACGCCAGCCCACGCGTGACGCTGGCCTTTCTGCACAAGGTCGACTCTGCAGCCGCCCCAGGCTGATCGGCCTGCCGTCCAAGCCCCCCTGATCCGGCGCGCGCGGACCCGTGTCTTGCGCGCGCCAGCAGGAAATGGACAAGTCACCCATAATTGATGCATATACATCTATTTAAGCCAAGGCCCTTCGGTCCGTTGGCCATCGAGACACCATGCATCCCAGACCTGCCCTGGCCACCGCCACCACCGCCGCTACGGCGGCCCCCACCCAGCCCCCAGCCATGGACCCGCGCACCCGGCTGCTGCTGGAAGGGCCGATCGCGCCCACCTTGCTGCGCCTGGCCGCTCCCAATGTGGTCGTGATGGTGGCCCAGGCCGCCGCTGGCCTGATCGAAACCTGGTTTGTGGGCCGGCTGGGCACCGATGCGCTGGCGGGCATGGCGCTGGTGTTTCCGGTGGTGATGTTGATGCAGATGATGTCGGCCGGCGCCATGGGCGGGGGCATTGCCTCGGCCATTGCCCGGGCGCTGGGCGCCCATCGGCGCCACGATGCCCACGCGCTGGTGTTTCATGCGCTGGTGTTGTCGGGCCTGTTCGGCCTGGCCTTCACGGCGGCGGCGCTGCTGGGTGGAGCCCCCCTGTATGCCGCCATGGGCGGACAGGGAGGGTCGCTTCAAGCCGCGCTGACCTACTCGAACTGGGTGTTTGCCGGCGCCGTGCTGGTGTGGTTGTTCAACTCGCTGGCCTCGGTGATCCGGGGCACCGGCAACATGGCCCTGCCGGCTCAGGTGATCAGCGTGGGCACGCTGCTGCTGCTGCCGGTGTCACCGCTGCTGATTTTCGGCTGGGGCCCGGTGCCGGCCATGGGCATTGCCGGCGGCGCCCTGGCTCTGCTGCTGTATTACGCAGGCGGCTCGGTGGCGCTGGGTCTGTGGTTGCTGTCGCCCCGCAGCCTGCTGCGCCCCACCTGGGCCGATGCGAGACTGCGCTGGCCTTTGTTCAGTGACATCTTGCGCGTGGGCCTGGCCGGTGCAATCTCAACGGTGGCGACCAATGTGGCCATCGCGATAGCCACCGGGTTGGCCGGGCGCTTCGGGCCTGAGGCCATTGCCGGCTATGGCACGGCATCGCGGCTGGAGTACCTGCTGGTCCCGCTGGTGTTTGGCTTCGGGGGGCCGCTGGTCGCCATGGTGGGGACAGCGATGGGGGCAGGGCGGCGTGACCGGGCCTTGCGCGCCACCTGGATCGGGGCGGCCATGGCGGTGACCCTGTGCGAGCTGATCGGGCTGGCAGCCGCGGCCTTTCCACACGCCTGGTTGTCGCTGTTCGACAGCGATGCCGGCATGCAGGCGGTGGGGGCGCAATACCTGCGCATCGTGGGGCCGGTGTATGGGCTGTTCGGCCTGGGTCTGATCCTGTACTTTGCTTCGCAAGGGGCGGGGCGCCTGCTGTGGCCGGTGCTGGGCAACATCGCTCGGCTGGTGATTGCAGCGGCGGGCGGCTGGTTGGCCTGGCGCGCCGGCTGGGGGCTGGCCGGGGTGTTTGCGGCCCAGGCTTTGGCCTTGGCTGCCTATGGCGGCATCAATGCCGCAGCCATCGCCAAAGGGGTGTGGTTCAGCGACTGAGCCGATGCCGCCGGCCTTGCGTCAGGCGGCTTCGAGACGGGCCAGCGCCAGGCGGATGGCCTCGGCAATCTGGTCACGGCGCAGGGCAATGTGCTCACTCAAGCCTTGTTCGGCCGCCGCCGCATCGCGACGGCGCAAGGCCTCCAGGATGGCCTGATGTTCTTGCTGGGTGGAGTCACGGCCCACGTGCTCCATGTCAATCCAACGGATGAAACGGATGCGGTCGTTCAGGCTCGCCAGCATGCGCTGCAACTCAGCGTTGCCCGACATGGCGGCAAGACGCTGGTGAAAAGCTTCGTCGAGGGCAACCAACTCAGCCATGGGCGTATCGGCAGGCACGCCACGGCTGTGGCTCAAAAAAGCCTGTGTTTCATCCAGTTGCTCGGGGGTGCCACGCAACAGGGCCAGGCGCAGGCATTCGCGTTCCACCGCCACCCGCGCCTCGTACAGATCGAGCGTCTCCTGCACATCCAGCGGGCGCCGCATGAAACCCCGCGAGCAGGGCTGCAGAAACCCCTCGGTCACCAGCCGGTTGAGTGCCTCGCGCACGGGGGTTCGGCTGACACCCAGGCGGGCCGCCAGTTCAATCTCGCTCAAGCGTTCGCCCGGCTTGAGCTGGCAGCTGATGGCCATCTCACGCAAGGTATTGAACACACCGCTGCCGCGTTCGCGCCGGATCGAGGAAATGGGGGCTTTCATGGGTCTGGATTGTGCCTCTGGACGCGTCGCCTGATTTAAGTATACTTAAATCGAAACATGCCTTTCGAGGCCAACCCGCTGCTGGCAGCAGCCCCACTTTCACGCAATGGATGGTCCATGAGCTCTTCTTTCAACGGCGCCGACGGCCTGGTGCGCATGCTGCAACTCAATGGGGTGAAGCACATCTTCGGCCTGTGCGGTGATACCAGCCTGCCTTTCTATGACGCGATGGCCCGGTTGGACCACGGCATCGACCACATCCTGACGCGCGACGAACGCAGTGCCGGCTACATGGCCGACGGCTATGCCCGGGTGACTGGCAAGGTGGGCGTGTGCGAAGGCCCCAGTGGCGGCGGCGCCACTTACCTGTTGCCGGGCCTGGTGGAAGCGAATGAGTCGTCGGTGCCGGTGCTGGGCATCACCTCCGATGTGTCGGTGGGGGCCCGTGGCAAGTTTCCGCTGACCGAATTGGATCAGCAGGCGCTGTACAAGCCGCTGACCAAGTGGAACACCACCATCGACCGGGTGGACCAGATCCCCGGCGCGGTGCGCAGCGCCTTTCGGGCCATGACCACGGGCCGCCCCGGGGCGGCCCACATCGCCTTGCCTTACGACGTGCAAAAGCATGCGCTCGACCCTGCCGATGTCTGGGCCCAGCCCGGGCACGACCACGTACCGGCCTACCGCAGCGCGCCCGATCCGGTGGCCATCGAGCAGGCGGCCGAGCGCCTGGTGGCCGCTCGCTCCCCCGTGATCATCTGCGGCGGCGGGGTGGTGATTGCTGGCGCCTGCGAGGCCCTGGCCACCTTGGCCACCCACCTCAACGCGCCGGTGTGCACCACCGTGAGTGGCCAGGGCAGCCTGGCCGACACGCACCCCCTGAATGCCGGGGTGGTGGGCACCAACGGCGGCGTGGCCGCCACCCGCGCCGTGGTGGCGCAAGCCGACCTGGTGCTGTTTGTGGGCTGCCGCGCCGGCTCGACCACCACCGAGCACTGGCAGATGCCGCCGCGCAGCGTCACCATCGTGCACCTGGACGTGGACCCCATGACCATTGCCACCAACTACCGCACCGACGTCGCTCTGGTGGGCGATGCCCTGCTGGGCCTGCAGGCCTTGGCAGCCGCGGTGGCCCAGCGGGCCGCCCGGCGACCGGCTGATGTGGCCGATGGCCGAGCCCTGGCCGCCCGGGCACGGGCTGAAAAGCAGGCTTTCTTTGCCCCGCTGGCCGCTTCGCTGGACCGCCCGATCAAGCCCGAGCGGGTGGTCGATCTGCTCAACCGGCTGCTGCCGGCCCGGGCCATCGTGGTGGCCGATCCGGGCACACCTTGCCCTTACTTTTCGGCCTACTTCAATGCCCCCCAGGCAGGGCGGCATTTCATCACCAACCGGGCGCACGGCGCGCTGGGCTTTTCAATGTCAGCCGGCGTGGGGGCGGCCTTCGGGCAGCCTGACTCGGTGGTGGTGTCGGTCATGGGTGACGGCAGCTTCGGCTTCACCTGCGGCGAACTGGAGACCATCGTCCGGCGCAACGTCCCGCTGAAGATGATTGTGTTTTCCAACTCGGTGTATGGCTGGATCAAGGCCAGCCAGAAGACGGGCTATGAACAGCGCTATTTTTCAGTCGACTTCAACCGCACCCAGCACGCCCGCGTGGCCGAAGCCTTTGGGGTGAAGGCCTGGCGGGTGGAAGACCCATCCGAACTCGAAGCCGCGCTCAAGGCCGCCCTCATGCACGACGGCCCCGCCCTGGTCGACGTGATCTCGCAGGAATTGCAGGACACTGCCGTACCTGTCAGCCAGTGGATGGGTTGACCCCTCTCCAACATTGCCACCCACCAGGAGTCTGCCCATGTCCGACCTCCCTCTGCACCGCCGCCACGCCCTGAGCCTGCTGGGCGCAGCCGCCCTGGCGCTGTCGCCCGTGGCCCGAGCCGACAGCGACACCCCGCTCAAGCTGGTGATCACCTTTCCACCGGGAGGCAGCACCGACATCGCGGCGCGCATCCTGCAGCCGCGCCTGTCCGAGAAGCTTGGCCGTCCCGTGGTGATCGAAAACCGCCCGGGGGCCGCCAGCCAGGTGGCCACGCAATACGTCGCCAAATCAGCCCCCGATGGCAACACCCTGCTGGTCAGCTTCGACACCCATGCCATCAACCCAATCGCCAAACCACGCCTGCCGTACGACACATTCAAGGATTTCACGGGCGTGTCGCTGGCCTTGCGTTTCCCTTTGGTGATTGCTGCATCGGCTTCAGTACCGGCGCGTGATCTGCGCGGCTTCATCGAAGCGGCCCGCAAAGCGCCCGGGAAATTCAGCTATGCCTCCACCGGGCTGGGTTCGATGAACCACCTGGTGATGGAAGACCTCAAGCGGCGCGCCGGCATCTTTGTGCTGCACGTGCCTTTCGGCGGCGGCGGCCCGGCGGTGCAGGCCGTGCTCGGCGATGTGACCAGCCTGACCCTGCTGAGCTATGCCGCGCTGCGCAGTCAGATTGCAGCCGGCAAACTCAAGGCACTGGCCGTCACCGGGGCACGACGCCTGCCGGAACTGCCCGAGGTCCCCACCGTGGCCGAATCGGGCTATCCCGGCTTCGAGGCCTATTCGTGGATCGGGATCTTTGCCCCCTCGGGCACGGCCGCAGCCACGGTACGGCAACTGACCGACGCTTTTCAGGCCACACTCAACAGCCCGGACATCCACCAGAAACTCAGCCTGGCAGGTTTTGAGGTGATGGCCACCGACGGCCCAGCCCTCGACCGCCACCTGAAGGATGAATATGAACGCTGGGGTTTGTTCGTGCGCCAGACCCATCTGAAACTCGACGACTAGAAAGAACCGCCATGCCCCTGCCACTCGATCACATCGTCATTGCCGTGCACAGGCTGGATCAGGCCATCACCGACTACCGGGCGCTGGGCTTTCAGGTCTTGATCGGTGGGCGGCACAACGGACGCACCTCGCACAACGCGCTGGTGGTGTTCCAGGACGGCAGCTACCTGGAACTGATCGCCTGGGAGGGCCCAGCCCCCCAGGAGCGCTGGTACAACACCTTGCAAAATGCCGGCGAAGGCCTGGTCGACTTCGCCCTGCTGCCCGGCGACACCACCGAGGTGTTGAACGCGGCGCGCGCCCGTGGCCTGCTCAGCCTGGAGGGCCCCTTTGACGGCGCCCGCCTGCGCCCCGACGGGGCCCAACTGCGCTGGCAGACTGCGCGCCATGCCAGCCCCGACCTGCCGTTTCTGTGCGGTGACATCAGCCCGCGGGCGCTGCGGGTGTCCGAGTTGCCAGCCGATCGTTTGCACCCCAATGGCAGCCTGGGCGTGGCCAGACTGGACATCGCCGTGCAGGCCTTGCCAACCTCGCTGACACGCTACCAGGCCTTGTTGGGTCCCGATCTTCAAGCCGGCCCTGTGTTGCTCGACGAAGGCGTGCAGCAAATCAGCCTGTTCTTGGGGGCCACCGAGTTGCGCTTGCAAAGCCCTGCCCCGGACGAGGCGGGCAATGCACGGGCCCAGGCACTGAAACACCGCCTGGCCACACGCGGCGAAGGACCCTGCACCCTGGTGTTGCGCGGCGAACCCGCAGCCCAACCGGTCGAACTGCCTTTTGAACTCAGCCACGGTGTGGCCCTGAGCTGGGCATCGCCACTGAAGCGTCCCTGAAAACACGAAACCCCACGCCAGGTGGGGTTTGCAACCACGCCCGCACGCAAGGCAGACTGGTCATGGATGGCCTGACAGCTCAATCGCTGAAAGACCTTGGGCTGAAGCGACTCAGCCCTTGGCAGCGATCAACGCGGACGGCGCGGCACCATCGGGCCACGGCCTTCGATGTGGCGGAACTTGATGCGGCCCTTGCTCAGGTCATAGGGCGACAGTTCCAGCGACACCTTGTCGCCAGCCAGAATGCGGATGTGGTTCTTGCGCATCTTGCCGGCCGAATAGGCAATCAGTTCGTGACCGTTGTCCAGCGTGACACGGAAACGCGTGTCAGGCAGCACTTCGTTCACAACACCCATCATTTCAATCAGCTCTTCCTTGGCCATGGTGCTTTCCTTTAATTACGGTGTCAGGAGTTGAGGGCGCGCAAGGTCGCGTACCCATTGGATGCCCTGTTCGATGGCATAGCCCGAAGCAGCGGCACGTGTCGAAAACTGGGGGGTGAAACGCATCACCCGGTCGGTACTGGCGCTGCCACGGCCACTGGCGATGGAAACCTGGGAGGCAAAAGCGCCGTCTTCCAGTTCGCGGGCGCAGGCAGCAATTCGGTACTTGCCCATCTGAATGGGGTCTGAAGCAGTTGTTGAGTTCGAGTTGAAAATCATCAAGGGGTTGAAAAGACCTGGGTCAGCTGTGACCAAATGGTCCCGGACAAAAAATACTGGCAGCCCCAAATGCCTAGGGAGCCCGTCCTGAACAACCAGAGAACCCGGCCACAACTGGCGCGAACCCGGCAACGCGCCAGCAGTGGCAGCGTCAACAGAAGGGGAAAGCCGCCAGCGCCCCGCATGGTGCGTGAGCTGACGGACACGCCACAAGCAGGGCTGGACCGACAACCCCCTCTGCCGGGGGTGGGCGCATCCGCTCAACCAGTGAACAGGCGCAGTCAGTCGCCAAGGGCGATCCCGCAATGTAACACACTCGCCCCAAAAACGCTGCTGCTGGATTCCGTTGCAAAAATGTCAGTCCTGTGTCGAGCCCCAATTGACGACCCCTCTGCCATCTGAAACCATTGGTCACAATTTCCTTGCTTTACTTTTTCGCAAGGGCTGTGAGTTGTCCGTTTGAGCGCCTTCATTGATTATTCCCTCTCGCCTGGGCAGCCGGCCCTGCCGACCGGTCTCCAGTGCCATCTTCGATGTGCCGCTCGGGCACGGTCATGAGCACGGACACCCGTCCGGTCTCCGCAGCGTCAACCCCCCACCTGCCCGATCTGGCCACTGCCCCCCACTTTGATCGTCTGGTGCGCCTGGCAGCCACCTTGTGCGGTACGCGCCAGGCCTGGTTTGCGGTGTGGCAGGACCAGGTCCCCGTGGTGGTGGCCGGCACCGGGGTCACACTGGGCCCCATGCGGTGGACAAGTGCATTGCATGCCGCATGGTCCGAGGCCGCAGACGGGACGATCCGCCAGTTTTCTCCGCAACAGGACCCGGCCTGGGCCGGCCACCCCTGGGTGCAGGGGCCGCCCGGCCTGTGCTTTCTGGCCGGCGTGGACCTGCGCAGCCGTGACGGCGAACGCATGGGCATGCTGTGTGTCGCTGATTCGCAGGCACGAGAGCTGGACACCGAACAACGCGAAGCCCTGGACGCCCTGGCCTCGCAAGCCTTGCTGCTGCTGGAGTTCGGGCGCCAGCAATCCCGCTGGAACGACGCAGAGACACAGAACCGCCAAGCTCGCCAATGGCAGCAACTGCAAAGACAGGCCCAGCGCATTGCCGGGCAGGTGGCAGAAGTCGGCGGGTGGATCCTGACCCTGCCGGATCGCCAGTTTGTCTGGTCGCCCGAAGTGGCCCACATCCATGGTGTGAGTCCCGAAACCACCATCACGGCGGAACAGGCCTTTGCCTTCTACCTGCCCGACGATCAGCAACGCTTGAACACCGCCTACCGGGCCTGCGTGCGCGAGGGCGCCCGGTTCGAGCTTGAACTGATGCTGCGCCGCGCCGACGGCCAGGCCATCTGGGTACGGCTGATCGGCGAAGCCGTGCGTGACGAACAGGGCACCACCGTGGCAGTGCAGGGGGCCCTGGAGAACATCGATGCCCGCAAGCGTGAGGTTGAAACCCGGCTGGCCATCGTGCGCATGCAGCAAGAGATCGCCAACGCCGAACTCGACCTGGACGGCGTTCTGGAGTTGATGGCCCGGCGCGCTGCCGAGTTGACCGGTGCCGAAGGCAGCTCGGTCGAGCTGGTGGACGCGCTGGATTGTGTCTGCATGGCCTGCGCCGGCACGCTGAGTGCCTATGTGGGCCGGCGCATCGCGCTGCACGACACGTTGGCAGGCCAGGTGCTGCTGCAAAACAACACCGTGCGCTGCCAGGACACTGAGCAAGACCCGCGCGTCCAGGTTTCGCTGGCCCGCGCACTGGGAGTGCGCTCGTTGATCGTGGCACCACTCAAGGCGGGCGAGCAGGTGCTGGGGGTGATCCGGGTGGTCTCGGGCCGACCCGAGGCCTTCAGCCTGCGCGATGAAACCAACTTGCAGATCCTGGTCCTGACACTGGGCGGTGTGATTCAGCGCCAGCGCCTGGGGGCCAAATTGCAGGCCTCGGAAGCCCAGTACCGATTGCTCTTCGACCTGAACCCACAGCCCATGTGGGTGCACAGCATCGGTGACATGCGCATGCTGGCCGCCAACAAGGCCATGGTGGCGCACTACGGCTACAGCCATGAGGAACTGCGCCACATGAAGGCGCCCGAATTCTGGGTCGACGACAGCGAAGCCTCGCGTCAGGAGCGACTGGCATCGATCCAGCGCGGTGACGTGCAGATCAACACGCCACGCTGCCACCGCCGGCGCGACGGCACGCTGATGGATGTGGAAGTGACAGCCAACACCATCACCTTCGACGGTGAGGCGGCCCGGCTGGTGATCGCCACCGACGTGACCGAACGGCAACGCGCCGCGCGCGACCAGCAGCGCCTGACTCGGGCCCAACTGACCCTCAGCGCCTGCAACGAAGCGCTGGTGCGTGCCAACACCGAACTGGGCCTGCTGGAGGACGTGACCCGCACCTTGGTCGACATCGGCGGCTACCGCCTGGCCTGGGTGACTTACTTGGGGCTGGACGAGCCCCAGCAGCAGATCAGGGCCGTGGCCCGATACGGCCAGGGTGGTGGATTTCTGGAACAACTGGACCAGGCCGATGCCCCGCCAAGCCCCATGGCCCAGGCCTTGCTCGACGGACGACTGTTGATCCTGGCGGATCTGCAGCAAAGCCCGGACTGGGCGGCCTGGAGATCCAAGGCGCTGCAACATGGGCTGCGCGGCCTGGTGTGCCTGCCTCTGCGCGTCGGCGCTCGCCGTCTGGGCCTGTTGACACTGCACTCGGACGAAGCGTGCCGGATCAGCCATGCCGAAGAGCAGTTGCTCCAGTCCCTGTCCAACGATCTGGCCTTTGGCATCAGCAACCTGCGGGCCCAGGAAGAGCAGAACCGCCTGCAACATGCCGTACTGAAGCTGGCCACGGCCGTGTCGGCCAGCACCGGCACGGCGTTCTTCGATCAACTGGCCCGCAACATGGCCGAGGCCCTGGATGCGCAGGCCGGTTTCGTGGCCCGATTGCTACCGGCCACGGCAGACTCACCCGCTCGCCTGCGCCTGATTGCGGCCCAGGTGGCTGGGCAGGCCATCGCCCAAGCCGATTACCTGCTCGCCGGGACCCCCTGTGAACAAGTGCTGAAAGACGGCATGGGATTGGTGCGCAAAGAACTGGCCTGTGCCTATCCCGGCATGGCGGGGCACGCGCCGGCGGTGGCCTATGTGGGCCGGCGCCTGGACAACGCGGCCGGTGAACCGGTGGGCCTGGTGTTTGCCCTGTTCGAGCGACCGCTGGCCCAGACCAGCTTTCTGGTGTCGGCCCTGCACATCTTTGCCGCGCGCGCCGGCGCCGAACTGGCCCGCTTGGCCGCAGACAGCCAGATCCGCGATCAAGCGTCGCTGCTGGACAAGGCCCAAGACGCCATCATCGTGCGCCGCATCGATGGCGGGCTGAGCTATTGGAACAAGGGAGCTGAACGCCTGTACGGCTTCACCGCCGCCCAGGCCCTGGACCCCGAGATCGGCCTGTGCATCGAACGTGAGCACCTGCACTTCGATCTTGATCCCGCGCACCTGCTGCAAGACGGCGAATGGAGCGGCGAAATTGAACAACAGCGCCAGGATGGCAGCTCGCTCACCGTGGAGAGCCGGTGGACCCTGGTGCACGATGCCTTCGGTACGCCTGAGGCGATTCTGTCGATCAACACCGATGTGACGGCCCGCAAACAGGCGGAACAGCAGATCCAGCGCCTGGCCTTCTTCGATGCCCTGACCGAACTGCCCAACCGCCAGCTGTTGATGGACCGCCTGCAGCATGCACTCGCCAGCAGCACACGCACCGGCGCAGGCGGGGCCTTGCTGTTCATCGATCTGGACAACTTCAAAACCCTCAACGACACCTTGGGCCATGACCAGGGTGACGAGCTGCTGCGCCAGGTGGCGCGGCGCCTGAGCGCCTGCGTGCGTGAATCGGACACGGTGGCCCGCCTGGGTGGGGACGAGTTCGTGGTGATGCTGGAAAACCTGGGCCAGGCCCACCAGGACGTGATCGAACACGCCAGCCGCATCGGGGGCAAGGTGCTGGCCACCATGGCGGCGCCGTTCCTGCTGGCCGGCCAACAGCATGAAAGCAGTTGCAGCATTGGCGTGGCCCCCTTCATGGATGGCAACAGCGGCATCAGCGAACTGCTCAAGCAGGCCGACCTGGCCATGTACCAGGCCAAGACGGCCGGGCGCAACACGCTGCGCTTCTTCGACCCGGCCATGCAGGCCGAAGTCAGTGCCCGCGCCACCCTGGAAGCGGCACTGCGCCAGGCACTGGCCCGGGGCGAGCTGATGCTGCACTACCAGCCACAGACCGAACAGGGCCGGCACGTCAGTGGGGTGGAAGCACTGGTGCGCTGGCGCCACCCGGTGCGCGGCATGGTGTCACCTGCCGAGTTCATCCCGCTGGCCGAAGATACCGGGCTGATCATTCCCATCGGGCGCTGGGTGCTCGACACGGCCTGCAGCCTGCTCGCACGCTGGGCCGGACAGGTCGAGACCGAGTCCCTGAGCGTGGCCGTGAACGTCAGTTCACGCCAATTCAAACACCCTGATTTTGTGCAACACGTGATCAGCGCACTGGACGCCCACGGAGCCCGACCGGACCGGCTCAAGCTGGAGCTGACCGAAAGCCTGCTGGTGGACGACATGGACGCCATCATTGAACGCATGGGTCAGTTGAAAAACCTGGGGGTGGGATTCTCGCTGGACGACTTTGGCACCGGCTACTCCAGCCTCAGCTACCTCAAGCGCCTGCCGCTGGACCAGCTCAAGATCGACCAGTCCTTCGTGCGCGATGTGCTCACCGATCCCAACGACGCGGCCATCGTGCGCACCATCATCAACCTGGGCCGCAGCCTGGGGCTGGCGGTGATCGCAGAAGGCGTCGAATCACGTGACCAGCAAGACTTTCTCGCACGCCACGACTGCCATGCCTTCCAGGGCTACGCCTTCGGCAAGCCGATGGCCGATCAGGAACTGAGCCAGTTCCTGAGCCGCAACCAGAACCTGCAGCCGATGCACTGAAGTGCAGGGCAGGCCTGCGGGTCCCGGCGTCAGGCCGGGGCCTCGCCCCGGGTACAGCTGGCCAGCCAGGGCAACAAGGGGGTGGGGCGCGCAAAGTGATACCCCTGCAGCCCATCGCATCCGTGGGCAAACAGGAACGCCACCTGGCGTTCGTTCTCCACCCCTTCGGCAATCACCTGCAGCCGGAACTGGCGCGCCATCAACAGCACCGAACGCACGATGGCCACATCGCCTTCATCCTCTGGAATGCCATCGATGAAACTGCGATCGATCTTGATCTCATGGATCGGCAGCCGCTTGAGGTAGCCCAGGCTGGAAAAACCCGTGCCGAAATCATCGATCGAGAAACGGATGCCCAGTGCGATCAGCTCGTTCATCTGTGACTGCACGCTGTCTGAACGCTCCAGCAGCAAGCCTTCGGTGATTTCGAAGATCAGGCGGTTGGCCGGGGCACCACTGCGTTGCAACAGGGCGCGCACCCGCTCCACGAAATCAGGCTGGCGGAACTGCCTGGGGCTCACGTTCACCGACAACGGAAACGCCAGCCCGGCCGCCTGCAACTGCAGCAAGGCCTGCACGGCCTGCTCCAGCACCCATTCACCCAGGGGCACGATCAGGCCCGAGGTCTCGGCCACAGGGATGAACTCCACCGGCGACACCGCTCCTCGCACCGGGTGTTGCCAACGGATCAACAATTCGGCCCCGATCACCACCTGCCCGGTGCTGAACTGGGGTTGCACGTGCAGCGACAGTTGCTGATCCTGCAGCGCGTGCTTGAGGTCTTCTTCGATCAAAAACCGCTTTTCGATCTCGGTCTGCATACCGGGCTCGAACAAGGCCACCCGGTTGGCCCCGGTGGCCTTGGCATGGTTCATGGCGGCGTCAGCCTGGCGCAGCACATCTTCAGCGTCGGGGTAGGCCCCCTGATCCGACCCCTGATCGAGTTGTGGGCACACGGTGACGCCCAGGCTGGCGGTCACGCTGAAGCTCTGGTCTCCCAGCGGCAGGGGTTGCAGCAAGGCCACCCGCAACTGCTCGGCCAGGGCCTGAGCCTGTTGCCACGGAAGCAACGATGCAGAACGCGGCAGATGTGGCAACAGCACCACGAACTCGTCGGCTCCCAGGCGGGCCAGGATGGCGTCCGGGCCCAGCGATTCACTCAACCGCCGCGCCACACTGCGCAACAGCACATCGCCCTGGCCATGGCCTCGCGCATGGTTGAGGCGCTTGAAGCCGTCAAGATCCACATGGATGACGGCACCCGACCCTTCGGGCGGGCAAGCCTGCAGCCACTCGAACAGCTTGGCCACCATCAATGCCCGGTTGGGCAGGCTGGTCAGCGGGTCATAGTAGGCACGCCGGAAGTTGTCCTCATCGGTCAACTTGCGTTCGGTGATGTCGGTGTGGGTCCCGATCATGCGCAAGGGGCAACCCTGGGCATCCCGGGCCACCACCAGACCACGGCTGAGGATCCATTTCCATTGTCCGTCGCGGCAACGTGCCCGGTGCTCGTTGCGAAACAAAGGGGCGACACCCTCGAAATGCTGCTGGCGGGCCGCCTGGTGGGCGGCCAGGTCTTCCGGATGCACCCAGGCATCGGGATCGTCGCCCGGCAACGCTTCAGCCTCGCCGTAGCCATACAAGGCGCGGTACTGAGGCGAAAAATAGTGCTCGTTGCTTTCGATGTTCCAGTCCCAGACCCCGGCAGCAGCCCCCTCGAGTGCGAATTTCCAGCGTGCCTCGGCCTCGCGCAGTTCCTGCTCGGCACGGCGGCGGTCAGAGATTCGGATGAAAAGCCCGTGCCAGAGCACCGAGCCGTCAGGCTCCATGGTCGGCCTCGACTTGCCCTGAAACCACTCCAGCCGGCCGTCTGGCAGATGGCTGCGGAACTCCATGGACCAGGGCGTCAGCGTCTTTTCGCAAGCCAGCACCGATTGCCTCATCGCTTCGCGGTCATCGGCATGCAATTGCTCAAAAAACGGCGCTGCGTCGGCTTTCAAGACCTCCGGCGCCAAGCCGAACAGATCCAGGAACGCATGGCTGGCAAAAGGAAACGACCCGACACCGGGCGAAGACAGGCGAAATTGATAGATCGCCGTCGGCATCCAACGGGCCAACTGGTTCAGCTGTTGTTCACAGGCCGCCCCTAGGCGCTCCTTGTGGCTCAGCCGTTGATGGGTCGCCGCCAGCTCGATCTGGCGACGGCGCAATTCCAGGCGTGCCATGACCAGATCGGCCAGCAGACGCAGTTGGACCCGATCCGCTTCGAGCCACTGACGTGGCGAAGAATCCAAAGCACACAGGCTGCCCAGCAGATGGCCTTCATCATTGATCAAAGGCACGCCGGCATAGGCGCGGATCTGGGGCCCGTCCAACACCAGAGGATGCTGGGCAAAACGGGGGTCGATGCTGGCGTCATCCACCGTCAGCATTTGACCTGTGGACAACATTTCGCGGCAAAACGACTGCTCCAGGGGCAATTGTTCCAGCGAAAACCCCACCCGGGACTTGAACCACCAGCGTGGGTCATCCAGAAAGCCCACCAAGGCCGTCGACACCCCCAGCAAACGGGTGGCCAACTGGGTCAATTCGTCAAAAGGGGCCTCGGCTTCGGTGTCGAGCACTTGATAGCGCTGCAAGCTGAGCTTTCGGGCCTGCTCCTGCCCCGGGTTTCCCATCCAGTTCATGAACGTGCGCAGCCCGTCCACCGTAACCGGTTGGCATCGCAGCGCATGGGTATCGGCGTGTGAAAGCACCACCCATGCAGGCGACGTTCACCGGACCCATCCGTGTTTGGAACAGAAAAAAGCATCAAAAAAGGGAGGACAAACAGGTTTTGCCAGGGCACAGACCCAGCAGCGAACCGTGATTCTGGCGACAAAAACGCGTTCAAAGCGCCAAAACGGGCAATTTTTACATTCCAGACCGACGGAAAAGAGCGGAAATCATTTATGACCCGCATTTCAATCACATTTGGGGCCACCCAGTTGTCCCTGACTTCTTCTTTGTATTCAATATATTGAAATAGTAGTAGTAGTAAGGGGCGTCCTAGTCTGTGGATAACTCATCTTTCTCTATCTTTGACAATAACTTGCAGATGATTGAAGCCTGTGCGCAGCTCTGCTCTCAAGGTGTTTCACTTTCATCAACAACTTTGGCTTGATGCGCCAGCCTGTGGACAAGCAGGGGCTTGTTCTGGATTTATCCCCAAACTTGTCCCGTGCAGACCCTCTTTGGAGGGCTCGAACAGCGTTGATCAATAAAACAACAGTCAACCAACGCCGTTGGCTGAAGGGACGCGCGACAGGGCTTTTTTGCCCATCTGCTGTGGCCTGAGCCCTGCTTCAACGATTTTGGAGCGCCTGAGTTGGCGAAGGCTGGCCTGTGATGCAAGGGGTCACCCTGCCGGACCTGGAAAAAAAGAGCTTGTACAGGGGTTTCTGGTGCTCTGGGCAGCGCACAACCGGGTCATCAAGGCTGTTCAGGTCGGACGGCCTGTGTGGTCAGGGTGGCCGAAGACCTTTGAACTTGTTTTTCAGACGCCCGATTCGTTGCTCACCACAGCACCCCATTCAAGAAAAACGCGTCTTCCATGGACCCGTGCGGGTGTCCCTGACTTCTTCTTTGTATTTAATTTATTTAAATAGTAGTAGTAGTAAGCAAGGTACTTTTCTGTGGATAAGTCACTTTTTTCTATTTAAATCAAATACTTGTCACACTTCAAACGTTGTGGGACGAGGCCTGGGAATTTCGGGCTTGGCCGGGGACAACTGGGATCGCTGCGCGGCGGCTGTGGACAAACCCCGAGTTGTTCTTGCGCTATCCCCAGGGTTTTCCGCGGCATTTTGACTCGTAAATTTCATAATGCAAAAAACAAACCCCCCAGGACCTGACGGTGCTGGGGGGTTGCGCGTGATCAATCTTGGAAGGGTCTGGCGTCCTGTGTTGTGCTGGCCTCCTTTTCTCAGGCTGGGTGATGGGGGTGGTGCATGCCGTGTTCTGGGCCTGACCTGGGGGCCATCAGGCGCTGGGCTTCGGCATCAAACACTTTTTGCTGTTCGGCATCGAGTGCTGCATAAAGCGCCTTGGTCGCCTGGTGCCGCTGGCCCATGCTTTGAGCGCGCTGCTGGTGCAGGGTTTCCAGTCGGTCCAGGCGCTCAGGCGTGCTGAGCTGGGCCAGTTCGGCCCGGTCAGGCCGGGTGGGTGGGGAGGCCGGCGGTTTGATCGCGTTGGTGAAGGCCGTCCAGGCGGTTTCCTGATCGGCCCGCAATTTGAGCCGGGCCTTGAGTTCGGCACTGTGGCGTTCGAATCGGGCCAGTCGGCGGGCCGGGTCGGGTCGATGGTGGCCTGAGTCGCTGAACTGCATGCTGCGTGGGGAGGGCGTGTTTGTCACCCCATCCGTGGTGGGGGCCGCCTGGGCCAGACCGATGCAGGCCGTGGCGACCAGCAGGTAGGCAGACCATCCGATCTTGGTCAGTGATTTCATGGCTTTCCTTTCAGGGGAGCTGGCGTGCCGGGGGGCACATCAACAGGGTTCCCAGTCTGCTGGGATGCTGTTTCGCGGCCATGAGTGGGCGGTGAGACTAAGTAAAGCTGCAGGCCCCCGCCAGCCCTCACAATGGAGGGGTGGGGACCTGTCGAAATTCACAGTTCCCGGATGCCTTTTTGATTCAAGGGATTTCAGTGTTCAAGAATTTGATTGTTTACCGCCTGGGTGAAGGCTGGACGGCCTCCATGGAAGAGGTGGAAGCGGCGCTCGACAAGGTGCGCTACGTGGAATGCGGTGCCAGCCAGGAGAAATCCGTCGGCTGGGTCGAACCCCGTGGCGATGCCCACGGCCCCTTGCTGGAGTCGGTGGGCGGGCAGTGGATCCTGAAGTTCATGATCGAGGTGAAAAGCGTGCCCGGCTCGGTGCTCAATCGCAAGGCCAAGGAACGGGCCCAGCAGATCGAGCAGACCACCGGCCGCAAGCCCGGCAAGAAGGAAACCAAGGAACTCAAGGAAGAGATCAAGCACAGCCTGCTGCCGATGGCCTTTTCCAAGCAGGGCTCGGTGTTGGTCTGGATCGATCAGTCGGCGCGCCTGCTGATGATCGAAGCGGGCAGCCAGGGGCGGGCCGATGAGGTGGTGACCGCTCTGGTCAAGTCGCTCGATGGTTTTGCCGTGGCCCTGCTCGACACCCAGATCAGCCCGGTGAGCGCCATGGCCGAGTGGCTGACCACCCAGGAGCCACCGGCGGGCTTTGCCATTGAGCAGGAATGCGAGCTCAAGGCCGGAGATGAATCCAAGTCGGTGGTGCGCTACGCCCGCCACCCGCTCGACAACGACGAGGTCAAGCAACACATCGCCCAGGGCAAGCTGCCCACCCGGCTGGCCTTGAGTTGGGATGACCGGGTCTCCTTCATGCTGACCGAGGGCATGCAGCTCAAGAAAATCAGTTTCCAGGACGTGGTGTTCGAGGGTAAATCGGCCGACGACGGTGGTTTTGACGCCGATGTGGCCATCGCCACCGGTGAATTGGTGCAGATGCTGCCCGACCTGATCAATGCGCTGGGGGGCGAAGCCCAGCGACCCAGCCTGGCCCCGGCGGAGGCCCAGGCCGCGCAGCCGGTGGCCCCGGGGGCGGCAGCCTCGGCAGACGAGGACGATTCGCCGCCTTTCTGAGTGCGCTGACTTCGGCTGAAATCTGCTGATATTTGCTGACATTTGACTGAAATTTCGCCATGGCCTTGAACTTTGTCTGGGTCGGTCTGTTCGGCGCGGCTTTTGCCGCTGCGCTGTGGCGTTGGCTGGTGGGGGGGGATGCCGCGGCCTTTCCGGGCCTGCTCGGGGCCATGTTCGATTCAGCCCGGTCGGGCTTTGAGTTGTCGCTGGGCCTGGCCGGCATCATGACCTTGTGGCTGGGCCTGATGCGTGTCGGCGAAAAGGCCGGCATGGTGGCCAGCCTGGCGCGGCTGGCCAGCCCGGTGCTGCGACGTCTGTTTCCGGAGGTGCCGGCCGGGCATGCGGCGCAAGGGGCGATGACGCTCAATCTGTCGGCCAACCTGCTGGGTCTGGACAATGCCGCCACGCCGCTGGGTTTGCAGGCCATGCGGGAGTTGCAGACGCTCAACCCCCAGCCGGAGGTGGCCAGCCATGCGCAGGTGATGTTCGTGGTGCTCAACACCGCCGGCCTGACGCTGATCCCGAGCTCGGTGATTGCCATCCGGCAGAGCGTGGCCTTGAAGCAGGGCCTGCTGTCCTTCAATGCCGCCGATATTTTCTTGCCCACCTTGGTGGTCACCCTCACGTCCTTGCTGGCCGGCGTGCTGGCGGTGGCGGTGGCCCAGCGCATGGCCTGGTGGCGGCCCCGTTTCTGGCTGACCGGGCTGGCGGCGGTGGCTGGCCTGCTGGCGTTGGTGGCCGGCCTGGCCAGCCTGCCAGCCGAGCAGGCTTCTCGCCTCACGGGGGCGGTGGGGGCTTTTCTGATTGTGGCGCTGGTGATGCTGTTTCTCGGGGTGGGCAGCTGGCGCCGGGTACCGGTCTACGAGGCCTTCATCGACGGTGCCCGCGAAGGCTTCAGCGTGGCGGTGCAGATCGTGCCCTACCTGGTGGCGATGCTGGTGGCGGTGGGGGCGTTCCGTGCGGCTGGCTGCATGGATGCCCTGATGGGCTGGTTGGGCCAGGGCGTGTCGGCCCTGGGTTGGGACACGGCTTTTCTGCCCGCCTTGCCGGTGGGGTTGATGAAGGTGCTTTCAGGTGCCGGGGCGCGTGGGCTGATGGTCGACGTGTTGCAGACCCACGGCGTGGATTCGTTTGTGGGACGCCTGGCCGCCATCATCCAGGGATCGACTGAAACCACGTTCTACGTGCTGGCCGTGTATTTCGGCAGCGTGGGCATCCGCCACACCCGCCATGCCCTGGTGTGTGCCCTGGTGGCCGACGCCGTGGGCCTGTTGGCGGCCATTGGCGTGGCCTATGCGCTGTGGCGCTGAAACCGCTTCAATCCTTGCGCAGGCCGCAGGTGTTCCAGCCCAGCAATTGGTAAGGCGGGCACCAGCCCAGCAGACCGGTGGCCAGCGGCACAACACCGATCCAGCCCCACAGCCCCACGGTGCCCGTGGCTGCCAGGGCCACCAGCACGGCGCCCACGGCAATGCGCAGGATGCGGTCGATACCGCCGACGTTCTTGGTCATGAATAGCTCCAGAAGGGTTGTTGAAGACTGAATTTGATACCCCACGGGGTATCATCGACATGATCTGTGTCAATGTTCTACCGATGGGCACGAGCCCGCACAGGGGTTGGCTTCAGCCTCATGCAGGCCCGCCAGGTCGTCCAGGATCGGGCATTCCGGGCGTTCGTCACCCGAGCAGCACTGCAGCAGGTGTTGCAGCGAGCGTTGCATGGCCTGCATGGCCGCGATGCGGCGCGACAACTCATCCACATGGTGTTGGGCGATGCGTTTGACACTGGCGCTGGTGCGTTCCTGATTGCCCCACAGGCCCAGCAGTTCGGCGATCTCGGCCATCGAAAAACCCAGCTCGCGGCTGCGCCGGATGAAGCGCAGCCGATGCACATCGGCCTGACCATACAGGCGGTAACCGCTGTCGGTGCGTTGCACGGCAGCGAGCAGGCCCAATGATTCGTAGTGACGGACCATCTTGGCCGACACCCCGGCCAGGCGAGCCGCTTCCCCGATCTGCACGGGCCCGGTGTCTTGGCGGCGCTGTGGGCTCGGTGTCATGCGGCGACGGCGTAGCCTTCCTCGGCGATGGCCGCGGCCAGGGGTTCGCGAGGTTTTTCGCTTTGTACCGTGACCTGACCGCTTGGGCGGTCGATCTGCACCTGGGCCAGAGGGTCGACAGCCTTGACGGCTTGGGTGACGGCGCGTTCGCAATGGCCGCAGGTCATGCCCTGCACTTGAAATTGATGTTCCATGAGCTTTCTCCTGAAGGGGTCTGGATTCAGACCGTGGGGGTGATGATCAAGCTTGCCACCGTGGGAAGGTCAAGCCTTGCGGTGTATTTTGGCGGCTCTTTTTTTCATTGACCTTGCCATGGTGGGAGGCTTTAGGCTTGTCAACATGACTTCTCCATCTTCGATTGACGCTTCCCCCCGGTCCGAGCCGGCTTCGACCGACGTCTGCACGCTGGACATCGGCATTGGCGGCATGACCTGTGCCTCTTGCGTGAGCCGGGTTGAGCGTGCGCTGCGCAAGGTGCCTGGTGTCCAGCAGGCCACCGTGAACCTGGCCACCGAATCGGCCCGGGTGGTGGTGCAGGCCAGCCCCCAGGCGGAAGCCCTGTTGCGTCGCTCGGTGCGGGACGCCGGTTATGAGCCCCGGGTGGCCGGCCTGGAAGATCCCGCCGAGCTGTCGCCGTGGTCGGGTTTCGGGCCGGTGGCCTTGGGTTTGCTGCTGTCATTGCCCCTGGTGGTGCCCATGTTGGGCGACCTGGCGGGCCGGCACTGGATGCTGCCGGCCTGGTGGCAATGGCTGTTGGCCACGCCGGTGCAGTTCGGTCTTGGCGCCCGTTTCTACAAGGCGGGCTGGCATGCCTTGAAAGCGGGCACGGGCAACATGGACCTGCTGGTGTCGCTGGGCACATCCGCGGGCTATGGCCTGTCGATCTGGCTGTGGCTGAACACGCCGCCCGATCAGATGCCCCACCTGTATTTCGAGGCCTCGGCCGTGGTGATCACCTTGGTTCTGCTGGGCAAGTGGCTGGAGGCCCGCGCCAAACGCCAGACCACCTCAGCGATCCGCGCCTTGCATGCCCTGCGTCCCGATCAGGCCCACTTGTTGACGGCCGAGGGCGAGGTGGACGTGCCCTTGGGTGAGGTGCTGGTAGGCGATCGGCTGGTGGTGCGACCGGGCGAACGCCTGCCCGTGGACGGTCTGGTGCAAGAGGGCGAGTCCCAGGTCGATGAATCCATGCTCACCGGCGAGCCTTTGCCGGTACCCAAGGCGCTGGGCGCCGTCCTGACCGGCGGCTCGATCAATGGCGAAGGCCGATTGCTGATGCAGGTGACGGCCGTGGGTCAGGAGACGGTGCTGGCAGCCATCATCCGGCTGGTGGAGGACGCCCAGGCGGGCAAGCCGCCCATCCAGCGGCTGGCCGACCAGGTGTCTGCCGTTTTTGTGCCGGTGGTGCTGGGCCTGGCCCTGATCACCCTCGGGGCCTGGTGGTGGCATGCCGGGGCCTTGGAGCCGGCGCTGATCCATGCGGTGGCGGTGCTGGTGATTGCCTGCCCCTGTGCGCTGGGCCTGGCCACACCGGCGGCCATCATGGCCGGAACCGGGGTGGCGGCACGCCATGGCATTCTCATCAAGGATGCCCAGGCGCTGGAATTGGCTCGCCGGGTCGACACCGTGGTGTTCGACAAGACCGGCACCCTGACCGTGGGGCAGCCGCGCTTGCTGGCGTTCGAGCCCGCACCCGGCCTGGCGCCGTCGCCCTTGTTGCTGGCGGCGGCCAGTCTGCAGGCCGGCAGCGAGCACCCGCTGGCCCGGGCGGTGTTGGCCGAGGCCCAACAGCGTGGGCTGGTGTTGCAGGCGGCCAACGCGGTGCAGGCGGTGGTCGGGCGCGGCAGCCAGGGCGAGGTGGCCGGCCAGGCATGGCTGCTGGGCAGCTTGCGCTGGATGAATGAACTGGGACTGGCCCCCGGCTGGTTGCCGGCGCCGCTGGCCGCCTTGCAAGCCCAGGGCGCGACGGTGTCGGTGCTGATGCGCCGCCGGCCCGAGGGGCTGGAGGCCTGCGCCTTGTTGGGTTTTGCCGATGAACCCAAACCGGGCGCGGCCCAGGCCCTGTCGGGGCTGCGCGATCGTGGGCTGCGGATCCTGATGCTGTCGGGTGACAACCGGGTCGCGGCGCTGGCCATGGGCCAACGCCTGGGCCTGGGCCCGGACGAGGTGATGGCCGAGGTGCTGCCGGCCGACAAGGCGGCGCACATCCGCGATCTGAAACAGGCGGGTGCCACGGTGCTGATGGTGGGCGATGGCGTCAACGATGCCCCGGCTCTGGCCGCGGCCGATGTGGGCATGGCCATGGGCACCGGGACCGATGTGGCGATGCACGCTGCCGGCATCACGCTGATGCGTGGCGACGTGGCCCTGGTCGGCCAGGCGCTGGAGGTGTCACGGCGCACGGTGGCCAAGATCTGGCAGAACCTGTTCTGGGCGTTTGCCTACAACGTGGCGGGCCTGCCCCTGGCGGCATTGGGCTTCCTCAGCCCGGTGGTGGCCGGTGCTGCCATGGCCTTGAGCTCGGTCAGCGTGATGACCAATGCCCTGTTGCTCAAGCGCTGGAGACCCTGAAGTCGCTCGGGTTGTTCTGGACCTGTTTCAGACGTAAAAGTCTGGCAAACTGGGGAATTCTTCACACGTTGTGCCCTGTCCAGATTTCACAGGTGAGGCCTGTCATTTCTGAGTGCCACCCGGAGGTTCTTGTATGAATGTGTTTGCGCTGATGCGCTTGTTCACCATCCGCTTCCGGATGATCGGTGCCATTGCGGTGGTCTTGGGACTCTTGAGTCTGTTGGGCGGCGCCGGCATGCTGGGCATGTTCCGCATCCAGACCATGAGTGAGGATTTCATGACCCACTCCTATGCCTCGATGGGCAATCTGGCGGAGTTGCGCGCCGAACTGGGGCAGACCCGCCGGTTCGAGAAGGACATGATCATCCAGTACGAGAAGCCCGAGCAGGTCAAGCAGCTGCGGGCCAAATGGCTGGAGTCGCTGGGCCGGGCTGATCAGATGATCAAGCGCATGGCCAGCAGCGAAACCATGGGCAACAAGCCTGAACTGGAAACCGTGGGCCAGAAGCTGGTGGCCTACCGAGATCAGTTTGCCTCGGTGGCCAATCAACTGGAGTCGGGCGGGTATGAGTCCGCGACCACTGCCAACCGCATGAGCGCTCGCTCGGTGGCCCAGTACGACGAGGCTGAGAAGGCCGTGGCCGCCATCGAAAAGAGCCTGACGGCCCAGGTCAATGAAGCCGTGGCCGATCAGGCCCGGGTGTCCAAGCAGACCCAACTGCTGTTTGCGGCAGCCGTGGTGATCACGGTGATCGTGGTGGTGCCCCTGACCCTGCTGAACATGCACTCGATCTGCCGCCCACTGGAGGTGGCCCGCCAGGCCGCGCAGGCCATTGCCGGGGGCGATCTGTCGCGCCGCATCGAGGCCGAGGGCAAAGACGAGGTGACCGATCTGCTGAACGCCCTGGCCGACATGCAGGCCGGGCTCGGTTCCATGGTGTCGCAGGTGCGTGACGCCAGCGAAAGCATTGCCACTGCCAGCCATGAGATTGCCTCGGGCAACCAGGATCTGTCGGGCCGCACCGAGCAGACGGCATCCAACGTGCAGGCCACGGTGTCGTCCATCAGCAACCTGACGGGCAATGTGCAGCAGACGGCGTCGTCGGCCCAGTTGGCCAACCAGCTCTCGGGTTCGGCTTCTACCGCCGCGGTGCGCGGCGGCTCGGTGGTGCGCCAGGCCATCAGCAGCATGCATGAGATCTCGGCCTCCAGCCGCAAGATCAACGACATCATCGGACTGATCGACACCATCGCCTTCCAGACCAACATCCTGGCCCTGAACGCAGCCGTCGAAGCGGCCCGTGCCGGGGAACAGGGGCGTGGCTTTGCCGTGGTGGCCAGCGAAGTGCGTGGCCTGGCCCAGCGCTCGGCCGAGGCCGCCAGCGAAATCAAGGGCTTGATCAAGAACAGCGTGAGCGCGGTCGATGGCGGCGTGAAGCTGGTCGAAGACGCGGGGTCGGCCATGGACGAGATCGTTTCCGGCGTGCAGCGCGTGAGCGACATCATCGGCGAGATCACGGCCGCGGCCTCCGAGCAGTCCACCGGCATTGGCGATGTGAACCAGTCCGTGAACCAGATCGATCAGATGACCCAGCAGAACGCGGCCCTGGTCGAGCAGTCGGCCGCCGCCGCCGAATCGCTGCGTGAGCAGGCGGATCGCCTGGCCAGCGTGGTGCGCCAGTTCCGCCTGAGCGATCAGCACGCCAGTGCGGTCCAAAGCAGCCGCCGGGGCGGCTACCTGGGTTCGTCGGCTGGCGAACCCCATCTGCTGGGCATGTGAACCCGGCATGAACCGGCCCCGCGCAGGGCCGGTTCGCGGCACTCTTCAAGCCAGGCTGGCAATCAGCACGGCGTTGGTGCCGCCAAAGGCGAATGAATTCGACATCGCGTGGCGCAAGCCCGGCACGGCGCGGGCTGCACCGGTGACCAGGTCCAGTGCAAAGGCCGGGTCAGCCTGGTGGAGGTGGGCGGTGGGAGGCACCTGGCCAGTGGCCAGGGCTTGCAACGCCACCACCAGTTCCATGGCGCCACCGGCCCCCAGCAGATGCCCATGAATGGCCTTGGTGGAACTGACCGCCACCCCTCGTTCCCCGAACACCGTTTGCAGCGATTCGGCCTCGGCACGGTCGCCGGCCTGGGTGGCTGTGCCGTGGGCATTCACGTAGCCGATGTCTTGTGGCTGCAGGCCGGCATCACGCAGGGCGGCCTGCATGGCGCGCACCTGGCCGGCTGCATCGGGCTGGCTGATGTGGCGGGCATCGCTGTTGGTGGCGTAACCTGACAGGCACAGCGTGTGCTGGGCACCCCGGGCCAGGGCATGGGCCGGGCTTTCCAGCACCAGGGCCGCAGCGCCTTCGCCCATGGCGAACCCGTGCCGGTCGGCCGAGAAAGGGCGGCAGGCCGAGGCCGCCAGGCTGCCTTCAGGACCGGTCGGGGCCATGACCCGCATGGCTTGCCAACTGGCCAGCACGCCGGGGCTGAGCATGGATTCATGGCCGCCCACCACCGCCACATCGATCCAGCCGCCCCGCAGGGCACGCAGGGCCTCGCCGATGGCCACGGCCGACGAGGCACAGGCACAGGCGTAGGTCAGTGAGGGGCCGCGGATGCCGAGCTGCAGGCTGATCTCGGCCACTGCGGCATTGGGCATGGTGCTCAGCACAGTGGTCGGGCGCAGGCGCTTGTGCTCGCCGTACAAGGTGTGGCAACTGGCGTCGAAGCTGTGTGCACCGGCCATGCCGCTGCCCCAGTACAGGCCGACGCGCTCGGCATCGAGCCCCGCCATGTCCAGCCCGCTGGCGGCCCAGGCCGACTGGGCCGCCGTCAGGGCCATCGAGGTGCCACGGTCGGCCGGCACCCGTGAAGGGGTGCGCACCGCACCGTCGTTGAAATCGCAGCGGGCCAGAGGCAGGATCACCGGGTCGATGCCCGGCAGGTCGAGCAGCCAGGGGCCGACCGCGGACTCACCGGCCATCACTTTGGCCTGGAAGGCTTCCGGGGTGTGGCCCAGGGGGCTGATCAGCCCCAGGCCCGCTACCCCGATGCGGGCTGCGGTGCTGCTCATGCGCCTGCAGGTTTAGGGCTGGTGCCCAGGTGTTCGCGGATCACGCCGGCCAGGTGCTGCAGGGTGATGCCACCCTGGCGCGGGTCCAGGCGTTCTTCGGGAATGCGAAGCTGAAATGCGTCTTCAATGGCGAAGACGAATTCCATCAGGGCCAGTGAGTCCAGACCCAGGTCCTCGAGGGCCGCGTCGGGCTTGACCCGTTCGGCTTCGATGTGGAACTTGTCCACCAGGATCTGGGCAATGGTCTGGTCGATATCGGGAGTCATGTTGGAGGCGGCTGGCAGCTCAGATCGGGGGCACAGGAGAGCTCGCGGGCAGCGAGCGCACGAAATCGACGGTTTCGCGAACAACTTGCTGCCGATCATTGTCGATACTGATCATGTGAAAGCTGTTTCTGACGGTAACCGTCTTGAGTGAGACAGGCGCGGATGATAGTCCAACTGCCAGCAGACGCAGATTGTCCGGGCTGGCAACCTCGTCTTCTTCGGCATGCAAAGCCAGGATGTGGGGGCAGATGACCTGGCCCAGATGTCGGCGCAGGCGGCGCAGCAGCCGGTCGTTTTCGCGCAGGTAGCTCACGCCCAGGGTGGCACTGCCCGCACGTGACACCCGCCGGTTCTCCAGCTCGCGCGCGATCCAGGCCCGGATGCGTTCGTTCTTGACCCCATAGGGGGGCTTTTCCTTGTACTGCCACAGCCGCCCGATCGGGGTGTACAGCGCCAGCGGCAACAGAAAATGCCAGGGTGGAATGGCCCAGCCGTCGTAGCGCAGGGTGGTGGACATCAGCACCAGGCCGTCCACCGGGGTGGCCGGGTCCATGGCGGCACTCAGGGCCAGGCCGGCCCCGGCCGAGATGCCGACCAGCACCACGCGCTGGTGGCTTTCGCGCTGATGGCGCACGCAGGCGTGCACGGCCCGGACCCAGTGCTCAAAGCGCTGGGCCGGTGCCTCGGGGTGCTCGGCATCGAAGGAATAGCCTGCGATCTGCAAGGGAACCACACTGCAGCCCAACTGACGCAAGGGGCCGTTCACGCTCAGCAACTCGTCGGGTGTGCTGCACAGGCCGTGCAGCAACACCACGGCCGTACTGGGCAGGGCAGCCTGGGTCATGGCCTTCAGGAGGCACCTTCGCTGGTCTTGGCGTTCTTGGCCCGCGAGAACCACGACACGTACAGCGAGGGCAGCACGACCAGGGTGAGCAAGGTGGCCGTGACCAGGCCGCCGATGACCACGATGGCCAGCGGGCGCTGGGTTTCGGAGCCGATCTCACGCGACAGTGCCATGGGCAGCAGGCCCAGGGCGGCCAGCATGGCCGTCATGAGCACGGTGCGCAGGCGTTGCATGGAACCGATGCGGGCCGCTTCGTACACCGTGTGGCCGGCCTTGCGCAACTGCTGGAACACCGAGAGCATCACCACCCCGTTGAGCACGGCCTGGCCGCTCAGGGCAATGAAGCCGATGGCCGCTGACACCGACAACGGGATGCCGAAGATCCAAAGTGCCACAAACCCGCCCACCAGGGCCAAAGGCACGTTGAGCAGGATCAGCGAGGCCATCTTGAAGGATTTGAAGGCATCGAACAGCAGCACAAAGATCAGCAGCAGCGAAATCGGTACCACCACGGACAGGCGCTTCATGGCGCGTTCCTGGTTTTCGAACTCACCCGACCAGTTCACCACATAGCCGGCCGGGATGTCGATCTTGGCGACCCGGGCCTTCATGTCGGCCACCACCGAGCCCATGTCGCGGTCCTTGATGAAGATGCCGATGGCGGTGGTGCGCCGGCCGGCCTCACGGGCGATGTTCATGGCGCCGCTGGTTTCGGTGATGTGCGTCACCGCGCCCAGTTGCACATAGCCACCGTCGGCCGTGGGGATGGGGGTGCGTTCCAGCTTGGCCACCAGGCGGTCTTCGGCGGGCAGGCGCACGGCCACGGCAAACTTGCGCTCGCCTTCCCACAGGCTGGTGGCGGCCTTGCCGGCCAGGGCGGCCTCGATCACGTCCTGGATGTCGCCCACGTTGAGGCCGTAGCGGGCGGCCCGGTCGCGGTCGATGTCGATCAACAACTGCGGCACCTGGCCGTCGCGGTCGATCTCGGCCCGCGACACCCCCTGCACCTGCTTGACCTCACGCGTGATGGCTTCGGTGATGCGGCGCATCTCGGCCAGGTCGTCACCCGCGAGCTTGATCACGATCTGCCCCTTGATCTGGGAGATCGATTCGAGCACGTTGTCGCGGATCGGCTGCGAGAAGGCCGGGTCGATGCTGGGGATGGCCGACAGGGCGTGGTCCATCTCGTCAATGATCTTGTCGTGCGTCATGCCCGCACGCCATTCGTGCTCGGGCTTCAAGTCCACAAAGATCTCGGCCATGCTGATGGTCTTGGGATCGGTGCCGTCTTCGGGCTGGCCGGCCTTGGACACGGTGGTGCGCACCTCGGGCACGGTCAGCAAGGCCTTGCGAGCCATGCGCAGGATGCGCGCGGCCTCTTCGGTCGACACGTTGGGTGACAGCGCGAAGTTGATCCAGGTGGTGCCTTCGTTCAACTCAGGCAGGAACTCCGAGCCCAGGCGCGAGGCCACCACGCCCGACATGGCGAAGGCCGCCACGGCAATGCCCAGCACCTTGCGGCGGTGGTTCAGCGCCCAGCCCAGCACGGGTTCATACAAGCCCTTGGCGGCGGTCACCACGCGGTTGTCGTGGTGGGGCAGTTTGCGGCGCAGCATCCAGTAGGCCAGCAGCGGCACCAGGGTGAGCGAGAACACCAGCGAGCCGATCAGGGCCGTGGTCACCGACAAGGCCATGGGCTGGAAGATGCGGCCTTCGTGGCGCTGCAGCGCAAAGATGGGGATGTGCGCGGCAATGATGATCAGCATCGAGAACAGCGTGGGGCGGCCCACTTCGTTGGCCGCGTCGATGATGGTCTGCTTGCGTTCCGAATCGGGCATGTCCTCGCGGTTCTGCGCCAGCCGGTGCAGGATGTTCTCGATCACGATGACGGCGCCGTCGACGATGATGCCGAAGTCCATGGCTCCCAGGCTCAGCAGGTTGGCCGGCACGCCCATGATCTTCAGGCCCATGAAGGTGGCCAACAGGGCCAGCGGGATCACCACCACCACGGCCAGGCTGGCGCGCAGGTTGGACAGGAAGATGTAGAGCACCAGCGACACCAGCACCGCGCCCTCGACCAGGTTGCGGAACACCGTGGTGAGGGTCTTGTCCATCAGCCAGGTGCGGTCGTAGAAGGGCTCGATCTTCACGCCCGGGGGCAGGCCGCGCTCATTGAGCTCGGCGATCTTGTCTTTCACACCCTTGAGCACCACGCTCGGGTTCTCGCCCTTGCGCATGATCACGATGCCGGTCACCACGTCGTCGTCCAGGTCCTGGCCGACCACGCCCAGACGGGGCACGGCGCCGATCTTCACCTGCGCGATGTCGCGGATCAGGATCGGGGTGCCGTTGCGTGCGGCCACCACGATGCGGCCGATGTCTTCCGACGACTTGAGCAGGCCCAGGCCGCGGATGGTGTACTGCTGAGCCCCCTGGGCCACATAGCTGCCGCCCGCGTTCGAGTTGCCGCGCCCCAGGGCATCGAGCAGGTTCTGGAAGTTGAGGCGGTAGGCGCGCAGCTTGTCCAGGTCGGGTTGCACCTCGTACTGCTTGATCGAGCCGCCCATCGCCACCACATCGGCCACGCCGGGCACCTGGCGCAGCGCACGTTCGGCCACCCAGTCTTCCAGGGTGCGCAGGTCGGTGGTGCTCAGCCCGTCGCCGCGCAGGCGGTAGCGCATGATTTCACCCACGGGGGTGGCGTTGGGCGCGATCTCGGCCTCGACGCCGGCGGGCAGGTCCACGCCGCGCAGGCGCTCACTGACCTGCTGGCGCACCAGGTTCACATCGGCCTTGTCGTCGTAGGTGACGACCATGAAGCTCAGCCCGAACTGGGTGTGCGAGAAGACACGGATCGAATTCGGCAGCCCCGACAGGGCCACCTCGATCGGCAGCGTGACCTGCTTTTCCACCTCTTCGGCGGCCCGCCCCGGGAACAGCGTGATCACCGTGACCTGGGTGTCGGTGACGTCGGGAAAGGCCTCGACCGACAGGTTCTTGAAGGCGATCACCCCGGCCAGGGCAAACAGCAGGGTGCCCAGGACGATGAACAGCGGTTGGTAGAGCGCGTACTGGATCAGGCGTCTCATGGGGCGTTCCCTTTGCCGGTGCTCTCTTTGCCTTCAGTGGCGGGGGCGCTCTTCGGGCTGTCGCTGCGGCCGATCGAGTCTTCCTGGGCCACGTGGAACTGGCGTGCCAGCAGCAGGGCGTTGTCCGACACCACCAACTCGCCGGCCTGCAGGCCCTTGCTCACCACGACCTCTTTGGGCCCCTGGTGCACCAGGGTGACGTCACGCGGCTCGAACACCCCGGGTTGGGTCTGCACGAACACCGCATGGTGGGTGCCATTGAGGGTGATGGCGGCCGCGGGTACGACCACACCGCTGCTGAAGGTCTGGTGCACGCGGGCGGTGGCCAGCATCTCGGCTTTCAGGCGCCGGTCGGCATTGGCCACCAGGCCACGGACCTTGATGGTGCGGGTGCTGGGGTCGATGAAATCGGACGCTGCCAGCACCTTGCCCTGGAACAGGGTGCCTGGGTAGGCCGCCACTTCCAGCTCGAAGCTGGCACCGGGCTTGAGGATGCCGGTGTCGATCTCGCGGGCATCGATCTGCACCCACAGCGAGGCTGGGTCGCTGACCACGAACAGGGCCGGTACGCCGGGCCCCGATTGGTCGGGCCGCAGTTCCTGGCCGGGGTTGAGGTTGCGCTCCACCACCACGCCGGCGATGCCGCTGCTCAGGCTGAGCTGCTGGTTGACCTGGGCCGAGCCGCCATACAGGGCGGTGCGGGCCTGGGCGCGGGCCACTTCGGCCTGGGCGCGCGAGGCGTCAGCCTCGCTTTGCTCCAGATCCTTGCGCGCAATGATGCCGGCGGCAAACAGTTCGCGCTGGCGCTGCACGGCCTGGTTCATCAGGCGGGCATCGACCTGGGCGCGCGCGGTGTCGGCCTGGGCCTGGCCGAAATCGGGCGAAGCCAGATGGGCCAGGGCCGAGCCGGGCTGCACGCGTTGGCCCACGTCGGCATCGATGCGGGTGACCCGGCCGGCAAAGGCGGGGTAGATGCGCTGGGTGCGTTCTTCATTCCAGACCATGCGCGCGGGCAGTTCGACCGTGATGTCCTGGGCGGGCCGGGCGGCCTGGGTGGGCAGCAGGGCCAGTTGGGGGTGACCGGCCGGAAAGCGCAACTGCTGGCCCTGCACGATGGGGGTGGCGGGTTGCGGGGCGGCATTGGGCGTGGGGGCTGGGCCGCAGGCCGACAGCAGCGCGCTGGTCAGAACAGCGAGGGTGCAGAGGCGATGGAGTGGGAGCTTGCGCATGGGGTAGGCAGAAGTGGGTTGGGGCGCCGTGAAAGGGGGCCGTGTGAATCAGGGGGTGGCCAGCAGGCGCTGGGGTTGGGTGCGCAACAGCCACAGGCCTTGGGCACGGGCGTGCTCGGCGCGCGCGTTGACGGCTTCGATCAGGGTGGCACGCAGCGTCCGGCGAGCATCGAGCAGATCCACCAGCGGGATGGCACCTTTGCTGTAGGCCAGCTCGGCGCCGGCCGCCACCTGGCGCGCGCGCGGCAGGATCTCGGTCTCGTAGCTGCGGGCCTGGGCCAGGGTGCCCAGCAGGCTTTGCTGCAGGCTTTGCAGCTCCAGCAAGGCGTTCAGGCGCACGCGTTCGAGCAGGGTGCGGGCCTGGTTCAGGCCCGCCAGGGCGCGGGCGATCTCGCCCTGGTAGGCGTAGTGGGTCTGCAGCGGCATCTGCAGGCGCAGCTCCAGCAGGCGGGTCGAGGTGCCGGGGTAGTGGTCCAGCGAGGCCCCCACGGTGATGTCGCTGCGGGTCAGTGCCTGGGCGTTGTCCAGCGCGGACTGCGCGGCATCCACGCGGGCCTGGGCGGCGCGCACATCGGCGCGGGCATCGACCACGGCCACCAGGTCGGTGCCGGTGTCCGGTGGGGTCAGGGCCGGCCAGTCGGGGGCTACTTCCAGCGCGGTGGCCGTGCTGCGGCCCAGCACCTGGCTCAGGGCCGCGCCGGCACGTTGGCGCTCCAGCTCGGCCAGGCGCACATCACCCTGGGCGCGCTGGGCCTCGATCTCCGTGCGGGCGGCATCCTGGGCTGCCAGGTCGCCGGCGCGCACGCGCTGGGCCGCGGTGCCGGCCAGTTGGCTGGCGCTCTGGCTGATGGCGCGCACTTCGGCCAGCCGCTCCTGGGCCGCCAACAGATCGTAGAAGCCAGTCAGCCCGGCCTGCAGTTGCAGCACCCGGGTGTCGTCCACATCGGCCTGGGCCGCATCCGCCGCGCGTTGCGCCGACAGCGTGCGCAAGGCCCGCTTGTTGCCGCGTTCCCAGGTCCAGTCCAGGCCGACGCTTTTGTCGATGCGCTTCTCATTGAGCACGCTGCCGCTGCCCAACCCATGCTGCAGGTCCATCTGGCTGGCCTTGGTGGTCAGCACCGGCAGCGGGGCGTGGTCGGCGCTGACGATGTCGGCCCGCGCCGCCGCTGCCAGCTCGTTGGAGAACTGCACGTCAAGGTTGTTGCGGGCCCCTTGCAGCACCTGCTCCAGGCGCAGCACGGAGGGGGTGGGCGCGGCCGTCTGGGCCAGCGCGGCCGTGACGCAGGCACAGGCCAGCGTCACGGCCATGGAAATCTGTCGGATGCTCATCGTTACAGCTTATGCCTCATGGTCCCTGACCTGAACCTGACCAGGACCTGACTTTTGGGTGTTTTCCCCAGGTTCACGGAGCGCCAATGGCCTTGGGCAGACCGGTCAACCGGGGGGACGGCGTTTGCCTCGTGCCGCCGAACACCTTGGCGCAGGCAAGGTGGGCGAATCGGGGTAGGCTTGCATCCTGCCATTCAGGAATGACAAGCATGCGAATTCTGGTGATTGAAGACGACGCCGTGCTCCGGGACGTGATGGTGCGCAGCCTGAGTGAGGCGGGCCACCGGGTGGATGAGGCCGCCACACTGGGTGAGGCCGACCATTTCTGGCGCATCCAGCTGTTTGATGCGGTGCTGCTCGATCTGAACCTGCCCGTGGGCCAGGTGGGCCAGGGCCTGGGCAGCGGCCTGACCCTGCTGCGGGCCGCCCGGGCCCGCGGGGACCAGGTGCCGGTGCTGGTGCTGACGGCCCGCGACCGCACCGAGGAGCGCATCGCCGGCCTGGATGCCGGGGCCGACGACTACCTGGGCAAGCCCTTTGACCTGGCCGAGGTCGAGGCCCGCTTGCGGGCCCTGGTGCGGCGCAGCCAGGGCACCCAGGACATCACCACCGTGGGCACCCTGACGCTGGACCGCAAGGCGCGCCGCCTGAGCCTGCAGGGCGACTGGTTCGAGCTGCCCGCGCGCGAGTTCGAGGTGCTGTGGGAGCTGATGACCCCACCGGGCCGGGTGGTCAGCAAGCGCACCCTGGCTGACAAGCTGTCGGGCTTTGACGAAGCCCTGGCCGACAACGCCCTGGAGGCCTTCATCTCGCGGCTGCGCAAAAAGCTGGTGGGCAGCGGTGCCAGCATCCGCACCCTGCGCGGCCTGGGCTACCTGCTGGAGGCCGAGGCATGACGGGCGCCGCCGGGGCGGCCACCCTGGCCCTGCCTTCTCTGCGCTCGCGGCTGCTGCGCCATGTGTTGCTGCCCCTGGGCCTGACCTGGCTGGCCGGGGCCGTGGTCTCGATCTCGCTGGCGCGCCATTTCACCCAGGCGGCCTACGACCGGTCTTTGCTGGATGACGCGTATTCGGTGGCCAGCAATGTGCGCGCCAACGATGCCGGTCTGGAGCTGATGCTGTCTTCGCGCGAGGTGCGGGCGGTGCTGTTCGACCAGGTTGAGAGCGTGTACTTTGCGGTACGCCGGCCCGACGGCAGCCTGCTGGCCGGGCACTCGGGGCTCAACATGCCGCCGATCTCCGACACCGACGAAGCCGTGTATGGCTTTGCCGACATCTACTACCAGGGCAAGCCCCTGCGGGCGGTGCGCCTGCGCCGATCCGAGCCGCTGGCCTTCGAGGTCATCATGGCCCAGACCACACAGAGCCGCAGCGCACTGCTGCGCAACCTGCTGCTGTACTCGGTGATCCCTGAGGTGCTGCTGTTGGTGCTGCTGGCGGCCTGGCTGGGGCGCGCCATCCGCACCGAGTTGCAGCCCCTGGCCCGCCTGCAGCAGGCGCTGGGCCAGCGCAACGCCCAGGACCTGACGCCTTTGCAGGTGCAGGCCAACACCCGAGATGTGCACCTGCTGGAGGATTCGCTCAATGCCCTGCTGGCCCGGGTGGCCCGCGGCGTGCAGGCCCAACGTGAGTTTGCCGGCAACGTGGCGCATGAGCTGCGCACCCCGCTGGCCGGCATCCGGGCCCTGGCCGAATATGGCCTGGCCCAGCGCGAGCCCGAGGCCTGGCGCATGCAGTTGCAGCGCATCGTGGGCAGCGAGGCCCGTGCCAGCCACCTGGTCGATCAACTGCTGGCCCTGGCCCTGGCCGACGAGGCCCGCACCCAGATGCAGGCCGTGCCGGTGGCCCTCGATGAGCTGGTACGCGATGCGGTGTTGCGCCTGCTGCCGCGTGCCGATGCCGCCGGCATCGACCTGGGCGGGCGCGGGCTCGATGAGCCGCTGCGCGTGATGGGCCACCCTACGCTGCTGGAAGGCATTCTCAACAACCTGCTGGACAACGCCCTGCGCTATGGGCGACCGGCCTCGGGCGAGGGCGGCAGCATCACCGTCGAGTTGCAGCGCCAGGCCGACGGGGTGCACCTGTCGGTGATCGACAACGGCCCCGGCATCCCGGGGGCCGAGCGCGAACGGATCCTGCAGCGTTGGGTGCAGGGCGAGGAGCGCGAATGGATGGGCGAAGGCGTGGGCCTGGGCATGGCCATCGTGTCGCGCTATGCGCAGTTGCTGGGCGCGCGCTTCGAGCTGGGCCGGGGCCCGGACGGGCAAGGCCTGAAGGCGGGCATCGTGCTGCCCCCGGAGCTGCTGATCGAGCCTGGCGCCTCGCTTTGAGGGGCGGCACTTGATCTGGGTCAGGGACTTGCGCCGGGCGGCGTGGCACCCTCGTGCTCTTCTCACAGACACCCCGGGGCACACCATGGCACAAGAATGCATCAAGGTCATCCAGGAAGAACACACGGCGCTGGCGGCCATGCTGCGCTCCATGCTGATGATGCTCGACCGGGGGCCGGGTGACGAGCCAGAAAGCTTCTTTGACGTCATGCGGGCGATGCTGTTCTACATCGATGAGTTCCCCGAACGCCTGCACCACCCGAAAGAGTCGGACCTGTTGTTTCCGCGGGTGGCGCGGCATTCGCCGCATGTGATGACGGTGGTCGAGCAACTGGAGCGCGACCACATGAAGGGCGAGACCGCGGTGCGCGAGCTGCAGCACCTGCTGCTGGCCTGGGAGCTGATGGGCGACGGCCGCCGCAAGCGCTTCGAAGACGAGTTGCGCCGCTACATCGATTTTTACCTCGACCACATGCGGCTTGAAGAGACCGTGATCATTCCCGAAGCCCGCAAGGTGCTCGACGAGGGCGACTGGAAGGCCCTGGACGAGGCCTTCCTGAGCAATGCCGACCCGCTGGTCAACCCCAGCCTTCGCGACCCGGCCTACGACCGACTGTTCACCCGCATCGTGATGCGGGCGCCCAGCCCGGTGGGCCTGGGCTGAACGCCCGGTCAGGGCCTGTCCACAAGCCCTGACTCAACCGCCGTGCCCGGGCGGCGTCCACATCTGGTGGGCGTCCAGCAGCAGGCGGCTCTGGCTTTCCAGGATGTCCAGTCGGGCCGCGTCGGCATTCAGCCGGGCCTCCAGGGCCAGCCGGCGGGCCTGCAGGGCGTCGCCCAGCGGCAATTCACCCAGGCCGTAGGCCCGCCCGGCCAGGCGGGCGCTCTGGTCCATGCGTTGCCAGGCGGCCTCCAGTGCCTGCCAGCTGGCTTCACCTTCCACCGCATTGATGGCCACGCGCCAGGCTTCCGAGCCCACGCGCTGGCGCACCTCGTCCACCTTCTGGCGGGCCATCTCGGCCAGGGCCAGGGCGGTCTGCTCGTCGGCCCGGCGCCCGGCGCCGCCCCAGGGCAGCGACACATACACGCCCAGCACCTGCTCCTGGCCGCCGCGCTCGCGCGAGGCGCGCACGCCCAGCACCGGGTCGCCCTGTCGGTCCAGCCCGGCCCGGCGGGCCACCAGTTCGGCGTGGCGCGCCTGGGCTTCGGCCAGTTCCAACTCGTGGTTGTCGGAGAGCACCCGCTTTACCCACTGCTGGGCGGTCTCAGCCAGCCCGGCAGGCGCGGGCAGACCGCTGGAGGTCGGCTCCAGCCCGGCTTGCACATCGGGGTAGCGCAGGCGCAGGTCGGCTTGAAGGGCGCGCAGCCGGGTGCCCGATTGCTGGGCGGCAGCCTGGGCCCGGCCCACATCGGCCTCGGCCTGCAGCAGCTCCAGCCGGGCGGCCTCGCCCGCTTGCAGGCGCCTCTGTGCCACCGAGCGTTGTTGCTCGGCCAGGGCCACCTGCTCGCGCAGGACCTGCAGGGTGCGGGCTTCGCGCAGCGCGTCGAACCAGGCCTTGAGCAGGGCGCGGGCAGATTCGTGCCAGGTGTCTTCAAACGCCAGCATCCCGACCTCGGCCTCATTGCGGCCCAGGGCCTGATCGGCATCGAGTTTGGCCGGCAGGCGCAGGCCGCGTTCCAGGGCCAGTTCGGTTTCGCGGTAGCGCGGCCCAGGCATTTCACGGCGTTGCTGCACGCCGGCCTTGAACGTCCACTCGTGCGGGCCGGCGTTCAGCCGGGCCTGCCGCCCGGCGGCGGCATCGACGTTGGCGCGCGCCGCCTGCACCATGGGCTGGCGCAGCAGCATGGCGCGCACGCGCTCTTCGGGGGGCAGCACGTTCTGCAGCCGGCCAGCCCAGGGCAGGGGCACCCGCTCCAGCGTGGCGGCGGGGTCGGTGTGGGCCGGGCCTGGCGGCGTGTCGGCGAAGGCCGGCAGGCTCAGTGCGGTGCACAGGGCCAGCACCAGCAGGCGTGGGGGGCTGATGGATGCGCGGGTCATGCCAGCCTCCCGTGTTGCAACAGCGGTGCAGTCCACCAACTGATGTCGGGGTGGGGCACGCTGGCCTGCAAGGCCTGGATCAGGGCCGGCACCGTGCTCGCGGCCAGCACGGTCAGCACCAGGGTGCGCCGGGCCCGGCCCTTCACCTGCTCCATGGCACTGGGCAGGTCCACGCCGGCGCCCAGGCTGTGGCCTTGCAGCACGGTGTAGGGGCCGGGGTGTTCGGGCAGGGCCTGCAAGGCGTCGAGCAGGGTTTCCTCCAGGGCCTGGGGCAGCGACAGCGTCAGCAGGCACATCGGCACGGAAGAGGGTGCTGTCAGCAGGGGGGCAGAAAGGGTTTCAGGGCTCATGCGAGGGCCTGGCGCGAGGGCCGGTGAAAGTGACGGTACAGCAGTGGCAGCAGGAACAGGGTCAGCACCGTGGCGCTGAACAGCCCGCCCATGACCACGATGGCCAGGGGGCGCTGGATCTCCGAGCCCGGTCCGGTGGCCAGCAGCAGGGGCACCAGGCCCAGGCCGGTGATGCTGGCGGTCATGAGCACGGGGCGCAGGCGGCGCAGGCAACCCTGGCGCACCACCTCGTCGATCGGCAGGTGGCGTTCGGCGAGCTGGTTGAAGCAGGTCACCAGCACCAGGCCGTTGAGTACGGCAATGCCCATCAGCGCGATGAAGCCCACCGAGGCCGGCACCGAAAGATACTCACCGGTAGCGCCGAGGGCATACACACCACCGACCAGGGCAAAGGGGATGTTGGCAAACACCAGCAGGGCCTGGCGCAATTGGCCCAGGGTGGCGAACAGCACCAGCAGGATCAGGGCCAGGGCCACCGGCACCACCACGCTCAGGCGGGCCGCCGCGCGTTGCTGGTTCTCGAACTGGCCACCCCAGGCCAGCAGGTAGCCGGGGGGCAGCTTGACCTCGCGTGCCACCGCGGCCTTGGCGTCGTCCACAAAGCCGACCAGATCACGGTCACGCACATTGGCGCGCACCACGGACATGCGCATGGATTTTTCGCGGTCGATCTTCACCGGGCCATCCACCACGCGGATGTCGGCCACCTGGCTCAGGGGCACCGAGGCGCCGTCGGGCAGGGGCAGGCGCAGCTGGGCAAACTGCTCGGGGGCCATGCGCAGCGCATCGCTGCCGCGGATCATCAACGGCACGCGCCGGATGCCCTGCACCACGGTGCCGCTGCGCCGACCTTCGAGCAGGGCGCGCAGATCGTTCTGTACCTGCTCGACGGACAGGCCCAGGCGGCCCACGGCGGTCCGGTCGATGGCCACGCTGAGGTACTGCACGCCCTCGTTCTGCGCGGTGATCACGTCTTCGCTGCCGGGCACGCCCTGCACCACCTGCACCACCTGCGTGGCCAGGCGGGCCAGCTCCTGTGGGTCGGGGCCGAACACCTTGATGGCCAGATCACCGCGCACACCCGACAGCATCTCGGAGGTGCGCATCTCGATGGGCTGGGTGAAGCTGAGGTTGATGCCGGGCACCGGAGCCACCGCTTCGCGCAGGGCATCGATCAGCGCGTCCTTGCTGGCAAAGCGCCAGCTGTCGCGGGGCTTGAGCACCAGGAAGGTGTCGGTGTCGTTGAAGCCCATGGGGTCCAGGCCCAGTTCGTCGGCACCCACCCGGGCCACGATGCCCGAGACCTCGGGCACGGCCTTCAGGACGCGGCGCTGCAGCTCCAGGTCGGTGGCACTCGACGAGTCCAGCGAGATCGACGGCAGCTTTTCGATCTGCAGGATCACGTCACCCTCATCGAGCGAAGGCATGAACGATTTGCCCAGCAGCGGAAACACCGCCAGCGCGCCAGCCAGGGCCAGCACCGAGCCCAGCACCACGCTCTTGCCGTGGCCCAGTGCCCAGTCGAGCATCGGGGTGTAGAGCGCCTCCAGTCGCCGCACCAGCCAGGGGGCCTGGTGGGGTTTGTGCCCGGGCTGGGGCAGGCGCAGCAGCCACGAGGCCAGTGCCGGGATCACGGTCAGCGACAGCAGCAGGGAGGCCCCCAGCGCGAACACGATGGTCAGGGCCACAGGGCTGAACAGCTTGCCCTCCAGGCCCTGCAGCGTGAGCAGGGGCAGGAACACGATCATGATGATGGCCACGCCCGCGCCCACCGGCTGCGCGACCTCGACGGTGGCACGGTAGACATGGTGCCGGTTGGGCAGGGCCAGGGCCGGCCCATGCAGGCTGCTCTGGCGAGCCTCGATGTTCTCGACCACCACCACCGCGGCATCCACCAGCATGCCGATGGCGATCGCCAGGCCGCCCAGCGACATCAGGTTGGCCGACAGGCCCCACTGCTGCATCAGCACAAAGGTGGCCAGGGCCGACAGCGGCAGGATCAGGGCCACCACCAGCGCGGCGCGCAGGTTGCCCAGGAACAGCAGCAGCAGGATCAGCACCAGCACGATGGCTTCGCCCAGGGCCTTGGTGACGGTGCCCACGGCACGATCGACCAGTTGGCCACGGTCGTAGAAGGGCACGATGGTGATGCCCGGTGGCAGGGTGGGGCCCAGGGCATCCAGGGTGGCGCGCACCTCGCGCACCAGCTGGCGGGCATTGGCGCCGCGCAGGCCCAGCACCAGGCCCTGCACGGTTTCGCCGGTGCCGTTGCGTGTCACGGCACCGTAGCGGGCCAGCTCGCCCAGGCGCACGGTGGCCAGGTCGCCGACGCGCACCGACTGGCCGTCACGCGCCGTGATGGCGATGGCGCGCACATCGTCCAGGCTGCGGATGCTGCCCTCGCTGCGCACCAGCAGTGATTCTTCGCCGGCCTGCAGGCGGCCCGCGCCGTCGTTGCGGTTGTTGCCCTCCAGGGCGGTTTGCAACTGGCTCAGCGCGATGTGGCGGGCCGACAGGGCCGCCATGTCGGGCACCACCTCGAAGGTCTGCACCATGCCGCCCAGCGAGTTGACATCGGCCACGCCGTTGATGCCACGCAGGCGTGGGCGGATCAGGGTGTCCAGCACGATGCGGCGCTCGGCCAGGCTGGCCTCGCCCTCCAGCGTGAACATGAACATCTCGCCCAGCGGGGTGGTGATGGGGGCCAGTCCGCCACCGATGCCCGGGGGCAGTTCGCCCATCACGCCGTTCAGCCGTTCACTGACCTGCTGGCGCGCCCAGTAGATGTCGGTGCCATCGGCAAAGTCGAGGGTGATGTCGGCAATCGCGTACTTGCTGCTGGAGCGCAGCATGACTTGCTTGGGAATGCCCAGCAGCTCTTGTTCGAGCGGGGCCACGATGCGGGACTCGACCTCGGCCGGCGTCATGCCGGGGGCTTTCAGGATGATCTTGACCTGGGTGCTCGACACATCCGGAAAGGCGTCGATCGGCAGGTCACGCAGGGCCAGCAGGCCGGCGCCGATCAGGCCCAGGGTCAGTACCAGGGTGAACAGGCGCTGCGACAGCGCCAGGGCAATCAGACGGGCCAGCATCATTTGGCCTTGGTCGGGGTGGTGGGCGCTTCTGCCGGTGCACCTTCAAGGCCCAGCCCCTGCCACAGGCCCTTCAGGGCTGCGGTGCCTTGCACCACCACTTCGTCGCCGGCCTTCAGGCCGCTGAGCACGGTGATCTGCGTGCCCCCGGCAGCGCCGGTGCGCACGGCCACGGGTTCGTAGCCCTGGGCCCGTTTCACGAACACATGGGGCTGGCCTTCATGCTGCACCAGGGCGGCGGTGGGCACGCTGATGGCGCCGCTGGCCGGCAGCGTCGCAGCCGCGTGCAGTTGCACGAACTGGTTCACGCGCAGGCAGTTCTCGCTGCCGCTGAAATCGGCACGCAACAGTGCGGCCTGACTGGCGCTGCTGACCTGGGGCGTGATGGCGGCCAGGCGGGCCGGGGTCTTGCAGCCGTCGACCTTCAGGGCGTCACCCACCTTGAGCCAGCCCAGTTGCTGCTGGCTGGCCTGCACCTCGATGCTGAGCAGGCCGGCGCGCGCGAGCTTGGCCACCGGCATGCCGGCGTCCAGGCGCTGGCCCGGGGTGGCCGAGAGTTCCAGCACGGTACCGCTGGCGGGGGCCACCAGGGTGAGGCTGGCGTCGAGTGCCGGGTGTTTGAGTTGCTGGGCCGACACGCCGGCCAGGCGCAGCGCCTGGCTGCGCTCGTCCAGCGTGACCTGGGCCATGCGGGCCTGGCCGCGGGTTTCGCGCAGGCGTTGCTCGGCGATGATGCCCTCGGCAAACAGTTGCTCGTCACGTTGCAGGCGTTCGCGCGCCAACTGGGCCTGGGTGTCGGCCTGCAGCCAGTCGCGCTGCCATTCCACCAGTTGCGGGCTGAGCAGTCGGGCCACTGGCGTGCCGGCGCGCACGCTCTGGCCGGGGCTGACCAACACGGCCTGGACCACGCCAGCCACCGGGGCGCTGACCAGGTCGGTGGCCTGGCTGGGCAGCATCACCGTGCCTTGCAACACCAGGTTGGCGCCGGTGTTGGCGGCGCTGGCCGTCTGGGCGGGCTGGGTGCGCAGTTGGGCGGCCTCGGCCTGGGCCGGGCTGAGCTTGAGCAGTTCTGCGGCCTGAGACGGCACCCCCGCCAACAGGCCCAGGGTGAGGCCGGCAGCCAGGGTGTGCCGCGAGCGCAGGGTTCGCAGAGCGGGCTGGGTGGCCCGCAGGAAGGAGTGGCGGAGGTTCATGGGCATATTCTGGAGCGAGCTTCCGAGCCTAGGGCCTGCACCTTAATGTTTCATGAATGAAAGGCTGGAGCCCTCCGGCGGAGGCCCCGTTTTGAAGCGGTCAAGCCCCCTGGGCAGGCCGCAACGCCAGGGTCACGCACAGGCCCGGGTGGGCAGCATCGGTGTGCCCGGGGGCGGGCGACTGCAGACTCAGCCGGCCACCCTGGCGTTCGATGATGGTGCTGACGATGGACAGGCCCAGGCCGTAGCCGGGTTGCGGGGTGCTGCGCGATGGCGTGCCTTCTTGCTGGTGGCGCTGCAGCAGGTCGGCCTGGCGCTCGGGCGGAATGCCCGGGCCGCAGTCGCTCACACTGAGTTGGGCCGGCAGGTGCACGCCCAGCACGATGGGGCCTTGGGGCGCATGGCGGGCGGCGTTCTCAAGCAGGTTGCGCAGAGCGATGGCCAGGGCGTCGAAGTCGCCCAGGGCCTCGGGTTCGCCGTGTTCGGGCAACTGCAGTTGCAGCCGGTTGAGCAGGGCCGGGTCGGCCCAGAACTCCTGCGCCACGGCGGCGGCCAGGCGAGTCAGGGGCACACGCTCGCGGGCCAGGGCGGCGCCTGATTCGGCGCGCGACATCTGCAGCAGCTTCTCGGTGCGCCGGCTCAGTTGGGCCAGCGAGTCCAGGGCATGCTGCAGTTCGCGCTGCACCACCTCGGTGGGTTCCTGGCCGAGCAGGGCCTGCACCCCTTGCAGGCGCAGCCGGGTGGTGGCCAGCGGGGTGCGCAGCTCGTGGGCGGCGTTGGCCGCCAGGGCGCGCTCGGTGTCCAGGGCCCCCGACAGGCGCTGCAGCAGGTGGTTGCTGCGCTCGGTGATCACGGTCAGTTCGGCGGGCAGGCCGGCGCTGGACAGCGGGCTCAGGTTGCGGTCGCTGCGCTCGCGGATCTGATCGGCCAGTGCGCCCACGCTGGCCAGTTCGCGCTGGGTGATGTGGCGGATCAGCAGGGCCAGAAAAGGCAGCAGGCCCAGCAAAGGCAGCAGCAGCGACAGCACGACATCGATCTGGGTGTGCTGGCGGTGCTGCAGTGCGTCGGCCACATGGATGCGGGCCTGGCGGGTCGGGTGGGTCAGGCTGAACACGCGCCACGGGCCCTGCTCGGAAAAGCCGTAGCGCACCTCAGGGGCCAGCACCTCGGTGGGCGCGTCGGCAGAGCGCAGCAGCAGGCGCCCTTCGGGGCTGGTGATCTGGTAGATCAGGTGGTGCGGTGCCAGGTGCAGCGGAAAGCTGCTCGAGCGCGGCGGCGGTGCCTCGCCCAGCACCGGGCTGGCGCCGTGTTCATCGATCTCGTGGCTGACCAGGTCGAGCAGGCGCCAGGCGCTTTCGCTGAGGGCGCTGTCGTACACATCGTTGACCTCGGTGCGCACGTACCAGGTGGTGCCGACCGCCGTCATCAGCCACAGCGCACACACCCACAGCACCAGGCTGCGGCTCAGTCGGGCCGACAGGCTGGTGGGGGGGCGGGCCGGGGTGGGCATGGGTTTCAGGTCGGGTCGCCGGCCAGGCGGTAACCCAGGCCGCGCAGGGTCTGGATGCGCTCGCGGCCGATCTTGCGACGCAGGTTGCTGATGAACACCTCCAGGGTGTTGCTGTCGGTGTCGTCGTCAAAGCCGTACAGGGCATCGAGCAGGCTTTCGCGGCTGTGGATGCGTTCAGGGCGGCTGGCCATCACACGCAGCAGCGCCCATTCCTTGGCCGTGAGTTCCACCGGCTGGCCGCTGACGCGCACGCGGTCGCGCGCCAGGTCCACGCTGAGAGCGCCCAGGGTGAGGGTGGCGCCCTGGCCGCTGGCGCCGCCACGGCGGCGCTCCACGGCACGCAGTCGGGCCAGCAGCTCTTCTGGGTCGAATGGTTTGACCAGGTAGTCGTCGGCACCGGCGTCCAGGCCGCGGATGCGGTCGGTGATCTGGTCACGGGCCGTCAGCACGATGACGCTGCTGTCGGCATGCTGGCGCTGCAGCAGGGGCAACAGGCCCAGCCCGTCGCCGTCGGGCAGGTGCAGGTCCAGCAGCACCGCGCCCCAGTGCGCCGCCGGCAAGGTGGCGCGGGCCTGGGCCAGCGTGCCGGCCGTGTCGACCACGAAGCCCTTGGCGCGCAGAAAGCTGACCAGGGCCTCGCTCAGCTGGGGGTCGTCTTCAATCAGCAGGATTCTCATGGGGCTCTCGCGGGGCTCTGGTGGGTGCGGGCCCGATGTTAGCCCGGGCCGGGGGCCGGACCGGCGGCTGGCACCGGATCAGAGCGTGGGGTAGTCGAGGTAGCCGGCCTCGCCGCCGCCGTAATAGGTGGCGCGGTGGCCTTCGTTGAAGGGCCCATTGCGGCGCAGGCGCTCGACCAGGTCGGGGTTGGCGATGAAGGGGCGGCCAAAGGCCACGATGTCGGCGCCAGCGGCCACGGCCGCATCGGCCAGCTCACGGGTGTAGCCGTTGTTCACCATCCAGGCGCCCTGGCCACCCGCGTTGCGGTAGGCGGCCTTGGCGGCGGTGTAGTCGAAGGGCCGGTCGGGCAGGGTGCGCGCACCGCCGGTGGCACCTTCAATCACGTGCACATAGGCCAGGCCGCAAGGGGCGAGTTGGCGCAGCACGTACTCGAACAAGGGCTGCGGGTCGGCATCGATCACGTCGTTGGCCGGCGTGACCGGCGACAGGCGGATGCCGGTCTTGTCGCCACCGATCTCCGCGCTGATGGCGGCCACCACTTCGAGCAGCAGGCGGGCGCGGTTCTCGATCGAGCCGCCATAGGCGTCGCTGCGGTGGTTGCTGCCGGTCTTGAGGAACTGGTCGATCAGGTAGCCGTTGGCGGCATGGATCTCGACCCCGTCAAAGCCCGCCGTGATGGCGGCGCGGGCGGCGCGTCGGTAGTCCTCGATGATGCCGGGCAGCTCGCCCAGTTCGAGGGCGCGCGGGGTGGAGGTTTCGACAAAGCCGGGCACGCCGTCCTTGATCAGCACGGTCTTGGTGTTGGCGCGGATGGCCGATGGCGCCACCGGGGCGGCGTTGCCGGGCTGCAGGTCGGTGTGCGAGACGCGGCCCACATGCCACAGCTGCACCACGATCTGGCCGCCCTGCGCGTGCACGGCCGCCGTGACCTTCTTCCAGCCCTCGATCTGGTCCTCGCCATACAGGCCGGGCACGTCGGCATAGCCCTGGCCCTGGTGGCTGATGGCGGTGGCCTCGGTGATCAGCAGACCGGCGCTGGCCCGCTGGGCGTAGTAGGTGGCCGTGATGGCTGCCGGCACGGCGCCCGGGGCGCGGTTGCGCGTGAGCGGTGCCATGGCGATGCGGTTGGCGAGTTTCAGGCTGCCGGCCTGGACGGGTTCGAACAGAGAGCTCATGGTGTTCCTGAAAAAGGGTCGGGACGGGAGGGGCGCAAAACAGTGGGCACAGCGTAGCGCCCCCGCAATGGGCTTGCTTGCGCAAGATCATGCGTTTTATGCCAGAGCCGGCCCTGACACTGGTCCGGTGGGTCACCCCCGCGACCCGGTGCCGTCCCTGCAGTGAGCCGCTGGCGCGCTTACAGTGGCGTCATAACAAATAGCCGGAGACAACACCCATGCCGCGTTCCACCCTGAGCGCTCCCGCGGCCCTGCCCGCCACCTTGCTGGCCCTGGCGCTGTCGCTGGGGGCGGCAGTTTCGCTGGGCATCACCCGCTTTGCCTACGGTCTGCTGCTGCCCACCATGCGCGAGGACCTGGGCTGGTCGTATGCGCTGGCCGGCGCCATGAACACGGCCAATGCCCTGGGCTACCTGATCGGGGCGCTGGCCACGCCCTGGCTGCTGCGTCGCCAGGGGCCCGAACGGGTGTTGCTGGGCGGTGCGGTGCTGGCCAGTCTGTTCATGGCCTGCAGCGGGTTTTTCACCGAGGCGGGGCCCTTGCTGGTCCAGCGCCTGCTGGCCGGTGCGGCCAGTGCGCTGGTGTTCATCGCAGGCGGCCTGATGGCCGCCCGCCTGGGGGCCTTGCAGCCCGGGCGTTCGGGCTGGTTGCTGGGCCTGTATTACGGCGGCACCGGCTGGGGCATCGCGCTGTCGGCCTGGCTGGTGCCCGAGGCCTTGCAGCAGGCCGTGCATGAGGCCCATGCCTGGCGCTGGGCCTGGTGGGCGCTGGCCGCGGCCAGCCTGCTGGCCAGTGCGGCGCTGTGGTGGCCGGCACGGCGCCTGGCGGCCTTGCTGCCGCCGGCCTCCGTGGGCAACACGGGGCGGGGCTTTGACCTGCGACCGCTGTGGCCGGCCCTGGCCGGCTACACGGCCTTTGGCGTGGGCTACATCGGCTACATGACTTTTGTGGTGGCCTTGTTGCGTGAGCAGGGCGTGGCGCCTGAACGCATCACCCTGTTCTATGCCCTGTTGGGTGGGGCGGTGCTGGCCTCTGCGCGGCTCTGGGCTGGTTTGCTGGAGCGCGCGCGGGGTGGGGGCGCACTGGCTTTTCTGAATGCCTTGCTGGGGCTGGCCGCCCTGTTGCCGGCCCTGAGCCACTGGTGGCCGGCGCTGTTGCTGTCAGGGCTGATGTTTGGCGGGGTGTTTCTGTCGGTGGTGGCCTCGACCACGGCGCTGGTGCGCCACAACCTGCCGGCCTCGCGCTGGGCGGCCGGCATCAGTGCCTTCACCATCGTGTTTGCGGCCGGGCAGATCGTGGGGCCGACGGCGGTGGGCTGGATTGCCGACGGGCCCGGCGGTCTGGTGCGTGGCCTGGTGTTTTCGGCACTGGCCTTGTGGGTGGGGGCCTTGCTGGCCTGGCGCCAGCGGCCCCTGGGCGCGGTGGTGCCGGAGGCCTGAATCCGTGATCTGCGCCATGCTTGGATGGATCGGGGGCTAGGGCTACAAGGGCTTTGCAGACTATAAGCAGACGCCCATAATGGCCTGAAAAATCCATCAGGGGGATACCTTCATGCCAGCGCGCGATCCGTGCGACACCCGGCCCGTGGTGCTCGTCGTCGATGATTTGCCCGACAACCTCACCGTGCTTGGCGATCTCTTGCAGGCTCACTACCGGGTGCGGGTGGCGAACTCGGGCCTGGCGGCCCTGCGTCTGGCGGCCTCCGCGCCTCGGCCGGATCTGATTCTTCTGGACGTGATGATGCCCGGCATGGATGGCCTGGAGGTGTTGCGCCGCCTGCAGTCCGACCCGCAGACCCAGGACATCCCGGTGTTGTTCGTGACCGCCATGGACGACACCGCCGACGAGGCTCAGGGCCTGGCCCTGGGCGCGCTGGACTACATCACCAAGCCGCTGCGTCCGCCCGTGGTGATGGCCCGCGTCAAGACCCAGCTGGAGCTCAAGCGTGCCCGGGACCTGCTCAGCGACCGCAATGCCAGCCTGGAGGCCGAGGTGGCCCGGCGCATGGCCGAGAACCAGCGCATCCAGCACATCAGCATCCACGCCCTGGCCCGGCTGGCCGAAACCCGCGACCCCGAGACCGGCAACCACCTGCTGCGCACCCAGGGTTACATGCGCCTGCTGGCCACGCAACTGGCCTTGCACCCGCGCCATGCCCTCGATCTGGATGCCGACACCATCGAGCGCTTTGCCAAGTCGGCGCCGCTGCACGACATCGGCAAAGTGGGCATTCCGGACCACGTGCTGCTCAAGCCCGGCAAGCTCACGCCCGAGGAATGGCAGCTCATGAAGACCCACGCGCTGCTGGGCGCCCAGGCCATCGAGCGGGCGGAGCAGGACCTGATGGACGAGGGCGGCCCACCCATCGATTTTCTGGCCTGCGCCAAGCAGATTGCCCGGCATCACCACGAGCGCTGGGATGGCAGCGGTTACCCCGACGGCCTGGCCGGCGAGGCGATCCCGCTGGCGGCGCGCCTGATGGCCCTGGCCGACGTGTTCGATGCCCTGATCTCGCGCCGGGTGTACAAGCCGCCGTTTGCCTTCGAGGTGGCGCGCGACATGATCCTGGCCGAGGCCGGGCGCCATTTCGACCCCGACGTGGCGGCGGCCTTTGCCCAGCGATTTGCCGATTTCTGTGTTGTGGCCGAGCGCCATGCCGATACCGAGGACGCGGTGGTTGCCAAGTACCAGTCTTTGGGCGGGGTTTTGCTGGATTGATGCATGGCGCTCCCAGGCTCCCCCATCCGCTACCCGGTGCCCCGGCGAGTCGTGCTGGCCGGGCTGGGCGCGGTGTTGATCTGCCTGTCGATGGCCGGCCTGCATGGGCACCAGCAACAGCGTCTGGCGGCAGCCCAGCGGCAGATGCAGACCCTGGCCCAGGCGGGAGAGGATCTGCATCAGGGCTTTTTGCACCTGATGCTGGCCAGCGACGAGGCCTCACCGTGGCAGCGCTCGCGCGGTGAGGCCCTGCTGACGGAGGCCCTGAACGGCTATACCGCCACCGCCGTGGCGCCGGTGCTGGAGCGGGCCGGTGTGCTTGAATTGCCACGCGATCTGGCCGAGTTCCGTCGCCAGGCGCTGGCCTTGAATGGCCTGCCTGCCGATTCCCGGCAGGCCCTGTCGCTGCGAACGATGTTGCATCACCTGGATGTCGGGGTGGCTGCTGTGAACCGGCAATTGCAACAGGACAGCGAAGCCTTGTCACAGCGCCTGAACCTGGCTTTTGATGCCGGCCTGCTGGCCGCCTTGCTGCTGTTGCTGGGGGCTTGCGTGGCCATCTACCGGGCCGAGCGGGCGCGCAGCGGCTTGTTGCAGCGCCTGCACGACAGCGAATCGGTGTATCGGACCATGGTGTCGTCGCTGACCGAGGGGGTGATGGTGTTCGCACCCGATGGCCGGATTCGCACCTGCAACCCGTCGGCGGAACGCATCCTGGGCCTGTCCCTGCAGGACATGCAGCAGCGCTTTCCCCACCCGCGGGATTGGCAGGCTCGCCGCGAAGACGGCCACATCCTGGCCCCCGAAGACCTGCCGTTGGCCCGGGTGCTGCGCGACGGGCAGGCGGTGCACCAGTGCCTGCTGGGCCACCCGGATGGACAGGGCTCGATGCTGTGGCTGAGCGTCAACGCCGAGCCCCTGCGCGACCCTGCCACCCAGGCCTTGCAAGGGGTGCTGGTGTCATTCACCGATGTGACCGAGAGCCGGGCCGTGGCGGCCGAACTGGCGCGCCACCGTGAGCACCTGGCTACGCTGGTCGAGGCCCGCACGCAGGCCCTGGAGCAGGCCGTGCAGGCCCGCTTGGCCAGCGAGACCCGGGCCCAGGTCGTGACCGACAACCAGCCCGCGCTGGTGGCCTACTGGGACCGCAGCCTGCGCCTGCGCTTTGCCAACCAGGCCTACCTGGACTGGTTCGGTCAGTGTGCCGAGCAGGTGCTGGGCCGCACGGTGAGCGAGGTGCTGGGCGAGGCCTTCTTCCAGCGCCAGTTGCCCTTCATCGAGCGAATTTTGCAAGGTGAAACGCTGAGCGATGACTACGACATGCCCGGGCAGGCCGGGCAGTCGGCCCACTTTCTGGTCAAGCGCCTGCCCGACTGGCAGAACGGGGTGGTGCAGGGCTATTACTTCTTTGCCACCAATGTGCAGGCCCTGAAAGACGCCGAGGCGCGGCAGCGGGAGTTGGTGGTCGGTCTGCGCGAGGCCGAGCAACTGCTGCGCCTGGTGGCCGACAACATCCCGGGCCGGGTGGCTTACTGGGGGCGCGATCTGCGTTGCCGCTTTGTCAACAAAGGCTACCTGGATTGGTTCGGGCTGCGCGAGGAGCAGGTGACGGGCCGCAGCATGGAAGAAATTTTTGGCCCGGCCCGCCTGCAGACCTTCGGTCGTCAGGTGCAGGGCGCCCTGGCGGGTGAGGCGCAGCGCTTTGAGCGCGAAGAGCTCAGTGCCCGCGGCACGCATGCGGTGACCCTGTTGCATTACACGCCCGACTGGCGCGAGGGCGAGGTGCGTGGCTTTTTCGTGCTGGCCACCGACATCACCCGCTCCAAGCAGGCCGAGCAGCGCCTGCTGGAGCTCAATGAAGAGCTGGGGCTCGCGCGCGACCGGGCCGAGTCGGCGGCACGGGCCAAGGGGGCTTTTCTGGCCAACATGAGCCATGAGATCCGCACCCCCATGAACGCCATCATGGGTCTGACCTACCTGCTGCGGCGCGATCTGAGCGACCCCTCGGCGCGCGAGCGCCTGATCAAGATCGACGATGCGGCCCACCACCTACTGAGTTTGATCAATGACATCCTGGACCTGTCCAAGATCGAGGCCGGCAAGCTGAGCCTGGAGTCGATCGACTTTGCGCTGGACACCATGCTGGCGCGCACCTGTGCCCTGGTGATGGAGACAGCCCGCGAGAAAGGCCTGGAGCTGGTGCTGGACACCGACCACCTGCCGCGCACCCTGCGGGGCGACCCGACCCGCCTGTCGCAGGCCTTGCTGAACCTGCTGAGCAATGCGGTGAAGTTCACCGAGCGCGGCTTGGTGCTGCTGCGGGCCCGGCTGCAGCCCGGGGCCCCGGCGGGCGCGCTGCGGGTGCGCTTTGAGGTGCGGGACACCGGCATCGGCATTCCGGCCGACCGCCTGCCCCACATGTTCAGCGCCTTCGAGCAGGCCGATGCCTCGACCACACGGCGCTTTGGGGGCACGGGTCTGGGCCTGACCATCACACGCCACCTGGTGCAGCTGATGGGGGGCGATGCCGGGGTGGAGAGCGAGCCGGGGCGGGGCAGCTGCTTTTGGGTGACCGTGCTGCTGCAAGAAGCCGAAAACCCGGCCCGCCCGCCCTCGGTGCAGCCATTGGCGGGTTTGCGCGCTTTGCTGGTGGACGACCTGCCCGAGGCGCGTGAGGCCCTGGCAGACATGCTGAACCAGTTGGGTCTGCGCACCGATGTGGCGGATTCGGGTCCGCAGGCACTGGCCCGGGTGGCCCAGGCCGAGCAGGCCGGCGACCCCTACACCTTGGTGTTGCTGGATTGGTTGATGCCTGGCCTGAATGGCCTGGACACTGTGCGGGCCCTGCGTGCAGCCCACCCCGAGGGGCAGGGGCCGGCCTGTCTGCTGGTCAGCGCCAGCGTCGATGCCCAGCTGCGCGCCGAGGCCGCCACCCTGGGGGTGCCCATGGTGCTGGAGAAGCCCGTGTCCTATTCGTCGCTGCTGGACTGCCTGCTGCTGTTGGTCAGCCGCGTGCGCGAAGCCGTGCAGGCCGTGCCGGCGCAGTGGGTGGCCGGGCAGGGGCCCGAGCACCGCTTTGACGGCGCGCATGTGTTGCTGGTGGAGGACAACCCGATCAACCGCGAGGTGGCCAGCGAGCTGCTGAGTTCGGTCGGGCTGCGGGTGAGCTGCGCCGAGTCGGGCCAGCGTGCATTGGATCAGGTGCGTGCCGATTTGCCCGTGCTGCCGGACCTGGTGCTGATGGACCTGCAGATGCCGGGCATGGATGGCCTGGAGGCCACGCGGCAGTTGCGGGCCTTGCCGGGGTGCGCCCGTTTGCCCATTGTGGCCATGACAGCCAATGCCTTTGCCGAGGTGCGATCCAACTGCCTGGCGGCCGGCATGAACGACTTTGTGGCCAAGCCGGTGGACCCGCCCGCCCTGTATGCCGCCCTGACCCGCTGGCTGCACCAGGCAGGGAGTGACGTGGCTCGGTCGCAGGCGCCTCTGGACGACCTCATGGCCTCGCCGTCGCTGGTTGAGGCGGCAGGGCTGTCGTGCCCGTCGCTGACCGCCGAGGCGCTGGATGCGCTGGAGCTGGCCTTGATCGAGGCCGGCTTTGAAGCCCATGAACTGCTGCGGCCCCTGTTGGCGGAGCTGACCGAGGTGTCGGCCGAGCTGGCGGGGCGTCTGGAGCTGAGCGTGCGCCGCTATGAGCACGAGCTGGGTTTGCGCCTGCTGCGCGAGTTGCGACAACGCCTGGGGCGTTGAGACCAGGGGCTTGATCAGGCCCCAGGGCGGGTCAATGCTTCGAGTTCGGCCAAGCCTTGCAGAGCGGACTCTCGGCTGTCACGGCACATCTCATGGCTGGGTTGCAACTGGCCGCACACGGCCGGGCGATCCGGGTGGCCGAAGATCTGGCAGCGCTCCTGAGGGTCGAGCTGGATGCAGCGAACCCCGGCCGGCTTGCCCTTCGGCATGCCCGGGATAGGGCTGGAAATGGACGGGGCGGTGCAGCAGGCGCCACAGCCTGGACGGCAATCGGGGCGCCCAGGCCGATCGGGCGGGTGGGGCAGGGGGCTTGGTTTCACGTGAAACACGGGCTGATTCATGGGCGCCATTGTGATGCTTGTTGTGAGGTTGGCTGGGTCAGCTTGAATGGGGTGGGGGTGCCGCTGGCGCACGGTGGCGCACGGGCTCGCAGAGGCGGTGTTGCGGTCTTTGGCCACGGCAGGTGCGCGGGTGGGGCGCGCCCGTTAAAATCTCGCCTCCCGGGGCGTTGGCCCCCCGGCCTGGCGCCCACGGCGCTGGGGTCTTGTTTGGCCACCTCTGTCTGCGGCTTCAACAGGCCCGTTTTCACCACCATGCTTTACCCACAAGAATTCGACGTCATCGTCGTTGGCGGCGGTCATGCCGGCACCGAGGCCGCTCTGGCCGCGGCCCGCATGGGCTGCAAGACCTTGCTGCTCTCGCACAACATCGAAACCCTGGGGCAAATGAGTTGCAACCCCTCGATCGGGGGCATCGGCAAGGGCCACCTGGTGAAAGAGGTCGATGCCCTGGGCGGTGCCATGGGCATCGCCACCGACGAGTCGGGCATCCAGTTTCGCATCCTCAACAGCTCCAAGGGGCCGGCCGTGCGGGCCACCCGGGCCCAGGCCGACCGCATTCTGTACAAGGCGGCGATCCGCCACCGGCTGGAAAACCAGGCCAATCTGTGGCTGTTCCAGCAGGCGGTGGATGACCTGATGGTGGAGGGCGACCGCGTGGTGGGCGCCGTCACCCAGGTGGGCATCCGCTTCCGTTCGCGCACCGTGGTGCTCACGGCGGGCACCTTCCTGGATGGCAAGATCCACGTCGGCCTGAACAACTACTCGGCCGGCCGGGCCGGTGACCCGCCTGCGGTCAGCTTGTCGGCGCGTCTCAAGGAGCTGAAGCTGCCCCAGGGCCGCCTCAAGACCGGCACCCCGCCGCGCATCGATGGGCGCAGCATCGACTTCTCCAAGTGCACTGAACAGCCCGGCGATGGCATGCCTGGCGGGCTGCCAGGGGCCATCCCGGTGTTCAGCTTCATGGGGTCGGTGGCCATGCACCCGCAGCAGATGCCATGCTGGATCACCCACACCAATGAGCGCACGCACGAGATCATCCGCAGCGGCTTTGACCGCAGCCCCATGTTCACCGGCAAGATCGAAGGCGTGGGCCCGCGCTACTGCCCCAGCGTGGAAGACAAGATCAACCGCTTTGCCGACAAGGACAGCCACCAGATCTTTCTGGAGCCCGAAGGCCTGAGCACCCACGAGTATTACCCCAACGGCATCAGCACCAGCTTGCCCTTTGACATCCAGTACGACTTGGTGCGCAGCATGGTGGGGCTGGAGAACGCCCACATCCTGCGCCCGGGCTATGCCATCGAGTACGACTACTTCGACCCTCGCGCCCTGAAGAGCAGCTTTGAGACCCGCCAGATCGGTGGCCTGTTCTTTGCCGGCCAGATCAACGGCACCACCGGCTACGAAGAGGCGGCGGCCCAGGGCTTGTTCGCCGGCATCAACGCGGCCCTGCAATGCCGTGGCGACGAGTCCTGGCTGCCGCGTCGCGACGAGGCCTACCTGGGGGTGTTGGTGGACGACCTGATCACCAAGGGCGTGACCGAACCCTACCGCATGTTCACCAGCCGGGCCGAGTTCCGGCTGCAGCTGCGCGAAGACAATGCCGACATGCGCCTGACCGAGGCGGGCCGGCGCCTGGGCCTGGTCGATGATGCGCGTTGGGCCGCTTTCAGTCGCAAGCTGGAAGCTGTTTCACGTGAAACAGAGCGCCTGCGCGGCACCTGGGTGAATCCGCGCAACCTGCCGGCGGCCGAATCCGAGCGGGTGTTGGGCAAGGCCATCGAGCACGAATACAACCTGGCCGATCTGTTGCGCCGCCCCGATGTGAGCTATGCAGCCCTGATGTCGCTGGACGGCGGCAAGTACCTGCCGGTGGCCAGCGAGACCCAGCCCGTGGTGGTGTCACGCGAAGCCCTGGGTGAGTTGTACGAACCCGTGGTGGAACAGATTGAGATCGCGGCCAAGTATTCGGGCTACATCGATCGCCAGCGCGACGAGGTGCAGCGTGCTGCTCACTACGAGAACCTCAAACTGCCACCCGACTTTGACTACATGCAGGTGGGGGCGTTGTCGATCGAGGTGCGCCAGAAGCTCAACAAGCATCGGCCGGAAACCCTGGGCCTGGCCTCGCGCATTTCGGGGGTGACCCCTGCGGCGATCTCGTTGCTGATGATTCACCTGAAAAAGGGCGGCTTCCGTGGCTTTGCCAACGAGGCTGCCCAGGCCGACGAAACGGCGGTGGCCCCATGAGCGCACGTGCTTTTGAAGCCGAACTGCGGGCCGGCCTGCAGGCCCTGGGCCTGTCGCTGGACGATCAGCAGGTGGGCCGTTTGCTCGACTACATGGCTTTGATCCAGAAGTGGAACAAGGTCTACAACCTGACCTCGGTGCGCGACCCGGCCGAGATGCTGACCCACCACCTGCTCGACAGCCTGGCGGCGGTGCCGCCACTGAAGCGCCACCTGGCCGGCCTGGGGGAGGGCATGGCCCGCAAGCTGCTGGACGTGGGCTCGGGCGGCGGACTGCCGGGGGTGGTCTTTGCCATCTGCTGCCCGACGCTGTCGGTCAGCTGCGTGGACACGGTGGCCAAGAAGGCTGCCTTTGTGCAGCAGGTGGCGGCCGAGCTGCGCCTGGGCAATCTGCGTGGCGTGCATGCCCGGGTCGAGAACCTCAGCGGCCCCTTTGATGTGGTCAGCTGCCGGGCCTTTGCCTCGCTGCCCGATTTTGTGAACTGGTCACAGGCAGCCCTGGGCGAGGGCAGTGTCTGGCTGGCCATGAAGGCCAAGCACCCGGCGGATGAGCTGGCGGCCTTGCCGGCCGCAGTGCAGGTGTTTCACGTGGAACAGCTCAAGGTGCCCGGCTTGGAGGCCGAACGCTGCATCATCTGGATGAAGCCGGCCTGATCTGAGAAGGTCTGCACGTTCTGACATCTCGCGGGCAGGCCACTCGCGTAAACTCGGCCGCTCAGTGGGTGGAGGATCCAATCATGTTCGGTGTTGCAGATTACGGCGCTTTCGTGGCGGCCATCGTCCTGTTTTTGGCGATTCCGGGGCCGGGCAACCTGGCCTTGATCACCTCCACCGGCAAGGGTGGGCTGCGTGGCGGCATGGCCGCCACCCTGGGCGTGATCGCGGGTGACCAGGTGCTGATGTGGTTGGCGGTGGCCGGTGTGGCGGCCTTGCTGGCGGCCTGGCCGCCAGCTTTCCATGCGGTGCAGTGGCTGGGCGCCGCCTACCTGGCCTGGCTGGGTTTTCGCATGCTCACGGCCAAGCCGGGGTCGGCCCCGGTGCTGAACATCCGGCCGCGCCAGTATTTTCAACAAGCGGCGGCCATCACCTTGCTCAACCCCAAGGCCATCGTGTTTTACATGGCTTTCTTCCCACTGTTCGTGGACCCGGTGCACCACCAGGGTTTGCTGACCTTTGGCGTGATGGCGGCCACCATCGCAGCGCTGACCCTGGCCTATGGCGTGGTGGTGGTGCTGCTGACGCATTTTCTGGCCGAACGCCTGCGTGCCAACCCCGCGATTGCGCGTGGGCTGGAAAAGCTGGCCGGCGTGTTTCTGATCGGCTTTGGCCTGAAGCTGGCCTTTTCCAAATAACCCCTGACCCCTAGAACAAGAACGAATTCATGGCCAAGATTTTTTGCGTCGCCAATCAAAAAGGGGGGGTCGGCAAGACCACCTCGACCGTCAACCTGGCAGCCGGCCTGGCCAAGATCGGCCAGCGCGTGCTGATGATCGACCTGGACCCGCAGGGCAATGCCACCATGGGCTCGGGCGTGGACAAGCGCCAGCTCGAATTCACGGTGTACGACGTGTTGATCGAGTCGGCCTCGGTGGCCGAGGCCAAGGTGCGCGCCGAGGCCTGCGGCTATGACGTGCTGGGTGCCAACCGCGAGCTGGCCGGTGCCGAGGTCGAGCTGGTGCAGCTGGAGCGGCGTGAAAAGCGCCTCAAGACCGCCCTGGCCGCGGTCGATGCCGATTACGACTTCATGCTGATCGATTGCCCGCCTTCGCTGTCGATGCTGACCCTGAATGGCCTGTGCGCTGCCCACGGGGTGATCGTGCCCATGCAGTGCGAGTACTTTGCCCTGGAAGGCCTGACCGATCTGGTCAACACCATCAAGCAGGTGCATGCCAACCTCAACAAAGACCTGCAGATCATCGGCCTGCTGCGCGTGATGTTCGACCCCCGCATCACGCTGCAACAGCAGGTGAGCGAGCAGCTCAAGGGCCACTTTGCCGACAAGGTGTTCAACACCGTGATCCCGCGCAACGTGCGCCTGGCCGAGGCGCCCAGCTACGGGCTGCCCGGCGTGGTGTTCGACCCGCAGGCCAAGGGCAGCCAGGCCTTCGTCGAATTCGCCGAAGAAATGGTGCAGCGCATCAAAACCATGTGAACCCCGGAGGCGTTCGATGATTCAGGCTTCAGAGGTTCTTCTGCTGCCGGGCTGGCAGAACAGTGGCGCCGGCCATTGGCAGACGCTGTGGGAGCAGCAGCATGGCTTTGTGCGGGTGCAGCAGCACGACTGGATGCGCCCGCTGCGCGGTGACTGGAATGCCCGCCTCGAAGAAGTGCTGCTGGCCCAGCCCGGGCCGGTGTGGCTGGTGGCCCACAGCCTGGGCTGTGCCCTGGTGGCGGCCTGGGCGGCGCACTCGCGCAACACCGCCCGTGTGCGCGGGGCCTTGCTGGTGGCGCCGCCCGAGCTGGCGCGCGACGACCTGCGCGTGATGCTGCCCGGCTGGGCTCCGATGGCGCGCCAGCGCCTGCCCTTCCCGAGCGTGCTGGTGGCCAGCAGCAACGACCCCTACGCCAGCCTGGCCCATGCCCAGGGCCTGTCCCAGGCCTGGGGCAGCCGCCTGGTGGAGGCGGGCCCACGCGGGCACCTGAATGCCGAATCAGGCCTGGGCGACTGGCCCGAGGGGCTGGCCTTGCTGCAGTCCTTGTCAGCGCCCCTGCAACCCCCTCAGGCGCTTTGATGGGCCCTGAAATCCAAGTTCCAAGAAAGATCTGACCAAGATGGCGACCAAGAAACCCAAGGGCCTGGGCCGTGGACTCGAAGCCCTGCTGGGCCCCAAGGTGGACGAAGCTGCGACCGACGGCAATGTGCCTGCCGCCAACAGCGGCCAGCCGGCCACTCTGCAGCTGGACCAGCTGGTGCCCGGCGTCTACCAGCCGCGCACCCGCATGGACGAGGGGGCGCTGTACGAGCTGGCCGAAAGCATCAAGGCGCAGGGCATCATGCAGCCCATCCTGGTGCGCCGCCTGCACGCGGGTCCGAACGACGGCAAGTACGAAATCATTGCCGGTGAGCGCCGCTTCCGCGCCTCGCGCCTGGCCGGTCTGGACAGCGTGCCGGTGCTGATCCGCGAGGTGCCCGACGAGGCGGCCGCGGCCATGGCGCTGATCGAGAACATCCAGCGCGAAGACCTCAACCCACTCGAAGAAGCCCAGGGCCTGCAGCGCCTGGTGAAAGAGTTCGGCCTGACCCACGAGCAGGCCGCCCAGGCGGTGGGCCGCTCGCGCAGCGCGGCCTCCAACCTGTTGCGCCTGCTGAACCTGGCCGAGCCAGTGCAGACCATGCTGATGGCCGGCGATCTGGACATGGGCCACGCGCGCTCGCTGCTGTCGCTCGACCGGGCCACCCAGATCACCGCCGCCAACCAGATCGTGGCCAAGAAGCTGTCGGTGCGTGAGGCTGAGGGCCTGGTCAAGAAGATCAGCGCCGAATTCAGCCTGACCTCGCCCAAACCGACCAAGAAAGACAAGTCGCGTGACCTCAAACGGGTGGAGGAGGAGCTCTCCGACCTGCTGACCGCGGCGGTGGAGGTGCGGGTGAAGAAGCGCGTCAAGCGTGCTGGCCGCACCGAGGAAATGGGCGAACTGGCCATCCAGTTCGGTTCGCTGGAAGAACTCAACGGCCTGATCGACCGCTTGCGCGGCAGCTCCGCGGGGGCTTGATGCGCAGCTCGAACCCATGAGCACCGTGCCCGGCCGCCGCCCACCTGCCCGACTGCGCCTGCCCTGGCCCTTGCCGGCATTGCTGGTCTGGGCCGCGGCCTGGGGCTTGTTTGCCGTGCTGGCGCAGGCCGGGGTGGATGTGCTGCTGGCCCTGGGCAGTGCCGCGGCGCTGGGCGCCCTGGGCAGCGTGCTGGGGCCCAACTGGTGGCGTCGCTTCATGATCGCGCTGGGCTTTCCCCTGTCGTTGCTGGTGTCGGGCGCTGTCACGCTGCCAGCTTGGGTGTGGCTGCTGCCGCTGGGCCTGGTGCTGCTGGTCTACCCCATCAATGCCTGGCGCGATGCGCCGATCTTCCCCACCCCCCGGGGCGCCTTGCTGGGGTTGCCCCAGGCGATCGCCTTGCCTGCGGGTGCGGCGGTGCTGGACGCGGGCTGTGGCTTGGGCGACGGTCTGCGGGCCCTGCGCCGGGCCTGGCCCGAGGCGGTGCTGCACGGCCTGGAGTGGAGTTGGCCGCTGCGCCTGCTGTGCGCCTTGCGCTGCCCCTGGGCCCAGGTGCGGCGCGGTGACATCTGGCGTGAATCCTGGGCGCCGTACCAACTGGTCTATGTGTTCCAGCGCCCCGAGAGCATGGCGCGCGCCCTGGCCAAGGCCCAGGCCGAGATGGCCCCGGGCAGCTGGCTGGTGAGCCTGGAGTTCGAGGTGCTGGAGCAGCCCCACCAGGCCCGACTGATGGCCCCCGACGGGCGTCCGGTCTGGATCTACCAGCTCTGAAGGGGGGCTGATCCGGCTTTCACCTGGCGCCGGGGCAACCTATCATCGAGCGCTGGCGACCCGCCAGCCCACCGCGCCAGGAGCGCCCACCATGAACACCGCCAGCCGCCTTCAAAGCATCCACCGCCGGGCCTGGCTGGCCTGTGTGGTCGGCGGGCTGCCCGCCAGTGCGCTGTGGGCCCAGGATCCCCCGGCCCAGGTCCAGCTGCCCGCCCTGTGGTGGCCCCCGGAGCGCCACTGGCAGCTGCTGCGCGAGCGCGCACCCCAATCCACCGAGGTGCAGGCCGTCATGAAGGCCCAGTACCAGTTGCTGGCCCGCGGCTGGAGTCAGCCCCCGCACGCCTTGGCCCAACTGCCTGCCGAGCCCCGTTGGCAAGGCGAGGCCCCGCCACGCCGGGTGGCCGACAGCCTGGGCGAGTTCGAGCAGCTGCAGGCCCTGGCCTTTCTGTTCACGCTCAATGGGCAGGCGGCCTACCGGGAGCGGGCGCTGGAGCTGCTGCGCCCCTGGGCGCGCAGCCTGGCCCCGGTGGCCCAGCCCCTGAGCCTGCGCTGGCTGGAGCCCGCGGTGTGGGCCTACCGCCTGTTGCGCCCCCACATGGCCACAGCCGATCGGACCCGCCTCGACGCCTGGTGGCAGGCCCATGCGCTGGCCCAGCAAGGCGACCGGCAACTGGACCGGCCCGACGCGCTGGACCGCCGCAACAGCCACCGCCTGTGCAGCATTGGCCTGATCGGCTGGGCCCTGGGAGACGCCACCCTGGTCGAATCGGCCCGGCGAGGCTTGCAGCAGCAGTTGATGGACGCGCTGTTGCCCACGGGCGAGAGCCTGGACTACCGCCAGAGCGGCCAACTGGTCGACCAGGTGGACGCCTTGCGCCCCCTGCTCACGCTGGCCCTGGCGCTGCGTGAAAGTGGCGACGACCTGTACCACCGGGCCACCCCAGCCGGGGCCTCGATGGCGCGCAGCGTGGCCTGGCTGCAGGCCCGTACCCAAAACCCCAGCCGCTACCCCGAGCTGCGCGGTCAAACGGTGGAGGCCGGTCAGCTGCAGCCCTTGCAAGCCCTGATCGAAGCCTGGCAACCTGGCCTCACCCCCCTCGGTACCGCAGCCGGGCGCCAGCACAGCTTGCCTGTGGTGCGGCTGCGCCTGTTGCTCAACCAGCTGCCTTCATGAGGCCGCCCGCTGCCGGGCAGGCCCGATGAGGCACCCAAAGTTCCGCTTTGATTGTTTCTAAAAACGGAATAGCCATTTGCGCATGACGATGTTTTATTGTTGGTGTTAACCCTATAAAGTTCATCCCATCGATGAGCCAGACACCTCTGCAAAGACTCACCGAGCTGGACAAGACGGCGCCCATCGAGGCCTCCGCCCTGCCCGGAAGTCCATCAACTTTGAAAGGAAACATCATCATGAACCGCCAACTGATCGCCTCCGCCCTGATTGCCGCCTCTGCCTTCGTGGCCGCCGCACCCAGCTTTGCCGAAGGCCTGGCCGAATACAACCAGCGCGCCGACGTGGTGTCGCAATACAGCCGCGCCGAAGTGAAGACCCAGGCCGTGGCCGCTGCCCGTCACGCCGCTGACGTGGACACCAACTCGCAGGTGCTGCCGGCCGTGAAGTCCGCCATCACCCGCCAGGAAGTGCGCCAGGCCGCCGCTGCAGCCAACCGCGCCGGCCTGCTGCCGCACGGTGAACTGACTTACTGATCCACGCCGCCAGGCTGAGTCCAGGCACACAAAAAAACCCCGCCCGGCGTGAGCCGCGGCGGGGTTTTTCATGGGCGTTCGAGATGGCTGGGAGGACCTGATGCTCCGATGTGAATACTGTGGCGGCCAAGCCGTACGAAACAGGTGTTTCGGAAAGAGGGGCGACGTCCATGGCTTTGGGAGCAGGTCGATCAAGAGACCGCTGGCACCTTGTTACGTTGTCGGAAAGCTTCGACTTCGCTTCCCTGGGAATAATCGCGATCAGACGCGACAGGGGGCCCTATGGATGTGGTTTTGCGGCAGTTGCACGGACCTTGGAACGCCGGTTGGGCATTGAACAAGCACATGCTTCGCAGCACCCACCTCGGTGACGATGAATACGGTCGTCCGAGATTCGAATCAGTCCGCACCGATGTCGGTGAAGCCACCTACCAGTTGAAGTACCGTCAGGATTGGGGGCAGGTGCAACCCTTGGCAAAGGCATTGCTGGACCATGTCGTCCCGAGGCTTGCCGGGATCGGGTTCATTGTTCCTATGCCAGCGTCCACGGTACGTGCTCGACAGCCGGTGACGGAAGTTGCGCAAGCGCTGAGTGCTTTGTCAGGTATCCCGGTTTTTCCCGACCTGCTACACAGAAGCCGCGCTGCCAAGCTCCTCAAGGATCTGCAGACTAAAGAGGAGAAAATAGAGGCCATCGGCGACAGTTTTGCTGTCCACGACACGATTCAGGGAGCGGGTCCCTGGAATGTGCTTGTGGTTGACGACCTGTTCCATACCGGGGCCTCCCTGGAGGCCGCCTGCGCTGCTCTCCGAAAGTACCCTAAAGTGAGGCATGTTTACGTCGCCGCCCTGACCTGGAGATCGCCATGACCACCGTTTTCATTGCAGGTTCCATGAACATCAAGCACCTTGATGTGAAGGTGAAGGATCGTATTGGCAACATCGTCGCGTTGGGGTTCAAGGTGCTTGTGGGCGATGCTGAAGGGGCGGACACCTCCATCCAGCAGCAGTTACTGGCCCTCGGACACGAAAACACCACCGTCTACTGCAGCGGCGGGGTGCCCCGCAACAACGTGGGCAATTGGCCTGTGGATGTCGTCACCACCCAGCATGCGCCAGGAACCAGGGCGTTCTTTACAGCCAAGGATCTCGCGATGGCTGCGGCCGCTGATGTCGGCCTCATGGTTTGGGATGCGAAGAGCACCGGCACATTGAGCAACATCATTGAGTTGTTGGCGCAAAAGAAGAAGTCGGTTGTCTTTGTCAACAAGGAAAAGACGTTCCGAACCATCAGCGGCGTTGAACAACTTGATGAATTGGCGAGTTGCATGTCTGAACACGCAAGGCGCAAAGCCGATGAAAAGATCGGCCTCATGTGCCGGATCGAGGCTTTGAAGCACGAGCAGTCCGAACTTTTTGCCTGACCCGCTTAAGTTGAAGATTCAGGGCGATGGTGGTTTTCATCTGGCTCGCTTGGGTGTGCCGGGCCATTCAATGGCATGACGCCGCCTGTCCCCCCGTGGCAACCCGGCACTCAGCAACTTGTTGCTCATCCTGAAAGCACTGGGCCAGCGGCTGGCGGTGCAGCCGCTGGCTTCAAGTGCTGAGGAGCCTGCGCACGTCAAGCCTGCGTGAGGCCGGCGGCCTCTTTCACAGCGCGAAGATCTTGCCCGGGTTCAGGATGTTCTTGGGGTCGAGCGCACGTTTGATGGTGCGCATCATGTCGACCGCGCCGGCGCCGGTTTCGTCGAGCAGAAAGCCCATCTTGTGCAGGCCCACGCCATGCTCGCCGGTGCAGGTGCCGCCCAGCTGCAGCGCCCGGGTGACGAGCTTGTGGTTGAGCTCTTCGGCCTTGGCGCGTTCTTCGGCGCTGTCGGGGTCGATCAGGTAGCCGAAGTGGAAGTTGCCGTCGCCCACGTGGCCCACCAGGAAGTAGGGGATCCCACTGGCGTCGGTCTCGGTCACCGAGTCGAGCAGGCAGTCGGCCAGGCGGCTGATGGGCACGCAGGTGTCGGTGGAGATGGCCTTGCAGCCCGGGCGCGACTGCACGGCGGCAAAGTAGGCGTTGTGCCGCGCCGTCCACAGGCGGGTGCGTTCTTCAGGGGTGCTGGCCCATTCGAAGGCGTTGCCACCGAACTCGCTGGCGATCTCCTGCACGGTTTCGGCCTGCTCCTTGACGCTGGTGGGCGAGCCGTGGAACTCCATCAACAGCATGGGTTCTTCGCGCAGGCCCAGCTTGGAGTACTGGTTGACCATGCGCACGGTGTGGTGGTCGATCAGCTCGACACGGGCAATCGGCACGCCCAGCTGGATGGTCTGGATGGTGGTGCGCACCGCCGCCTCGATGCTCGGGAATGAGCAGATGGCGGCCGACACGGCCTCGGGCAGGGGGTACAGACGCACGGTGATCTCGGTGATCACGCCCAGGGTGCCTTCGCTGCCCACCATCAGGCGGGTCAGGTCGTAGCCGGCGCTGCTCTTCTTGGCGCGGGTGCCGGTGCGGATGACCTCGCCGCTGGCGGTGACCACTTCCAGGGCCAGCACGTTTTCGCGCATGGTGCCGTAGCGCACGGCGTTGGTGCCGCTGGCACGGGTGGCGGTCATGCCGCCGATGGTGGCGTCGGCCCCCGGGTCGATGGGAAAGAACAGGCCGGTGGCCTTGATCTCTTCATTGAGCTGTTTGCGCGTGATGCCGGGTTGCACGGTCACGGTCAGGTCTTCGGCGTTCACGCTGAGCACCCGGTTCATGCGGCTGACATCGAGGCTGATGCCCCCTTGCACGGCCAGCAGGTGGCCTTCGAGCGAGGAGCCCACGCCGAACGGGATCACCGGCACCTCGAACTGGCTGGCCAGGCGCACGGCATCGGCCACGTCGGTGGTGCTTTCGGCAAACACCACGGCCGCCGGCGGCGGCACCTGGAACGAGGACTCGTCGCGGCCGTGCTGTTCACGCACCACCAGGGCGGTGCTGCACTGCTCGCCAAAGCGGGCCTTGAGGGCATCGATCAGGGCGGCGGGCACGTCGCGCTGCTGTACTTCGGGCAGCAGGTGCAGGGGGGCGGTGGGGGCGTTCATGGTGTCTCCAGTACGGCTTGAATAGGGGGCCGGGTGCGGCCAGCCTGCCATTCTAGGAGCGTGGGCGGCTTCCTGCCGAGCCCGGGGGCTGATGGCCTGGCGCTGCGGCGAGGGACGGCGATCTCGCGCAAAATCGAGGACCCGACAGCCGGTCGGCCCGCCCCCACGCCGGGCGTGGCCCCGCGCTTTTTCAACGTTTGCAAGGACCCCCGCATGGCCAACCGCCTGACCCAGATCGCCACCCGCACCGGAGACAACGGCACCACCGGCCTGGGCGACAACACCCGGGTGTCCAAAAACAGCCTGCGCGTGCATGCCATGGGCGATGTGGACGAGCTCAACTCGCACATCGGCCTGCTGCTCAGCGAGAGCCTGCCCGAGGCGGTGCGCGAGCTGCTGACCGATATCCAGCACCAGTTGTTCAACCTGGGCGGCGAGCTGTCGATCCCGGGCTTCGAGTTGCTCAAGGCCGAGGCCGTGCTGCAGCTCGATGAGGCGCTGGCGCGCTTCAATGGCGAGTTGCCGCGACTGCAGGAGTTCATCCTGCCGGCCGGCCGGCGCAGCGCCGCCCAGGCCCATGTGTGCCGCACCGTGGCGCGCCGCGCCGAGCGTGCGGTGGTGGCGCTGGGCAATGAAGAGGCCCTGAAGGACACGCCGCGCCAGTACCTGAACCGCTTGTCAGACCTGATGTTCGTGCTGGCCCGGGTCCTCAACCGGGTGGATGGCGGCGACGACGTCTACTGGAAGAGCGAACGCCTGCAGCGCGGCAGCTGAGCCGGGGCCCCCATGCGCCTGCGCCACATCGAGGTCTTCAATGCCATCATGCTGACCGGCAGCGTGAGCGCGGCGGCCCGGCTGATCAACATCACCCAGCCCGCCGTCAGCCGCACCCTGCAGCATGCCGAGATCCAGCTTGGCTTTGCGCTGTTCCAGCGCGCCAAGGGTCGGCTCACCCCGACCACCGAGGCGCTGACGCTGTTCCCGCACATCGAGCGCCTGTTTGCCCAGCTCGACGAGGTGCAGCGCCTGGCCACCAGCCTGCGCGGTGGCCAGGTGGCCGGCGAGCTGCGCATCGTCTCGGTGCTGGCGCTGAGCTACGACATCCTGCCCCGCGCCCTGGCCCGTTTCAAGAAGAAGCACCCCGACATCGTGGTCAGTGTCGAGGCTCTGCATTCGCCCCAGATCATCTCCAGCCTGATGTTGCAGGAGGCCGATGTGGGCTTTGTCTTCAGCACGCTCAGCCACCCGTCCCTGACCCACGAGCCGCTGGCCGAATGCGCCATGGTGTGCGTGGTGCCCAAGGGGCTGCTGCCGGTGCGCAAGCTGCGCCAGGCTCAGCTGAGCCTGGCCGACCTGGTGGACGTGCCGGTGATCAACCTCGATGCCCGCGATCCGGTGGGCACGCGCCTGAGCCAGGCCTGCCGCGAGGCCGGCGTGGGCCTGAACTCCTACGTCACGGTGCAGACCTACCATGCCGCGTTGGCCATGGCCCACCACGGCTTGGGCGTGGCCCTGGTGGACGCCTGCACGGCCGTGTCGGCCGACCGCAGCAAGGTCGATGTGCTGGCGCTGGAGCCCGCCATCGCTGTTCCGGTGCAGGCCCTGCGCCTGGCCGACAAGCCTGGTTCGGTGCTGGTGCGGGCCATCACCGAAGAGATGCAGCAGGCCATCCGTCAGGCCTTGTGAGGCGCTGCGGGGTGGGGGGAGGCCGGGCGAGCCTCAGGGCGCGGGTCGCAAGCTTTGCAACACCTGCCCCTGGGCATCCAGCAGCAGCAGGCGACCGCCTTCGAGGCGGGCCGAGCGGGTGGCCTCCAGGCTGGCCAGGAAGGGGCCCTCCTGCTCCCCGCCCGGGGTCAGGCACATCATGCGGGTGGCCGCCAGTGGGCCCACGCGCAGCTGACCCTGTTCGATGCGCCAGCGCCCGCTGAACCGGTTGCAGCCCCCAAAGCCGCTGGCCTGGCCACTGGCGTCCAGCCGCAACTGGGTGGGCGGATTGCCGTCGCCCAGCCAGCGGGTGTCGCCCAGCTCGGGCAGGGCAGGGGCCTGGGCGCAGGCGCTCAGCAGCGTGGCGGTGGTGGCCAGCGCCAGCAGGGCGCCAAGACGGGATCGACGAGAAGATGGATGGGCCATGGGCACCTCACAAAGCACGTGACAGCACGTTCAAGCGCGCATTCTGGCACCGGCGGCAGGGCCCGGATCAGGCCGGGATCAGGCGCGCAAGGCCTCGCAGAGCTGGCGTGCGGTGCCAAAGGCCAGCGTGAAGCCCAGCGCTCCGTGGCCGGTGTTCATCCACAGGTTGTCGGGGCCCTTCGACAGGCGGCCGACGATCGGCAGGCCGGTGGGTGTGGCCGGTCTCAGGCCGCACCAGGCCTGGACGTCACTGAAGTCCTGGCAGCCCGGAAACACTTGAGCGGTGGATTGGCACAGGCTGGTGATGCGCTCGGCCGGAATGTCGCGGCCATAGCCCACCAGTTCGACCATGCCGGCCACGCGCAGGCGCTCGCCCAGGCGGGCGAACACCACCTTGCGGGCACTGTCGGTCACACTGACCCGTGGGGCCTGGGCCGGATCCCGGCCCACCGGCAGGGTGATGCTGTAACCCTTGAGCGGGTAGACCGGCAGCGGCAGGCCCAGTGGGCGGCACAGCGCCACGCTGGCGGCCCCCAGGGCCAGCACAAAGTGGTCGGCCTGCACCGGCCCCTGGGCCGTGTGGGCGGCCACCACGCGGCCACCGGCCAGCTCCAGCCGGGTCACGGGGCGGCCGTAGCGGCGCTCGGCACCGCGCTGCGCCAGCGCCTGGTCCAGCGCCTGGCACACCTTGAGGCAATCCGCGGCGCTTTCGCTGGGGGTGTAGACCGCGCCGGCCATGGCGCTCTGGTAGCGGGCCAGTGCGGGCTCCAGGGCCACGCATTCCGCGGGCGAGACCAGGCGCTGGGCGGCGCCGCCCAGGCGGGCCTGCAGCTCGATCTGCTGCGCCGCCCCTTGCAGCCCGGCCTCGGTGGGGTAGAGCACCAGCTTGCCCGGTGTGCTGTGGTCGCAGTCGGGCCGCAGATCGGCCAGCATGTGCTCGAAGCCCTCGCGGCTGCGCGCGGCCAGGCCCAGCAAGGTGGCGGTGCTGCGCTCCGAGCGCGGGCGGTTGCAGGCGGCCATGAAGCTCAGCCCCCAGGCCCATTGGTGCAGGTCGGCCTGCAGGCGAAACTTCAGCGGCGAATCGGCGGCCAGCAGCAGCTTGGGCAACTGCCCCCAGATCGACGGGTCTGCCAGGGGCTGCACATAGGAGTAGCTGAGCTGGGCCCCATTGCCGCCGCTGGCCCCCTGGCCCACCGCATCGGCCGAGTCGAGCAGGGTCACACGATGGCCTTCCTGCTGCAGAGAATAGGCGGCGGCCAGCCCGGTGATGCCGGCGCCAAGCACACAGACGTGCATGAGCGATCCTTCTGTTCTGTTGGGTTCAAGACTGCTGCCAATGTAGGGCGCGCCAGGCGCCTGTGCTCATGCCAATCGAGGCCGGGGCCATGCAGCGAGGTTATGGGGCACCAACGGTGCTCAGGGCCTGGCCAGCTTGGGGCTGGCTGGTCTGCTCAGGGCTTTCCCGCTGCGGCAGCAGGTCCATTACCTTTTGTAATGCCCATGCCGTGAAAAGGAATTACCGCCCAGGGCGCAGGCCTTCCTACACTGGGCCTTCACGGTTCGCCCTTCCATTCATCCCTCACCCCCTCTAGAGGTCTGCTCATGAAAATGGTCCCCCTGCTGCTCACTGCTGCCACCCTGGTCACGGGCTCTGCCCTGGTGCAGGCCGATACCCTGGAGAAGATCGCGGCCTCCGGCAAGATCACCCTGGCCTACCGGGAATCGTCGGTGCCCTTCAGCTACCTGGATGGCCCCTCCAAGCCCATCGGCTTTGCCGTGGACATGTCCAATGCGGTGGCCGACGCGGTGCGCAAGCAGCTCAAGAAGCCCGATCTGCAGATCGAGTGGCAGCCGGTGACCTCGCAGAACCGCATCCCGCTGATCATGAATGGCACGGTCGATCTGGAGTGCGGTTCGACCACCAACAACACAGCGCGTGGCAAGGACGTGGCCTTTGCCATCAACCACTTCTACACCGGCACCCGGCTGCTGGTCAAAAAGGGCTCGGGCATCAAGGACTACGCCGACCTGGCCGGCAAGAACGTGGCCACCACCACCGGCACCACCAACCTGCAGGTGTTGCGCAAGTACAGCACCGAGAAGAACCTGAACTTCAACATGCTCTTCGGCAAGGACCACGCCGACTCGTTCTTGCTGGTGGAGTCGGGCCGGGCGCTGGCCTTCGGCATGGATGACATCCTGCTGTTCGGGCTCAAGGCCAACGCCAAGAACCCGGACGAGTTCGAGGTGGTGGGCGAGTCGCTGCAGGTCGAGCCCTATGCCTGCATGCTGCGCAAGGACGACGTCGGCTTCAAGCACCTGGTCGATGGCGTGATCGGCGGTATGATGAAGAGCGGCGAGTTCGAGAAGCTCTACACCAAGTGGTTCATGCAGCCCATTCCGCCGCGCGGCGTGCCCCTGGGCCTGCCCATGAGCCCGCAGCTCAAGGACAACCTGAAAGCCCTGAGCGACAAGCCCGCCGTCTGATCATGGGACCTGCATTGCTCTCTGCGCCGCAGGTGGTCGGCATTCTGGGCGGCATGGGGCCGGCGGCAGGGGCCGATTTTGTGCGCCTGTTTGTCGAAGCCTGCTCGCGTCAGCTGCAGGCCCTGGGCCGAGGCGTGCAGGACCAGGCTTTTCCGGAGCATTGGCTGGCCCAGGTGCCGGTGCCGGACCGCACCGGGGCCTTGCTGAACCGCGACAGCGGGGCGCACCAGCCGCTGGAGCCCATGCTGCAGGCCCTGGGGCGGCTGGCCGCCCTGGGCGCGCGCAGCGTGGCCATGGCCTGCAACACGGCGCATGCCTGGCACGGGCGGCTGCAGGAGCGTTTTCCGCAACTGGAGTTGCTGCACGTGGCGCAGGAGGTGGCACAGGCCCTGCAGGCCCGTGGTGCCCGGCAGGCCATTCTGCTGGCCACCGAGGGCACGTACCGCAGTGGGTTGTATGAGCAGGCGTTGGCGCAGGCGGGGATTGCACTGATCCTGCCCGAGCAGGCCCAGCGCGAGCGCCTGATGCAGGGCATCTACGAGGGGGTCAAGCGCGGCGACCGGTTGTTGGCGCAGGCCTGTTTTGCCGAGGTGGCCGGGGCCCTGCTGCAGCGCCACGGCGACCAGCCGCTGCTGATGGCCTGCACCGAGATCCCGCTGGCCTTGCCCGGGGCCCCCGAGGTGGCGGGCGCCACCTTGATCGATCCGGCCCAGGTGCTGGCGCAGGCGCTGGCCGGACGGGCTTACGGGGTGTCTGACGTGCCGGCGGCCTCGTTTCAGATTTCGTAGTCGGCGCTGGTGCCTGATTCGTCCTGCAGGGCCTTTTCCACGATGGTGCGGCTCAGCGTCGGCGCAAACGACTCGATGAAGGCGTACACATAGCCGCGCAGGTAGCTGCCGCGGCGCACGGCCAGCCGGGTCAGGTTGATGCCGAACAGGTGGCCGGCGTCGATGGCGCGCAGGCCGGTGTCGCGTTCGGCCTCGTAGGCGATCGAGGCCACGATGCCGGCGCCCATGCCCAGCTCCACATAGGTCTTGATCACGTCGGCATCCATCGCGCTGAGCACGATGTGGGGCGCGAGCTTGCGCTGGGTGAAGGCCTCGTCGATGTGGGTGCGGCCGGTGAACCCGTTGTCGTAGGTGATCAGGGGCCAGGCGGCCAAGCGCTCCAGGGTCAGGGGGGCGTCCAGCAGCGGGTGGCCGGGCGGCACCAGCACCGAGTGGGTCCAGCGGTAGCAGGGCAGGGCGACCAGGGCCTCGTACTGGGCCAGGGCCTCGGTGGCGATGCCCACATCGGCCTCGCCCGACAGCAGCATCTCGGCCACCTGACGCGGTGAACCCTGGTGCAGGTTGAGCTTGACGTTCGGAAACTGCTGGCGGAACTCCTGCACCGCCGCCGGCAGGGCGTAGCGGGCCTGCGAGTGGGTGGCCGCGATCGAGAGCTGGCCGTTCTGTTGGGCCACGAACTCCTGCCCCGCCTTGCGCAGGTTGGCGCTGTCGAGCAGGATGCGCTCGATGATGGGCAGCACATGCTGGCCCGGGTCGGTCAGGCCGGTCAGGCGCTTGCCGGCGCGCACAAACAATTCAATCCCCAGTTCCTCTTCCAGCTCGCGGATCTGGCGGCTCACACCGGGCTGCGAGGTGTGCAAGGCGTTGGCCACCTCGGTCAGGTTGAAGCCGCAGCGCACGGTTTCGCGAACGGAGCGCAGTTGCTGAAAGTTCATTTTTTGAAGGGCTGAGGGCTTTTAAATAAGGAAAAGTAATTATTCGGTCGTTTGATACAACGTCCAAATACATAAAAGTGACATGCATATGGTGTGCGCGGGCTTGGCTTCAGGGCGGGGCGGGCATTGCGGGCCATCCCCAATGACGACATACGGGCTCAAATGGCAGACTGGGGGTTTAGATCTGATTCTTCAAAGCTTGGTATGTCTCAACGCCGTCAATTTCTGTCCCTTGCTCCCCGGCTGTTGGCCGCTACCGCGGCGCCGGCCTTGATCGGCTTGGCGCGGGCGCAGGAGGGGGTGTCCGGCCGCAGTGTGGTGATCGGCTCTTCGGCGGCCCTGTCGGGCCCGCTGGCCGCCTTGGGGCAGGATCTCAAGCTGGGCATCGATGCCGCCATGGCGCAGATCAATGCCCGCGGCGGGGTGCAGGGGCGCAGCCTGCAGTTGCAGATGGTGGACGACGCCTATCAGCCTAACCGCACCCTGGACAATGTGCGCAAGATGGCCGGCGACGGGGGCGTGCTGGCCTTGTTGTCCTGCGTGGGCACCCCCAACAACACGGCCATCCTGCCCGTCATCGAGGACAACGGCTTGCCGTATGTGGCGCCGCTGAGCGGTGCCAGCTCGCTGCGCAAGGCCGGCAGCCGCAACCTGTTCCATGTGCGTGCCAGCTACACCGACGAGACGCAGCGCCTGATCCAGCGCCTGGGCTCGATGGGCCTCAACGGGCTGGCCATCGTCTACCTGGACAACGGTTTCGGTCGCGAGGTGCTGGGCGATGCCCTCAAGGCCATGGAGGGCCAGGGCATGAAGGCGGTGGCCCAGGTGGCGCTGGACACGGCGGGCAAGAACCTGACCGAAGTGGTGAACCAGGTGCTGGCGGCCAAGCCCAGTGCGGTGTTCATGGCCACGGCAGGGGCCGTGTCCCAGGCCTTGGTGACGAGCTTGCGCAAGCCCTCGCCGTCCATGCCCGTGGTCGGCCTCAGTGTGGCACTGAGCAACGAAGGCGTGAAGGCGCTCGGGCCCCTGGGCAGCGGCGTGGCGCTGACCATGGTGTTTCCTGACCCGAACCGGGCCAAGATCGCGGTGGTGCGTGACTACCAGGCGGCCATGCGGGCCGCGGGACAGAGCGAATTCTCACCGGGCAGTTTTGAGGGCTACATCAACACCCGGGTGTTGGCCGAAGGCCTGGACCGGGCTGGCAAGGACGTCAACCGGGCCCGCCTGCGCTCGGCGCTGGCCGGGGTGCGCGGGCTCGACCTGGGGGGCTTTGTGGTCGACTTCGGCAGTGCGCCTTATGTCGGCTCGCACTACGTCGAGCTGGGGGTGCTGGGGGCTTCGGGCCGCTTCGTGGGCTGACGCCCCCAAGAGGGGGCTCGGGCGGCCTTCGCCCGGGGCTCAGCCGGCCTGGATCACGGCACAGGCCACGCGCGGGCCGGAGTTGCCGGTGGGCTGGGTGGTGTAGTCGTCCGGGTCGCGGTGCACGATCAGGCCTTTGCCGACGATGCTCTGCGGGCCGGCCACCAGGGTGATGCCGCGGCTTTCGAAGTCCACCCGGGCCACGCCCTGGGCGTCGGCCTTGAGCACGGGCAGGTCGCCCACGTGGTGGGCGCCGGCATCGTGCCGGCCATGGGCACTGCCGCCCGGGTTGAAGTGGCCGCCGGTGCTCATGCCGTCGCCACTGCTGCAGTCCCCTTTTTCGTGCACATGAAAACCATGCTCTGCATTCGGCTTGAGGCCGGTGATCTGGCCGCTCACGCGCACCCCATCGCCGCTCTGGCTGAAGCTCAGGCGGCCGCTGACGTTGTTGCCCCGGGTGGGTTGCAGATCGGCCACGGCCCGAGGACCGGTCGGGGCGCTGGCACAGCCGGCCAGGGCCAGCGCCAGCAAGGTGGCGCCGCCGAACAGGCGGGCAAGACGGGAACGTGCTGTCGAGGCTGTCGAGGCTGTCGGGGTCATGGGAATCCTCCTGAGGTGTGGAGGCCCGAGGGTAGCGCAATCGGCGTGCGCAGGGGGCAGGGTGCCCCCATGCCCCGGCCAGGCAGGCCGGGGACGCTTGCTCAGGCCGAACGCCGGTTCAGCAGGGCGTACAGGCCGATGGCGCCAAAGGTGGCGGTGCCGATGCCGCCCAGGCCGAAGTCACCGAACTTCAGGGTGAAATCGCCGGTGCCCAGGATCAGGGTCACGGCGGCCACGATCAGGTTCTTGTTGTCGGAGAAGTCAACCTTGTTGTCCACCCAGATCTTGGCCCCGGCCACGGCGATCAGGCCGAACACCACGATGGACACCCCGCCCATCACGGGCAACGGGATGGCCTGGATCACGGCCCCGAACTTGGGGCTGAAGCCCAGCACCACGGCCAGCACGGCGGCGCAGGCGAACACGGCGGTGGAGTAGATCTTCGTGGCGGCCATCACGCCGATGTTCTCGGCATAGGTGGTCACGCCGGTACCGCCCGCGCTGCCCGAAAGCATGGTGGCCACACCGTCACCGATGAAGGCCCGGCCCATGTAGGCATCCAGGTTCTTGCCGGTCATGGCGGTCACGGCCTTGATGTGTCCCAGGTTTTCGGCCACCAGGATGATGGCCACCGGGGCGATCAGCAGCAGGGCGTTGGCGCTGAACACCGGGCTGGTGAAACCGGGCAGGCCCAGCCAGGCTGCGTTGGCCACGCCCGACAGGTCAAGCGGCTTGCCCAGGCCCAGGCCATTGGTCAACACCGCGTAGATCACGCTGGCCACGATCAGGCCCACCAGGATCAGCAGGCGCTGCAGCATGCCGCGTGTCAGCACGGCGACCAGGCCCACGCTGACAAAGGTCACGGCCTGCATCCAGCTGTCGAAGTTGCTGGCCGCCATGTTCTTGATGGGCACGCTGGCCAGGTTCAGGCCGATCACGGCCACCACAGCACCGGTGACGACCGGCGGCATCAGGCGTTCGATCCAGCGCGTGCCCACGGCCTGCACCAGGGCGCCAATGGCGGTGTAGACCGCGCCACAGGCCACGATGCCGCCCAGCGCCACCGCCATGCCGGCGTTCGGGCCCTTGCCGGCATAGCCGGAGGCCGCGATCACCACGCCGATGAAAGCAAAGCTTGATCCGAGGTAGCTGGGCACCTTGCCGCCGGTGATCAGAAAGAACACCAGCGTCCCGATGCCGCTCATCAGAATCGCAATGTTGGGGTCGAAGCCCATCAGGATCGGGGCCAACACGGTGGCGCCGAACATGGCGATCACGTGCTGTACCCCCATCAGCGCGGTCTGCCCCCAGGGCAGCCGTTCATCCGGGCCGATCACCCCTCCCTGCTGCAACACCTCGGGGCTGCGCAGCCGCCAGTCGAATAGTCCCATGCTGAAATCCTGTCTGCTTGGTTAGAAATGCGGCGAATGCTAGCAGGGAGATGGGCGGTAAATGGCAGGGGCAGTACGGAGTGTTCGCGCTTTGACAAACGTGATAGGCGTTTGACCCAGCAGTGGTTTTTGTGCTGGTTCTGTTAACAAATTGATACGACAATCGGGGCTCTTGCGCCAACCAGCGACGGGCCTCCAGCCCGCCACCTTGTGACTTCCAAGCTGCCCATTCCCGACATCGAAGCTGCCCGCCGCAACCCGGCTGTGCGCGACATCCTGATCCCTCCTTGCCCGGAGCTGCTGGTGCGTCTGCAACAGGCGGTCTCCCAACGCGAGCCCGATGTGGAGGAGATTTCCCAGGTGGCCGCCGCCGATGTGGCCATGGCCGCCGCCTTGATCCGCCAGGCCAACAGTCCGCTGCATGGATTGGCCCAGCCAGTCAACACCGTGGGCATGGCGTTGACGGTGCTGGGGGTTCGGCCTTCGGTGGAGTTGCTGACCGGTTTTCTGGTCACACACGCCTTGCCGGTGCGTTCGGCGCTGCTGGAGCATTTTTGGGAAAGTTCACAGCGCCGCGCCATTGCCTGTGAGCACATCGGGCGCCAGCTCTACAGCCTGGACCCGGGCCTGGGTTACAGCTTCGGGCTGTTCTGCCATGTGGGCATTCCGGTGATGATGCGTGCGGTGCGGGGTTACTCGGGCACGCTGACCGAGGCCCTGGCCCGCAAGGACCGCACCTTCACCCAGACCGAAAACGCCAACCACCGCACCGACCATGCCGTGGTCGGCGCCATCGTGGCGCGCACCTGGCGCCTGTCGGACGAGGTGGCCCAGGCCATCTGGCTGCACCATGACTTTGCCTGCCTGGACGATGAACGCTTCCCGGACACCGTGCGCCACCTGGTGGCCATGGGCCTGATGGCCGAGTACCTGGTGGGTCAGCACGAACTGCTGGCGCCCTCACGCGAGTGGGGTCAGCACGGCGAGACCTGCCTGGCCCACCTTCACGTCAATCAGGATGAGCTCAACCACTGGATTGACGAGTTGCACCCGGCCTTTGAGGCGGTGCATCTGTGAACCTCAGCCGGCCGGGTGCGGGCTTGCGAGCAGGGTTTCCAGGGTCGAAGCGGTGAACAGCTGATCGGCCCAATGCTCCAACTGAGGTGACGTCGCCGACTGAAGGCGCTGGCTGGCCCACGTTGGCAGCGGGCCAAAACGCTGCTCCAGGAGTCGGCTCAGAAGTTGGCTGGCGCCCTGGGACAGGCCTTGGGACAAACCTTGAGACAGGCCTTGGGACATCCCGATCGACTGTCCTTTGGCCAGGCCTTTTTCAATCGCTTCGGTGTAGAGACGCTCCAGGGTTTCTTCGAGCATGGTGGGGCCTTTCAAAAGGTCGTCGATCTGATCGAGTTCGGCGGCGGCGATGTCCGGCATTTTGCGCCGGATCAGGCGTCGCAGCCAGAGGTTGACGGTTCGGCGCAGGGCTTGATGTTCAGGGGCCAGCAGGACGTCGCCCACGGCGGCGGCCAAGCGCGCGATGTCGGTTGGCGTATTGCTGCGCTCCAGCTGAAACAGAGCGGCCGCCACATTGCGCGCGCCTGGGGTGGGCGACAGTTGCAGCCGGGTGGCGTCGATCAGGTGGTAGCGCAATTGGGGGCGGAACGGCGCCAGACCCGGCAAGCTGGGGCTGAAGCATTCGGCCACGTTGGTCGGGCTTTTCCAACTGCGGCCACCGTTGTAAAGCACCAGGGGGATCAGGGCAGGTAGCTTGCCCTGCGCCATTTGACCCTCTTTGATCAGGTGCTGAGCCAGCAAGGCCACATAGGCCATCATCCGAACGGCCATCCATTCGTCGGGCTGGCTTTGGAACTCAAGCAACAGGTACACCCAGACCCAATGCGGCCCCACCTTCAGTCGCCACACCATGTCATCGTGGCGCTGCCGGTCGTTGTCGCTCACGTAGCTGGCGTTGACGCGCTCCAGGGTGTCGAATTGAGCGGCTTGCGACCACTCGCCCGGGACGAAGCCGAGCAGCAGATCGCGCACCATCTCGCGGTGTGAGAACAAAAGCTTGTAATGGCTGTCGTGGGCGCTGGCCATGGTGCCTATGGTGGAGACCCGCCAAGGCCTTGTGGGGCGCCAGGGGCCGGAATGCCCGGTCCATCAGATGAGGGGCGCCTTGTCAAACCCGTGACACGCAGGCCGCCAGACCGCGGGACATCCCGGCTGACGGGCGGCCTGGGCCGCTGCTACCCTTGGGTCTCAAGGAGACAGCAAGACATGACCATGAGCCCCCCGGGCCCGGCCCCGTTCCGCCCGCAGATGACCCTTTACCGCGAGTGGCTGCAGCGCGAGCGCGGCCTGGCCTTCGACCGCTATGACGCCTTGTGGCGCTGGTCGGTGACCGAACTGGACGCTTTCTGGCAGAGCATCTGGGACTATTTCGAGCTGCAGTCGCCGACCCCGCACGCGGCAGTGCTGGCGCGCAACACCATGCCGGGGGCCGTGTGGTTTCCGGGGGCTCAGGTCAATTACGTGCAGCAGGTGTTCCGCCACGTGCAGCCTGCTCACCAGGCCGGCTTTGCGGCCTGGATCAGCCGCAACGAGAAGGGTGAGCAACGCGAGCTCAGTTGGCCCGAACTGCGCCGTCAGGTGGCGGCCCTGGCCCTGCACCTGCGTGCCCAGGGCGTGCAGCGGGGAGACCGCGTGGCCGCCTATCTGCCCAACATCCCGGAGGCCACGATCGCCTTTCTGGCCACCGCCAGCCTGGGGGCGGTGTGGAGCCTGTGTGCGCCCGACATGGGGACCCATGCGGTGCTCGACCGCTTCAAGCAGATCGAACCCAAGGTGCTGATCGCCTGCGATGGGGTCAGTTACGGCGGGCGCGACCATGACCGCTTGTCGGTGGTGGCTGAATTGCGCCAGGCCCTGCCCAGCGTGCAGCACCTGGTGCTGCACGGCAACCTCGACCCTGCGGCCCAGCTGCCCGGGGCCACGCCCTGGGCGCAAACCCTGGTGGCCGATGCGGCGGCCACCGCAGCCTTCGAGCCCGAGTGGCTGCCCTTCGATCACCCCTTGTGGATCGTCTACTCCAGCGGTACCACCGGCTTGCCCAAGCCCATCGTGCATGGCCATGGCGGCACGGTGCTGGTGGCCCTGGCCCTGAAGACCTTGCACAACGACATCGGCTGCAGCTATGAGGCCAACTCCTGGGGTGAGCGCTACCACTGGTACAGCTCCACCGGCTGGGTGATGTGGAACGCCCAGGTCAGTGGCCTGCTCAGTGGCACCACCTGCGTCACGTTTGACGGCAACCCCGGCGGCAGCCGCGACAAGCCGGACTGGCACACGTTGTGGCGCTTTGCCGCTGAGACCGGGGTCACCTTTTTTGGTGCGGGCGCGGCCTTTTTCGCCAACTGCATGAAGGCCGGGGTGGACCTGCCCTCGGTGGGCGACCTCGGCGCGGTGCGGGCCCTGGGCACCACGGGCTCACCCTTGTCCGAGGAGGTGCAGCGCTGGGGCACGGCACAGTTCCATCAGTTGCGCCAGGCCCGGGCGGCTGCTTCGGGCGAGCACGAGCGACGCGAGGCCTATGCGCCCGAGGCCGACATCTGGTGGTGCAACATCTCCGGTGGCACCGACTTTGCAGGGGCTTTCATCGGTGGCAACCGCGAACTGCCCCAGGTGCCGGGCCAGATGCAGTGCCGCATGCTGGGCAGTGCGGTCGAGGCCTGGAACGAGCAGGGCCAACCCGTGCAGGGCGAGGTGGGCGAGCTGATCTGCAGCCAGCCCATCCCGTCGATGCCGCTGTTCTTCTGGGGCGATGAGGGCGGGCGGCGTTATCTGTCGAGCTACTTCGACATGTACCCCGCCGGCCATGGCCGGCGGCCCGGGGGGGGCGATGCCGGGCCCGAGGCCGGTGGCGTGTGGCGTCACGGCGACTGGCTGCGCATCGGTGCTGACGGCGGCTGCGTGATCTATGGCCGCTCGGATGCCACCATCAACCGCCATGGCCTGCGCATGGGCACCAGCGAGCTTTACCGCGCGGTCGAGGCCTTGCCCGAGGTGCTCGACTCCATGGTGGTCGACCTCGAGTACCTGGGCCGTGACAGCTACATGCCTTTGTTCGTGGTGTTGCGCGAGGGCCTGACCCTCGATGCCGCGCTGCGCCAGCGTCTCAACGACGCCGTCAAGGTGGCTTTGTCGCCGCGCTTCGTGCCCGACGAGGTCTTTCAGGTGGCCGAGATCCCGCGCACCCTCACCGGCAAGAAGCAAGAGTTGCCCATCAAGAAGTTGCTGCTGGGTCAGCCGATCGACAAAGTCATCAACAAGGACGCCATGGCCAATGCCGCCTGCCTCGACTGGTATGTCGACTTTGCGGCTCGTCGGGCCGCGGCCCATCCGGCCTGAGGGGCGGGTGTCGGGCTGGGCATCGGTTTCATCGCCGGTTCACCAGCACGATGCCCGTGCCCACCAGGGCCAGGGCCCCGACCAGGCCAGGGGTCACCGCTTCGCCGAGCCAGCCGGCCCCCACGGCCAGCGCGAACACCGGGGTCAGGAACACAAAGGCCGACACCTTGGTGGCCGGGTAATGGCCCAGCACCCACATCCACGTCAGGTAGCTGGCAAAGGCCCCGACGACCGCCTGGATGGCCACCGACCCCAGTGCAAACGCGCTGGGCGGCCAGGCCCAGCTTTCGCCCAGGGCCAGCGACACCAGGGGCAGCAAGGCCACCGACACCGCGGTCTGGTAGAACAGTTGTTTTTCAGGCCCCACCCGGCCCAGCGGCGTGCTGCGCAGCACGACGGTGGTCAGCCCCCACATCAGGCCGGCCATCAGTCCGAGCAGATCGCCCAGCCACTGGCCGCCAGGGCCGGCCCCCAATCGTTCGCCCAAGGCGGCCAGGACGCCGCCAAAGGCCAGCACCAGGCCCCCCCATTGCACCCGGCGCAGCCGCTCGGTAGGCAGGAAGCGCGGCAGGATCAGCGCCACCCAGAACGGCGAGGTGTACAAAAACACCGTCAAGCGCGAGGCCGTGGTGTGCTGCAGCCCCACATAGATGCACACGAACTCGCCGGCAAACAGGGCGCCGGCCAACAGACCCCAGCCCAACGCCCCATCGGGCTGGAACAGCGCCACCCCACGCCAGCGACACCAGGCCCAGAGCAGGGCGGCTGCCAGCGCAAAGCGCAGCCAGGCCTGGAACACCGGCGCCATCTCGGGCACCGTGGCCTTCACCAGCACTTGCTGGAAGCCCCAGAACAGACAGCAGGCCAGCAACAGGCTCAGGGCCAGGCCGTCGAGGTGGTTTTTGCGCGTGACACTCATTTTTGGATGATAGGACGTCGTCAATGCATGAGTGGTCACCGAGGTGGCGCTGCCATTCCCGATCAATTGCCAGTGGCCGGCCTTGTGTCGCGCTGTAAACTTGACCCATTTTGCGTACCACAAGCCATCCATGACCGGTGTGACCACGGGCTCTGCCCGCGCCCATTTTGATTTCAAGAGCGCCACCTTGCCCTTGGTGGCCTTGTTGATCAAGACCACCGACGCTGCGGCGCTGGTGGCCGACCTGACACGCCGCCTGAGCGACACGCCCGACTTTTTTTCCAACGACCCGTTGGTCATCGATCTGAGCGCGGTCCGCGACAGCGAGGCTTCGCTCGATTTTCCGGCCCTCATCGCCCTGTTGCGGCGTCACCGGGTACTCCCGGTCGCCGTGCGCGGCGGCAACCCGGCCCAGACGGCCGCTGCCGTTGCGGCCGGTCTGATCGACGTGCCCGAGGTGGTGCTGTCCCAGCGCCATGAGTCGCCCCAGATCGAGGTCCAGGAAGTCGTGCGAGAGGTGATCCGGGAGGTCAAGGTCGAAGTGCCGGTGGCCGGCCCGGGCACCGTGGTGATCGACAAGCCCCTGCGTTCGGGCCAGCAGGTGTATGCGCGTGGCGCCGACATCGTGGTGCTGGCGCTGGTCAGCAATGGCGCCGAGGTGATTGCCGACGGCAACGTGCACGTTTACGCCCCGCTGCGTGGCAAGGCCATCGCCGGCGCCCGCGGCAACACCGAGGCTCGCATCTTCAGCACCTGCCTGGAGCCCGAGCTGGTGTCCATCGCCGGCATCTACCGCACCACCGAAGTGGCCCTGCCGCCCGAAGTGGCCGGCAAGGTTGCCCAGATCCGCCTGGTGGGTGAAAAGCTGCTCATCGAAGCGCTTTGAGCCCGCCCTCATTCAAGCTATTTCTACAAGAACCAAGGACTCGCAACACATGGCCAAGATCGTCGTCGTGACCTCCGGCAAAGGTGGCGTGGGCAAGACCACCACCAGCGCCAGCTTTGCATCCGGCCTCGCCTTGCGCGGCCACAAGACCGCCGTGATCGACTTTGACGTCGGCCTGCGCAACCTCGACCTGATCATGGGTTGCGAGCGTCGCGTGGTGTACGACCTGATCAATGTGATCCACAACGAGGCCAACCTCAACCAGGCCCTGATCAAGGACAAGCAGTGCGACAACCTGTTCGTGCTGGCCGCCTCGCAGACCCGCGACAAGGACGCGCTGACCCAGGACGGCGTCGAGCGCGTGCTCAACGACCTGATCGGCATGGGTTTCGAGTTCATCGTGTGCGATTCGCCGGCCGGCATCGAGACCGGTGCGCTCATGGCCATGCACTTTGCCGACGAGGCCCTGCTGGTGACCAACCCCGAGGTGTCTTCGGTGCGCGACTCGGACCGCATCCTGGGCATGTTGGGCTCCAAGACCAAACGCGCCATCGAAGGCAAGGAGCCCATCAAGGAGCACCTGCTCATCACGCGCTACAACCCCAGCCGTGTCGAAGACGGCCAGATGCTGTCGCTCGAAGACATCCAGGACATCCTGCGCATCAAGCTGATCGGCGTCATCCCCGAGTCCGAGGCTGTGCTGCAGGCCTCCAACCAGGGCACCCCCGCCATCCACGCCCAGGGCACCGATGTGTCCGAGGCCTACAAGGACGTGGTGGCCCGCTTCCTGGGCGAAGACAAGCCGATGCGTTTCGTCGAGGCGGTCAAGCCCGGCTTCTTCAAGCGCATGTTCGGAGGACGTTGACCCATGTCCTTCCTGTCATTCCTGCTCGGTGAAAAGAAGAAGACCGCCAGTGTGGCCAAGGAACGGCTGCAGATCATCCTGGCCCACGAGCGCAGCGGCCGCAGCGCTGCCAGCCCCGACTACCTGCCCGATCTGCAACGCGAACTCGTGGCCGTGATCTCGAAGTACGTCTCCATCAACGCCGACGACATCAAGGTCCACCTCGAACGCCAGGACAACCTCGAAGTCCTCGAAGTCAAGATCGAACTCCCCGACGCGCGTTAAACGGTCATAAAGGGTGTTCTGTGTAGAACTTTCCACCGTGGTAGAGCAACGGTGACGCGCCATCGCGGTGGGCGCACTGCTCGACCTCGCCCACAAAGATCACGTGGTCGCCCTCTTCGTAGCGGCTGCGGTTGAAGCATTCAAAGGTGGCAGCGGCCCCGGCCAGCAGCGGCGCACCCCCCACGCCCTCTGAATAGGCCACGCCGGCCCACCGATCGACCGTCTTCGAGGCGAAGCGCTCGGCCAGATCCTTCTGGTCGGCGGCCAGCACATTGATCGCATAGTGTGACCCGGTGGCAAACACGCCCATCGAGGCCGCCGCGCGCGCCAGACTCCACAGCACCAGCGGCGGATCCAGGGAAACCGAGTTGAACGAATTGGCTGTCAGGCCCACCAGCACCCCGTCGGCGGCGCGTGCGGTCACGATGGTCACGCCGGTGGCGAACATGCCCAGCGAGTTGCGGAACTCGCGGGTTGAGAAACTGGGCGCACGGGCTTGCGCTGGGGCAGATGTGAGGGCGGTCACAGGCGATCAATGGGGTATGGATGGGCTATTATGGGCCGTCAGCCTTTTGCCTGCCGCCGCCTGGTCCGATGACCGTGCTGGCAGTCAGCCCGGGCTTCTGTGTTCCGCGTCCCACCTCCGTCCTGCCCGATCCAACATGAACGCTCTCCCCGCCTTCACCACCTTGGGCGCCGGCCCGACCGTTCTCATGCTGCACGATGTGCTGGGCGGGCACCTCACCTTTGCGCCGCAGGTGGAAAGCTTGGCCGCTGCCGGCTACCGCGCCGTGGCCTGGGACATGCCGGGCTATGGCCGCAGCACCCCCATCGATCCTTGTTCCTTCAAGGGGCTGGCCCAAAGCTGCATCGACCTGATCGAGGCCCTCAAGGCGGGCAGCGTGGTGCTGATCGGTCAAGGGGTGGGCGCCATGGTGGCCCAGGAAGTGGTGGCGCGCCGCCCCGAACTGGTCAACCGTCTGATTCTGTGCGCCTCGCTGGCCCGGGGGTTTGATGCCTCCGGCGGCACCGAGGGCGAGCCGCTGCCCGAGTTGGAGGTCAGTCACAACCTGGCTCAATGGGCCGAGTTCAACCTTCCCCGGCTGGTCGGGCCCGGTGCCCTCCCTGAAGGCGTGCTGCTGGCCAGCCATGCCATGGCCCAGATCAACCCCTCGGCCTACCGCCGCATCAGCGCAGAAGCCACGTATTTCAATCGCCAGGAGGATCTGGAGCGCATCCATGTGCCCACCTTGCTGGTGGCGGGCGAGTTCGATCGCGTGGCGCCGCCTGAGCTCATGAAGCCGATGGCCGACCGCATCGGCCGCAGTTGCACCCTGGCCGTGCTGCGCGGGGCCGGCCACATGCCGCAGCTGGAGGCCCCTGAAGACTTCGACACCACCTTGCTGGGCTTTTTGGCCTTGCCGCGTCTGTTGCATTGAGTTGAGCGGATCGGATGTTCGAGGTGAGTGAGCGCGAGTTGCCAGGCGCAGGTGCCGCAGGGCCGGGGGGGCGCCGTGTTCGTCCTCGGGCTGGCCAGGCGGCTGTGGCGCGGCTGTGCCGGGGGCTGTTGGGGGCCAGCTTGCTGATGGGGGCCTGGCCCGGCCTGCTCACGCAGGCTCTGGCGGCACCTCAGGCGGGGGGGCATGTTTCGGCCCATGCCAAGCCTCAGCCCCCCCATGCCCCAGCGGGCAAGGCCGCGCCGGCTGCCAACCTGGTCGAGCCCTGCAAGCAATGGGTGCCCCGTCTGCCCGGGCTCACGGCGGCCCAGTGTTCGGCGCTCAAGCTGCAGCCTTCGGGCACCCGTTCGGTGCAGGGGCGTGAGCTGTGGATGGGCGACGTCGGGGCGCACAACTCGCGCGTCAAGGTGCTGGTGCTCGGGGCCATCCACGGCGACGAGCTTACTGCCAGCACGGTGGCCCTGCAGTGGATGGGCCTGGCCCAGGACAACGGGGCTGAAGCCCTATGGCGCTTTGTGCCCATGCTCAACCCCGATGGGGTGATGGTGCAACCGGCCCGGCGTGTCAACGCCCATGGCGTCGACCTGAACCGCAACTTTCCGACCCCCGGCTGGGCGCAGGAGGCTCCCCGCTATTGGGCCCAGCGCACCCGCAAAGACCCACGCCGCTGGCCCGGCAACAAGCCGCTGTCCGAACCGGAGAGCCGTTTCGTGCACGAGCAGATGAGCGCCTTCACGCCCGATCTGATCGTCAGCATCCACGCGCCTTACGGCGTGCTCGACTTTGATGGCCCCACCGATCCGCCACGCCGACTGGGCCGCCTGATGCTCGACCCGGTGGGCGTGTTCCCGGGCTCGCTGGGCTATTACGGCGGCATGCACAAGGGGGTGCCGGTGGTCACCATCGAGTTGCCCAATGCGCAACGGGCCCCCTTGCAGGCCGAAACCCGCCAGATGTGGCTGGACCTGCAACGCTGGATGGGCGAACACCTGCCGGCCAGGACGGCCAGCGCGGCGCAGCCCTTGCGCGCTCCTTGAGCCGTGGCCTCAGCGGTCCAGGGACTGTCGTCGGCGCAGCCAGTCCGCCAGGCTCAGGCACAGCAACAGCCCCACAGAACCACTGGCCAGCCCGGCCATCACATCGCTGGCGTAATGCACTTGCAACAGCACGCGGCTGACCGGCGCGGTCAGCACCAGCGCCCCACAGCCCAACAGAACGGGCAGGTGCCAGCGCCTGGGGCTGTGCTGCAGCAGCAGCCAGGCCAGCAGGCCGTAGGTGACGAGCACGCCGGAGGCATGGCCGCTGGGAAAGCTGTACCCGGTCTCCACCACGACGCTGTGCAGATGGGGTGGGCGAACCCTGGCAAAGCCCTGCTTAAGGCTCCAGTTCAGCAAGGTGTTGCCCAGCACCCCCAGCAGCCAGATGCCGGCCTGAAGCCGCTCGCGCCGCCGCCACAGGAACAACGTCACCGCGATCGTCAGCACGGTCACGGGTGCCGGGTTGCCCAGCCAGGTGGGCAGGGCAAAGGCCTGCAAGGTGAACCGGTCCATCTGCTGACCCAGGGCCTGGGCCAGCGCACTGTCAAAGCGGGTCAGGGGCTGACCCGGGCCGATCTGGCTGGCCAAGCCGGCGAAGACCACCAGGGCGGGCAGCGCCCAGATCAGGCGCCGCCAAGGCGACGGGCGCGCATGGGCCGGGGTGGCCGGGGTGGCCGCCTGGGTCAGCGAGTGCATCCGCAGGCACACGGCAGCGCTCAAGGTCAGCAGCAGCAAGGCCCACAGCGTGAGCAGGTGAGGGGCCAGCCACAAGGCGAAGGCTTCAGGGCTGGAGAACGTCGGTGAAGCAAGCATGGATCCTGGGCTGCAGCGAGCCCGCATGAAAACCCGGAACAATACCCTTTTTAGCTGTCGCCCTGATCGTGGACTCTTTGTTGTTTCTGTTCCTCAAGAAAGGCCTGACGGCCCTGCTGATGCCGCCCATCTGCCTGGTGTTGTTGGCCGCACTGGGCCTGGTCTTGGGGCGGCGCCGGCCGCGCCTGGGGCGCTGGGTCACCGGACTGGCTCTGCTGGTCCTCAGTGCCCTGTCGTGGCCGCCGGTGGCCGATGCCTTGGTGGGCAGTCTTGAAAGCCACCCACCCCTGTCGGCGCAGGCGCTGAAGCAGGCCCAGGCCATTGTGGTTCTGGGCGGCGGCATCTACCCTCAGGCGCCGGAATACGGTGGCGAGGACAGCGTGGCCCGCCCTACCTTGCAGCGCCTTCAGTACGCCGCCGCCTTGCAGCGGCGAAGCCAATTGCCCATTCTGGTGACGGGGGGCGCGCCTGAAGGGGGGCGGCCCGAAGGAGAGGTGATGCAGCAGGTGCTGGCGCAGCAGTTTGGGGTGCCGGTGCGTTGGGTTGAATCAGCCTCGCTGGACACGGCGGGCAACGCCGCCCTGTCCGCCCCCTTGCTGCGTGCCGCCGGGGTGCAGCGCGTGGCCTTGGTCAGCCAGGCCTGGCATCTGTCGCGCGCCGTGGCCTTGTTCGAGGCGCAGGGCTTCACCGTGCTGCCGGCGCCCACCGGCTTTCGCACCCGGCCTGGCAGCGCTTGGAAATGGTATTTGCCCAGCGCCGAGGCCTTGCTGGCCAGCCAGATCGCCCTGCACGAGTGGCTGGGGCGGCTGGTGTTGGCGCCTGCCCGCGCCTGAGGCCCGCCTCAGAGGAGAAAGGTGGCCGCCTGGGCCACGGCGGCTGTATCGGCCTGCACAGCGCCCGGTGCGCCCCCTTTGCCCCACAGTTCGCCGCCCCAGTTCATGGCCAGGAACTGCGCGCACAGGCGCAGCGAGTCGAACATGGGCTGGGCCTTGGCCCGGTCGCCGCTGGTGCTGATCACGCGCAGGGTTTTGCCCGCCATCTGCTCCTTGAAGCCCAGGCCCGGCACGCGCAGCCAGCCGCTCCAATGGTCCAGGTAGGTTTTCAGCGGGGCCGGAATGCTGAACCAGTACACCGGGCTGACAAACACGATGTCGGTGGCGGCCAGCGTGGCGTCCAACAGGGTTTTCAGGTCCCCGACAGGGGCCGGGTACTGACCCACGGTGTGGCGCAGGTCCACAAATGGGGGCAGATCCAGGTGAGCCAGGGACAGCCAAGTCTGGGCGGTGTCGGGCGGCAGGGCGGCGGCGGCCTGCCGGGCCAGCCATTCGCTGTTGCCCGGGTGGCCGGGCTCGCGGCTGGAGGTGGTGAGGAACAGGGTGTGGCGTTGCGAGGTGCTCATGGGCCCGGATGATAGAGCGTCACCGGGCCCATGCCTGATCCCTGTGGCCTGCGCCTAGCTCAGGCCAGGGCGGGCTTGGGTGCACGCGGCGTGGCCGAACCCAGAAAGCCGAAGCGGTCGGCAATGCGGGGCACCTCGCCGTTGATCAGCTCGGCCAGGGCCTTGCCCGAGCCGGCGCCATGGGTCCAGCCCAGGGTGCCGTGGCCGGCATTCACCCACAGGCCCGGGATCCGGGTCTGGCCAATGAAGGGGATGTTGGTCGGCGTGGCGGGGCGCAGGCCGCACCAGAAATTGGGCTGACCGCCTTCGTGCTCCAGGCGGGTGTCGCACACGCCGGGCATCACCATTTCGATGCGGCGCGCCAACATCTCGCAGCGGGCGCGGGCGATCGGACCGTTCAAGTCCAGGTCGTAGCCGCCCACCTCAATGGTGCCGGCCACGCGCAGTTCGTCGCCCAGGCGGCTCATGGCCACCTTGAGTTCGTCATCGATGGCCGAGACCCAAGGGGCTGCCTCGGGCTTGAGGATCTTGAAGGTGGCGCTGTAGCCCTTGCCCGGGTAGATGGGCAGGCGTACGCCGACCTGGCGCAGCATCGGTGCCGTGTACGAGCCGGTCGCCACCACGATGGCGTCGGCCTTCAGCTCGCGGGCCGGGCCACTGGCACGAGCCTGTTCGTCCACAGGGGTCACGCGCACGGCGCGGGCCCGGTTGTTCGCCACGTCCAGTTGTTGCACGGCGTGGCCGTACATGAATTCCACGCCACGCTGTTCGCACAGGCGGGCCAGGCCCTGGGTGAACAGGCGCGCGTCCCCGCTCTCGTCGGTGTCGGTGAAGGTGCCGCCCACGATGCGGTGGGCAAAGGGCTTGAAGGCGGGCTCGATCTTGAGCAGTTCGTCGCGGCTGACCACACGGCGCGACACGCCATGGCGGCGCATCAGTTCGGCGGCCGCCCCAGCGGTGTCGAACGAGGCTGTGTCGGTGTAGTAATGCGCGATGCCGCGCTCCAGCCGGTGGTATTCGATGCCGGTGGCGTTCACGATGTCCTTCAGCGCGGCGTGGCTGTAGGCACCCAGGGCCACCAACTGGCTGACGTTGCGCTCGAAGGCGGCGTCGTTGCACTGGCCCAGGAAGCGCAGACCCCACAGCCACTGTTGCAGGCCTTCGCCCACCGGCCACTGCGGGCGGAACAGCAGCGGTGCATCGGGCTTGGTCATCCACTTCAGCACCTTCAGCGGTGCCTCGGCGTTGGCCCAGGGCTCGCAGTAGCTGACCGAGATCTGGCCCGCGTTGGCGAATGTGGTCTCCAGCGACGCCGCCGGCTGGCGCTCGATGACCGTGACTTCGTGACCCCGCTCTCGCAAATGCCAGGCGGTGCTGATGCCGATGATGCCGGCGCCGAGGACGATGATTTTCATGCGTTGCAGTGTGCGACAGGCGGTAGCTGCTTGAAAAGCAAAATTAAACTCTTGGCAGTTTCATCAGTCTTGCTAATATTCAGTCCTGCCCTGACATCACCTTGCCCCGGACCCATGAACACCTTTGATCCCCACGCCCTTGAATGCCTGGCGGCCATCGTCGAAGAGGGCGGTTTCGAGCGCGCCGCCCAGCGCCTGAGCATCACCCAATCGGCGGTATCGCAGCGCCTGCGCGCCCTGGAAGCCCAGGCTGGCACGGTGCTGATCGTGCGCAGCCGTCCGCTCAAGGCCACGCCCGCCGGGCAACTGCTGCTCAAGCACACCAAGCAGATGCGCCTGCTGCGCGTCGACCTGGACCGCGACCTGCGCGAGCTGACCCCGGGCGGCAGCAAGCGCGCCCGGGAAGACGAACGCATTTCGATCGCCATCAATGCCGACAGCATCGCCAGCTGGGCTTTGCCGGCACTCGATGGCCTGGTGTGCCAAGGCCTGCCGCTTGAAATCATCACCGACGACCAGGATTTCACCGATGAGTGGCTGCGTTCGGGCCAGGTGCTGGGCTGTGTCACCACCCTCAAGCAGGCCTTGCGCGGTTGCAAGGTGGTGCCCCTTGGCGCCATGCGCTATGTGGCCGTGGCGGCGCCCGAACTGGCGCAACAGCGGCTGCCCGGGGGCTTGTCGCCGCACAATTTCCGGGACATTCCCTTTGTGGCCTTCAACCGCAAGGACGACATGCAGACCGAGTTCGTCAGCCAGTGTTTCGGGCTCAAGCGCGTCACCTTGAGCCAACTCTTCGTGCCCAGCTCTGAGGGCCAGTTGCGGGCCGTGCTGGCGGGCTGGGGGGCCAGCGTGGTGCCCGAGTTGCTGGCGCGTGAGCCCCTGGCGCAGGGGCGGCTGGTCAATCTGGTGCCGGCGCACAGCCTGAGCATCCAGCTGTACTGGCATTGCTGGAACCTCGAATCCGAGGTGCTGGACACGCTCAGCTCGGCCCTCACCTCGGCCGCTGCACAGGCCTTGGTGTGAGTTGGGTGGCCGCTCGTTGAGGCGTGCGACCCTGTTTGTACCTGCCGTCGACACAGGCTTTTTAGGCCGTCCAGTCGTGATTCAGCCGGCTTTGTTTAAAATCGAACCGTGAACACCACCACCCCCGCCCGCGTTTCCTTCAAAGCCCAGATGCACCAGGTGCGCGAAGAGGCCATTGTGCAGACCGTCATTCGCCTGTTGGGCGAAAAGGGTTATGACGCCATGACGGTCGACGAAGTCGCCGCCGCGGTGGGCATTGCCAAGGCCAGCCTGTACAAGCATTTTCCTGGCAAAGAGCAACTGGCGGCTGCCGCCATGGTGCATGTGATCAAGCGGGCGCAGGATTTTTTGCAGATCGTGCCGCCGGAGATTTCCCCGGTCGACAAGCTCAAGTCGGTGGTGGGTTGGGCCATGTCCTTGCAACTGGCCGATGAAATGCCCTCGCTGCCCAGCCGCAACTCCACGTTGCGTCAGGTCTTGATGGGCAATGCTGAATACATGAACGGGCTGATCACCCTCAGCGACCAGCTGGGTGCCTGGATCACCGAAGCCCAGGCCCAGAGCCTGATCAACCCCACCTTGCCGCCCCTGGTGGTGCTTTACACCCTGTACGCCCGCGCCTGCGACCCGGTGGTCAGCTTCTTGCGCCAGGGTTCGCAGTACAGCAATGCCCAGATCGTCGATCTGGTGTTGCGCACCTGTTTCGAAGGGCTGGCCACGCCACCCGAGATCCGCACGGCGTGAGGCTCGGGCCACCTCCGCGTCAAGGTGGCAGGCCTGCATTGGCCCGCCACAAACTGCATCAACGCACCAGCAGCACCGGCACCTTGCAGTGCGCCAGCACCTGGGTCGAGACCGAGCCCATCACCAGGTTGCCCAGCGAACTGTGACCATGTGAGCCCATCACCACCAGATCGAACTTGCCCGTTTCGGCCACCTTGGCAATCACCTCGCCGGCCACGCCCACCTTGCTGATCTGCTGAGGCACGATCCCGTGGCGACCCAGAAACTTGCTCACCGGGTTCAGCACCTTGGCCGCTTCATCGGCGTAGTACTCGTCGACAATCGGCTTGCCCAGCGCGGCGCGAGCGCGCGGCGGCAGGGCCGCTTGCACGGTCAGGGCGGTGTATTCCACCGAACCCGAGATCAAGGCCTCATGGGTGCTCAGGTAGGCCAGCATCTTCTTGGTATAGGCGCTGCCGTCAACGGCGAGAAGAATCTTCATGCAATGTGCTCCTTGTTGATGGTTCCAGCATAGCGCCCGGCGATGGCCTGAAATTGATCGACATCAAGCCGGCCGTGAATGTGCCGGCCGCGGTACTTCCACACAATGCTGATGCTGAAAGTGGAGTTGCTCGTTCTTGCGAGCATAGCCCAGCGGGTTGGCCACCACCCGGCAACCCTGGCTGACATAGTCGCTGGGGGCATGCAGGTGACCGTGCAACCACAGGTTGGCGTGCGGCAGCAGCTCGTCCAGCGCGTTGCAGAAGCCCGCCGTGCCTGGGGTGAGCCCATAGCGCGGATCGGCGCTCAACAGACTGGGGGCGAAATGGGTGACCACCACCGTGGGGCCCTCATGCGGGGTGTGCAGGGCGTCGCGCAGCCACTGCTGGCAAAGCAGAGCCTGTTCGCGCACGCCTTCAGCCAGCCAGGGGGCCCCCAAGCGGGTGCCGCCGGTCTTGCGCAGGTAGAAATTGGCTGCCCGGAACGCCTTGTCGCGCATCTGCAGCGCCCGGGTCGTGGGGGCCTGTGCCTGAATCGCCAGCGCGTCAAAGTCGCTCCACAAGGTGGTGCCAACAAAACGCACGCCTTGCAGCACCAGGCTTTCGCGCTCCAGCCAGTGCAGACCCAGGCGCTCGCAGCATTCGCGCAGACGGGCGTGGGCCTGGTCGAAGTCCTGCTGGTCGTATTCGTGGTTGCCGGGCACAAAGATCACCGGCACCGGCCAATGGCCGCCCGCGCTGCGTGGCGCAAACCGTGCCAGACCGAAGTCGTCGTCGCTGAGCAGGCTGCCGCTCTGGTAGGAGCCGATGTCGCCCGCCAGCACCAGCACATCGGCCTCGGGATGGGGCAGGGGAGTGAATTGGGGGTGCACTTCCAGGTGCAGATCGGACAACAGCTGTACTTTCATGGTGCCTGCATTGTCGCGGCAGCGCAGCCATGCCGGGTGCGCTCAGGCCTCATGCCAAAGCTGCATGGACTGGGGCTGTTAAAAATACGGGTTAACCCTTACTCTAGAGACCTGTTCATCACGCGCTCACAAGGCGCCTCTTTCATGTCTCCGTTTCTTGCCCTGATCGCCCGCAGCCTGACCCTGGCCACCCGGGTGGATCCCCTGGTGCCCGCCCGCCGTGCCGACCGTGGCAGTGCCGCCATTGCCAACACGCTGCTCGAATCCGCAGACGCCCGTGCCGGCCACGACCCGCGCCAGGCCCATGAACTGCGCGAGGCCGCCCACGCCTACCTGCGCGTGCTGCGCTGATCGACGCCGCCCAGGCGTTCTTTCCGGGCTTCAAAGGCGCGCACCGGCGGCCTTCACCACCGGGGCCAGTACCCCGACCTGGTCTTTCACGTAGGCGGCAAACGTGGCGGGTGTCCCGGGGTTTACCGTCACGCCCAATTCCAGCATCTTGCGTTTCACCTCGGGCAGCATCAGCACCTCGTTGCATGCGCTGTTGAGCCGTGTCACCACCTCGGCTGGCAGGTTGGCCGGCCCGCTCAGGCCGAAGAAATTGTCCAGCACCAGCTTGCGATAGCCGAACTCGACCACGCTGGGGACTTCCGGGACCAGGGGCGAGCGGTTGGCTGAAGTCACCGCCAGGGGCACCAGTTGCCCACTCTTGAAATAGGGCACATAAGCGGTCAGCACGTCGATGCCGATCGGGATCACGCCCGAGATCAGGTCGGTGGTCATGGGGGCCCCGCCGCGGTAGGGCACGTGCACCAGGTTCACGCCCATGGCCTTGCGCATCAACTCGCCGTAGATGTGGCCGATCGACGCCGGCCCACCCGAGCCAAAATCCAGTCGCCCGCTCTTGCGGGCCACCGATTCCAGATCGGCGATGGTGCGGATCGGGGCCGCCGTGTTGGCCATCAGCACGCACGGTGCCGTACCGATCATGGCGATGTGGGTGAAGCCCTGCACGGGGTCATAGGGCTGCTTGTCCAGGGCGAAAGGCCCGATCGAGATGGGGGTCGAGTTCGACAGCATCAGCGTGTAGCCATCGGGGGCGGCCTGTTGCACCACCTGCCCGCCCACGCTGCCGCCAGCGCCTGGGCGGTTGTCCACCACCACCGCCTGGCCCAGCTTGCGGGCCAACTGCTCGGCCACCACACGGGCCACGATGTCGCTGGCCCCGCCCGCCGGAAACGTCACCACGATGCGGATCGGCTTGTCAGGCCAGGAGGCCCAGGCGGGCAGGCTCAAGGCGCTGGCCCCGAGTGCGGTGGCAAAGCGGCGGCGAGTCACCGCGTACTGGTGCGTGCGGGGGGTGGGCTGGGTGCGGGTATCCGTCATGGCGTCTCCTGTCAGGGCCTGGCCAAGCCCCAAGCAAGTTCGATGCCTCACCCTGCCCATCGGCGGGCCTGTGCCGTGCCTCAGGCGGCCCCGGGGTTGCGCTGGGCCGCACGCGCAATGGCTTGCCGCAGCCAGTCGTGTCCGGGGCCGTTGTGCAGCCGTTTGTGCCATAGCGCATCCACGTGCACCGTGGGCACTTTCAAGGGCAGTTCGCGCCAGACCAGGCGGTCGGCAATGCCGGTGACGTTGATGAAGTGCCTCGGCAGCACCGTCAGCAAGTTGGAGTTGGCCACCACCCGCCCTGCCGTGAAGAACTGGTTGACCGTGAGCACGATGCGACGTTCGCGCCCCACAGCGGTGAGGGCTTCGTCGATGAAGCCATAAGGTCGACCCGAAAAACTGACCAGCAGGTGACGTGCGGCGCAGTAGCGGTTGAGGGTGAGCGGGCCGCTGGCCAGGGGATGATCGCGCCGCATCACGCACACGTATTCGCCGTCGTACAGGCGCTGGTTGGCATAGGCCACCGCTTCGCCCGCCTGGCTGCGCGCCGTGAGGTCGGCGAGCACGGCCGGGAAGTAGCCAATGGCCATGTCCACCGACTCCTCGTCCAGCAGCCGGCGCGGGTCACGGGTGGACAAGGGGACGACCCGGATCGACACCCCTGGCGCCTCTTCTTCGATGATGTCCACCAGGCCCGGGATCAGCGAGGCTGCCGTGGCGTCGGCCATGGTCAGCACAAAGGTGGTGTTGGCCTCGGCCGGGTCAAAGTTTTCGGGCACCAGGGCCGATTGCAGGCGCTGCAGCGCCTCGCGCACGGTGGGCCACAAGGCCAGCGCCATCGGGGTGGGCTCGACACCGGCCCCGTGGCGCCGCACCAGTTCGTCGCCCAGGCTGTCCCGCAGGCGCCGCAGCGCGTTGCTGACGGCCGGCTGGGTCAGGGCCAGCTTGTGGGCGGCGCGGGTCAGGCTGCGCTCGGCCATCACCTCGTCAAAGACGCGCAGCAGATTGAGGTCAAGGTTTCTGAATCGGCCCTGGTGCATGGGGTTTCCTTGAAACATCATCAGTGTGAATGATCATCATCAGTAATATAAATTTGAACAAGTCTAGGGTTAACCCTAGTATTGAGCCCATGACTCGGGCAACTGTCCCGACAGCGAAAGGAATACACCATGACCAGCTTTGTTCACGTCCCCCATTCTTTCCACCACGCCGGTGTGGCCCGTGCCGAGAAGGCCGCCGAAACCCTGCGTGATGCATCGCGCCAGTTCGACGGCCCACGTGGCACGGCGACGCTGCTGCTGGCCGCCGTGGTGGCCGCTCTGGTGGTCGCTGCCAATCAGGTGATCGACACTTGGTCGGACGGCCACCTGCTGGCCGCCTGGATCGGTCTGTGGACCGTGGCTTTTGCCGCCCTGGCCTTGCTGGCCACCCCGATCCGCCGCGCCTCGGTGGGTCTGCGCGCCGGTCTGGCCTCGTGGAGTCGTGCCCGTCGCGAAGCTGCGGAAGACCGCAAGCTGTGGAGCCTGGCCCTGACGGATGCTCGCGTGATGGCCGACATCAGCCGTGCCATGAGCCGTGACGCAGCCCGCGACGTGCGCGGCTACTTCTGAGGCTGGGCCGGGCCTGCGCCCGGTGAACCGCTGAGATAGAACAGGCTTCAAGCCGTGTCCCGCAAGGGCCACGGCTTTTTTCTTGTCTGACCCACCGGCTGAACAAAAAAAAGCCGCCGGCCCTGGCGGGGCGGCGGCGGTGTCCAACCCACTCAGGGTCGGTGCGCGGTGGGCCAGATCAGGCGGCCAGGCGCTTTTCGAGTTCGGCCTTGGTGTCCACCAGGGCTTGGGGCAGGTGGTAGGCCAACTGCTCGAAGTGGGTGGCGTGCAGCTTGAGCTCGTCAGTCCAGGCGGCGCGGTCGATGCTGGTCACGGTGTTGAACTGGGCTTCGGAGAAGTCCAGGCCGTTCCAGTTGATTTCAGCATAGGTCGGGGCCACGCCGAACATGGTGTCGGTGCCCTGGGCCTGGCCTTCGATGCGGTCGATCATCCACTTCAGCACGCGCATGTTCTCGCCATAGCCGGGCCAGACGAATTTGCCGTCTTCGCCCTTGCGGAACCAGTTGGTGGTGAAGATCTTGGGTTGCTTGCCACCGGCGGCGGTGATCTTGTCACCGGTGTTGAGCCAGTGCTGGAAGTAGTCGCTCATGTTGTAGCCGCAGAAGGGCAGCATGGCGAAGGGGTCGCGGCGCACCACGCCTTGCTGGCCGAAGGCCGCAGCCGTGGTTTCCGAGCCCATGGTCGAGGCCATGTACACGCCCTCGGTCCAGTTGCGGGCTTCGGTCACCAGCGGCACGGTGGTCGAGCGGCGGCCACCAAAGATGAAGGCATCGATGGTCACGCCGGCCGGATCATCCCAGGCGCTGTCCAGCGCCGGGTTGTTGGTGGCAGCCACAGTGAAACGGGCGTTCGGGTGAGCGGCCTTGGCGCCGGTTTCCTTGGCGATGGCGGGCGTCCAGTCCTTGCCTTGCCAGTCGATCAGGTGGGCCGGGGTGCTGCCGCTGTCCTTTTCCATGCCTTCCCACCACACATCGCCGTCGTCGGTCAGGGCCACGTTGGTGAAGATCACGTCCTTGTCCAGGCTGGCCATGCAATTGGGGTTGGTCAGCGTGTTGGTGCCGGGGGCCACGCCGAAGTAACCGGCTTCGGGGTTGATGGCGCGCAGCGAGCCATCGGCCTGCGGCTTGATCCAGGCGATGTCGTCACCGATGGTGGTGACTTTCCAGCCGACGAACGCTGCCGGGGGCACCAGCATCGAGAAGTTGGTCTTGCCGCAGGCGCTGGGGAAAGCGGCTGCCACGTGGTACTTTTTGCCTTGCGGGTTGGTCACGCCCAGGATCAGCATGTGCTCGGCCAGCCAGCCTTGCTCGCGGCCCATGTTGGAGGCGATGCGCAGGGCCAGGCACTTCTTGCCCAGCAGCGCGTTGCCGCCGTAGCCCGAACCGTAGGACCAGATTTCGCGGGTTTCCGGGTAGTGGACGATGTACTTGACGGTGGGGTTGCAAGGCCAGCTGGTCTTGTCGGTCTCGCCGGCGGCCAGGGGGGCGCCCACGGTGTGCAGGCAGGGCACGAACTCGCCATCCACACCCAGCACGTCGTACACGGCCTTGCCCATGCGGGTCATCAGCTTCTGGTTCACGGCCACGTAGGCGCTGTCGGTCAGTTCAACACCGATGTGGGCGATGTTGGAGCCCAGCGGGCCCATGCTGAAGGGCACCACATACATGGTGCGGCCAGCCATGCACCCGTCAAACAGCGGCTGCAGCAGGGCGCGCATTTCGGCCGGGGCCTTCCAGTTGTTGGTCGGGCCGGCGTCTTCCTTCTTGTCGGAGCAGATGAACGTGCGGTCTTCCACGCGGGCCACGTCGCTCGGATCGGAGCAGGCCAGGAAGCTGTTGGGGCGCTTGGCGGCGTTGAGCTTCTTGAAGGTGCCGGCATCCACCAGTTGCTGGCACAGGCGTTGGTACTCTTCGTCACTTCCGTCGCACCACACCACGCTGGCAGGCTTGCACAGGGCCACCATGTCAGCCACCCAGGCGATCAGCTTGGCGTTTTTGACGTACGAAGGGGTGTTGAGGGTCAGGCCCTGCATCACGGGTGAGTTCATCGGAGGCTCCTAAGTTGAAAAGTCGTCTTTTCAAAAGAGCTCGATGGGCCTGATGGGCTTTCCGCGTAGGGCGATGAGCATTCGCGGGAGCCTGATCTGCCGATGGACCCCCTGGGCGCCACGGAACCTTTTGAGAAAACGGCTTGACTGCTCAGTCGGCGGGCGGGTCTCGGGGTGAACGGACAGGACTTCCGGGCACCGCGGGTCGGCTGGGATGACGATTTTATGAAGCCAGCCGCGGAAAGTCTCGCAGTTACTTTGAAAGTTCATGCAAAAATTGCATGAGGTTATGTGTGGTTTTTTGAGGCCGGGTGGTGGTTCAGGCCACAAAAAACCGCCTCGATGGGCGGTTTTTATTCAGCGCGGGAGGGGCTTCAAGCCATGGTCACCGCAATGAAAGCCAGCAGGAAAATCAGCAGACCGCCCACAATGGGCAGCACGAAGGGGATCAGGGGAACAATCGCTTCGACCGGATCCTGGGGCGCGTCGGTGGAGGCTGCGGCGTGGTGGTTGGACATGTGTCTCCTCGTGGGTGGGTTTGTGCCTTGCATTCTACCCAGGCCGGGATGGGGCGTCTTGTCAGTGATGACCCTGCAGGACGGCTTCCAGTCCGGCGTCGTGCAAATGGTCCAGCAGGGCATCGATGTGGTCCGGGCCGCGGGTCTGCACCACCAGTTCGATCTCGACGTTCTGTGCCGCCAGGCTGGTGAAGGCGCGCTGGTGGTGGACCTCTTCGATGTTGGCCCCCAATTCGGCCACGATGGCCGTGATGCGTGCCAGCATGCCGGGCACATCGCGCGCGCTCACGCGGATGCGGGCCAGGCGACCCGAGCGCACCAGTCCGCGTTCAATGATGGCGGCCAGCAGCAGCGGGTCGATGTTGCCGCCGCACAGCACCAGGCCCACCTTGCGGCCGCGGTAGCGTTCAGGTTGTTTCAGGATGGCCGCCAGGCTGGCGGCACCGGCACCTTCGACCAGCGTCTTCTCGATTTCCAGCAGCATGACCAGCGCCTGCTCGATGTCGCCCTCGTCCACCAGCACCAGGTCGTCGATGCGCTCGGCCAGCACGGCGCGGGTGAGCAGGCCGGGGGTGCCCACGGCGATGCCCTCGGCAATCGTGCTGCTGCCCTGCGGATGGTGGGTGCCGCGCAGGGCATTCACCATGGCCGGAAAGCGTGAGGTCTGCACCCCGACCAGCTCGATCTGGGGGCGCAGCGCGCGCGCCACCGTGGCCACGCCGGCCATCAGCCCACCCCCGCCCACGGCGATCACCAGGGCGTCCAGGTCGGGCACCACGCGCAGCATTTCGAGTGCCACGGTGCCCTGGCCGGCCATGATGGCTTCATCGTCATAGGGATGCACAAAAGTGAGCTGCTGCGCCTCGGCCAGGGCCTGGGCATGCTGGCGGGCCTCGTCCAGAGTGTCCCCGTGCAGCACCACCTCGGCGCCGAAGCCCCGTGTGCGTTCCACCTTCACCCCTGGGGTGAAGCGCGGCATCACGATCACGGCGCGCAGCCCCAGGCGCTGCGCATGGTAGGCCACGCCCTGGGCGTGGTTGCCGGCGCTCATGGCGATCACACCCCGCTGGCGCTGCTCGTCGCTGAGCTGGGCCAGTTTGTTGCAGGCGCCGCGCTCCTTGAAAGAGGCCGTGAACTGCAGGTTCTCGAACTTCAGGAAGATCTGGGCTCCGGTCAGTTGTGACAGCGTGCGCGACTCGACGAAAGGGGTGTCCAGAACGTGGGGGCTCACCCGGGCGGCGGCTTGTTGGATGTCCTGCAGTGTCAACATGGGGGTGTCCTGAAATGATAAATCTGAATCACTTGTGAGATCTGATGAAGCGATCATGACTTTTGTCAAGCTTTTTGGGCGAGGTTCACGATCCAATCAGACGCTAGCATGTTTCGTTCGTCGGGCTTCCGACTATTTCATGAAGATCAACTTACCGATCACCCCAAACGAAGTCGTCATGTCTGACGGCGCGGTACTGGTGTCCACCACGGATACCCAGGGGCGCATCACCCATTGCAACCGGGCCTTTGTGCAGATCAGCGGCTTTTCCTACGACGAGCTGCTGGGGCAGCCGCACAACCTAGTGCGGCACCCGGACATGCCGCCCGAGGCGTATGCCGACATGTGGTCCACGATCGGCCGGGGGCGTCCCTGGTCGGGCATCGTCAAGAACCGCTGCAAAAACGGTGATTTTTATTGGGTGCAGGCCAATGTCTCGCCGGTGATGGAGGGCGGAAAGCCGGCCGGCTACATGTCGGTGCGGCTCAAGCCCACGCGTGAACAGGTGCGCGAGGCCGAGCAACTGTACCGGGCCATGGCCGAGGAAAAGGCCAGCGGGCGGCGCTCGTTCCGCCTGCATGCCGGCGGTATCCGTGGCGTGGGGTGGCGCGACTGGCCCAAGCGCCGTTACCGACTGACCCTGTCGCAGCGCACCGGCCTGGCTGCCGCAGCGGCCCTGGCCCTGGCTGTGTGGGGTGGCTCGGCCGTGGCCGATGGCCTCGCGGGCCTTGGGTTGCCGCTGCTGTTCTGGCAAGGCCTTGGCGCGGCACTGGGTTGGGGGGGCTTTCAGGCCTGGTTCCTGCACAGCACGGCCAAGCCGCTGGCCGAGGCTGCGGATGTGGCCGGCAATCTGGCGGCCTGCAACCTGGACGGCATGCTTGATTACGACCCGACCAATCCGATTGGCCAGATCAAGCGCCAGTTGTGGCTGGTGAACCTGAACATGCGCGCCATCGTGACCGATGTGCGCGCCGAGGTGGACGAGATGGTGTCCGAGGCGCGCACCATCCGCGACGGCACGCTGGATCTGTCGGCCCGCAGCGAGCAGCAAGCCCAGGCCGTGGCCGAAACGGTGGCCTCGGTCACCGAGATGACCGCCTCGCTGAGCGAGACCTCCTCCACCGTGAGCGAGCTGGCCCAGCTCAGTGCCGATGCCCATCGGCACGCCGATGCCGGCAGCCATGCGACGGGTGAGGTGTCGAGTTCGATGGAACGCATCCGTGGCTCGTCCAAGCGCATCACCGACATCATCGAGTTGATGGAGCAATTGGCCTTTCAGACCAATTTGCTGGCCCTCAATGCGGCGGTCGAGGCGGCCCATGCCGGTGACCAGGGGCGGGGCTTTGCGGTGGTGGCGGCCGAGGTGCGGGCGCTGGCTCGCCGCAGCACCGACGCAGCGACCCAGATCCGCAGTCTGATCGATGCCTCGGTGTCGGATGTGGATACCGGCGGGCTCCGGGTCGAGGAGGCTGCCCGCACCATCCAAGGCGTGGTGGGTTCGGTTCAGCGTGTCAGCGGCATGCTGCAGTCCATTGAGACGGCGGCGCGCGAGCAGTTGCACGGCGTGACGCAGATCGACCAGGCCATGCAGCTGATCGACGACGTGACCCATCGCAATGCCGAGCTGGCCAGTGCCTCGGCGGTGTCGAGCGAGACCCTGGAGCGCCGTGCCGACACGCTTCAGCGGGCTGTGCGCATCTTCCGGGTCAATACCTGATTTGGCCTGACCCTCTCACCTGCCCCCAGCCTCACAACTGGCACACGCGCAGCACTTCGGCGCCGTAGGCTTCGAGCTTGCGCGCTCCGATGCCGCTGATGCCCTGCAGGTCTTCGGGCGTGGCCGGAAAACGCTCGGCAATGGCCGCCAGGGTGGCGTCGTGAAAGATCACGTAGGCCGGTAGATTGTGTTCGCGGGCCACCTCGGTGCGCCAGGCCTTCAGGGCCTCGAAGCGGCGCAGCGCGCCGCCTTCCAGGGCGATCGCTGTCTTGGCCGCGCTGCCACTGCCGGTGCTGTTGCGCGTGCGTCGGCTGCGCGGCGCAGCCGCCGTGCTTTCGCGCAGCCGGATCGGCACCTCGCCACGCAGCACGGCCCGCGCTGAGTCGGTGAGCTGCAAGGTGTTGAAGGCCTGCGCATCCACGGCCAGGGCACCAATGGCGATCAACTGGCGCAGCACACCACGCAGTTGCTGCTCTGAGAATTCAGCCCCGATGCCGAAGGTGCTGATCTGCTCGTGGCCGTACTGCGTCACTTTCTCGGTCTTCTTGCCGCGCAGGATGTCCATGATGTGGCCGGCACCAAAGCTGATGCCGCTGGCCTGTTGCACCCGGTAGATGGTGGACAGCAACTTGCGAGCCGCGTCGGTGCCATCCCACACGGCGGGCGGGGTCAGGCAGTTGTCGCAGTTGCCGCAGGCCTCGCTGTGCTGGCCAAAGTAGCTCAGCAGGCGCACGCGCCGGCAGTCGATGGCCTCGGCCAGGCCGAGCAGGGCATCGAGCTTGCCCACCATCACCTGTTTGAATTCTTCGCTGGCCGGGCTTTCGTCGATCATGCGGCGCTGGTTCACCACGTCCTGCAGACCGTAGGCCATCCAGGCGTTGGCCGCCCCACCATCGCGGCCGGCGCGGCCGGTTTCCTGGTAGTAGCCCTCGATGTTCTTGGGCATGTCGACGTGGGCCACAAATCGCACGTCGGGCTTGTCGATGCCCATGCCGAAGGCGATGGTGGCGCACATGATGATGCCGTCCTCGCGCAGGAAACGGTCCTGGTGGTGCTGGCGCACGCCGGCGTCCAGGCCGGCGTGGTAGGGCAGGGCGTTGAGCCCGTTCTCGCACAGGGTCTGGGCCAGCTCCTCGACGCGTTTGCGCGACTGGCAGTACACCACGCCCGCATCATGGCCCTGGGGGGTGGTGTGCTCGCTTTCGATGAAGCGCAGCAGCTGCTGCGTCACGTCCTTTTTCTCGACGATGGTGTAGCGGATGTTGGGCCGGTCGAAGCTGCTGACGAACTGGCCTGCCTCCTGCAGTTGCAGGCGTTCCACGATGTCGGCGCGGGTGGTGGCGTCGGCCGTGGCGGTCAGGGCCATGCGCGGCACGCCGGCATAGCGTTCGTGCAGCACCGTCAGGGCCCGGTACTCGGGCCGGAAGTCATGGCCCCATTGGCTCACGCAGTGCGCTTCGTCGATGGCAAACAGGCTCAGCATGCCGCGTTCGTGCAGCGAGTCGAGCTGGGAGAGGAAGCGCGGCGTGGTGATGCGTTCGGGCGCCGCATACAGCAGCGTGATCTCGCCGCGCAGCAGCCGGCGCTCCACCTCGCTGGCCTCGTCGTACGACAGGGTCGAATTGAGGAAGGCCGCATCGACCCCTGATTCATGCAAGGCCCCGACCTGATCGTGCATCAAGGCAATCAGCGGCGACACCACCACCGTGATGCCCAGGCCCGCGCGTTGGCGCACGATGGCCGGCACCTGGTAGCACAGCGACTTGCCGCCGCCCGTGGGCATCAACACCAGGGCATCGCCCCCGGCCACCACATGGTCAATGATGGCCTTCTGGGGGCCGCGAAACTGCTCGTAGCCGAACACCTCACGCAACACGGACTGGGCAGAGGACTCGGGAATGTGTGGCAAGGCGGACTCGGGTGGGGTGGGAGGCAAAGCGGTATTCAACAGCGATTCAGCGTCGGGCAGCGCGTGCCTGCGTCCGCCAAAGGCTGACTGGACGAGCCGGCACGACAGCGCGCAGCCGCGTCGCCGATCAGGGCGGACAAGGGCCGTGGCCGGGGATTATCTCAGCCCGCGGGGGAGAGCTGGCTCTCCAGCACCTGGATGCCCTGCGGGTAGGCCAGGCCCACCCGGTTGCGCCCCTGGTGCTTGGCACGGTACAGCGCACTGTCGGCCCGCTCCAGAAAAGCATGGGCCGTGGCATCGCGGCGCGGGTCGAATTCGGCCACGCCAAAGCTCAGTGTGAGCAACTTGCCTTCGGGCGAGGTGGCGTCGGGCAGCCCGCGCTCGTGCAGCGCATGCTGGATGCGCTGCACCAGATCCAGCCCGCCGTTGAGCACGGTGTTGGGCAGCACCAGGGTGAATTCCTCGCCGCCGTAGCGGGCCACCATGTCGGTGGCGCGCTGGATCACCCCACTGAGGACCTGGCCCACCTCGCGCAGGCAATCGTCGCCGATCAGGTGCCCATAGAAGTCGTTGAACGCCTTGAAGTGGTCGATGTCGCACATCACCAGGGCCAGGGGTTCGCTCAGGCGCAGGCTGCGCGCCACCTCGCGCTCCAGGATCACATCCAGTGCGCGCCGGTTCAGCAGGCCGGTCAGGCCATCGCGCCAGGCCAATTGGCGCAGCTGTTCGTTGTCGGCCTGCAGGCGACGGGCGTTGTCGTGCAGTACCTGTTCTTTGTCCTTGATGGCGGTGACGTCGGTCAGGCGGACCACACAGCCGTCCAGCAGTGGGCCGATGAACACCTTGAACCAGCGACTGGCGCCATCCTGGGTGAGTTCCAGCTCGCGTTCGCGCGGGGTGCGCGCCTGCACCACGGCCAGGCAATCGGCGTCCAGGTCCAGCCGGTGCCAGTTTGGAAACACCTCATGGGCCAGCCGCCCCTGAGGCGGCTCTTCGGCATTGCCCGCCAGCGTTGCAAACGGCAGGTTGGCCACCGTCACCAGCCAAGGTGTGCCTTCGTGCCCAGCGCCGCGCACGCGGCGCAAGGCCACCACGCCTTCGCTGGCACAGTTCAGCACGGTCTCCAGCAGCTTGGCGCGGGCCTCCATGGGCTGGTTGAAGACCAGGATCCAGGGCCGGCCGTCGTCGCCTTGCGCCGGCATCACCAGGCGCTCCCAGGTCAGCACCCAGGGGTTGCTGTGAGCGAAATGAACCACGTACAGCGGCAGGCCACGCGCCGCCACCTCGTCGAAATGGCAGCGCTGGAAGTCGGCCAGCTCGGGCGCCTGCTGACTCAGCCGCAGGCCGGTGGGGTCGCTCAGCGAGTCGTGGCGGAACTCATCTCCGCAGAAATGGCCCAGGTAGTCGCCGTCGGGCAGGGGGCGGTACACGGTCATGCGTGCCGCAAAGGCGGACAGGGGGCCGTCCAGGGCCAGATCGGCCAAGGTCGGAAGTTGCCCGGGGGCGGCGCTCAGGCCCAGCCACAGACGATGCAAGGCAACCACGTCGGCATTGTCAACCGCGCTTTCGATGGGGCTCCAGACTTGCTTGTGCCAGATGGCCATGCGATTCCTTGGGTCGAAGGCAGCTGCGGGCCCGAGATGGGCGCAGGCTGGTCTGCAGGGGCGTGGGCAGACTTGAGTTTCAACGCATCAATCCTGCACCGAGTAACCGATCAGTCTAGCAAAATGTGCTGTCTTGTAACAGAGAAATAGATAGCCCATTTGGGGGTAGTTCTCAGGCTCGAAACCGTGCAGCGAGCGAGTTTCTACAATGGCGGCATGAAACCCGTTGTCTACACGCGCGCGCAGGCGCTGCCCGAAATCCTGTCCCGACGCATCGTCATCCTCGATGGCGCCATGGGCACCATGATCCAGCGCTTCAAGCTCACCGAAGAGCAATACCGCGGCGCTGGTTACACCGGTGCAGGGCACCAGGGGGACCGCTTCAGTGCCTTCCACAAGGACGTCAAGGGCAACAACGAGCTGCTCAGCCTGACCCGGCCAGACGTCATCAGCAGCATCCACGAAAGCTACCTGGCCGCCGGGGCCGACCTGATCGAGACCAACACCTTCGGCGCCACCACCATCGCCCAGGCCGATTACGACATGGCGCCACTGGCCCGTGAGATGAATCTGGTGTCGGCCCGCCTGGCCCGCGCTGCCTGCGACAAGTACAGCACGCCCGACAAGCCACGCTTCGTGGCCGGCGCCCTGGGCCCGACGCCCAAAACCGCCAGCATCAGCCCCGATGTGAACGACCCCGGCGCCCGCAACGTCAATTTCGAGGAGTTGCGCGCGGCCTACTACGAACAGACCCAGGCCCTGGTCGAAGGTGGTGCCGACGTGTTGCTGGTCGAGACCATCTTTGACACCCTGAACGCCAAAGCCGCCCTGTTCGCCGTCGACGAGTACTTCGAGGCCAGTGGCCAGCGCCTGCCCATCCTGATCAGTGGCACGGTCACCGACGCCTCGGGCCGCATCCTGTCGGGCCAGACCGTGACCGCTTTCTGGCACAGCGTGCGTCATGCACAGCCCCTGGCCATCGGCCTCAACTGCGCGCTGGGCGCCACGCTGATGCGCCCCTACATCCAGGAGCTCAACCGCGTCGCCCCCGACACCTTCATCAGCTGCTATCCCAACGCCGGCCTGCCCAACCCCATGAGCGACACCGGCTTTGACGAGACCCCTGACGTCACCAGCCGCCTGATCCACGAGTTTGCGGCCGAAGGCCTGGTCAACATCGTGGGCGGCTGCTGCGGCACCACCCCGGACCACATCGGTGCCATTGCCCAGGCGGTGCAGCTCCTGGCCACCCGTGAACTGCCGATCGCCGGCCGTTTTGCGGCTTACCGCGAGGCGGCCTGAGGCCGCACGCTTCAGGCCTCCGGTCGCCGCGCGCCGTGGGCCGCGTTCAGGGCGGCCACGTCGGTCTGGGCCGTCTGCAGCAGCCAGCGCCGAAAGGCGGCCAACGCCGGCTTGCGGCGCTGCCCTGAGGGGGCACACAGAAAGTAGCCCCGCGCCAGGGTGATCGGCAGGTCAAATGGCACGGCCACGGCCCCCGCGGCCAATTCCTTCTGGACCAGACAGCGCTGCACCAGCGCCACCCCCATGTCCGCGATCACGGCCTGGATCAGCATGGCCACCTGGTCGAAGGCCGTGCTCAGCCGTGGCGGGCGGTCCGCCGCCCCGGCGGCCTGTAGCCATTGCGCCCAATTGCCGGGTGCGGTCGTGTGGTAGAGCAGGGGTTCATCGGCCAGATCGCCCGGCGTGAGCCAGGCGCCCGCAGCCTGCCGTTGTCCCAGGCGGGCTGGGTGGCAGATCGGCACCACCTCGCGCCCGATCAGGTAATCGCAATCCCAGTGCGGCCATTGCCCGGGGCCCAGCCCGGTCAGCACGGCGGCATCCGGTGTGGCACCTGAAAAGTCCTCGTCCTTGCGGTACGGCACAAAGTTGATGTGCACCTCGGGGTGTCGCTGTTGAAACGTTTTCAGGCGCGGAATCAACCACACGCTGGCCAGGGTCGGCACCACCGACAGATGCAGGGCCTGGTCGGCGGGGCTTTCACGCAAGCGGGCGCTGGCGGCCTCGATCGCGGCCAACGGTTCGCGGATCGCGTCCAGCAACTGCTGCCCGGCCGCGGTCAGCGAAATCGCATTGGCACGCCGCAGCAGCAGGGGCTTGCCGTAGTGAAACTCCAGCCGCGCCACCGCCCGGCTGATGGCGCTTTGTGTCACACACAGCTCGACCGCAGCCTTGGAGAAGCTGCCCAGCCGCACGGCGGCCGCGAAGGCGTGGAGTTCGGACATCGAAGGTGAATGCAGTCGCATGGTGAGCACGGGGCGAAAGGGATGGGTATGACTGTTGCGCATGACCGCTGACCGGATTGTCGTTGGTGCCGGCGGGCGTCTGTCCGGACACTGGTCACCTCCCATCCAATGCCGAGTTGAGCCCGAATGCCATGAAATCCGTCGCACCTTTCCCCGTCGTACCGAACGTCGCATCCATCACCCGCCGCCTCATCGTGCTCGGCCTCGCCGGCTCGGCCACGCTGGCCCCCGCCCTGGCCCGGGCCGACTACCCCGACAAGCCGATCCGCCTGATCGTGCCCTTTGCCCCCAGCGGCTCCACCGATCTGGCGGCCCGCCTGATCGCCGAGTTCGCGGGCCGGGCCCTGGGGCAGGCGATTGTGGTGGACAACCGCGCCGGTGCCGGTGGCTCGCTCGGCATGGAGCAGGTGGCCAAGGCCCGCCCCGACGGCTACACCCTGGGCATGGCCACCATGAGCACCCATGGCTCCAACGTGGCCGCCTACGGCAGCCGCCTCAAATACGACCCGCTGAAAGACTTTGCGCCGATCAGCAATGTGGCCACGGTGCCCAGCGTGCTGGCCGTGAATGTCCGCACCCCCTACAAGAGCCTGGCGGATCTCATCGCCGCAGCCCGCACGGCGCCCGGCAAGATCACCTTCGCCTCGCCCGGCACCGGCTCGCTGGGGCACGCCAATGTCGAGTACTTCTCCAGCCTGGCCAAGATCGAGTTGCTGCACGTGCCCTACAAAGGCTCGGGCATGGCCCTCAATGACGCGGTGGCGGGCCAGGTCGAGGCCATCACCGACAACCTGCCCTCCGCCTTGCCGCACATCCAGTCGGGGCGCTTGCGGGCGCTGGTCGTGTTGTCCGACAAACGCTCACCGGCCCTGCCCGGCGTGCCCACCTATGGCGAGCTGGGTTTTCCCCAGATGGGCAACGGTGGTTGGTTCGGGGTGGTGGCGCCTGCCGGCACCCCGGCCCCGGTGGTGCAAAAGCTCAACCAGGCCATCCACCAGGCCATGCAGCAGCCCGACTTCATCAAGAAGATGAACGAGGCCGGCGCCACCCTGATCCCCACCACCCCGGCGCAGTTCCAGAGCCAGATCCAGCAGGCCGTGGCGCGCTACCTCGAAGTGGCCAAGGTGGCCAAGGTGGAGGCCGAATGAGCCCGCATACACCCCCCTTGTTCACCGTGCACGAGCCTACCGCGCCGCGCATCCCCTTGGTGTGCGACTCGCCCCACAGCGGCACCAACTACCCGCTTGATTTCAAGACGGTGCTGCCGCGGCTCGAATTGCGCGCCGCCGAGGACACCCATGTCGAAGCCCTCTGGGGCGCGGCGCCCGCCTTGGGCGCCACCTTGCTTGAAGCCCACTTTCCGCGCAGCTACCTGGACCTGAACCGCAGCCTGGACGACATCGACCCGGCCCTGCTCGACGGCCCCTGGCCCACCCCCCTGTCGCCGGGCGAGAAAACCCGCCTGGGCTCGGGTCTGATCTGGCGCAGCGTGAAAGGCCAGCCCCTCTACGACGGTCCGCTGTCGGTGGCCGAGGTGCAGCAACGCATCGACCGCTGCTACCGGCCTTACCACGCCGCCCTGTCGGACGCGGTGGCCCAGACCCAGGCCCGCTTTGGTGCCCTCTGGCACCTGAACCTGCACTCCATGCCCAACAACGCCTACGAGCGCCTGCAGATCAAAAGCCCCCGCCCGCTGGCCGACTTTGTGCTGGGTGACCGCGACGGCAGCACCTGCGAGCCCGGCTTTGTGGCGCTGGTTGAAGCGCATCTGCGCGCCAAGGGCTACACCGTGGCCCGCAACGACCCCTACAAGGGCGTGGCCCTGATCGCCCGCATCGGTCAGCCCGCCCTGAACCGCCACAGCCTGCAGATCGAGATCCGCCGCCCGATCTACATGGACGAGCAGACCCGCGAGCGCAGCGCCGACTTCGGCACCGTGCAGCGCGACATCACCGAGCTGCTGCAGGTCATGGGCGCTTACCTGAAGGCGCATCCGTCGCTGCGGCTTGCTGGCGACTGAGCGCCCTCATGCCTGAAGAGGGGTTTCATTCCTGGGATGGCCAGAACCAGGGCGGGCCGAGGTTTCGGGCGCGGATGAAGGTTGTCGGGAAAATGGCACCAGGCCCGCTCGCCTGCCGCGGGCTCCGGCCACCAGACCGGGGTCATGTCGACTCGGTCTCCATCAGGCTCGAACGCACCGAGCGCTTGCGGCCTCGCGGTACGGCCTTCTTGATCTGATCCAGTTGGGCGGCCGTGAGCGCTCCGTCGTCCGCTTCGTATGGCGGCAGCAGCTTGATGGCCAGTTCGTGCAGCGCCATGTGGATGGCCGTGGCTTCGTCGACCCCCAGATGGTCCGCCAGGCGCTGTCCGTGGCACGGTAGCGAAAGGCAATTTGCTGGGCGGGGGAACGTGTGGGCAAGGCAGTCTCCTGCATGTAGGCATCCAAAAGGTGTCTTGTGCGGGTTGCTCAAGTCACGGCAGCTTGTCCTGCGCGATGGGCCCATCGAGGCGGCCATCTGACCACTCGGCGACTTTTCACCCGAGGCGATTGAGGGTTGCCGCCCGGAATGCTGCTCAGGCCGAGAATGGGGGCGTTCAGGGCCGTCCGTGACGGCCAGGCCTTCCGCCATTCACGTGGCGCGGGGTTGGGCCGGCGCAGGCTGAACGCACCCGTAGCCCTTCCCTCTTTTGAAACGTCGATTGGAGCCCGCGACATGAAGACGCTTTATCTCATCCTGTGCTTGTTGGGGGCTTCCGTGCCTCTGGGGCTCTTCTTGCCTTGGCTGGGGCAGCATGGGCTGAATCTTCCTTTGTTGATTCAACAGGTGTGGGCCTCCCCGGTGGCGGCATTTGCCTGGGCCGATGTAGGGGTGTCGGCTTTGGCCTTACTTGCTTTCATGGCGCATGAAAACAAGCGTCGCCCTGTCAGGCACCGAGGGTGGGTTATCGCAGCCTTGTTCTTCATCGGCCCATCCCTGGCTTTGCCGCTGTATCTGTTGCTTCGCGAGCCCGTGGAATCCCATTGACTGGACGGAGGCAAGGGGCCATGAACTACCTTTCATCTGATCTTGATAACCGATGGGCGCCCTTCGGTCCCGATGGGACGGGGTGAGCCAAGGTCCCTGGCTTCTGGTTGGCAGACTGAGCGGGGCATTTCCCGCCCCCTGTCCCCAGCGGGGTCAAGCAGGGGCGTAATGCCATCGTCCTGCATTCCCGATTGGAGATCATCAGTCATGTTCGATTCATTTTTGCAAGGTCAGCAGGTGCTGGTCTTGGGCGGCACCTCGGGCCTGGGCCTGGCCACGGCGGCAGGGGCCTTGCGGGCTGGCGCGCAGGTGCATGTCGGCGGGCGTGATCCGCAGCGCCTGGCCGAGGCGTTGGCCCAGTTGGGGCCGAAGGCCGGCGGGGCGTGTGTGGATCTGGCGGATGAGGGCTCGGTGCAGGCTTTCTTCACCCCATTTGCCCGGGTCGATCACCTGGTGGTCTGCGCGGCCAACAACCAGCCTGCGCGCTTGATCGATGGCGATCTGGCGGCCTTGCGCACCAGCCTTGACTCGCGCTTCTGGGGCGCGGTGCACGCTCTGCGCGCCGTGGCCCCGTGCCTGGCGCCTCAGGGGTCGGTGTTGCTCACCTCGGGCATGGTCAGCCAGCGTCCGCGCCCGGGCATGGCCATGGTGGCCGCGGCGGCCAGCGCGGTGGAGTCGCTGGCGCGCTCCCTGGTCAGCGAGCTGGCGCCGCGGCGCATCAATGTGATCAACCCGGGCCCCATGCAGACGCCGTTGCTGGAGCGGGCGCTGGGTGGCCAGGCCCAGGCCTTGCAAGGCCTGGCCGATCTGCAGCCGCTCAAGCGCCTGGGCCAGGCGGAAGACTTTGCCCAGACGGCGCTGTTTGCCATGGGCAATCGCCAACTCAACGGGGCGGTGCTGCACCTCGATGGCGGTGCCCGCTGGGCCTGAACCGCAGCGCTTCAGCCCGGCAGCAGCCGGGCCGCCACCGCCGCTGCCGCGGTGCGGGTCTCCACCCCCAGCTTTTCAAAGATGTGCTCCAGGTGTTTGTTCACCGTGCGCGGGCTCATGCCCAGGATGTCGGCGATGTCGCGGTTGGTCTTGCCCTTGGCCAGCCACGACAACACCTCGGTCTCGCGTGGGGTCAGGGCCACGTCGGGTTGTGCGCGCGGGGGCGGGGTGTCGGCCGGGCCCAGGGTGAGCAGCAGCATGGATTCGGCCAGGCCGCTTTCGCCCAGGTGGCGTGCCCTCAGGACCTGGGTTCCGGGCGGGTGTTGGGGCAGGGGCAGGCGGGTCGGTGTGCCCAGGGCGGCGCTGCGCAGCCATTGGCGGGCCGCCTCGCCGGCCAGGCCCTCAGGGGCGAAAGCCTGTTCCAGCCATTGCGTGGCCTGGGGTGAGCGCCAGGCGGCCCGGCCTTGGGCGTCGAGCATCAACACCCCCATGCCGGCCACATCGACGGCCTCGCGGGCCAGACGTGCGGCTTGGGCATTGCGCACATGGGTGGCCAGGCGGGCCAGCACCTCGGGAATGCGCAGCGGCTTGACCACGTAGTCCACGCCGCCACTGGCAAAGCCCTGCAGGATCTGTTCGGTGTCCGACAGGCCAGTCATGAAGATCACCGGCACGTGGGACCAGGGCGGGGTGGCCTTGAGCTGGCGGCACAAGGCAAAGCCGTCCTGCCCGGGCATCACCGCATCCAGCAGCACGCCGTCGGGCACGGTGAGTTCAAAGCGCTGCAGCGCCTCTTCGGCGTCGCGCGCCACCAGCACGGTATAGCCCTCGCCGGCCAGGGCTTCGCACAACATGCGCAAGGTGTCCAGGGCATCGTCCACCACCAGGATCACTCGGGCGGGGGTCGCGGCAGGCAAGCGCTGGGCTGGGCCTTCAGCCTGGCGTTCAGCGGTGGGGTTCAGGGTCATGTTCATCTTCGGGCTCGGGGTCGCGCAGTTCCTGGGTGATGGCGGCAAAGTCAAAACGTTCGGCCCGGGCCTGCAGGCGTGCCAGGCAGGGTTGGTGCGCCGCCGGCAGTTGCTCGCGCGCCTGCTGCAGGGCCTGTTTGAGCGCGCTGGCCTGCCCTTGACGGGCCAGGCGGGCCAGTTGCTCGCGCCAGGGCGCCGGCAGCGGTGTCTGAAGTGCGGGCTCCGGCATCGGGGCCGGGCGCTTCAGGGGGGTGTTGTCGCGGATCCATTCCAGCTGCAGGGCCTGTGCCAGCGCCTCCAACAGTTCGGACTCGATCACCGGCTTGCCGACGAAGCCCTGGCATTGCAGGGCTTGCAGGCGCTCGGGCTGGTGGTCGAACAGGTTGGCCGAGACGAACACGATGGGCAGCTCGGCCGCGCTCCAGCGCTCGCGCAGCCGGGTGGCGGTCTGCCAGCCATCCAGATCGTCCATGGTGATGTCGAGCAGCACCAGGTCTGGCTTCTGGGCCTGAACAATGTCCAGACATTCGCGTCCGCTGGCGGCTTCGCGCAACTCGAAGCCCAGCGGCACCAGCAGGGCGGCCAGCAACTGGCGCTGCAGGGGTTGATCGTCCACCACCAGCAGGGTGCGTCGGGGGGCCAGGTAGCCGATCACGGGGTGCAGCGATTCGCCGTGCTGGCGCCGCCAGTTCGGGTCGGGCGGCACGCCCGGCAGGTAAAGGCGCACGCTGAAGGTGCTGCCCTGGCCCGGCGTGCTGGCCAGCACCAGTTCGCCACCCATGAGCTGGGTCAGCAGGTGGGTGATGGTCAGGCCCAGGCCGGTGCCCGCCTCGCTCACGCGGCGCCCGGCGCTGCCGCGTTCGAAGGGGTGGAAGATGCGTTCCTGGTCCTGCGGCTCGATGCCGATGCCGGTGTCGCTGACCTCGAAGCGCGTCACGTGTTGCCGGAAATCCATGCGCAGGCGCACCTCTCCGTGCTCGGTGAAGCGCACTGCGTTGGACAGCAGGTTGATCAGGATCTGGCGCAGGCGTTTCGCATCCACCCGCACCCAGCCCGGCATCATGCCCACCGTCTCGACCACGAAGCGCAGGCCCCGTGCCTCGGCCTGCGGCCGCATCATGCCTTCGAGCTGGGCCACCAATTCGGCCAGCGGCAAAGGGGCCGGGTCCAGGCGCAGGCGGCCGGCCTCGATGCGGGCCAGTTCAAGCGAGCCGTCGATCAGCGCGTGCATGTGCTCGCCGCTGTGCTGCATGGTCTGCAGGGTTTCGCGGGTGGTGGCGTCCAGCCGTGCGCTCTTGAGCAGGATCTGGGTGTAGCCCAGGATGCTGTTGAGCGGCGAGCGCAGCTCGTGCGTCATGCCGGCCACGTAGCGTGTCTTGGCCAGGCTGGCGGATTCGGCCAGGTCTTTGGCCGACTGCAACGCGGCATCGGTGCGCTGGTGGGCGTCGATTTCCTGCAGCAGCAACTGGGTCTGACGCTCGGATTCGTCCTGCGCCATGCGGCGGCTGTCGGTGCTCAGCACCACCCACCACGCGCACACCGCGGCCAGCAGGGCCAGCAGGGCAAACACCTTGAGAAAGGGCACGCGCAGCGCTTCCGAGGGCATGTTCAGGCTCTCCTGCACATACACCACGGCCAGCACGAAGCTGATCAGTGCGCACAGCGACAGCGTCACCATCAGGTACTGGCCCAGGCGGAAGTTGACCTTCAGCGCCCAGCGCGCCGGCAGCAGTCGGGCGGCCAGCGCACGCAGCTGATCGGAGGCGCGCGAGCCCGTCTTGCAGCGGTCGTGGCAGCGCGATTCGAGCGAGCAGCACAGCGAGCAGATCGGTGCGGCATAGGCCGGGCAGCGGGCCATGTCTTCGGCCTCGAAGGCGTTTTCGCAGACGGCGCAGCGCACGATCTCGCCGCGCTGCCATTGCGTGTCGGGTTGGCGCGCCAGGTAGTAGCGCCCCCCGGTGGCCCAGGCCAGCAGGGGCGACAGCAGCATCGACAAGGCCAGTGCGATCAGCGGCGAGAACGCGGCCGCCAGCTCGCCCAGCCAGCCCGCGTAGGCACAGCCGGCCACGGTGGCTCCCAGCACCATCGCACCCAGGCCCACCGGGTTGAAGTCGTACAGGTGGGCGCGCCGGAACTCGATGCCCGGCGGGCTCAGGCCCAGCGGCTTGTTGATGACCAGATCGGCCACCAAGGCGCCGACCCAGGCAATCGCCACATTGCTGTACAGGGCCAGCACCTTCTCCAGGGCGCCGAACACGCCCAGTGTCATCAGCAGGGTGGCAATGCCCACGTTGAACACCAGCCAGACCACGCGCCCTGGGTGGCTGCGCGTCACCCGGGCAAAGAAGTTGGACCAGGCCAGCGAACCCGCATAGGCGTTGGTGAGGTTGATCTTCATCTGCGAGACCACCACGAACACCACGGTGATCACCACGGCCAGCGTGGGCATGCCCAGGGCCTGGGTGAAGCCGGCCAGAAACATCTGGGTGGGCTCGGCCGCACGTTGCGCCCCCACCTCGAACTGCAGTGCGGCAAAGGCCAGAAAGGCGCCCCCGGCCATCTTGAGCATGCCCATCAGGATCCAGCCTGGCCCGGCCAGCAGCACCGCGCCCCACCACCGGGCGTTGTTGGCCGGCGTGCGCGCGGGCAGAAAGCGCAGAAAGTCGACCTGCTCGCCGATCTGCACCACCAGCGAGAAGATCACGGCTGTGGCCGCACCGAACATCAGCGGATCAAACCCGCTGCTGCCGCTCTTGAGCCCCGACAGGCCGGTGAACTCGCGGTACAGCTCGGGTTGCGACAGGGCGATCCACACAAAGGGCAGCACCAGCAGGAACAGCCACAGCGGCTGCGTCCAGGCCTGCAGTTTCGAGATCAGGGTGATGCCACGCATGGCCAGCGGCAACACCACCACCGAAGACAGCACATAGCACCAGTTCAGCGGCCAATCGACCACCATCTGCATCGCCAGCGCCATGATGGCCGCCTCCAGTGCGAAGAAGATGAAGGTGAACACCGCGTAGATCAGCGAGGTGAGGGTCGAGCCCAGGTAGCCAAAGCCGGCACCCCGCGTCAGCAGGTCCATGTCCAGCCCGTAGCGTGCCGCGTAGTACGCGATGGGCAGGCCCGTCAGAAAGATCACCAGCCCCACCACCAGGATGGCCCACATCGCGTTGCTGAAGCCGTAGTTCAGCGCGATGGCACCGCCAATGGCCTCCAGCGCCAGAAACGACAGCGAACCGAAGGCCGTGTTGGCCACGCGGAACTCGCTCCAGCGCCGAAAGCTCTTGGGCGTGTAGCGCAGCGCGTAGTCCTCCATGGTCTCGTCGGCCACCCAGGAGTTGTAGTCGCGCCGGAAACGAAAGATCGTCTGCGGGGCGGCCTGGGTGGTGCTGTGGCGGGGGGGCGTGCTGGGCATGACGCCGGGCCATGCAAGAAGTGTTCTCGCCCCGTGCTGGTGCGTGGGCCGGCCATGCCCTGGCGATGGGGTTTGCGCAGGCCCCTACGTTAATTGACGTATGGGCCGCTCCCAGGGTTCTCCCTAATCTTTGCACCAGCGCGGCGATTCCCGCCGTCCGGTTTCAAAACCCTGTTGCAAGGAGCGTTTCATGAAGCACGTTTTCGACGTTCAAGACCCCCGGTCCACCAAGGCTGAGATCAGCCGCCGCCGCCTGCTGCAGGCCTTGGCCACGGCCTCTGCTGCCGGCCTGCCCGCCTGGTCTTTTGCCCAGCCCACCGACAAGGTCAACACCACCAAGCTGGCCGTGACCGACGCCGAAGTCACCGTGGGCCAGTTGCACTCGGCCACCGGCACCATGGCCATCTCCGAGACCGGCTCCATCCAGGCCGAGCAACTGGCCATCGACCAAATCAACGCCATGGGTGGCATCCTGGGCCGCAAGATCAAGGTGATCAAGGAAGACGGTGCCTCCGACTGGCCCACCTTCGCTGAAAAATCGAAGAAGCTGCTCATCAACGACCGTTGCGCCGCCGTCTTCGGCTGCTGGACTTCGGCCTCGCGCAAGGCCGTGCTGCCGGTGTTCGAGAAAGAAAACGGCCTGCTGTACTACCCCACCTTCTATGAAGGCCTGGAGCAGTCCAAGAATGTGATCTACACCGGTCAGGAAGCCACGCAACAGATTCTGTACAGCCTGGACTGGGCCCAGAAGGAGAAGAAGGCCAAGACCTTCTTCCTGATCGGTTCGGACTACATCTGGCCGCGCACCTCGATGAAGATCGCCCGCAAGCACATCGAGAACTTCCAGAAGGGCAAGGTCGTGGGCGAAGAGTACTACCCGCTGGGCAGCACCAACTTCGGCTCGCTGATGAACAAGATCAAGGTGCAAAAGCCCGACTGCATCTTTGCCGCCGTGGTGGGGGGCTCGAACGTGGCCTTCTACAAGGCGCTCAAGGCCGCCGGCATCACCGGCGACAAGCAACTGCTGGTGACCCTGGCCGTGACCGAGGACGAAATGACCGGTGTGGGCGGCGAGAACTTCGCCGGCTTCTACTCGTCGATGAAGTACTTCCAGAGCCTGGACAACGAGAACAACAAGAAGTTCGTGGCCGCCTTCAAGGCCAAGTACGGCGCCAGCGCGGTGATCGGCGACGTGACCCAGGCCGGCTACCTGGGCCCGTGGCTGTGGAAGGCCGCGGTCGAGAAGGCCGGCAGCTTCGATGTGGACAAGGTGGTGGCCGCCTCAGAGACCGGCATTGAACTCAAGACCGCACCCGAGGGCTACGTGAAGCTCGACAAGAACCACCACCTGTGGAGCAAGTCGCGCATCGCCATGGGCCTGCCCGATGCCACCTTCAAGGTGGTGTCGGAGTCGCCGGACCTGATCAAGCCCGATCCGTTCCCCAAAGGGTACCAGTGACCCCCCCGTTGCTTGCTCACTGCGTGTAGCCGGCATACCCCCCAGGGGGCGATGCGTGCCGACCGGCAAAGCCGGTCCGCCGCATCCCCCAACGGGCTTCGCTTCGCTTGCCGGGGCTCCGTTTTTGGCGACACAAGCACTGCGCCCTGAGCGTGCTTTCGACTTTGCAGACCCACCCCTTCGGGAGTTCGTGCCATGACTTTTTCTGAAATGCTCAACATCGGCCTCATGCAGGGCTTTGCCGGCTTGAGCCTGTTTGCGGTGCTGCTGCTGATGGGGTTGGGGCTGGCGATCATCTTCGGGCAGATGGGCGTGATCAACATGGCGCATGGCGAGTTCATGACCATTGGCGCCTACACCATCTACCTGGGCTCGACGCTGGCGTCCACGCATGCGCCGCAGATGGTGCCCTACTACTTTCCGCTGGCCATCCTGGCGGCCTTCGGGTTCTCGTTTGCAGCGGGCTGGCTGGTGGAGTGGGGGCTGATCCGCCATCTGTACAAGCGCCCGCTGGACACCTTGCTGGCCACCTGGGGCGTGAGCCTGGCGATCCAGCAGATGTTCCGCACCTTCATCGGCCCGAAAGAGGTCAGCCCCACATTGCCCGACTGGCTGCTGGGCTCGTGGGCCCCGGCCGAGGGGCTGGACATTCCCATCAACGGCCTGTTCGTGCTGGGCCTGACGGTGGTGGTCACGCTGGGCGTGCTGCTGGCCCTGCACAAGAGCCGCTGGGGGCTGCGGGTGCGGGCCACGGTGAGCAACCGCGTGATGGCCAACGCCATCGGCATCGACACCAAGAAGACGGACCGTCTGACCTTTGCCATCGGCTGCGGCATCGCCGGTGTGGCCGGTGCTGCCTTCACCACCATCGGCTCCACGGGGCCCACCTCGGGCTCGCTCTACATCGTCGATGCCTTCCTGGTGGTCACCTTCGGTGGTGCGGCCAGTCTGCTGGGCACCGTGGTGTCGGCCTTCGGCATCGCACAGACGCAGTCGATCACCGAATTTTTCCTGGCCGGCTCGATGGCCAAGGTGATCACCCTGTCGCTGATCGTGCTGATCCTGATGGTGCGCCCGCAAGGCTTGTTCGCCTCCAAGGTGCGTCGCTGAGTTGCTGCGTTGAGTTGCTGCGTTGAGTCGCTGCGTGTTTCCCTGTTCCTGAGTTCACCGGAGTCCTCCCCATGAATGCCCTCAAAGCCTGGATCCAGCGCTACCAGCTTGCCAGCCTGGTGCTGCTGACCGTCTTGCTCGCCGTGGTGCTGCCCCTGACGCTCGACATCTTCCGTCTCAACCTGGTGGGCAAATACCTCACCTATGCCTTCGTGGCCATCGGCCTGGTGATGGTCTGGGGCTACGGCGGCGTGCTCAGCCTGGGCCAGGGCGTGTTCTTCGGCCTGGGCGGCTATGCCATGGCCATGTTCCTCAAGCTCGAGGCCTCGGATCCGATCAGCACCAAGATCCAGTCCACCCCGGGCATCCCCGACTTCATGGACTGGAATCAGATCACTGAGTTGCCGGCCCTCTGGGTGCCCTTCAAGAGCCTGCCTTTCTCGCTGGCGGCCGTGATCGCGGTGCCCACCCTGCTGGCCTGGCTGGTGAGCTTTGCCATGTTCAAGCGCCGTGTGGGCGGGGTGTACTTTGCCATCATCACCCAGGCGGTGGCCCTGATCCTCACCGTGCTCATCATCGGCCAGCAGGGCTATACCGGGGGCGTCAACGGCATGACCGACCTGAAGACCGTGCTCGGCTGGGACACCCGCACCGACAGCGCCAAATACATCCTCTATTACCTGTGCGTGGCCTTGCTGATCGGCGCCATCGTGCTGTGCCGCTTCATCCAGACCAGCAAGCTCGGCACCCTGCTGCTGGCCATGCGCGACAAGGAAGACCGGGTGCGTTTCTCGGGCTACGACGTGGCCAACTTCAAGATCTTCACCTTCTGCCTGGCGGCTGCGCTGTCGGGCATCGGCGGGGCGCTGTTCTCGCTGCAGGTGGGTTTCATGTCGCCCAGCTTCGTGGGCATCGTGCCCTCGATCGAGATGGTGATCTATGCCGCCGTGGGCGGGCGCATGAGCCTGGTGGGCGCCGTGTACGGCACCTTGCTGGTGAATGCGGGCAAGACCTATTTCAGCGAGAGCTTTCCCGACCTCTGGCTGTTCCTCATGGCCGGCCTGTTCATCGGCGTGACCATGGCTTTCCCCATGGGCCTGGCCGGGGTCTGGGAGGAGCACATCGTGCCCTGGTGGAAGGGCCGCCGCCAGGCCCTGAAGGAGGCCGCCGTCCAGGCCCCCGCCAGCACCCCGGCCAACGCTGCCCAGGTCGCCGCCCCAGTCGCCGCCGATCCTCTCCCGGCCACGCTGCCTGACGGCGTGAGCAGCCAAAGCGTCTGACCCCCACGGAGCCCCCCATGAGCAACACCGACTTCGCCCTGGCCGTGGAAGACCTGACCGTCTCGTTCGACGGCTTCAAGGCCATCGACGCCCTGACCCTGTACGTCGACAAGAACGAGCTGCGCGTGATCATCGGCCCCAATGGCGCCGGCAAGACCACCCTGCTGGACCTGATCTGCGGCAAGACCCGCGCCACCAAGGGCAGCATCAAGTTCAAGAACGAAGAACTCACCCAGATGGCCGAGCACAAGCGCGTGCGCCTGGGCATCGGCCGCAAGTTCCAGACCCCCTCGATCTACGAGAACCTCTCGGTGTTCCAGAACCTCGAGGTGTCCTTTCCGTCGGGCCGCTCGGTGTTCGGAGCCCTGGCCTTCAAGTGCACCGATACCGTGCGAACGCGTGTGCAGACGGTGGCCGATGACATCGGCCTGGGCGACAAGCTCGACACCGAAGCCGGCCTGCTGTCGCACGGCCAGAAGCAGTGGCTGGAGATCGGCATGCTGCTGATGCAAGAGCCCGAGCTGCTGATGCTCGACGAGCCCATCGCCGGCATGAGCGCGCGCGAACGCGAGCTGACGGCCGAGCTGCTGCAACGCATCTGCCAGAACCGGGCCGTGATCGTGATCGAGCACGACATGGAGTTCGTCAAGCGCATCGCCCACAAGGTCACCGTCATGCACCAGGGAAAGATCCTGGCCGAAGGCTCCATGGACAAGGTGCAGGCCGACCCCAAGGTGATCGACGTCTACCTTGGCCACTGAAGCACCACTGAAAAACGAACCCACAGGAGCGCAGCATGCTGGAAGTCAAGGATCTGTTTGTCGCCTACGGCCAGAGCGAGGCCCTGCATGGCATCTCGTTCGAGGGCCGGGCCAATGAAACCGTGGCCATCATGGGCCGCAACGGCATGGGCAAGACCACGCTGTTCAAAAGCCTGATGGGCGTGATGCCACTCAAGAGCGGCAGCATCCGCGTGGCCGGCCAGGACGTGTCGCGCGACGAGAGCTTCCGGCGCGTCGCCAAGGGCATTGCCTATGTGCCGCAAGGCCGCATGATCTTTCCGACCCTGACGGTCGAGGAGAACATCCAGACCGGTCTGGAGAATTCGAAGACGCGCCAGATCCCCGAAGAAATCTACGCCCTGTTCCCCGTGCTGTGGGACATGCGCCGGCGCAAGGGCGGCAACCTGTCGGGTGGCCAGCAGCAGCAACTGGCCATTGCCCGCGCCCTGGTCACCGACCCCAAGGTGTTGTTGCTCGACGAGCCCACCGAAGGCATTCAGCCCTCGATCATCAAGGACATCGCCAAGGCCCTGAACGAGATCCGCAAGCTGCGCGAGATCACCATCATCGTGAGTGAACAGGTGCTGTCCTTTGCCATGGACGTGGCCGATCGCCTGTTCGTGATCGAGGGCGGCCGCCTGGTGCATGAAACCGCCCGCGCCGACACCGACCAGCAGCACATCAAGGCCTACCTGTCGGTATGAACCGGGCTGCGCCGCACGTTTTTTCACCTCTCCACTTTCATTCCCAAGGAGCACACCATGGCTGAGACCCTGATCAAGGTTGACCTGAACCAGTCCCCCTACGACAACCCGCTGGTGCACAACCGCTGGCACCCCGACATCCCGATGGCCGTGTGGGTCGAGCCCGGGGCTGAGTTCAAGCTCGAGACCTACGACTGGACTGGCGGTGCCATCAAGAACGACGACAGTGCGGAAGACGTGCGCGACGTGGACCTGTCCACGGTCCACTTCCTGTCGGGCCCGGTGGGGGTCAAGGGGGCCGAGCCCGGCGACCTGCTGGTGGTCGACCTGCTCGACATCGGGGCACGTGACGACAGCCTGTGGGGCTTCAACGGCTTCTTCTCCAAGCAGAACGGTGGTGGCTTTCTGGACGAGCACTTTCCGCTGGCGCAGAAGTCGATCTGGGACTTCCATGGCCTCTACACCAAGAGCCGCCACATCCCTGGCGTCAACTTTGCCGGCCTGATCCACCCGGGCCTGATCGGCTGCCTGCCCGACCGCGCCATGCTCGATGCCTGGAACACCCGTGAAGCCGACCTGATTGCCACCAACCCGACGCGCGTGCCCGGCCTGGCCAACCCGCCGTTCGCCAGCACCGCCCACATGGGCAAGCTGCAGGGTGAGGCCGCCGCCAAGGCCGCAGCCGAAGGCGCCCGCACCGTGCCCCCGCGTGAGCACGGCGGCAATTGCGACATCAAGGACCTGTCGCGTGGCTCGCAGGTGTTTTTCCCTGTCTACGTCGAAGGCGCCGGCTTGTCGGTGGGCGACCTGCACTTCAGCCAGGGCGACGGCGAGATCACCTTCTGCGGCGCCATCGAGATGGCCGGCTGGGTGCACATGAAGGTCAGCCTGATCAAGGGCGGCATGGCCAAGTACGGCATCAAGAACCCGATCTTCAAGCCCAGCCCGATCACACCCAACTACAAGGACTACCTGATCTTCGAAGGCATCTCGGTCGACGAGTCGGGCAAGCAGCACTACCTGGACGTCACCATCGCCTACCGTCAGGCCTGCCTGAACGCCATCGAGTACCTGAAGAAGTTCGGCTACAGCGGCGCCCAGGCCTACTCCCTGCTGGGCACGGCGCCGGTGCAAGGCCACATCAGCGGGGTGGTCGACGTGCCCAATGCCTGCGCCACGCTGTGGCTGCCCACCGAGATCTTCGACTTCGACATCAACCCCACGGCCGCGGGGCCCCAGAAGATCATCACCGGCGGGGTCGACCTGCCGATTGCGCAAGACAAGTAAGCCATCCCAGCAGGAGACCGCCCATGCCTACCTACGACTATGACTGCGCGGCCTGCGGCGGCTTCGACGCCCTGCGCAGCCTCGCGCAGCGCAACGAGCCCGCCGCCTGCCCGCAGTGCGGCGGGGCCTCGCCGCGGGTGTTTGCCCACGCGCCGCACCTGGCCTGCGTCAGTCCCGAGCAGCGCCGTGCCCATGACACCAATGAGCGGGCGCGTCATGAGCCCCGCAGCAGCTCACGCGACGGCACTGAAGGCTCTTATGGGCGCATGCGCCACCCGGCGGGCTGCGGTTGCTGCAGCAGCAACGGCGGCAACAGCGGAAAACGCAGCGCCACCTACACCGCACCCAGCGGGGCCAAGGCCTTCCCGAGCAAGCGGCCCTGGATGATCAGTCACTGAAGACCGGCCAGGCCGGCAAGGAGCACAAGCCATGATTCACGGCGACATATCCAGCAGCAAAGACACCGTCGGTGTGGCGGTGGTCAACTACAAGATGCCACGCCTGCACACCAAGGCCGAGGTGCTGGACAACGCACGCAAGATCGCCGACATGCTGGTCGGCATGAAGGCCGGCCTGCCGGGCATGGACCTGGTGATCTTTCCCGAGTACAGCACCCACGGCATCATGTACGACGCCCAGGAGATGTACGACACGGCGGCAACCGTGCCCGGGGCCGAGACCGAGATCTTTGCCGAGGCCTGCCGCAAGGCCAAGGTCTGGGGCGTGTTCTCGCTCACCGGCGAACAGCACGAAGAGCACCCTTACAAGGCGCCGTACAACACCCTGATCCTCATGAACGACCAGGGCGAGATCGTGCAGAAGTACCGCAAGATCATGCCCTGGGTGCCGGTCGAGGGCTGGTACCCCGGCAACTGCACCTATGTGAGCGAAGGCCCCAAGGGCCTGAAGATCAGCCTCATCATCTGCGACGATGGCAACTACCCCGAGATCTGGCGCGACTGCGCCATGAAGGGCGCTGAACTCATCGTGCGCTGCCAGGGCTACATGTACCCGGCCAAAGAGCAGCAGATCCTGATCAGCAAGGCCATGGCTTTTGCCAACAACACCTATGTAGCCGTGGCCAATGCTGCCGGCTGGGACGGGGTGTACAGCTACTTCGGCCACAGCGCGCTGATCGGCTTCGATGGGCGCACCCTCGGCGAATGCGGCGAATGCGGCGAAGAGGAGTACGGGGTGCAGTATGCGGCCCTGTCGACCAGCCTGATCCGCGACTTCCGCAAGAACGGCCAATCGGAGAACCACCTGTTCAAGCTGCTGCACCGCGGCTACACCGGCACCATCAACTCGCGTGATGGCGACAAGGGCGTGGCCACCTGCCCCTACGACTTCTACAGCCGCTGGGTGAACGATCCCGAAGGCACGCAAAAGGCGGTCGAGGCCTTCACCCGCCCCATGGTGGGGACCGAGGAATGCCCCATCGAGGGCATTCCCAACCCGGGCGATGCGGGCCACCGCTGAGGCGTCCGCCCCCTGTGCGACGGGGGCGGACGCCCTGGCTGCCTGGCGCTTGCAGAGCGAGCCCTTCTACCAGCCGGTAGGTGATGAGGTGAAGGCCTTCGAGGCCGCCACCGCCTGCCGCTTGCCGGTGTTGCTCAAGGGCCCCACCGGCTGTGGCAAGACCCGCTTTGTCGAACACATGGCCTGGCGCTTGCAACGCCCCCTGGTCACCGTCGCCTGCCATGAGGACCTGAGTGCCGGCGACCTGGCTGGGCGCTGGTTGCTCGATGCCCGAGGCACCCACTGGCAGGACGGTCCCTTGGCCCTGGCGGCACGCCACGGCGCCATCTGCTACCTGGACGAATTGGTCGAAGCCCGCGCCGATGCCACGGTGCTGCTGCACCCTTTGGCCGATACCCGCCGGGTGCTGCCGCTGGAGCGGCGCGGCGAGCTGCTGAACGCCCATCCCGACTTTCTGCTGGTGGTCAGCTACAACCCGGGCTACCAAGGCTTGCACAAGGCCCTCAAGCCTTCCATGAGGCAGCGTTTCACGGCCTTGCAATTTGACTACCCCGAGCCCGCCCAGGAGGCCGCCGTGGTGGCCCGCGAGGCGGGTACCGACCCTGGGCTGGCACAGCAACTGGTGGCCCTGGGCCAGCGCACGCGGCGGCTGCAGGACCATGGGCTGGAAGAGGGCGCCTCCACGCGCATGCTGGTGCACGCCGCGGCCCTGGTGCGCGCCGGCCTGTCCCCAGCGGCGGCGGCCTTGCAAGCGGTGGCCACGCCGCTCAGCGACGAGCCCGGTCTGCAGCGCACCTTGCGGGCGCTGGTGGAGGCCGTGTTTGGTCCACCAGATTGACCCGGGTCGGGTGCCGCCCCCTTTGGCGCCCTCGCTTGCGGCGGGGCTGGGCGCCTACCAGCAAGCCTTGTGGGGCTTGCCGGCGCGGCTGGTGCTGTGGGACGCCCATGACGCCCATGACGCGCGTGCTGGGCAGGCGCCGGTCCTGACCGGAGGCCCCGCAGGCTTGCCGGGCACGACGCCCACCCTGCACCTGCCCTGGGCTGCGCCGGCACCGCCGCGTCGCTGGGCTGAGGCGGTGGTCAGCCACGCGGCGGCGCATCAGCGTTTTGGTGCGGTACCCCAACCCCGGGCCGGACTCAAGCCTGTGCAGCAAGCCTTGTACGGGGTGCTGGAGGACGCCCGTGTCGAGGCGCTGGCCTGTGCCGAACTGCCGGGCCTGCGTGGGCTCTGGCAAGCCTTTCATGGCGGGCCGGATGCCTTGCAGGGCCTGGGCTTCGAGGCCTTGTTGGCCCGCCTGGCCCGGGTGCTGCTCGACCCCGCCTGGCGCGACCCGCACCCTTGGGTCGACAAGGTGCGCCGTGGCGTGCAAGGGCCTGATGGCGGGGGCCTGCTGCTGGCCACCCCCGCCTCTTTGCGCCAGGCCGCATCGGTGCTGGGGCATGACATCGGTCAGATGCGCCTGCCCTTCAACCCCCGCACCTACCGGCCCCATCCCGCGTACCGCGATGACAACCAGCACCTGTGGTGCTGGGACCCCGAGCTGCCGCCGTCCGATCTGCCGCTGCAGGGAGAGGCCGCGCAAAGCCGCGATCCCCAGCTTGATTTGCAGGCGCCGCCCAGCCTGCAGGCGGCTGCGCCACGGCCGGTCGAACCGGCCAGCCCGCCCACAGGGGCCGGGGCCTGGCACCCTGAGTGGGACCAGCGCATCGGCCGCTATCGGCCGGCCTGGTGCTGCGTGCGGGTGGAGCCGGCATTGCCACGCGGGCCGGCGCTGGCGGGGGCCCCGGCGCCGCCAGCCTTGCGCGCTGCGCTGGCCCGCCTGCCCGGGCCGCGCCAGCGTGCCCCGGGTTGCGCCGCCGAGGGCGAGGTGCTGCACCCTGCCGCCCTGGTCGAAGCCGCGCTGGACCTGCGCCGCGGCCAGCCCCCCGACCCCAGGCTGTACCAGCGTCAGCGGGTGCAGGGGGCGCCGCTGGCGGTCAGCCTGTTGCTGGACATGTCGGCCTCCACGGCCGAGCCCGGGCCCGGGGGCTTGCCCCTGCTGGCGGCCTTGCGACCTTCGGTGGCGCACACGCTGGCCGCCCTGCAGGCGCTGGGGCACCGGCAGGCGGCCTGGGCATTTTCGTCGCGCGGGCGCCTGCAGGTGACGCTGCAAGGCCTCAAGGATTGGAATGAATCGGCCCTGGCGCCCGAGGTGCAGGCGCGGCTGGCGGGCCTGCAAAGCGGCGGCTCAACCCGCTTGGGCGCCGTGCTGCGCCAGGCCTTGCAGGCCCAACTGGCGGATGCCGCCCGGCACCCGGGCTGGCGCCGGGTGATGGTGTTGCTCACCGATGGCGAACTGCACGACATCGATGTGCACGAGGCGGGCTACCTGCAGGCTGACCTGGCCCGGGCCTGCCGTGAGGCCGCACGCCAGGGCGTGGCCGTGCGGGCGCTGGTGCTGCCGCCAGGACGGCCGCAGGCCCTGCACCCCTGCCTGGGGGCCGGGGCCTGCGCCGAGCTCGGGGGACCGACCCAGTTGGCTTGGCGCCTGCCATTCCTGTTGGGCGCGGGTTGGTGAGTCCTGGGCGGCCTCAAAACACGTGCTTGATGCCCAGCGAAACGCCGGTGGCGGTGCGGCGTGTGCCCGGCAGGTGGGCCGCGCCTTGCCACTGGGTCTGGTCCAGTTCGGCGTACACCAGGCTGCGCCGCGAGAGCTTGTATTCGAGGAAGCCCACTGCTCTGTTGAAGCCATCGTTGGCCAGGCCGGTCTGCTGGCGTTTCACGTGGTAGAGCGCCATCACCAGGTCCAATTGGGCGCTCAAGGGCAGCACGCCCCCGAAAGACAGGATGTCGCGCCGGGTTTCCTGGGTGGTGCTGGTCTGGGCGATGTGGCGTGCATAGCTGGCGGACCAGCGCCCGCCCCAGGCGGCCAGGCCCAGGCCGGCGCTGACGGCTTTCAGGTTCAGGCCTTCAGCGGTCTTGAACTGGCTCAGGGACAGGCTGCCGTTCAGGTCGGGCGTGTCGTAGAACAGGCCCAGCTCGGTGGCGCCGGCCTGCGAAGGGGCGTCGCTTTGTCGCTGCCCCAGGGCGCGCAGGGCCCGCCATTCATAGGCCCCGGTCTTGAGGCTGTATTTGAGGGTGTTGTCCAGTCGGAACGAGCCTGTTGCGGAGCCTGCCGGTCCGTACTCCTGGCCCAGGCCGTGGGCACTCAAGCCGGCCAGTGCCACATTGGGGTTGAAGGGCGCAAAACGAAAGCCCAGGGGGTCGATCTTGCCGAGGGAGTCTCCCAGCAGCGTGGTCTGACGGCCCAGTGTCAGCGTGCCCGCCTCACCCGACAGGCCGAGAAAGGCGGCCCGGTCAAACCATTTGTTGCGGTTGATGCTGGTGCCGTCGTTCAGGTTGAGGCCGGTTTCCAGGTTGAAGAGCGCAGCCAGTCCGGCGCCAAGGTCTTCGCGGCCGCGAAAGCCCAGCCGGCTGGTGGTGTCGATGCCGCTGCCGACCAGGCTGCTGTCTCCCGTGCTGGGGGCATTGCCCGGCGTGAGGCCGCTGGCCTGTCGAAAGCCCATGTCGGCAATGCCATACACGGTGACGCCGTTTCCGGCTGTCTGGGCCTGGGCGAATGGCCCCATCAGGCCGAGCCAACCCAGACAGCCTGCCATGCAGGCAGTACGAGCGTGAAATTTCATGAATAGAGTCTCCGGAGCCCGCGTGCGGGCCCTTGTTGATGCCAAGGTGGTTGTTGAGCCGCCGGATTCGACGCAGGCGCCCGGGTGGGGCGCCGCCGTTGTGAGGCGGGGGCCGAATGGCGCTGCGTGCGTGGGCAGCGGTGCCGGCGGTCAGAGCCCAGAGAGCGTAGAGGCCGTTCGATGCGGTCGCCCAACCGTTGGGTCGACAGATTCAGACCTTGGTCGGGTCAGGCGATCGCTCCGAGCCGGGTCGCGCGGCGGGCCTCAGCGTTCGCCGCGGACGTCTTGTATCAACTCGATGAAGCGCCGGGCCCCCAGGCCCAGCGGGCGCTCCTTGGACCAGACCACGTCCACCCACAGCGCCAGGCCGTTGGTGAGGTTTTCGAACGGCAGCACCACCAGGCTGCCGGCAGCCACCTGGCTGCGCACAAAAGACTGCGGCAGCCAGCCCCAGCCCAGGCCGGCCTCGATCAGGCGCAAGGCGGCCACCTGGTTGTCGGTGCGCCAGTGGTGGCGGGCAAACACGAAGCGGGGGTCGCTCTGGCCCAGGTCCCGACCGGCCACCACGATCTGGCGCACCTCGGTCAGCAGGTTTTCGCGAAAGGTCTGGGCCGGCTCGCCGGGCGCCGGTGGGTGGGCCAGCATGGGATGGCCTGGGGCCATGACGGCCACCAGGGTCTCGCTGCCCACCTCCTGAAAGCCCTCACGGCCGTCCAGGCTCGGGCGTTCGAAGACCAGGGCCAGCTGGGCGCGACCCTCGTGCAGCAGCTTGAGCGCATCGGCCTGCGGGGCTGCCAGCAGTTCCAGCTGCAGCAGCGGGTGTTCGGCCGCCAGTGCGGCCAGCGGGCCGCTCCAGGGGCCGGCCAGCAGTTCGGGCGCGATGGCCAACGTGAGGCGTTCCTCCAGCCCCTGGTTGAGCGAGCGGGCCTGCGAGTTGAGCTGGCGCAGCTGCACCGCCAGCAGGCGCGCCTGGGGTTCCAGCGCCCGGGCAGCGGCCGTGGGGCGGGGTTCGCGGCCGCTGCGGTCGAACAGCACCAGGTCCAGCTCGGCCTCCAGTTGGGCCACAGCCATGCTCACGGCCGAAGGCACGCGCCCCAGCGCCCGGGCGGCGGCCGAAAACGAGCCCCGGTCCAGCACGCTGAGAAACAGATCCACGTTGTCGGCACTGAAAGCCATGATGTATCAATAAATCTGAAAGGAGATGACTTTAACTGTCAGCGTGATGAACATAAAGTGAACCCATGTCTTGCCCATCCCCCACCCCGGCTTCTACGGCATCCGCCGCATCCGTTCCCACCGCCCAAGCCCTCCCACGCCCCTGGCTGTTTGTGCTGCAGGGCTGGCGGCGTCGGGTGCTGTTCGTGACGCTCTACGAGGCGATCGCCATTGCGTTTTCCAGTTGGGGCCTGGCCCAGATGTCGGGCGACGGCCTGGCGCATGCCGGCGTGATGGGCCTGGCGGCCTCGGCCATCGCGATCCTGTGGAACCTGGTTTTCAACGCCTTGTTCGAGCGCTGGGAAGCCCGTCAGTCCGTGCGGGGCCGCGGCTTTGCACGCCGCGCTGCCCACGCCATCGGCTTTGAAGGCGGGCTGTTGCTCTACTTTGTACCGCTGTTCGCGTGGTGGTTCGACGTCAGTCTCTGGCAGTCCTTCGTCATGGACCTGGGGCTGCTGGTGTTCTTCTTGATCTACACCTTTGTTTTCAACTGGTGCTTCGACCGTGTCTTCGGCCTGCCCGGCAGCGCGGCCTGACCGGCCTCGGGCGGCCAGCGCCCCGGTTCAGGACATCCGGTCCATCTCCTGCTGCATGGTCTGGATCAGGGCCGCGTAGCTTTTCAGTTTTTCGGTGCGCTCGCGCACCCGGTTGCTCATGTGCACGCCAATGGCGAGCAGCAGTTTCACGCCCAGGGCAGGGTCTTCTTCCAGCAACTCGCCCAGTGCGACCCGACCGAGCTTGGCCGCCAGCACCTCGGTACAGGTGGTGCAGGTGGCCGACCGGGGTGAGCCATCCAGCAGGCCCAGTTCACCGACCAGAGCGCCTGCGCCGATCACGGCCGTGGTGATCGGGGTGCGGCGGCTGACGATGAAGTTCTCCACCATCACGTCGCCTTCCAGGATCAGCAGCATGTAATCGGTGTCTTCGGTCTGACCTTCGCGCATGAAGCATTGGCCGGACAGCAGGCGCACGGGCTCCATGTAGCTGACGATGCGGCGCGCGTCATCGGCCGAAAGCTGGATCAGCGCGCTGGGGGCATGCAACATCTGCGCTGCCAGTTCGGCCGCGGGTGAGTCCTGCACCGACAGGCGACGGCGTTTGCGCGATTTGAGTGACTTCAGCAGGGCTTCGAGCATCTTGGGCGAGGACCGCAACAGGCCGGCAGGGGGTAGTGGGTGGTGGGCAGGGGGTGAGCCAGGGGATCACACAGTAAAATCAATGGTATCTCAAGGAGCGTTGCAGCAAGCCCGCGGGCTTGTCAGGCTTGAGATGTTTACGCGATGTCAACGACGCTCACCTGATTCCGCACGACCCTCCAGGTGAGTCCCATGTCTGATCAAGCCCTCGAAAACAACGACGCCGATAACCACGCTGCAAATTCTGTGCCTCCGATGCTGCTGTCCGGCCTGGAGCCCGTGCGCATTGGCGAGGGCAGCCTGTTCGTCAACATCGGCGAGCGCACCAATGTCACCGGCTCCAAGGCCTTCGCCCGCATGATCCTCAACGGGCAGTTCGAAGAAGCCTTGGTGGTGGCCCGCCAGCAGGTTGAGAACGGCGCCCAGGTGATCGACATCAACATGGACGAGGCCATGCTCGACAGCCAGGCCGCCATGGTGCGCTTTCTGAACCTGATCGCCTCCGAGCCCGACATCGCGCGCGTGCCGATCATGATCGACTCGTCCAAGTGGAGCGTGATCGAGGCCGGCCTGCGCTGCATCCAGGGCAAGGGCATCGTCAACTCGATCAGCATGAAAGAAGGCGAGGCGGCCTTCATCCAGCAGGCGAAGCTGCTGCGACGCTACGGCGCTGCCGCCGTGGTGATGGCCTTCGATGAAAAAGGCCAGGCCGACACCTACGAACGCAAGATCGAGATCTGCGAACGCGCCTACCGCCTGCTGGTCGACCAGGTCGACTTCCCTGCCGAAGACATCATCTTCGACCCCAACATCTTTGCGATTGCCACCGGCATCGAAGAGCACAACAACTACGCGGTCGACTTCATCAACGCCACGCGCTGGATCAAGCAGAACCTGCCCGGCGCCAAGGTGTCGGGCGGCGTGTCCAATGTGAGCTTCAGCTTCCGCGGCAACGACCCGGTGCGTGAGGCCATCCACACCGTGTTCCTGTACCACGCCATCCAGGCGGGCATGGACATGGGCATCGTCAATGCCGGCATGGTGGGCGTGTACGACCAGCTTGAACCGGTGCTGCGCGAGCGCGTCGAAGACGTGGTGCTGAACCGCCGCCCCGATGCCGGTGAGCGCCTGGTCGAAATCGCCGAGACCGCCAAGGGTGCGGCCAAGGACGACAGCAAGAAATACGAATGGCGTGTCGGCACGGTCGAGCAGCGCCTGTCGCACGCGCTGGTGCACGGCATCACCGAGTTCATCACCGAAGACACCGAAGAGGCCTACCGTGGCATCCTGGCCAAGGGTGGGCGCCCGTTGCACGTGATCGAAGGTCCGCTCATGGACGGCATGAACGTGGTTGGCGACCTGTTCGGCCAGGGCAAGATGTTCCTGCCCCAGGTGGTCAAGAGCGCCCGCGTGATGAAGTCGGCCGTGGCCCACCTGATCCCCTACATCGAAGAAGAAAAGCGGCAGGACGAAGCCGCCGGCCGCGATGTGCGCAGCAAGGGCAAGATCATCATCGCCACCGTCAAGGGCGATGTGCACGACATCGGCAAGAACATCGTCACCGTGGTGCTGCAATGCAACAACTTCGAGGTGGTCAACATGGGCGTGATGGTGCCCTGCCATGAGATCCTGGCCCGAGCCAAGGTCGAGGGCGCTGACATCGTGGGCCTGTCGGGCCTGATCACCCCCAGCCTCGAAGAAATGCAGTACGTGGCCGCCGAGATGCAGAAGGACGCGCATTTCCGCGTCAAGAAGATCCCGCTGCTGATCGGAGGCGCCACCACCAGCCGGGTGCACACCGCGGTCAAGATCGCGCCGCACTACGAGGGCCCCGTGGTCTATGTGCCCGATGCCTCACGCAGCGTGAGCGTGGCGCAGAGCCTGCTGTCCGACAACGTCCAGGTCTATGTGGATGAGCTCAATGCCGACTACGACAAGGTGCGCGCCCAGCATGCCAGCAAGAAGCAGACCCCGATGTGGCCGCTGGCCAAGATCCGCGCCAACAAGACGCCGCTGGACTGGGTCACCTACACCCCGCCGGTGCCCAAGTTCATCGGCCGCCGCGTGTTCAAGAACTTCGACCTGGCCGAGCTGGCCCGCTACATCGATTGGGGCCCGTTCTTCCAGACCTGGGATCTGGCCGGCCCCTACCCGGCCATCCTGGACGACGAGATCGTGGGCATCGAGGCGCGCAAGGTGTTTGAAGACGGCAAGCGCATGCTGCAGAAGATCATTGACGGCCGCTGGCTCAGTGCCAGTGCAGTGATGGGCATTTACCCGGCCAACAGCGTGAACGACGACGACATCGAGCTCTACACCGACGACACCCGCCAGCAGGTGGCACTCACCTGGTACGGTTTGCGTCAGCAGACCGAAAAGCAGGCCATTGACGGGGTGATGCGCCCCAGCCGCTGCCTGGCCGATTTCGTGGCTCCCAAGGCCAGCGGGCGTGCCGACTACGTGGGGGTGTTTGCCGTCACCGCCGGCCTGGGGGTTGAAAAGCGTGAGCAGGCCTTCATGGACCAGCACGACGATTACTCCGCCATCATGCTCAAGGCCCTGGCCGACCGCCTGGCCGAGGCCTTTGCCGAGTGCCTGCACCATCGGGTGCGCAGCGACCTGTGGGGCTACGCCGCCCAGGAGGCGCTCAGCAACGAGGACATGATTGACGAGAAGTACCAGGGCATCCGACCCGCGCCCGGCTACCCGGCCTGCCCGGACCACAGCGTCAAGCGCGAGATGTTCGAGCTGCTGCAATGCGCCGAGATCGACATGGGCCTGACCGAAAGCCTGGCCATGACCCCTGCGGCCAGCGTCAGTGGCTTCTACCTGAGCCACCCCGACAGCACCTACTTCAATGTGGGCAAGATCGCCGAAGACCAGTTGCAGGACATGGCCCAGCGCCGCGGCCTGCCCGAGGATGCGCTGCGTCGCCTGCTGGCGCCCCAGCTCTGAGCCGGGCGAAGGGCGGCCATGCCTCTGCGCATGACAGGGGCTTGGCGGGGCGCAGACGCAGTGCAGCACAGACGCGCTACATTGGCAGCCTGTGCGCCATGCCCCTGGTGGGGCCTTGCTGAAGGAGGCTGATCATGACGATGTCTGCCCATCTCCCCCCTCATCCCCCCGGCCTGCCACCCCAGGGCGACGCGGCGACGCCCGCGCTGCTGAGGTCTTTTGCCGGCCTGCTGGGGGTGGTGGCCCTGGCCGTGGCGGCCAGCCTGGTGCTGGTCAAGACACGGCCGGCCGAGTTCAAGACCGCCGTCGCTCCGAGCGCCTCCAGCGTGCCTGCCGCCACCTCGACGGCCCCGGCGCCGGGTCATCCGTCGTCCTTCACGCCGCCCGACTTGCACCCCACGCCCCCCCGCATGCCGGCCTTGGCGGGGGCCCGCCCGGGCGGCCCGCCTCCGCTTTCCTTTGCCTTGCCGCGGCAGGGGCCATCGCGCCACGCATCCCTGCCGCCATCGCCGGGCACCGCCTCGCTCAAGGGGGTGTATGGCACCCAGAATGCCTGCGCCCAGTGCGGTTGGGTCGAGTCGGTGCAGTCCTTGTCGGTGGGCTCGGGCGGCTTGCCACCCGGGGCTGCCGTGGCGGCAGGCGCGGCCCTGGGGGCGCAGGCGGGGGCCAACCGGGGCGGCACATCAGGTGCGTATGGCGGCAGCGCTGCAGCGGCGGCCGCAGGTGCCGTTCTGGGGGCCAACGTGGGTGCGCGCACCGGGCCGCGTCAGCAAGCGGCCTACGAGGTCAACATCCGCATGGAAGACGGCAGCCAGCGCGTGTTTGAACTGCCTGAGCCCCTGCCCCTGGGGGCCGCCGTGGTGGTGGAGGGCGGGGTACCGCGTCTGGCGCCCGACCGGGGCGCTGCCGCCAGCGCTGGCACAGGTGTGGGCACGGGCGCTGGCACCGGCACCGGCACCGGCACCGGCACCGGCAAGGCTTACGGCACCTCCCGCTGAACGCCAGGCCCGGCCGGTCGGGTTCAGAGCGCCGCGTACACCAGGGCCGGGTACAGCTCGATCCAGTGGTTGAGCAGGCCGGGCGCCTGGGTCAGCAGCAACGCGAACAGTTCTTCGGCCGGGTCGACAAAGAAGACCGTGCCCCCCAGGCCGCTCCAGCCGTATTGGCCGGCCGAGCCCGGGCGTGCGGCCAGTCCGGTTTCACGGCGCACCGACACGCCCAGGCCAAAGCCGTGGCCGGGCGGCAGGATGTCGCCCGCCACCGGGATGCTGCCCAGGTGGTCCGCCGTCATGAAGGCCAGGGTGGCTCGGCTGACCAGGCGCACGCCCTCGCGCTCGCCGCCGCCCAGCATCAGCTGCAGAAAACGGGCGTAGTCGCCGGCCGTGGACACCAGACCGCCGCCGCCCGACTCAAACACCGGTGGCCGGCTCACATCGATCAGGTTCACGGCGGTGCCTGTGGCGGGATCTTTGGCCAAAGGCTCGGCCAGTCGGTGCTGTTGCGCTTCGGGCACGGAAAAGCCCGTGTCGTCCATGCCCAGCGGCTCCAGGATCAGGCGCTGCAGCACGGCGCCCAGTGGCTGGCCCTCGATGACCTCCAGCACCGCGCCCAGCACATCGGTGGCACGGCTGTATTCCCAGGCACTGCCCGGGTCGCGCAGCAAGGGCAAGGGGCCCAGGTTCTGGGCCAGTTGTTGGTTGCTGTGTTGGCGCGAGCCGATGCGGGCCACCCGGTAGGCCTGGGCCACCGGGGTTTCGTCCCAGGCGTAGCTCAGGCCTGCGGTGTGGCGCAGCAGGTCATGCAAGGTGGCTTCGCGCCGCACGGGGCGGCCGCCTTCGGGGCTGTACACGCTCTGGCCGGCAAAGCTGCCCAGGTAGCGTGACACGGGGTGGGCCAGTTGCAGCCGGCCCTGCTCCATCAGCATCAGCACCGCCAGCGAGACGATGGGTTTGGTCATCGAATAGATGCGGAACACTGTGTCGCGGGCCATGGGCGGGGCGCCTGTGGCCGGGCCCTGGGCCCCCAGGGCGGCGTGCAGCACCCGCTGGCCCCGGTGCTCGATCAGGGCCACCGCACCGGGCAGCAGCCCCTGGTCGATGGGGGCTTGCAGAGCGGCTTGCAGGTGGAGCAGGGCAGGGGGATGCATCAGGGCCTCGAGATCAGTCGATGGGTCGGTGGAGCCGATTCTAGGAAGGCCCCGCGCCCCGGGCGTCGCCCTGGCGACGCCTGGCCTCAGTGCCCGCCGTGCAGCACCACCGGGATCTCGGTGGCGGGTGGCGTGTTGCGGCTGCGCCCGCAGCGCACCAGGCCGTCGATCATCACCATGCCGATGCCGGGCAGGTCGCCCAGTTGCACGCTTTCCAGCAGGGTGGCGCCGGCGGTGTGCTGGGCCCGGTCCATGAAGACAAAGTCGGCGGCCCGGCCGACCTCGATCAGGCCGCAGTTCAGCTGACGGATGCGCGCCGTGTTGCCGGTGGCAAAGCAGAACACCAGCTCGGCCGGGATGTTGGCAAAGCTGGAGATCAGCGCAATCATGCGCAGCATGCCCAGCGGTTGCACGCCCGAGCCCGCGGGCCCGTCGGTGCCCAGAATCACGCGGTGGGGGCATTTGAGCTCGATGGCGGCGCGGGCCGCTTCGATGGCGATCTTCTCGTTGCCGTTGTGCACCAGTTCGATTGCGCGCGACGATTTCTCGCACAGCTCGCACACATGCTTCCAGGGCAGCGAGGTGTGGCCTCCGTTGATGTGGCCGATCACGTCGGCGTCGGCCTCCAGCACCACGTCCTTGTCGATCAGGCCCGAACCCGGGATCGAGGGGCCGCCCGTGTGGATGGTGCTCTGGATGCCGTGTTTGCGGGCCCAGGCCACCATCTCCTTGGCCTCGTAGCCGGCCTTGACCGAACCCAGGCCCACCTCGCCCAGCAGGGTCACGCCGGCTTCGGCCAACTCCTTGAAGTCGTGCTCGGTCATGCCTTTTTCGATCACCGGGGCCCCGGCAATCACCTTCACCCCACCGGGGCGGAAGTTGTCGAAGGCACGTTGCGCCGTGATGGCCAGGGCCTTCAGGCCCACGATGTCCTTGGGGCGGCCGGGCAGGTGCACCTCGCCGGCCGAGATCATGCTGGTCACGCCGCCGTTCAGGGTCGACTCGATCCAGCCCAGCTGGTTCTGGCGCGGCGTCCAGTCGCCGAACACCGGGTGCACGTGGCTGTCGATCAGGCCGGGGGCCAGGCAGGTGCCGCGCGCGTCGATCACGGTGCGTGCGCCCTCGGTGTCGCAGTCCTTGAAACGCCCCACGGCTGTGATCAGGCCGTCGTGCACCACCACGGTGTCGGCGTCGAGGATGGGGCGGTCCAGATCGCCCGACAGCAAAAGACCGATGTTCTGGATGACGACCTTGCCGGACTTCTCGCCGGCGACTGCTTCTGCCATGGTGTGCTCCTGTGCTTCTGTGGGGTGAAAACGCCAGCCGCCGCCAGGGGCTGCCGGCCGGAAATCGGTCAGCCCGTCAGCCTGGCTGTGCGGGAGGGGATGCGGGCGCCACCGCCCGAAGCACCGTGTCGACCACGAACTCTTCCCAGTGCGCCAGGGCCTCGGGGGCCTCCAGGTCTTCGCCCAGGAAGGCCGACAGCGTGTGCCGGTTGGACATGTAGAAATAGCCGTTGGCGGCGATCAGCAGGTACAGATCGCGGGCCGAGATGTCGGGCCGGAACAGGCCCTGGGCCTGGCCGCTGGCCAGCAGCTGGCGGATGATCTCGATGGCGGGGGAGGAGTACTCGCGGGCCCGCACCGACTTCACGATGTGACGCCCCTTGTGCAGGTTTTCGGTGTTGAGCAAGGTGACGAACTCTGGGTGGCGCCGGTAATAGCCCACCACGAAGCGGATCACCGCCTGCAGCGCCTCCAGGGGCTGATCGGGGCGCAGGTTGAGCTGCTCCTCGGCCTCGTTCATGCGGCGGTAGATTTCTTCGATGACCTCGATGTAGAGGCCTTCCTTGCTGCCGAAGTAGTAGTAGATCATGCGGTCGAAAGACTTCGCCGCCTTGGAGATCTTCTCGACGCTGCCGCCGTCATAGCCGTAGCGGGCGAACACCTTGATGGCCGCCTTGAGGATGTTGTCCCGCGTGGTCTGGGCTGCCTGCTCGCGCACGCCGACCGCACGGCGGCCGGTGGGGCTTTTCTTCGCAGCAGTCCGGGTCTTTCTGGGGGTGGCCGACATGAAAGGGTCCAGAGCAAGGGCCGGGCCAGCCCGGGCGGGCGGGCCTGGTCAGGGGGTCACTGTTCAGCGAAAGCGCGTTCGATCACGAAGTCGCCGGGCTTGGTGGTGTTGCCTTCCTTGAAACCGCGGGCTTCCATCATGTGCTTGAGGTCACGCAGCATCTCGGGGCTGCCGCAGATCATCACGCGGTCTTCGGCCGGGTTCAGCGCGGGCAGGCCGAGGTCGGTGGCCAGCTGGCCGTTCTCGATCACGGTGGTCACGCGGCCCTGGTGCTTGTAGGGCTCGCGGGTCACGGTGGGGTAGTACTTGAGCTGCTTGCTGACCATCTCGCCAAGGAACTCGTGCTTGGGCAGTTCTTCGGTGATGTAGTCGTGGTAGGCCAGTTCGTCGACCTGGCGCACGCCGTGCACCAGCACCACTTCCTCGAACTTCTCATAGGTGTCGGGGTCGCGGATCAGGCTCAGGAAGGGGGCCAGGCCCGTGCCGGTGGACAGCATGTACAGGCGCTTGGCGGGCAGCAGGTAGTCGATCAGCAGGGTGCCGGTGGGCTTCTTGCCGACGATGATGCTGTCGCCCACCTGGATGTGCTGCAGGCGCGAGGTCAGCGGGCCGTCCTGCACCTTGATGCTCAGAAACTCAAGATGCTCTTCGTAGTTCGGGCTGACGATGCTGTAGGCGCGCAGCAGCGGCTTGTTGTTCACGCGCAGGCCGATCATCGTGAAATGGCCATTGGAGAAACGCAGGCCGGGGTCGCGCGTGGTGGTGAAGGAGAAAAGGCGATCGGTCCAGTGGTGAACCGTCAGCACGCGTTCTTCGTGAAAAGCACTCATGGTTTCAGATGGCAATGGTGGATAAACAGGGGCTGCCGAGGTGCTGATGGGGCCGATTTCGGGCCTTTGGCACACCTCGAACAGGGAACTCGCAACCCTCCATTGTTCCGCAAGTCGGGAAAGCCCTGGTTTTCGGGGCTTCACCAGTCCGTCGGGGACGGCACCGAAGCGGGGCGTGGCGGAGGTTCTGCATCAAAACGGGGCTCCTGGTCGGGTCACTTTGGCACCCTTGCGGGGCACGCGAAAATACGGTTGCGGCAAGGGTTTCGATACGTTACATTGTGCCGGAAATGTAGTGAACACCACATTTTTGTTTGGTGAATGCTACACAAATGGGATGGCCTTCACAAGCTGTCTTTTCGAGCCTTCGATGTGCCCCCATGGGCCTGGAAATTCGGATCCTGCGATGACTGAACACACCAAGACCGACGGCCTGCCCGGCCTCGAATCGCCCGGCCTGCCACCGCTGGCCGAGCGGGCCCGCCCGCGCAACGAACGCATGAACACCGCCAAGGTCGAGTGCAACGCCTGCCCGGTGCTGTGCCAGATTTCCGAAGGCCGCGCCGGTGCCTGCGACCGTTATGCCAACCAGGGCGGCACGCTGGTGCGGCTTGACCCGGTGGTGCTGTTGCGCCGCACGCTGGAGGCCGGAGAAACCCCGCTGGTGCCTTTTGCCGGGCGCAGCACCGACAGCACCCCAAGCCCTGACGCCCCTGATACCCCTGATACCCAGGGCACCGCAGCCACACCCGCCTGGTCAGGTGATCTGCTGCTGGCTGATCAGGTGTTCGTCACCGGTGTGGGTTCGTCCACCACCTACCCCGACTACAAGCCGGCCCCTTTCATTGTGGGCTCGCAGGTGCAGGGGGTGGACATGGTCACCGTGGTCACCGAGGGCATCTTCAGCTACTGCAGCTTCAAGGTGAAGATCGACACCGACCGCTTCCTGGGCGCCGAACAGGCCAATGTGCGCTGCAAGGGCGAGGTGGTGGGGCACGTCACCACGGCCGAGTACGGGTCGCAGATGCTGTCTTTGGGGGGGGTGCACCACCTCACCGGGGGTAGCAAGAAGGAAGGGCGCATCACCGCCGAAATGATGCAAGCCCTGGGCAACAAGCAGGCGGTCGAGTTCACCATCGACGGCGGCTCGCAGATCCTCATCCAGGCCGGGCGTGCGCCCATCGTCAACGGGGTCGAGGAACAACGCATGCGGGTGGGTTGCGGCTCGGCGGCCGTGGGCATCTTCGCGCGCCAGTTGTTTGGCCTGGCCGACGAGGTGGTGGTGGTCGACGACCACATCACCGGTGTGTTGACCGAGCACCAGGCCGGCCGTTGCCTCGACATGCGGCCCTCGGGCATCCAGATGCTGGGCCGCAAGTCCACCCCGGGGCGGTACTTCCAGGTGGCCAACCCGGGCACTGGCTGGGGTGGCACCGACATTGCCGACCCGCTGGCCATCATCGAAGGCTGGAACGCCGAGGTGGCCTGGCCCGGCCTGCGCCTGCTGATGACCAGCACCACCGGTGAGCACGCCAGCTGGTACGTGCTCGACGAGCAACTGCGCCCGGTCGAGGCCGAGATGCCCACCGACGTGCGCCGCATCGTCGATCGCATTGGCGAGAACTGCGAGCCCTCGCTGGCCTCGGTGTTGTTCCTGGCCGGGGCCGGGGGCAGCTTGCGCGCCGGCGTCACCGAGAACCCGGTGTTGCTCACCCGCTCCATCAAGCAGGCCCTGGTGAATGTCACCTGCGGCGGCGCGCCGGCCTATGTGTGGCCCGGCGGCGGCATCACCGTGATGGCCGATGTGTTGCGCATGCCCGACAACAGCTTCGGCACCGTGCCCACGCCGGCCATCGTCGCGCCCATCGAATTCAGCATGCGGCGCAGCGACTATGCCGCGCTGGGTGGCCATGTGGATCAGATCCGCTCACTGGCCGAGGTGCTGTCGCGTGGCGCCTGGCACAACGAGGGCGCCCCCCAGGCCCTGCAGTGGCAGCGCCAGTCCGATGCCAACCCCTGGCCCCTGGGCCGTCCGCCCCTGCTGGGCTGAGGCGCGCCCCATGCAAGCCACCCGACAGGCCCTCGAAGGCGAACGCTGGCACTTCCAGCATGGCCCCATCGACCTGGTGATCGCGGCCGAGGGCCAGGCCCCGGCCGTGGCGCAGGCGCATGAGCAGGCCTGGCAACGCTTTCAGGGCCTGCTGGCCGAGTTGGTGGCCGAGCTGCCTGCGCTGCGTGCGCCCGTGGCGGCGAACTGCCCGCTCCAAGGCCCGGTGGCCCGCTTGATGTGGCAGGCCTGCTTCCCCTATCGCCAGCCCTTCATCACCTCCATGGCCGCCGTGGCCGGTGCCGTGGCGCAGACCGTGCTCGAAGCCTACCGTCGCCCCGGCGTGCGCCGCGCCTGGGTCAACAACGGCGGCGACATCGCCCTGCACCTGACACCGGGCCAGTCGGTCCGTGTGGGCTTGTACGCCGACCTGGCCCGGCTTGATGGCGCCCAGTTGCGGCACGGCCTGAGCCTGGACGGTCAGCTCGAAATCCAGCCCCACTGGCCGGTGCGGGGCGTGGCCACCAGTGGCTGGCGCGGGCGCAGCTTTTCGCTGGGCATCGCCGACAGCGTCACGGTGCTGGCCGCCACGGCTGCCCAGGCCGATGCCGCCGCCACCGTGATCGCCAACGCGGTGCAGGCCGAACACCCCGCGATCGAACGCGCCCCGGCGCACACGCTGCGTGACGACACCGATCTGGGGGCGCGCCTGGTCACCGTGCAGGTGGGCTCGCTGCCCGCAGGGGTGGTGGCCGACGCTTTGCACCAGGGCTTGAAAAAAGCGGAAGAATTGAGGGACGCCGGGCTGGTATGGTTCGCCTTGCTCTGCTGCCAGGGGCAGAGCCGGGCCACCGGCGGACCTGAAACCGGAGATGGCCCGGCAAAGCCCTTGTCCCTGGCCGGTTCGGCCAAAGTTGGTTCAGTATTTGCTTAACGAAATGCACAGGCTCACAGCATGATCGACATCCGACGCGTTTTCACCCATGTTGAAGAAATACGGCACGAATTCGGGCCCCCGGCGGCCGTGCCGCTCCAGCGTGGTGCCATCGGCGCCGTGTTGACCAACCCCTTTGCCGGCCGCTACGTGGAAGACATCCTGCCCATGATGGAGGCACTGCAGTCCGTCGGCCTGGACATGGCGCAGCGGCTGCGCGCTGCCATGGACGTGCCGGTCGAGCGCATCGAGGGCTACGGCAAAGGCGCCATCGTGGGGGCGGCGGGTGAGCTGGAGCATGGCGCACTGTGGCATGTGCCCGGTGGCTATGCCATGCGCGAACTGCTGGGCTGGAAGGGCGACCGCGACGCCTACAAAAAAGGCCAGGCCGAGGTCAAGACCGGGCAGCCTGCCAATGCGCTGGCCATCGTGCCGTCCACCAAGAAGGTGGGGGGCCCGGGGGCGGCACTTGACGTGCCGCTCACGCACATCAACGCCAGTTATGTGCGCAGTCATTTCGATGCCATCGAGGTGCGCGTGCCCGGGGCACCGCGCGCCGACGAGATCGTCTTCATCCTGGCCATGAGCACCGGCCCGCGCGTGCATGCCCGCGTCGGCGGCCTGAAGGCCGCCGACATCAGCCTGTGGGATGGCCTGCGCTGAGCGCTGCCGCCCACCTGTCCAGAACACCGAGCCCGAGGAACCCCCCCCCATGTCTGCCAAGATCCGAAAAATCATCGTGCAAGTCGACGAAGTCCGCCGTGAAATGGGCCAGGACGTGCAGCCCCCTGTGCGCAAAGCCCTGGCCATGGCCGTGATCGAAAACCCCTTTGCCGGCCGCTACGCCGAGAACCTGGACGAGCTGATTGCCATCGGCGAAGAGCTGGGTGGCCTGCTCGGTGAGCGCTGCGTCAAGGCGCTGGGCATCACCCCGGCCCAGGCCCAGAGCTACGGCAAGGCCGCCATCGTGGGCGAGGCTGGCGAGCTGGAGCACGCCGCCGCCATCCTGCACCCCAAGCTGGGCGCTCCTTTGCGCGTGGCCGTTGAAAAAGGCGCCGCCCTGGTGCCCTCGGCCAAGAAGCTGGGCGGCCTGGGCACCGCCATCGACGTGCCGCTGGGCCACAAGGATGCCGCCTATGTGCGCAGTCATTTCGACGCCATGGAAGCCCGCGTCGCCGATGCCCCGCGGGCCAACGAGATCGTGGTGGCCGTGGTGGTCACCGACAGTGGTCGCCCGCTGGCCCGCATCGGCGGCCTGCAGGCCCATGAGATCAAGGGCCAGGACGGCTTGCGCTGACCCAGACCCATTCTTCACCCTGCCTGTTCTGCTTTTCCGCTCATCTCACCCCCACACCCAGGAGAGCCCCACCATGAAGCTGACCCCCCACCTCATCCGCACCACCGCCCTGGTCACCCTGACCGGCGTGCTGGGCACAGTTCACGCGGCCGATGTCATCAAAATCGGTGAAATCAACAGCTACAAGGCGCAGCCCGCCTTCCTTGAGCCCTACAAGAAAGGCATGGAGCTGGCGATTGCCGAGATCAATGCCGGCGGCGGCCTGTTGGGCAAGAAGGTCGAGCTGATCAGCCGCGACGACAACGCCAGCCCGGGCGACGCGGTGCGCGCCGCCGAAGAGCTGCTCTCACGTGAGAAGGTGGACGTGCTGACCGGGTCGTTCCTGTCGCACATCGGCCTGGCACTGACCGATTTCGCCAAGCAGAAGAAGGTGTTCTTCCTGGCCGGCGAGCCGCTGACCGACAAGATCGTCTGGCAGAACGGCAACCGCTACACCTACCGCCTGCGCCCCTCCACCTACATGCAGGTGGCCATGATGGTGCCCGAGGCCGCTGCCCTCAAGAAAAAGCGCTGGGCCCTGGTGTTCCCCAACTACGAATACGGCCAGTCGGCCGCCGCCACCTTCAAGCAGTTGCTCAAGGCGGCGCAGCCCGATGTCGAGTTTGTTGCCGAGCAGGCGCCCCCGCTGGGCAAGGTCGATGCCGGTTCGGTGGTGCAGGCCCTGGCCGATGCCAAGCCCGATGCGGTGTTCAACGTGCTGTTCGGCGCCGATCTCTCGAAGTTCGTGCGCGAGGGCAACACCCGTGGCCTGTTCGAAGGCCGCTCGGTGGTCAGTCTGCTGACGGGCGAGCCCGAGTACCTCGACCCGCTCAAGGACGAAGCCCCCAACGGCTGGATCGTCACCGGCTACCCCTGGTATGGCCTGCAGACGCCTGAGCACAAGGCTTTCCTGAGCGCCTACCAGGCCAAGTTCAACGACTACCCGCGCCTGGGCTCCATCGTGGGTTACAGCGCCATCAAGTCGCTGGCCGAGGGCATCAAGAAGGCGGGCAGCACCGACACCGAGAAACTGGTGGTCTCCTTCAAGGGCCTGCAAGTGCCCACTCCGTTCGGTCGCATCACCTACCGCACCGAAGACAACCAGTCCACGATGGGCGGCTTCATCGGTCGCACCAAGAACGAAGGTGGCAAGGGCGTGATGGTGGACTACCGTTACCTCGATGGCGCCAAGTTCCAGCCCAGCGCTGACGAAGTCAAGAAAATGCGTCCGGCCGACTGAGTTCGGTTGAAGGTCGGGTGATCAATGCGGCGCCGCTGGCGCCGCCGTCCCCTGGCGGGCAGAGCCGCCGGGTGTGACACGTCCTGAGGGGTTTGGCATGGGCTTTTCGAGTTTCGTGGTGCAGCTGCTCAACGGCTTGGCGGGGGCGTCCTCGCTGTTCCTGGTGGCTGCGGGTTTGTCGCTGATCTTCGGCGTCACGCGCATCGTCAATTTTGCGCATGGCTCGTTTTTCATGCTGGGCATCTACCTGGCCTACAGCCTGGTGGGCGCGCTGGGCAACAGCCTGGGCTTCTGGCCCGCCCTGCTGCTGGCCGCGTTGGGGGCCGGCCTGATCGGCGCGGCCGTCGAGATGCTGCTGCTGCGTCGCATCTACAAGGCCCCCGAGCTGTTTCAGCTGCTGGCCACCTTTGCCCTGGTGCTGGTCATCAAGGACGCCGCGCTGTGGATCTGGGGCCCGGAGGAACTGCTGGGCCCAAGGGCGCCAGGCCTCGCCGGCTCGGTCAGCATCCTGGGTCGCCACTTCCCGGCCTATGACCTGTTCCTGATCGTGGTCGGCCCGGTGGTGCTGGGCGCGCTCACGCTGCTGCTCACCCGCACCCGTTGGGGCACCCTGGTGCGCGCTGCCACGCAAGACCGCGAGATGGTCAGCGCCCTGGGCGTCAACCAGGCCTGGCTGTTCACTGCGGTGTTCGCCCTGGGGGCCCTGCTGGCCGGCTTGGGGGGCGCCCTGCAATTGCCGCGTGAACCGGCCACCCTGGAGATGGACCTCAACACCATCGGTGCCGCTTTCGTGGTGGTGGTGGTGGGCGGCATGGGCTCGATCCCGGGCGCCTACGCCGCCGCCTTGCTGATTGCCGAGATCAAGGCCGTGTGCATCTGGCTGGGCGTGGTCGAGCTGTTCGGTTACAGCGTGTCGTTTTCCAAGCTCACCCTGGTGGTCGAGTTCCTGGTGATGGCTGTGGTGCTGGTGGTGCGCCCCTGGGGCCTGATGGGCAAGCCCCAGGCCAACAGCCGCAACGTGGGCCTGCCCGAGGCGCCCTTGCGTCACCCCGGCAGCTGGTTCAAGCTGGGTGGGGCCTTGCTGATGCTGGCGCTGGTGGCACTCCCCTGGCTCGCCGCCGATTCGCCCTACCTGTCGGTGCTGGCCATCGACCTGATGATCGCGGCCCTGTTCGCGGCCAGCCTGCACTTCATCATGGGGCCGGCCGGCATGCACTCGTTCGGCCACGCCGCCTACTTTGGCATCGGGGCCTATGCCGCCGCCCTGCTGGTGCGCAGCGCCGGCCTGCCCATGGAGCTGACCCTGCTGCTGGCGCCCCTGGTGGCCGCGGCCGGGGCCTTTCTGTATGGCTGGTTCTGCGTGCGACTGTCGGGCGTCTACCTGGCCATGCTGACCCTGGCCTTTGCCCAGATCACCTGGGCCATCTGCTACCAATGGGATGGCTTCACCGGCGGCAGCAACGGCTTGACCGGGGTGTGGCCGGCCGAGTGGCTGTCCGACAAGACCCACTACTACTACCTGACGCTGGCCCTGGTCACTGCCGGCGTGCTGCTGTTGCGCCGCGTGCTGTTCTCGCCCTTCGGCTATGCCTTGCGAGCCGGGCGCGACTCGGCTTTGCGGGCCGACGCCATCGGCATCGACGTGAAGCGCATGCAGTGGGTGGCCTTCATCATTGCCGGGGGCTTTGCCGGCCTGGGCGGGGCGCTGTTCGCCTTCTCCAAGGGCAGCATCTCGCCCGAAAGCCTGGCTGTGGGCAAATCGGTCGATGGCCTGGTGATGGTCTTGTTGGGCGGCCTGCAGACCCTGTCGGGCCCGGTGGTGGGGGCCGTCACCTTCACCTGGCTGCACGACACCGTGGCCCGCAACACCGACTACTGGCGCGCCATGCTGGGCGGCATCATCTTGCTGCTGGTGCTGCTGTTCCCGCAGGGCATTGCGGGCTCGATCAAGCATGCGGTGGAGCATTGGCGCGAGGGGCGCAAGCCCCGCGAACCGCTCAACCAGAGGGGCGGCGCCAAGGCCTCTGTCTCGGTGAGCCCTGTTTCTGCATCCAAGGAGGCCGCATGAGCCTGCTCAAAGTGTCCGGCCTGGGCAAGGCCTTTGGCGGCGTCAAGGCCGTCGACGGTATTCATTTCGAACTGGCGGCGGGTGAACTGCTGGCCCTGATTGGCCCCAACGGCGCTGGCAAGTCCACCACCTTCAACATGGTCAACGGCCAACTGCCGGCCGACAGTGGTTCCATCGTGCTCGATGGCCATGAGCTGGTGGGCCGCAAGCCGCGCGACATCTGGCGCCTGGGTGTGGGGCGCACCTTCCAGATCGCCGAGACCTTTGCCTCTCTCACGGTGGTCGAGAACGTGCAGATGGCGCTGATCTCGGTGGATGACCGCTTGTTTTCGTTCTGGCGCAAGGCCTCGGATCACAAGCGCGACGAGGCCCTGGCCCTGCTCGATCAGGTGGGCATGAAGCCCCAGGCCGACCGCCCCTGCAGCGAGTTGGCCTATGGCGACGTCAAACGCGTCGAACTGGCGATTGCCATGGCCAACTCGCCCAAGCTGTTGCTGATGGACGAACCCACCGCCGGCATGGCGCCCAAGGAGCGCAACGATCTGATGGCCCTGACCAAGCAGCTGGTGATCGACCGCAGCATGGCCGTGCTGTTCACCGAGCACAGCATGGACGTGGTGTTCGCCTACGCCGACCGCATGATCGTGCTGGCCCGCGGCCGCCTGATCGCCGAGGGCAAGCCCCTTGAACTGCGCGACCACCCCAAGGTGCAGGAGGTGTATTTCGGCTCCGGCAAGACCTTCGAAAAGAAAGAGACGGCCCTGGCATGAGCAACCCCAGCACCGCTTCCCAAGCCTTGGCCCCGGCACTGTTGCAGGCCCGTGGCCTGGCCGCCTGGTACGGCGCAGCGCAAATCCTCTACGACATCGACCTCGACGTGAAGCGCGGCGAGGTGGTGGCCCTGATGGGCCGCAACGGCGCTGGCAAGTCGACCACCCTCAAGGCCTTGATGGGCATGCTGGCCAAGCGCCGCGGCCACATCGAGTTCCTGGGCCAGGACATCTCACGCAGCGAGCCCCATGTGGCGGCCCGCCTGGGCCTGGGCTTTGTGCCTGAGGACCGGCGCGTTTTCACCGACCTCAGCGTGACTGAGAACCTCGAGGTGGGACGCCAGCCGCCGCGCCGTTGGCCCGATGGCAGTGCCGCCCCCGAATGGACGCCCGATCGCCTGTACACCTTGTTCCCCAACCTGGGCGAGATGCGCCAGCGTGCCGGTGGCCGCATGAGCGGTGGCGAGCAGCAAATGCTGACGGTGGCGCGCACCCTGATGGGCAACCCCTACCTGGTGCTGCTTGACGAGCCCAGCGAAGGCGTGGCCCCGGTCATCGTCGAGCAGATGGCGCACATGATCCTTGAGCTCAAGGCCCAGGGTGTGAGCATCCTGCTGTCCGAGCAGAACATGCACTTTGCCGAGCTGGTCTCCGACCGCGCCTATGTGCTTGAAAAAGGCCAGATCCGTTACCAGGCTTCGATGGCCGAACTGGCCGCCAACGAAGAGGTGCGCCGGGCCTACCTGAGTGTGTGAAAGCCCGCGGGGCGGCACGGCTCATGCTTGCCGTGGTGCGTCCCCCATCTGTTGTTGTGTCAGTCATCCAAACCCCCAGGAGTGATGCCATGTCTTTGCCGCTTTCGATGTCCCAACGCCGCCAGTTTCTCCAGTCTGCCGCCCTGCTCGGGTTGGCGGGCGCCGGCCTGTCGCAACGCGCTTTCGCGGCCGCCATCAAGCCCGGTGCCGACAGCGCGCTGATCGTGGTCGACGTGCAGAACTGCTTTGTGCCCGGTGGCACCTTGCCCGTCGCCAAGGGCGACGAGGTGGTGCCGGTGATCAACCGCATCGCCCCCGCCTTTGAGAACGTGGTGGTCACGCAAGATTGGCACACCCAGGCCCATGCCTCGTTTGCCAGCAGCTATCCCGGCAAGAAGCCTTTTGAAACCACCAAGCTCAGCTACGGCCAGCAGGTGCTGTGGCCCGACCATTGCGTGCAAGGCACCGACGACGCGGCCCTGCACAAGGACCTCAAGGTGCCCCAGGCCCAGATCATTCTGCGCAAGGGCTTTCACCAGCATGTCGACAGCTACTCGGCGTTCGAAGAGGCCGACCGCAAGACGGCCACCGGCCTGGCCGGCTACCTCAAGGCCCGCGGCATCAAGACCGTCTTCGTGACCGGTCTGGCCACCGACTTCTGCGTGGCCTGGACGGCACTCGATGCCCGGCGCCTGGGCTTCAACACCTATGTGATCGAAGACGCCTGCCGCGGCATCGACCTCAACGGCTCGCTCGACGCCGCCTGGAAGCAGATGGCGGCCAAGGGCGTCAAGCGCATCCAGTCCAGCGACCTGGCCTTGGCCTGACCTGCTGAAAACCCCCTGTGCGGACCGGGCGCGCCCGGCCACACTGGGCAGCCACGCGTTTCAAGTTCAGTGAACACTGAATGAACCGGCTGCTATCACCTCTGCCCCGCTTGCCAGATCTGCCATGCCCACCCCCGCTCTTGAGGTCAACGGCCAGGCCGTGACCCTGCCCGACTCGGCCCAGGCCACCCTGCTGCACGTGCTGCGCAACGACCTCGGCCTGAATGGCCCCAAGTACGGCTGTGGCCTGGGCCAGTGTGGCGCCTGCACCGTGTGGGTGGACGGCGTGCCGGCACGGGCCTGCGTGATCCCGGCCCAGGGCGTGGCCGGGCGCCGCATCACCACGCTGGAGGGGCTGGCCCCTGGTTCGGACGCGGCGGGTCTGCACCCGGTGCAACAGGCCTTCATTGACGAACAGGCGGCCCAGTGCGGCTACTGCCTCAACGGCATGGTCATGATGGCGGCGGCCCTGCTGGCGCGTGAGCCCGACCCCGACGAGGCCGCCATCCGGCGTGAACTCTCGCGCAACCTGTGCCGCTGCGGCACCCATGTCGAGATCGTGCGCGCGGTGCAGCGCGCTGCGGTGCTGCTGCGTGGCGCTGGGGTGGATGAATGACACTGCCCATGACCCCGCCCCGGCCCTTGACCCGGCGCGCCGAGATCCCCCAGCACCGCGCCGATTACTTTGCCGCCCAGGGCGTGTTGCTGGTCTGGCGCGATCCGCCGCCGCCCCGCACCCCCACGCCAGGCCAACCTCTGTCCGTGCCCAGCAACCCCGCCGAAGGCCCCGAGTTGCTGCTGGCCGTGTGGGACGATGGCTCGGTCACCGCGCTCAATGGCCACGTTGACCTGGGCACCGGCATCGGCACCGCCCTGGCGCAGATCGTGGCCGAAGAACTCGACCTGCCCATGGCCGCCGTGCACATGGTGCTGGGCGACACCACGCGGGCGCCCAACCAGGGCGCCACCATCGCCAGTGCCACCTTGCAGATTCATGCCCAGCCACTGCGCCAGGCCGCCGCCCAGGCCCGCCATTGGCTGCTGGCCGAGGCCGCGGCCCAAGCGGGTTGCCCGCCCGAGTCCCTCACCCTGCGCGACGGTCTGTTGCAAGGGCCCGGCCTCACCGAGGCCTGGCCCCTGGGCCGGCTGCTGCAAGGCCGCCAGGCCTCGCTGCGGCTGGACCCGGCCACCCCCACCAAGCCGGCCGCCGACTACCGCCTGGTTGGCCAATCCGTGCCCCGGGTGGACATCCCCGCCAAGGTGCGGGGCGAGGGTGATTTCGTGCATGACTTCCGTCTGCCCGGCATGCTGCATGGGCGGGTGCTGCGCCCGCCCTATGCGGGCGCCGACCACGGTGATTTCATCGGCAACACCCTGGAGTCGGTGGACGAGGCCTCGGTAGCCCACATCCCGGGCCTGCGGGCAGTGGTGGTGATCCGCGATTTCGTGGGCGTGGTGGCCGAGCGCGAGGAGCACGCCGAGCAGGCCCTGCGCGAGCTGCGCGTGCGCTGGAAGCCCTTTCCCGGCCTGCCTGATCTGGGCCACCCCGAGGCGGTGCAGCAGGCGCTGCGCAACAACCCGGCCACCCAGCGCCGCCTGGTCGATGAAGGCGATGTGGAGGCCGCCCTGGCACAGGCGGCCCAGCCCATGCCGCGCACCTATGTCTGGCCCTACCAGCTGCATGCCTCGCTGGGGCCTTCGTGTGCGGTGGCCCATTGGCAGCCGGCGGGGCACAGCCCGCGCCTGGCCGTGTGGGCCGGCACCCAGAACCCGCATGTGCTGCGTGCCGACCTGGCCCGGCTGATGGAACTGCCCGATGTCGACATCGACCTGGTTCGCCTGGAGGCCTCGGGCTGCTATGGCCGCAACGGCGCCGACGACGTGGCCGCCGATGCGGCCCTGCTGTCGCGGGCCGTGGGGGCCCCGGTGCGCGTGCAGCTCACCCGCGAGCAGGAGCATCTCTGGGAGCCCAAGGGCACGGCCCAACTCATGCAGGTGCGCGGCGGCCTGAATGCCGACGGCTCGGTGGCCGCCTACGACTTCGAGACCTCTTACCCCAGCAATGGCGCGCCCACGCTGGCGCTGCTGCTCACCCGCCGCATCGAGCCCACGGCCCAGGCCTACGAGATGGGCGACCGCACGGCCCGCCCGCCCTACGACTACGACAACCTGCGCGTGGCGGTGAACGACATGCCGCCCGTGATCCGTGCCTCATGGCTGCGCGGCGTCTCGGCCCTGCCCAACTCCTTTGCCCACGAAAGCTACATCGACGAACTGGCCGCCGCCGCTGGCATCGACCCGGTGGCCTACCGGCTGCAGCACCTGAGCGACCCGCGTGCCATCGAACTGGTGCAGGCCACGGCGCAGAAGGCCGGCTGGCAGCCCCGCACCGGCCCCCGCCTGCAGGCCGACCCGGCCCAGCCCGATTGGCTGCACGGCCAGGGCTTTGCCTATGCGCGCTATGTGCACAGCCAGTGGCCCGGCTTCGGCGCCGCCTGGGCGGCCTGGGTGGCCGATGTGGACGTGAACCGCCAAACCGGCGAGGTGCATGTGCGCCGGGTGGTGGTGGGGCACGATGCGGGACTCATGGTCAACCCCGCGGGCATCGAACGCCAAGTGCATGGCAACGTGGTGCAGACCACCAGCCGGGCCCTGAAAGAGCAACTGCAGTTCGAGACCCCGCTGCGCACCGAGGGGGCTCCGGCGGCTGCGCCGGTGCTGGCCAGCCGCGACTGGGGCAGTTACCCCATCCTGAGCTTCCGCGAAGTGCCGGTGGTCGAGATCGTCCACATGCCGCGCCCCGGCGAAGCCCCGCTGGGGGCCGGTGAATCGTCGTCGGTGCCCGGCACGGCGGCCATTGCCAACGCCATCTTCGATGCCACCGGCGTGCGCTTTCGGGCGCCGCCCTTCACGTCCGAGGTGGTGCGTGCCGCGCTCAACCCCTTGCCGTCGACCGGGCCTGGGGCGGGCGCTGAAACGCCGCCCCAGGCCTTGCCTCCAGCCTTGCCAGCCCCCGCCGGTCTGCCACCGGACGCCGTGCTGCCACGCCCGCGTCGCCCCTGGGCCCGTGTGGGGGCGCTGCTGGCAGCGGGGGTCGGCCTCGGTCTCAGCGTGCTGGGCTGGCGCCCGGCCATCGCACCGGTGCAGAGCACAGGCGGGGCCTCGGTCTACAACGCGGCCACGTTGGAGCGAGGGCGGCTGCTGGCCGCGGCAGGCGACTGTGCGGTGTGCCACACCGCGCCGGGCGGGGCCGTCAACGCGGGCGGGCGGGCCATGGACACGCCCTTCGGCCGTCTCTACACCAGCAACCTCACGCCCGACCCCGAGACCGGCCTGGGCCGCTGGTCCTTCAGTGCCTTCCAGCGCGCCATGCGCGAGGGCCTGTCGCGCGACGGCCATCACCTGTACCCGGCCTTCCCCTACACCGCCTTCGCCAAGATGAGCGATGACGACCTCACCGCGCTGTACGCCTGGCTGATGTCGCAACCCCCGGTGCGGGCCGAAACCCCGGCGCCCGAGATGCGCTTTCCGTTCAACCAGCGTTGGCTGATGGCGGGCTGGAACGCGCTCTACCATGACCCCAGCCCCTGGCAGCCCGAGCCTGGCCAGAGCCCCGAATGGAACCGCGGCGCCTACCTGGTGCAGGGCCTGGGCCACTGCGGCGCCTGCCACACCCCGCGCAACGCCTTGGGGGCCGAGCAGGGCGGGGCGGCGTTTTTGTCAGGTGCCCTGATCGACGGCTGGGAAGCCCCGGCCCTCACCGGCCTGTCGCGCGCCCCCGTGCCCTGGACAGGCCAGGCCCTGTACGACTACCTGCGCCACGGCCACAGTGCCCAGCATGGCGCTGCCCTGGGCCACATGGCCCCGGTGGTGCGCGAGCTGCAGGCCCTGCCCGACAGCGACATCCGCGCCATGGCCACCTACCTGGCCAGTTTCAACCCTGCCGTGCCCGACGCCCCTGAGCGCGCTGCCCGCCAGGTGGCCACCGCAGCCGCCCAGGCCCCGGCCCCGGGGCGGGTGCAACGCCTGTTCGAAGGTGCCTGCGCCGCCTGCCACCACGACGGCGACGGCCCGCGCCTGCTGGGCGCCAACGTGCCCCTGGCGTTGAGCAGCAAGCTGCACAGCGAACGCCCCGACAACCTGCTGCGCACCCTGCTGCACGGCGTGCGCGAGCCCGCCACCGCCGAGCTGGGCTTCATGCCCGCCTTCGACCAGGCCCTGAGCGACACCCAGATCGTCGAACTGGCGGGTTGGCTGCGCCAGCGCTATGCGCCGGGGCAGCCCGCCTGGGCGGATCTGCCGGGGGCGCTGGCGCGGCTGAGGGCGGCGCCTGGGCATCCGTGATTTCGCTGACGCTGGTTTTTGCGACTTCGGTGAGCCCCAGTCTGTCCAGCTAACGGCACCGATCGCGGGCCCAACTTACTTGTTGCAATCTCGATGAGAACGATGTCACGGAATCGCAGCAGTCTGTAACGCCTCCCCCCTCCTAAATTGGCAAACCAAGACGGACAGATCCGGGTCTTCGTAGTACGCCTGCCCCGTTCCGTTCGAATGAAGCGGTCATGTCATCTCCGGGCCGACTGCCGTACTGCCTTCAATTTGCCTGTGGGGGGGATTCATGCAATGCCATCACCATCAGAGCCGACTGCTGACCTGGATGGTCGGTGTGATGCTCACCCTCGCGCTCTGCTTTCCGTTGTGGGTCGGTGCCCAAAGCGTGGTCCCCGATTTCTACAAGGATCCAGGCCTTTATCCCAATCGCGACTACCTCAACCAGAGCGTCAACGAACACATCGATCCCTTCACCGGCAGTTTGCAGATCCATGCTGTCGACTTGCGTGTTCCGGGCAACGGCGGGTTGGATATCGACATCGTTCGCTCTTACAACAGCGTAGGGGTGGACACCAGCAACCCTGCGACCTATTTCGGCAATGCTGGGGTCGGCTGGACCTTGCATTTCGGAAGGGTGCTCCGTGTCGGCACCAACATCTGCAATTACCAGGGGGCCACGATCGCCAACAATGCGGTCCTCGAGCTACCAGATGGCAGTCGCCAGATTCTGGCGGTCACCGGACAGGTCTCTCCACTGCTGCTGTCCACACGCTTTTGGCGTGCGGATTGCGCTGGTTCCGGAATGGGTCTGACGGTCTACTCGCCCACTGGCATGCGCTACGACATGACCCAGCAGGTGAGGGCATCGAGTGGCACCAACAACACCTTCGCCTGGTACGCCACCCGGATCACCGATCGCAATGGCAACACGCTCAACATCAGCTATGTGAACCCTGCGGGCCCTGAGATCAGAAGCGTCACGAGCAGCGACAACCGCACGGTCCTCTTCAACTACACCGACCTGGGTCGGGCCGGCAGCCGCATCACAAGCATTACCAGTGGCGGCGCGACATGGCTCTACAGCTACACCCGCATCGAGGGCTATCTCGACACCTACCAATTGAGCTCGGTCACCCGTCCTGATGGCCGCAGCTGGAGCTATGTCTACAACGCCAACCTGGGTACAAGTGCTGCCGGCAGCTTCTTGATGCGCTCGATGGTCTATCCCCAAGGTGGCTCCGTCAGCTATGGGTACGACTGGGTCTATTTCGATTCCCAGGCGAATCCAATGAGTCGCAGCGATGTGGTCACCCGAAAGAACGCGAGTGATGGTGGCAACTGGAGCTTTCGCTATCAGCCTGGTGCACCTGGTCAATACGACACCACCAGCGTCAACTCGCCCGGTGGCTTGGCCATATATCGACACATAGGCCCCAATTTTTCGAGTTCTGGCAAGGTCTGGATGGTGGGCTTGCTGATGTCCAAGACCATTGGTACTCAGCAGAGTGAAACCTACAGTTGGACACCCATCAAGATATCCAGCCAAAACAACTTTCGGCCAGGTGCGTTTGTTCTGAAAGTTGACGCTGGTGCTGTTCTTGCCCCAGTGATGGGCCAAAAAGTCGTGGTGCGTGATGGTGCAACGTACACCACCAACTACAGTAGCTTCGACCGCTATGGCAACCCAGCTGAAGTGTCCGAGACCGGTCCGGGTGGCGGAAGCCGCAACACCAGCATCAGCTACTTTGTCAGTACGGACAAATGGATCTTCCGTCAACGACAGAATGAGAGCAGTTCTGGTGTCCAGATTCAGCGAGGCTTTGATCCGAGTGGCAATCTGCTCTTTGAGACGCGCAACGGCATCAGCACGCGCTACAGCTACGATTCCCAAGGTAACGTGGCCTCGGTCACCTTGCCGGGCAACAAGACGCACAGCTATCGCTCCTATTTGCGCGGCATCGCGCAATCTGAATCCCAGCCCGAGGGCATTGAACTGTCCCGCACCGTGGACAGCTTTGGCAACGTGACCCAGCAGACCGATGGCAATGGGCACAGCACCAGCTATGCCTACGACGCACTCAGCCGTCTGACCTCGATCCGCTATCCGATGGGCAACCCGGTGTCCATCACCTACGACGCCACGAGCAAAACCGCGACCCGGGGGGCCTTGACGCAAGTCACCCGCCATGATGGCTTCGGTCGGACCATCGGTGTCGAGAGCGGTGGCATCAGCCACACCTACCGGGTCGACAGCCTGGGCCGGATCGTCTTTGCCTCCAACCCGGGTTCGGGGAGCGGTACCTCCTATCAATACGACGCGTTGGACCGCGTCATCGGAGTCACTCATGCCGATGGCGCTCGAATCGGTGTGGCCTTCGGTCCAGGCCGCCACACAATCACGGATGAGCGCAACAACAGTTGGTCCCGTGAATACCGATCCTATGGGGATCCGGAATATCGTGTCCTCATGGCGTTGACGCCTCCGGATACGGGCTCCGCACTTCGCCTCACCCGAAATACCCGGGATCAGGTGCTTTCGATCACCCAGGCAGGTCTGACGCGCAGCTACGGCTACAACGGTGCCGGGTACCTGATCAGCGCCATCCACCCTGAAACAGGGACCACACAATTTGGCCGCGATGAGGCCGGCAACATGATCTCGCGATCTGTCGGCTCCTCAGGCGTCACCAGCTACGTCTATGACGGCCAGAACCGGCTGGTCAGCGTCACCTATCCCGGAAGCACACCTGCCATCACCCATACCTACGATCGTGCGAATCAGCGCGTCAGTTCTGTCAGCTCGGTCGCCACGCGGACCTACACCTACGACAGCAACAGGAACCTCCGTTCTGAAACCCTGGCGCTCGACGGCTTCAATTGGACGGCCGCCTACGCCTATGACGGCAATGATCAACTCAGCGCCCTCACCTACCCGAAAACAGCCAGCCAGGTGAACTATGCGCCCAACCCCCTTGGGCGACCCACCCAGGTTTCGGGCTATGCCAGCCAGGTGGCCTTCTGGCCTTCCGGCCAACTGCAGCAGATCGCCTACCTGAATGGCAGCCGTACCAGCTTCGGCCAGAACAGTCGCTTGTTTCCCAGCAGCATGAAGGTTGTGGGCGTCCTCACCGGCGCAGGTATCGACAGCAGCTATGTCTACGACGGCGTCGGCAACCTCACCTCCCTCAGCGACGCAGCCGATGCCATCTTCAATCGTGCATCAACCTACGACGCCATGAATCGGCTGATCACCAGCTCCGGGCCATGGGGCGCTGGTGGGGTCGGCTATGACGCGACCGGCAATCTGAGGCAGGCCAATTGGGGCAGTTTGAGCCGGACTTACGGCTACGACGGCAGCAACCGCCTCACGACGCTCTCGATGGACTCTCAGAGTCAGACCTTCCAATATGACGCCTACGGCAACGTCAGCGCGGTGTCTGACTCCAATTACCTCTGGGACGACAGCCCCAACCTGAAATGTGTTCAGTGCAACCACAGCGCCCGGATCGACTACGCCTATGACCCAGATCGCCACCGCGTGTTGGTGACCCAAGAGGGGGTCAAGACCTACGAGTTTCATGACTGGCAAGACCGGCTCCTCATGAGCTATTCGCCCACCACCCAGGCGACGACCGAATACATCTACCTGGGGCGTCAGCGCATCGCCCAAAAAGTAAGTTATTGAGGACCGCTCATGAACAAGCTCTTCACGGGCCTCCGGTCCCTATTCGCGCCATTGTTGGTGATGTTCATCATTGCCTTCAGTGGCCTTGTCCATGCGCAGGTGTCAGGCGGCCTGTCGGCCAATCCAAGCCGTTGTGTTCTTCTCAGAGGACAGGCCCTGTGTTCGACGCAAATCACCTGGTCGTCACAGAACACCCAGATGGCCTGTGTCTGGAAGACAGTCCCGGCACCGGGTCAGTTGTGGGCTTGTTCAGGGCCGGGGACGCAGACCCAAACCTGGCCCTGGGTCGGCGCAGAAGGCAATTTCTTCGAGTTGCGCAATCACGCCGGGGTCCCCCCTGCCACGGATACAGGTCGTTGGACTGGCACCTTGCTGTCCAGCTTGTCCGTTTCGGCGTTGCCGCCTCTGTTGACTCCGACGTCAGTGAAGCCCGTCACTGCGACCCCAAATCCGCAGGCACTGGGCGAGCCGATGACACTTGCAACCAGTGTCACGCCCGTCCCCGATGGAGGAACGCTCACCTTCTACGTGAACTCCGCCGCTGTCGCGACCGTTCCGCTCAACATGAATGGCAATGCGGCGACCCGCTTCACGGCACCGGGGCCAGGGACCTACACAGCCCATGCGGTTTACAGCGGATCCACCCAATACGCGGCTGGCACGTCCCCCCCCTGGTCGATCAGCTTTGTCGAACCTGTTCAGACCTCATTGCAGCTGACATCCTCGCGCAACCCTGTTCTCACCAAACAGTCATTTGCCTTGACCGCCCAGGTGTCACCCCCCAATGCCAACGGCTACGTCACTTTCAAAGCAGACCTCTACGACATTGGCTCCAACGTGGTGGTCAATGGCATCGCTGCCTTGAGCACTGTCCAGGCCGGCATCCTGTCCTGGGTCGGCGATAGAACCATCACCGCCACCTTCACCCCTGTCTCCAAAGCCTGGACGACAAGCTCGTCCGCTCTGAAGCAGACGGTTTACAACGGCTGGCCGACCAATCTGACCTTGAGTTCCAGCGGAGATCCCGCCATCGTCGGGCAAAGCCACCTTCTGGCGGTCAAGCTGGACCTTCAGCCCAACTCCGGAGCGGTCCACATTGACCCTCGATCCGCCACTGGAATCGTCTACCTCTACGACGGCAATACCTGGATCAGTACAGGCGAATTTTCCTCTGGTATAGCCACCTTCAACGTCAAGTTCTCTCAATCGGGCGCGCATCGACTGACTGCCGCCTACAGAGGTGATGGCGATTTTGCGGGGGGTGATTCGAATGCCCTGACTGTGAACGTCGTATCCCCCACCACCACTTCGACGTCACTGAAGGTCTCAAGCGACACCGTCAAGGTCTTACAGCCGCTTCAATTAACGGCTCAGGTCAGTCCTGCGATGGCAACCGGGACCGTGACCTTCCTCGACGGCAGTCTGGTGCTGGGAGCTGTGCCGGTGTCAGAGGGGCAGGCCCAGTTGAGCACCCAGCTCAACACGGCAGGCATTCACTCCATCACGGCATCGTTTGCAGGGGCGACGGCGGCTTACGGCCCCAGCACTTCACCTGTCGCTCATGTCACCGTCGGGCAGTCGTCCAGTTCGATCCGTTTGACCTCGTCGGTCAACCCGAGCCAACTCGCCCAGGACACCGTTTTGAAAGCCGTGCTCACTCCCTCCAGTGCTACCGGCACCGTGGCCTTCAGTGACGGGTCGATTGCGCTGGGGACCGCCGCAATCATCGGCGGTGTCGCGACCTTGAGCACCCGATTCAATACGGAGGGCCTTCACACCCTCACTGTGAGCTATTCCGGTGACGGCGACCATTCGGCCGGTTCCTCGCCTCAATTGGCGCAACTGGTTTTCAAAGATCCGCCCAGCCCTACCTCGGTCATCCTTAAGGCGTCTGCTGGCTCCATGCCTGTGGGGAGAGTCTTCAACCTGTCAGCCCATGTGAGTCCGGCAAAAGCACCAGGGACGGTCGTCTTTTTGGATGGGGACATCCCACTTGGGAGTGCTGAACTTCTTGCAGGCGTCGCCACGCTCGATGCCCGTCTCGATTCGGTCGGTGAGCATGCCTTGAGCGCTCGGTTCAGCAGCACGGCCAACTATGCTCCCAGCACGTCCGACGTGCTGAATCTGACGGCCCTCAGTCCGTTGGCCACCCGCATCACGATCACTGGGGCGGCTGACCCCATCAAGGTCGGGCAATTGCTGACGCTCAGTGCCAAGGTGACCCCGCCAGAGGCGACGGGCGAGGTGATCTTCATGGGTCAAGGCGTCGCGCTGGGCACGGCGCGGCTCACGGCAGGCCTTGCGACTCAGGGCACGCGGTTGGCCTCGGTGGGCGAGCATCTGTTGACTGCCCGGTACCAGGGCGGTGATGGCTACGCTGCGGCCACCTCTGAAGCCTGGGTGCAGAAAGTCGTCGCTGCCGACACCACGACCCTACTCACCACCTCTGCGAACCCGGCAACGGTGGGGGGGCTCGTCGGCTTGAACGCCAGAGTCTCCCCCCCCGAAGCCACCGGGCAGGTGACCTTCAAGAACGGGGCGACTGTGCTGGCCGCAGTGCCTTTGACGGGCGGGCTGGCGTCGCTCATGACCAATTTCAACACCGCCGGCACCCATGCATTGACGGCCTCCTATGCCGGCGATGCCAACCACGGGCCCAGCGCATCTGTCGTGCTCGATCAGGTCGTTCAGGCTCAAGGCAGCACCGCCAGCACCACCACGCTGTCGAGTTCCATCAACCCGGTTCCTCTGGGGGCCCCCACCCAATTGACGGCCCGTGTGACCCCGGCTGAGGCCACCGGAACCGTGGTGTTCTTGGACAATGGCGTCAGCCTGGGCAGTGCGACCGTCAGTGCAGGGGCCGCCCGTTTGAGCACCATCTTCAAAGTGCTTGGCAGTCACCCGTTGACGGCCGCCTACAGTGGTGATGGCCAGTTCGCCCCCAGTGCCTCGGCGGCCATGGTGCAGACCGTATGCCCGCCTGCGGCAACCTGCGCCACCGCACTCAGCCTGACTGCAAAACCCAACCCGGTCTCTGTGGGTGCCACGGTCACCCTCACCGCCAAGGTGGATCCACCTCAGGCCGAGGGTTCTGTGTCGTTCATGGACGGTGACACCACACTCGGCTCGGCCGCGCTGAACGCCGGTGTGGCAAGCCTGAGCACCTCGTTCAACGTGGTGGGCAATCGGACCTTGGTGGCCCGCTACGCCGGCACGCCCTCCTGGGCCTCCAGCACTTCGCCCTCAATGACCCTGAAGGTCACGGGCAGCAGCACCCCCACCGTCACGTACTTCCACAACGACATTGCGGGCACGCCCCTGATGGCCACAGACGCGACAGGCCGGCCATTGTGGAAGGAGAGCTACCGCCCCTTCGGTGAGCGCACGGTCAACACGGGTTCGGGTGGCGCCGTTGCCAACGCCAACAACAGCCTTTGGTTCACGGGCAAGTTGTATGAGCCCAGCACGGGCCTGAGCTACATGGGGGCGCGCTACTACGCCCCGGCGCTGGGCCGTTTCATCGGCATGGACCCCAAAGAGGTGGACCCGGAGGATGTGCACAGCTTCAATCGCTACGCCTACGCCAACAACAACCCGTTCAAGTACGTGGACCCGGACGGTCGATCGCCGGTGTTGCTGATCCCTCTGGTCTGGACCGTGGGTAACGCGGCGATCAGCGGGGCCATCAACGCGGCCACGCAATACCTGAGCACGGGCCAGGTGCAGTGGCGAGGCGTGGCTGGGGTGTTGGATGCGGCGGGAGATGGGGCGATACTGGGGCCGGCGCTGGGGGCGGTATCGGGGCTTGCGGGCGGCAGTGCATCGGTGGATACCGCCTTACCAGTTGCACCTAGTGTAGGGGGCACTTTCGCGAAGAGTTCGAGTGAGGCGATTCATATTACAAAGGATGGCGTTGCCCTTCCTCCCGGCGCAAAGCATCAGATTCCTGATGGTTATGTTCAGAACCCGTATCGCGCCGGTAGCTATGGCGAGGTCGTTGAAGGGAGATTCAAGGAACGACTTCGCATTGACCCGCCAACGCCGCCAGGGCAAAAGGGGCCGAACTATTCGCACTATCATCGGGACAGCAAAGGCACACACTACAGCCCTAAACCGGGCGACAAAGATCCAGGGTTTGATCCATGAGCGACATCTTCAATTCACTGCCTTGGCATGATGCTGAGTTGTTGGAACTCTTGGTAGATCGGCGTGCTGCTGGAGAGCGTGACGAGGTCCGGCTGCGCGTTGTCTGGCCTCAAGGTGACGAAGTGACACTTCTGTTTTGTGACTGTTATGCCATGTCAGCCGAGATGAATTTCGGCGTCATCGCTGGCGAGCGAATTGCCAGTGCCTCAGTTATCGACGAAGACCCGGGCTTGATCTCTGTTCGAAATCGCTGGAAATCAATCGGTGTTTCGTTGGAAATGCTGCGTTGCTATCGGTTTGAGACATCTTCGACGCACAGTGTCATACGAATCTATTCCAAGCGATTTCAGATCGCATGATCCAATAATCGAATGCTGCGCAATAGCGATGGGCAGAACGCTCTTAAGTGCTTCTTCAGGTCGGTGATGTGGGCATAGCCGAGTTGCCCTATCTCTGGCAGGCGGAGTTGCGCTGAGTGCTTGGGTGCAGGGAGCGCTGAAGTTTCGCCTTTGCCCCTGAAAATCGGAGCGCATATCCCGGTCTTCAAGCAGTAGCCTTCAGTTGCATCGTCAACCAGTGACCGTCGTACTGCATGTGGCTCATTGATCCCAGTGTCGAATCCAGCCGGGAATGAGTGTGGAACCCAATCCAATCCAAACCCAATGGTCTGTACCCCAATGATCGTCCACTACACAAACAGGGTGAGCGGCTAGCCGCACCATCTTGACGGCGACGCTGCGCTCAGGCCTGGCCCGAGGTCCAGCGATGAGGCAGCAGT
>NZ_JBYTDE010000016.1:0-155089 GCF_058791075.1 Curvibacter sp. EU05-FHT14A10
GGCCAAGTGCTGTGCAAGCCGGGCAGCGTCAAGCCGCACACCCACTTCACCGCAGAAATCTACGTTCTGTCGAAGGACGAAGGCGGCCGTCACACTCCGTTCTTCAACAACTACCGTCCTCAGTTCTACTTCCGCACGACCGACGTGACGGGTGCCATCGAACTGCCGAAGGACAAGGAAATGGTCATGCCTGGCGACAACGTGTCGATCACTGTGAAGCTGATCAACCCCATCGCCATGGAAGAAGGTCTGCGTTTCGCCATCCGTGAAGGTGGCAAGACTGTGGGCGCCGGCGTGGTTGCGACCATCATCGAGTAATTCTTGATAAGAAAATAAGGAGAATTACCATGTCTACCAAGCAAAAGATCCGCATCCGTCTGAAGGCTTTCGATTACAAGTTGATCGACCAATCGGCCGCTGAAATCGTTGATACTGCCAAGCGCACCGGCGCGATCGTCAAGGGTCCCGTGCCCCTGCCGACCCGCATGAAGCGCTTCGACATCCTGCGTTCGCCGCACGTCAACAAGACCAGCCGTGACCAGTTCGAAATCCGTACCCACCAACGTCTGATGGACATCGTGGACCCGACGGACAAGACGGTTGACGCTCTGATGAAGCTCGACCTGCCGGCTGGCGTCGACGTTGAAATCAAGCTGCAATAAATCCAGCTGTACCGGTATCTGCCTGCAGTGATGCGGGTGGATAGCTGATCAAATAATGCGGACTTGTCCTATGGACAAGTTCGCGTTATACTTTTGGGCTCGGCTGCATTTGTAGTCGAGAATTTATCAACTCTCTTTCACACACAAGCGTCGCGGCCAATTGAAGTCGTGGCGGTGGAAGTTTTGGAGAACTACATGAGTCTGAGCAACTCCCTCGGGTTGCTGGGTCGCAAGGTGGGCATGATGCGTCTGTTCACCGATGATGGGGATGCAATCCCTGTCACGGTGGTGGATGTGTCCAACAACCGCGTGACCCAGGTCAAATCCCAAGAGAAAGACGGCTACGTCGCCCTGCAAGTGACGTTCGGCTCGCGCAAAGCATCGCGCGTGACCAAGCCCGTTGCCGGTCACCTTGCCAAGGCAGGTGTTGAAGCCGGTGAAATCATCCAGGAATTCCGCGTGACCGCTGATACTGCTGCTCAGTATCAAGCTGGTGCTGCCGTGCCTGTGACTGCTGTGTTTGCTGTGGGCCAGAAGGTGGACGTGCAAGGCACGACCATTGGTAAGGGCTTCGCCGGCACCATCAAGCGTCACCACTTCGGTTCGCAGCGCGCATCCCACGGTAACAGCCGTTCGCACAACGTTCCGGGCTCCATTTCGATGGCGCAAGATCCGGGTCGTGTGTTCCCGGGCAAGCGCATGTCGGGTCACCTCGGCGTCGATCTGGTTACCACTCAAAATCTCGACGTGATTCGCATTGACGAAGCACGCCAACTGCTCTTGATCAAGGGCGCTGTTCCGGGCTCCAAGGGTGGCTTCGTGACGGTGCGTCCGGCGATCAAGGCCAAAGCTTCCAAAGGGGCGAACTGATGCAGCTCGAACTCCTGAATGACCAAGGCCAGGCTGCTTCGAAGTACGAAGCTCCTGAAACCGTGTTCGGCCGTGACTACAACGAAGACCTGGTTCACCAGATCGTTGTGGCTTACCAAGCTAACGCCCGTCAAGGCACCCGTGCCCAGAAGGATCGTGAGCAGGTCAAGCACTCGACCAAGAAGCCTTTTAAGCAAAAGGGTACTGGTCGCGCTCGTGCTGGTATGACTTCCTCGCCTCTGTGGCGTGGGGGCGGTCGGATTTTCCCGAACCTGCCGAACGAAAACTTCAGCCAGAAGATCAACAAGAAGATGTACCGCGCTGGTATGGCTTCGATCTTCTCGCAACTGGTGCGTGAAGGCCGTCTGGCCGTGGTGGACACCCTGAAGGTGGACGCTCCGAAGACCAAGCTGCTCGCTGCCAAGTTCAAGGCGATGAACCTTGAATCGGTGATGGTGATTGCCGACGAAGTTGACGAAAACCTGTACCTCGCTTCGCGCAATCTGCCGAACGTGCTCGTCGTTGAAGCCCGTTACGCTGATCCGCTGTCGCTGGTTCATTACAAGAAAGTGCTCGTCACCAAGGGCGCAATCGACAAACTCAAGGAGATGTTCGCATGAGCACCGTGAAGTTTGACGAAGGCCGTCTGATGCAAGTTCTCGTCGCTCCCATCGTGTCCGAAAAGGCCACCCTGGTTGCAGAGAAATCCAATGCTGTGACGTTCAAAGTGCTGCAGGACGCTACCAAGCCCGAAATCAAGGCCGCTGTGGAATTGATGTTCAAGGTTGAGGTCAAGGGCGTGTCTGTGGTGAACACCAAAGGCAAGACCAAGCGTTTTGGCAAGTCCATCGGCCGTCGCGACAATGTTCGCAAGGCTTATGTGACCCTGAAGCCCGGTCAAGAGCTCAACCTCTCTGGGGAGGCTGCGTAATCATGGCTGTCATCAAGATGAAACCCACCTCGCCTGGCCAACGTGCCGTGGTGAAGGTGACGCGTGATCACCTGTACAAGGGTGCTCCGCACGCTGCTTTGCTGGAACCTCAATTCCAGAAGGCTGGTCGCAACAACAATGGTCACATCACCACCCGTCACAAGGGCGGCGGTCACAAGCACCATTACCGTGTTGTCGACTTCCTGCGCAACAAGGATGGCATTCCTGCCAAGGTTGAGCGCGTTGAATACGATCCGAACCGCACGGCCCACATCGCTCTGGTGTGCTACGCCGACGGTGAGCGTCGTTACATCATCGCTCCCCGTGGCGTTGAAGCTGGTGCAACTCTGCTGAGCGGTTCGGAAGCCCCGATCCGTGCTGGCAATACGCTGCCGATCCGCAACATCCCCGTGGGTTCGACCATTCACGCCATTGAACTGCAACCCGGCAAGGGTGCGCAGATCGCTCGCTCGGCTGGCTCGTCTGCCACCCTGCTGGCCCGTGAAGGCGTGTACGCTCAGGTTCGCCTGCGCTCGGGTGAAGTTCGCAAGATTCACATCGAATGCCGTGCCACCATCGGCGAAGTCGCCAACGAAGAACACAGCCTGCGCCAATTGGGCAAGGCCGGTGTGAAGCGTTGGATGGGTATTCGCCCGACCGTTCGCGGTGTGGCTATGAACCCGATCGATCACCCGCACGGTGGTGGTGAAGGTCGTACCGGCGAAGGCCGTCATGCTGTCGATCCTTGGGGCAATCTGACCAAGGGTTACCGTACCCGTAACAACAAGCGCACTCAGGTCATGATCGTGTCGCGCCGTAAAAAGTAAGGGGTAACAAATGACTCGCTCTCTTAAAAAGGGTCCGTTTGTTGACCATCACCTGGTTGCAAAGGTTGAAAAGGCCGTTGCTACCAAGGACAAGAAGCCAATCAAGACCTGGTCGCGTCGTTCCATGGTTCTGCCCGAGTTCATCGGCTTGACCATTGCTGTGCACAACGGCAAGCAACACGTGCCCGTGTACGTTACCGACCAGATGGTGGGCCACAAGCTGGGCGAATTCGCCCTGACGCGCACCTTCAAGGGTCACCCCGCGGACAAAAAAGTCCAGAAGAAATAAGGAATGACCATGGAAACACGTGCAGTCCTCCGGGGCGTTCGTCTGTCGGTCGATAAAGGCCGTCTGGTGGCCGACCTGATCCGCGGCAAGAAGGTGGATCAGGCTCTGAACATCCTGACGTTCACGCAAAAGAAGGCCGCTGGCATTGTCAAGAAGGTTCTTGAATCTGCCATCGCCAACGCCGAACACAATGACGGCGCCGACATTGACGAACTCCGCGTCAAGACGATCTACGTTGAGCAAGGTGCCACGCTGAAGCGTTTCACTGCTCGCGCCAAGGGTCGTGGCAACCGCATCAGCAAGCCCACGTGCCATGTGTACGTGACGGTTGGCAACTGAAAGGCTGGTCAGAAATATGGGACAGAAAATCCATCCTACTGGCTTCCGCTTGGCGGTCAGCCGTAACTGGGCCAGCCGCTGGTACGCGAGCAACCGTGACTTCGCTGGCATGCTGGCTGAAGACATCAAGGTTCGCGAGTACCTGAAGGCCAAGCTGAAGAATGCCGCCGTGTCGCGCATCCTGATCGAGCGTCCTGCCAAGAATGCCCGCATCACGATCTTCTCGGCTCGTCCGGGTGTTGTGATCGGCAAGAAGGGCGAAGACATCGAGAACCTCAAGAAGGAACTCGCAACTCGTCTGGGCGTGCCGGTTGCTGTGAACATCGAAGAAGTGCGCAAGCCTGAAATCGATGCCAAGCTGATCGCTGACTCGATCACCCAGCAGCTCGAAAAGCGCATCATGTTCCGTCGTGCCATGAAGCGTGCCATGCAAAATGCCATGCGTCTGGGTGCTTTGGGCATCAAGATCATGTCTTCGGGTCGTCTGAATGGTATCGAAATCGCTCGTTGCGAGTGGTACCGCGAAGGTCGCGTGCCTCTTCACACCCTGCGTGCGGACATCGATTACGGCTTCTCTGAAGCCAAGACCACCTACGGCGTCATTGGCGTCAAGGTGTGGGTGTACAAGGGTGACACGCTGGGTCGCAATGATCTGCCCGCCGTGACTGAGCCCCGTGCTGAAGAAGAGCGTCGCCCCCGTGGCCCGCGTCGTGATGGCCGCCCAGGCGACCGTCCCGGTGCTGATCGCCGTGGTCCCCGTCGTCCGGTCGGTGGCAATACTGCCCCAGCCGACGGCAGCGACAAGCCTGCTGAAGCCGGTGGTGCTGATGCTAAATCTGCCGTTAAGCGCGTCCGCAAGGTCACCGCGCCCGCTACAGCAGCGGACGGTAAAGGAGAATAACTATGCTGCAACCTGCTCGCCGCAAATATCGCAAGGAGCAAAAGGGTCGCAACACCGGTATTGCCACCCGAGGTAACTCGGTGGCTTTCGGTGACTTCGGCCTGAAATCCACGGACCGTGGCCGTTTGACGGCCCGCCAGATCGAGGCTGCACGTCGTGCAATCTCCCGTCACGTGAAGCGTGGTGGCCGCATCTGGATCCGCGTGTTCCCCGACAAACCAATCTCCCAAAAGCCTGCTGAAGTGCGTATGGGTAACGGTAAGGGTAACCCGGAGTACTACGTGGCTGAAATCCAGCCCGGCAAGGTGCTGTACGAAATCGTTGGCGTGCCCGAAGAGCTCGCTCGCGAAGCGTTCCGTCTGGCCGCTGCAAAGCTGCCCTTGCGCACCACGTTCGTGGCACGCATGCTCGGCCAGTAATTCAGGAGAAATCGAAATGACGAAAGCTGCTGAACTGCGCCAAAAAGACGTTGCCGGCCTCGAAGCTGAAGTGAAGTCCTTGCAAAAGGCCCACTTCGGTCTGCGTATGCAAAAAGCCACGCAACAACTGAACAACACGTCGACTCTGCGCACGACCCGTCGTGACATTGCTCGTGCCAAGACCATTCTTGCTGAAAAGCAAGCCGCCAAGTAAGGAGCCAACATGACGGAAGCTAAAAAATCCCTCAAGCGCACCTTGATCGGCAAGGTTGTCAGCGCAAAGCGTGCCAAGACCGTGACTGTGCTGGTTGAGCGTCGTGTGAAGCACGAGCTCTACGGCAAGATCGTGGGCAAGTCGAGCAAGTACCACGCTCATGATGAAGCTGGTACTTATCAACTGGGTGACGTGATTGAGATCACTGAAAGCCGCCCCATCTCCAAGACCAAGAACTGGGTTGCTACCCGTCTGGTTGAAAAGGCTGGCATCGTTTAAGTCTTATTTGACTTTGACGGTGAGAGTTTGAGAAACGACCCACAATGTGGGTCGTTTTTCTTTTTGGGCCGTGTTTTCATGGCCTCCCCCCAGCGCTTAAGGAGCAAGCATGATCAAAGTTGGCGATACCCTGCCGTCCACCACATTGATGGAGTACTCGGAAGTCGAAGGAGAAGGCTGCAGCATCGGTCCGAATCCGGTGGACGTTGCGAACGCCGTTTCGGGCAAGACCATTGCCCTGTTTGCACTTCCTGGTGCCTTTACGCCGACCTGCTCGGCCAAACATGTTCCCGGTTACGTGGAATTGGCAGATGATTTCAAGGCGGCAGGTGTCGATGAAATTTGGTGCCTCAGCGTCAACGATGCATTCGTCATGGGCGCATGGGCGCGCGATCAGAAGGTGGCCGGCAAAGTTCGCATGCTCGCCGATGGCAGCGCCGACTTCGCCAAGGCCACTGGCTTGACATTGGACTTGACCGGCCGCGGCATGGGGCTTCGTAGCAATCGCTATTCGATGCTGGTCAAGGATGGAAAGGTCCAGACTTTGAACATTGAAGCACCTGGAAAATTCGAAGTCAGCGATGCGCAGACCCTGCTCGGTCAGGCCAAAAACTGATAGATTTCAAAGCGTTGCGACCCACCAAGTCCGCAATGAAAAAGGCGCCTATCGAAAGGTAGGCGCCTTTTTTCTCTCAAGATGCCTCAAAGATCTGCCTTGAGATAGTGAGACCCGGCAATAGGGTTGTGATAGTACGGTGGGATTTCGATGAAACCGAGCTCTGCGTAGAGCGCCCTGGCGGACTCCATGTCATCCAGAGTGTCCAACAAGACACAGGCGTAAGCAAGTTGGCGGGCGCTGTCCATGATGGACTCTGCCAACATTCGTCCGAGACCGAATCTGCGAAATGCCTTGCGAACGTACAAACGCTTCATCTCTGCTGCGTTAGGGTAGTCTGCTGCATCCAGCGGGCGAAGCGCACAGCAACCAGCGATCGAGCCTTCTACCAAGGCCAGTAGAAGCGTGCCACGAGGTGCTGCGTACTCACCCGGAAGGTTCAGCAGCTCTTGCTCGAAATTCTGAAAGCAAAGATCTACAGCCAGGCTCGCCGCATACTCGCGAAAGATGTCACGAGCGCACTCGATTTGCTGTGGAGTTTCGCAGACGATGATCTGGATATCGGGACGATTCACGGACGGCGCATCAACAAGCTTTGTTGCATGCATTATGACTTGGAGGACCGACGCGGTCTTCGGTGTCCCGCACACTTGCGAGTGGCCTGTGCGGGCGATAAGGTGTCAGAAACGCGTTTTCAGGCCTCGATCAACAACTTTTCGATCAGCTGTTGAAGCTCATTGAAATCTGGCTCACCGATGTAGCGCTTGACGATCTGCCCCTGTTTGTTGACCAGATAAGTGGTGGGCGTCAGTTGCACATCGCCCCAGGCTTTGGCGATGGAGCCGGTGTTATCGATGGCTACTTGAAAGGGTAGTTGCCGTGTTTGCGCAAAATTCACCACATAGGCTGGCGGGTCATAACTCATGGCCACGGCCATCGTGTTGAAGCCTTGAGGATGGTATTTCTGGTACGTCGCAATCACCTTGGGCATCTCCGCGACACACGTGGTGCAACTGGTTGCCCAAAAGTTCACGAGAGTGACCTGTCCCTTGAGGGACGACGAACTCTTGCTACTACCATCCAGCAGAACAAAAGTGGATTCGGGTGCTTGAACGGGCTTGGCACTCCACCAAGTAGCGCCGATGGCCAACGCCAAAGCGAAGGCGCCAGCCGTCACAAGAATAGCCTTTTTCATATTAAGGATGAACTCCATGCATCGTCGACAGTTTAATTCCAACGCGTCAGCCATGCTTGTCTTGGCACTTGCCGGCGTCTCGGATTTGGCGCAGGCCATCAATCTCTCGGGGCTGAGCAATGCGGATGCTACGGCTGGCCTGAAGGCGACCTTGGAGAAGGGGGCCAGTGCTGCCATCAGTTTGCTCGGGCAAGAGGATGGATTCATGGGCAACCCGAAAGTTCGAATTGGTTTGCCAAAACCTTTGGATGAGGTTGCTGGCATGCTGCGCCGATTTGGCCAAGGCCGCCAACTTGATGAACTGGTCACGGCCATGAATCGCGCGGCCGAACAGGCCATCCCACTTGCCAAAAGCCTGTTGCACGACACCATACAGTCGCTGTCCATCCAGGACGCCAAAAGCATTTTGAGTGGCGGCGACAATTCGGTCACCCAGTTTTTTGAAAGCAAGACCCGTGAGCCCCTCAGTCAGCGCTTTTTACCTGACGTGAGCAAGGTGACAGCCAGGGTCGGGGTCGCAGAGAAATACAAGCAAGTGGCAAGCAAGGCTGCCAGCGTTGGCTTGCTGAAGCAGGAGGATGCCCAGCTTGACACCTATGTCACCGCAAGAGCGCTGGATGGTCTGTATTTGGTGATTGGTGAGAAGGAGCGGGAGTTTCGCAGCAATCCCTTGGCAGCAGGCAGCGCCGTGATCGAAAAGGCCCTGGGTGCGCTCAAACCCTGACTGATGACGCAGGGCGGCGTGTCATGTGTTCTTGCTGAGCAACCTGGCAAGTACAGAAGGCAGCTTGTTGGTGAGGTTGTCCCTGTTGATGCGTTCAATCGCATCGTCAGCCCAACTGGTCATCGTGAGGGAGTGCTGATCATCCGTCACCTCAAGTACCGGCATCTGCGGGTCTGCTGCTAGCAGCTGTCGCCGGATGCTTTCAAGGCCCACACCGTTCAAGCGTTGGTCGAATATCAGCATTTGCGGGCGCTCGGCTTCACAGCGAGCCTTGGCTTGTTCTGGTGAGCTGACGCTCTCGAGGATGACTTGGCCGGAGCGGCACAAGGGGGTCATGACGTCCACCAGACCGGCGTCTGCGGTGACCAGGAGAATGCGTTGACCCGCCGGGAGTCTGGAATGGCTGCTGGCCCAGGAGTCCATGCCGCTGCTCAGGTCCACGGGGTTGGCCTTTTCCAATTGTTTCACCGTGCGCCTGAACTCCAGGACCAAGCTGAGGCTCTGCGCCGACTCGGTGTGTTGAATTGGAATCTGAGCCAGGGACGCCGACTCCACCAGAAGCCACCAGCTCAGACGATAAGGCGCGGGCGCATGGGTATGCTCAGGGTTCGAGTCCGACACCGTGGGGCGGGCTTTGAAGCTCAAAAGTGCATGTTCGGGCATGCTCTGCATTTCAAGCGTGATGTTCAGTCTGTAGCCGGGGCGCGCCATCCATGAAAGCGCTGCGTGCAACACAGTTTCGAGAAGGCTGGGGTCCAGAATCACCTCCACGGCCTGCAATCGATGCACCAGATCGACCGCCCGGCTTTGCAGCATGCCTGCGTTGTCGGCCAGTGCCTGGCGCAATCGGGCGTCGAGTGCCACATGCTCGTGGGATTGCCTGATCGGACTGTGTGCCAGGTGGTCCAACAATTGACTCTGAGCTGCAATGCGCCTGGCCGTGCCCAACGAGCTCATCAACGCATTGACTTGCGGTCGAGACAATTTACCCGTCGTAAGCAATTGCTGGACGATGTGCTCCATTTCAAGCAAAGGGCCAGACAGCTCCGCACCGATGGAGCCTGCCAGCAGGTACTCTGGCCGTGGCGGTGGCGTGGCTCCTGCGTTGGCTTGGGGGGGGCTGCTTTTGACGGGTTCCATTGAAAACGAGCGGTTGGGTCGGCCAGGAAAGGACGGCATCGATCAAGGGTGTCTGGCCGCAGGTTTCAAGGACAAGCGCTTCCATCATCGGGCGTATCCTTCACCGATCAAGTGAACGGTAACACCGATTCTGATCGTTGGGTTTGTGCCATTTGGCAATCTGCACGTCAAGCGCTTGAAACAGCACATTCCTGCAGCACTGCCGTCAACTCCTCGGGTGCACTGATCATCGGGTCGTGACCCGTGGCCATGTCGACACGTCGTGATCCAGGCAGCCAGGCGCCATCCCAAAAGCGAGGATCTTGCACACGGGTACGAATCACATCGATCGTGGCCAGTGTGGGGCGAGTGCAGTTGATGAAGGTTCTCGGCGTTTGAGCCACTCGTTTCGCATCGAATTGCAACGGTGCTTCGTAGGTGTGCCCGGGATGGGGTGTCTGGCGCCGCTTGACCCACTGATAGTCAGCATCTGCCAAGCCGAAAATCGCCGGATCGGGTGCCGGAAAACTGTAATCTGGATGGCTCTGCGCAGCGACCAGTCTGGCCTGTCGCGTGGCGCTGGCGTGGGTCGAACTCCAGCTTTCGCCCACTTTGGGCACCACCGCATCGACGTACACCAGGTGTTTGAGTCGGTGCGGCAGGCGATCTGCCACCGCCGTTCCAAGCATGCCCGCATAGGAGTGCACGACCAACACCACGTCATGCAATTCCTCGGACTCCATGGCGTTCACCACGTCGCTGATGTGGGTCTCCAGGGTGATGGCGGGTGACATCAGATGTGCGCGTTCCCCCAGGCCCGTCAAGGTGACTGCGTGCGCCCTGTGCCCATCGCGAATGAGGGCTTGCGTCACGTGCTGCCAGCACCAGGCGCCATGCCAGGCGCCGTGAACAAGTAAGAAGTGGGCCATGGGTCGATCTCCTGAGCGTCAAAAGAGTGCGTTGCAAACACTGCTTTGCTGAGCAGTGCACCAAGCTGGTGGTGCGGCTGATAATGATGACATGAGTTCACTGAAGTCGATTTGGCCCTTGGGCGTGTTGATGTCGTTGCTGGCCTGCAGCCCGGCCCTCAATTGGCGCAGTGTGCGCATCGACGACCTGTCGCTGCAGGCAGCGCTGCCTTGCAAGCCAGAGCGAGCCGCTCGGCAAGTGCCGTGGGCCGAACAAGCCGTTGACATGAAACTCGTCGGCTGTGAGGCGCGGGGGGCGATGTGGACCATTGCGTCTATGGCGCTACCCCAGAACATGTCTGTCGGCGAGGGCTTGGCCCATTGGAGGCAAATCACGCTGGCGCATCTGCGATCCGACGCTGCCGCAGCAAGCCGTTCGTTTGTGCCCCGGGGCGCCTTGGAGGTACCACAGTCAACAAGGGTGCATGTGCGAGGGCAAACGCCCGATGGGGCCGCACTGGAGGTTGATCTGGCCTGGTTTGCCCGGGTCTCGTCGGGCGGGGCCTATCTTTACCAGGCGGGGGTCTATGCGCCAGCGTCTGAGGCGGAAGGTGCGGAGACGCTTCTGGCCGGACTGCATTTCGAGTGAGGTGCTCTTGAACACAGCACTCAAGCGCGGTCGCTTGATCGCCATCTTCCTGGCATTCGCATTTGCGTATTTTTTCTCGGCACTCATCCGGGCGGTCACGGCCACTTTGTCGCCGGTGCTCACCCAGGAACTGGCTTTGCAGGCGCGTGATCTGGGGCTGCTTGCCGGTGGCTACTTTCTGGGCTTCTCCGTGACCCAGCTTCCCCTGGGTGCCTGGCTTGATCGGCATGGACCACGCAAGGTCATCTTGTGCTTTCTTTCCCTGGCCGTATTGGGTTGTCTGGCCTTCTCCATGGCGACCAGCTTCACGGGCTTGATGGCCGCCCGTGTGTTGTGTGGCGTGGGTGTCAGCGCCTGCCTGATGGCACCGCTGACGGGCTTTCGGCGCTGGATGGCGCCTCAAACCCAGTTGCGGGCTAACTCGTGGATGCTGATGACGGGATCATTTGGCATGGTGGCCTCCACCTTGCCTGTTCAGTGGTTGCTGCCGCAAATCGGTTGGCGGCCTCTGTTCTGGGGCCTCGCCGCATTGACCGCTCTGGGCATGGTCTTGATCGCTTGGCTGGTTCCTCATTGGCACTCAGGCCAGCTCGTCAGGCCGGTTGAGGTGGGGGCTCAGCCGCCTGTCATGCCGAAGGGCTACGCAGCCGTTTGGTCAGATCCTTATTTCAGAAGAATGACCCCCATCGGCTTCTTCAGTTACGGCGGCATGGTGGCCATTCAGACGCTGTGGGCGGGCCCCTGGATGGTGAAAGTGGCTGGCTACAGTGCGGCCGAGGCCGCCACGGGCTTGTTTGCGATCAATCTGTGCATGCTCTGCACCTTCTGGTCTTGGGGCATGTTGACCCCCTGGCTGTTTTCAAGGGGCGTTTCGGTAGACCGGCTCATCACCTTTGGACTGCCGGCCAGCCTGCTGACCTTGTCGGGCATTCTGTTGGCGGGTGAGCGTGCCGGGGCTGCGGCCTGGGCTTTGTTCTGCGTCACTTCAACTGTGATTTCGTTGGCCCAGCCGGCCGTGGCTTTGGCGTTTGCACCGGCATTGGCGGGGCGTGCGCTGTCCGCCTACAACCTGGTGGTCTTTGCCGGCGTCTTTGTCTTGCAATGGGGGATTGGCCTGGGGGTGGACCTGTTCTCCTCGCTGGGCTTTTCATCAGTCGATGCATTTCGTGCTGCCATGGGGGTATTCCTGTCCCTCAGTGTCCTGAGTTACGGCTACTTCCTGGCCCTGAAAAGCCATAATGCACGGCAACCAAATTCCCCATGAGCAACAGTATTCTGATCATCGCCCACGCGCCCTTGGCCCATGCCTTGCGTCAATGTGCGCTGCACGTGTTTCCAGACTGCGAGCGTGACATCGTCGCCGTCGACGTGCAGCCCAACATCTCTCCGGAAGAGACCTTGGCTACTGCGCGCATCGCGATGACTGAGCTTTCAGCCCGTGACACGCTGGTGCTGACGGACGTGTTCGGTGCCACGCCTTGTAACGTGGCCCAGCGGCTGGTGGATGGCGTGCATTCCCGGCTTGTGGCCGGTGTCAATTTACCCATGCTGCTGCGCACGGTGACGTATCGGCATGAATCCCTGGATGCCCTGGTGTCCCGGGCCGTGGTGGGTGGCACGCAGGGCGTCCTGCAGGTGGCCATCACGGCGCCCCAGAACCAGGCAAGGAGAAGAAATGATCAAATCCACCACGACCATCAGCAATAAGCTCGGCCTGCATGCGCGGGCCTCGGCCAAGCTCACCAAGCTCGCAGGCAGTTTCCCCTGCGAAGTCTGGATTTCCAAAGGTGAGCGCCGCGTCAATGCCAAGAGCATCATGGGTGTGATGATGCTGGCAGCCGGTCTGGGCAGCACGGTCAGCCTCGAAACCGAGGGGCCGCGAGAGCAAGAAGCCATGGACGCCTTGTTGGCGTTGATGGCCGACAAATTCGGGGAAGGCGAGTGAGCTGCCCGGGGCATCTCCCGGACTCACTTTCCCTGCAACGGAGACATCCATGACATTCACCGTCCATGGTCTGGCTGTGGCCCGGGGCATTGCCATCGGGCGGGCGGTGCTGGTGGCATCCAGCCGCATCGATGTGGCTCACTACTTCATCGATGCGTCGCGCATACCTGAAGAAATCGACCGCATCCGCGTCGCCCGCAACGCGGTGGTGGATGAGTTGCAGCGACTGCAACAAGGCCTGTCCCAGATGGGGCCCAACGATGCGCCGCAAGAACTGACGGCCTTGCTGGACGTGCACCTCATGTTGCTCCAGGACGAGGCCTTGACCTCGGGTGTGAAACACTGGGTGACCGAGCGCCTGTACAACGCCGAGTGGGCCTTGACCACCCAGCTTGAAGTGATCGGCCGCCAGTTTGATGAGATGGAGGACGAGTACCTGCGCGAACGCAAGGCCGACCTGGAGCAGGTGGCCGAGCGCATCTTGCGGCACATGAAAGGGGCCGCGTCACCGGTCTCGCCGCCCCCGCCCTCGCCGCGTCGCAATCAGCAGGAACTGCTGCTCGACGACACCGTCGACGTGCCGCTGGTGCTGGTGGCCCATGACCTGTCGCCGGCGGACATGCTGCAGTTCAAACAAAGCGTGTTCGCGGGTTTCGTCACCGATGTGGGGGGCAAGACCTCTCACACGGCCATCGTCGCGCGCAGCATGGACATCCCGGCCGTGGTGGGGGCCCGCAGTGCCAGCCAGTTGGTGCGCCAGGACGACTGGGTGATCATTGATGGCGACGCCGGTGTGATGATCGTCGACCCTTCGCCCATCATTCTGGCTGAGTATGGTTTCAAACAACGCCAGGGTGAGCTTGAACGTCAGCGCCTGTCGCGCTTGCGGCACACCCCTGCCGTCACCATGGATGGTGAAAAAGTCGAGTTGCTGGCCAACATCGAGATGCCCGATGATGCGCCCGCCGCGCTGGCTGCCGGGGCACTGGGGGTGGGGCTGTTCCGCAGCGAATTTCTGTTCATGGGCCGTCAGGGCAAGCTGCCCGGCGAAGAAGAGCAGTACCAAGCCTATCGGCGTGCCGTCGAGGGCATGCAGGGGTTGCCCGTCACCATCCGCACGGTGGATGTAGGGGCTGACAAGCCCCTGGACTATGCCCACCGCGATGACGCTCACCTCAACCCGGCGTTGGGTTTGCGGGCCATCCGCTGGAGCCTGGCAGACCCCGCCATGTTCCGAACACAGTTGCGCGCCATCTTGCGGGCCGCCGTGCATGGCAAGGTGAAATTGCTGATTCCGATGTTGGCCCACGGTTCCGAGATACGCCAGGCCCTGGCGCAGATCGACCACGCCCGAGCCGAACTCGACAACCTGGGGGTGGTTCATGGGCCGATTCAACTGGGGGCGATGATCGAGATACCGGCGGCCGCGTTGTCGGTGCGCATGTTCCTCAAGTACTTCGACTTTCTGTCCATCGGCACCAACGACCTCATCCAGTACACGCTGGCCATTGACCGTGCCGACGAGTCGGTAGCGCACCTCTACGATCCCCTGCACCCGGCGGTGCTCAAGCTGGTCGCCGAGACCATTGCCGAGTGCCGGGCACAAGGCAAGGACGTGAGTGTGTGCGGTGAAATGGCGGGCGATGTCAGCGCCACGCGTTTGCTGCTGGGCCTGGGCCTGCGCAGCTTCTCCATGCATCCTTCGCAGATCCTGGCGGTCAAGCAAGAGATCTTGCGCAGCGATACGCGCAAGTTGGCAAGCTGGGCTCAGGCCGTGCTCAACGACGATGAGCCGTCACGCTTGATGCCCAACTGATTTTCGCCGCCAGCGCCGCTGCCACGCCCATTGCGGGTGGGCAGGGCGGCCTGGCGTTTCAGGCCTTGGATTCGAGCACGTGCCCGGCTTGCTGGTCTGCGTGGTAGCTGGAGCGGACCATGGCCCCCACAGCGGCGTGGCTGAAGCCCATCTTGTAAGCCTCGGTCTCGAACATTTTGAAGGTGTCCGGGTGCACGTAGCGGCGCACCGGCAGGTGGCTGTTCGTGGGGGCCAGGTATTGGCCGATGGTGAGCATGTCGATGCCGTGTTCGCGCATGTCGCGCATCACTTGCAGAATTTCTTCATCGGTCTCGCCCAGACCCACCATCAGGCCGCTCTTGGTCGGCACGTTGGGGTGCAGTGCCTTGAACTTCTTGAGCAAGTTCAGGCTGAAGGCGTAATCCGAGCCTGGACGGGCTTCTTTGTAGAGGCGCGGCACGGTTTCCAGGTTGTGGTTCATCACGTCCGGCGGGGCGGCCTTGAGGATTTCTAGCGCCCGGTCATCACGCCCGCGGAAGTCGGGCACCAGGATTTCGATCTGGGTGGTGGGGGACAGAGCCCGGGTCTGACGGATGCACTCCACAAAGTGGCCGCTTCCGCCGTCGCGCAAGTCGTCCCGGTCTACGCTGGTGATCACCACGTACTTGAGCTTCAGGCGGGCAATCGTCTTGGCCAGGTTTTCGGGTTCGTTGGTGTCCAGGGGGTCTGGCCGGCCATGACCCACGTCGCAAAACGGGCAGCGACGTGTGCACTTGTCGCCCATGATCATGAAGGTGGCCGTGCCCTTGCCAAAACACTCGCCGATGTTGGGGCAGGAGGCCTCCTCGCACACCGTGTTGAGTTTGTTCTCGCGCAGGATCTGCTTGATCTCGTAGAACCGGGTGGTGGGGGAGCCTGCCTTGACTCGGATCCATTCCGGCTTTTTCAGCACCTCAGCCTGCTCGACCTTGACAGGGATGCGGGACAGCTTGGCCGCAGCTTTCTGCTTGGCCAGCGGGTTGTAGGCGTCTACGCCCTGTGCTTCTCGAACGACTTCGTTGGTGCTCATCTGATTACGGCGCGAGGAAGGTCTGGAGCTTCTGGCCCAGGACCGCTGCTGCGTCTTCCCAAGTGGATTGAACCCCGATTGTAGAAAGGTCCACGGTTTGCAGACCCGCGTAGCCACAAGGGTTGATGCGTTGATAGGGCGACAGGTCCATCGCCACATTGAGTGCCACGCCATGGTAAGTGCAGTGGCGGCTCACCTTGATCCCCAGCGCAGCGATCTTGCCCAGGCCCCGGAAAGGGTCGTGCTCGGGCATCGGGCCGTTCAGTGCCGCATGGCTGAAGGGGTCATCCAGGCGCACATAGATGCCCGGCGCTCCGGCAACCCGGTGCCCTGTTACACCGAAGTGGATCAAGGTGCGTAGCACGGCCTCTTCGATGCGGTACACATACTCCTTGACGTAGTAGCCCGCCCGCCTGAGGTCGATCAGCGGGTAGGCCACCACCTGGCCCGGTCCGTGAAAAGTGACCTGCCCCCCGCGGTTGGTGGCTACCACGGGGATGTCGCCCGGGGCCAGCAGGTGGCTGTCCAGCCCTGCCAGTCCTTGGGTGAATACAGGGGGGTGTTCGCACAGCCACAGTTCATCGGGCGTGCTCTCAATGCGGCCGTCCGTGAAGGCGCGCATGGCCTCCAGCGTCGGTTCGTAGGGTACCTGACCCAGGGGGCGCAGCTGCATGGGGTCTCAGAGCACGTATTTGGCCAGGGGGTGGGCGGTCAGTGCCCGGTACAGGTTGTCGAGTTGCTCGCGGCTGGTGGCCGTCACGGTCAGGGTCACGCTGAGGTACTTGCCCCCGGAGCTGTCGCGCAGTTGCACGCGCGTCATCTCAAAGCTGGGGTCGTGCTCGGTGGCGATCGCGGTCATGGTCTCGACAAAGCCTTCCACTTTCGGCCCCATCACCTTGATCGGAAACAGGCTGGGAAACTCGATCAGTGATTCCTGTGCAGGAGGCGTGACGGCGGTTGGGGCTGCCGGCACTGCATCGATGGCGGGCGCCGCAGGGGCGCCTTGCTTGGCGCGTTGGTAGCCGGCATAGAGCTGGGCGTACACCGGCCCAGGGCGACCGCTGCCCACTGGTTGGTCGTCAAGGCGTGACACCGCCAGCACCTCCTTGGTGGCCGACGACAGCAGCACCTCGTCGGCGTTGCGCAATTCAGCCTCGCTGATGCGACGCAGTTCGAAAGGGATGTTGGCTTCTTTGCACAGGGTCTCGATCAGACCGTAGCGGATGCCTTCCAGTACCAGGCCGTCGCGGGGCGCGCCCAGCACGCGGCCATCCTTCACCACCCAGACGTTGCTGGACGAGGCTTCGGTGAGGTAACCGTCTCGTAACAGGATGGTCTCGGTGGCGCCGGCTTCGACGCTGATCTGGCGCGCCAGCACGGCGCTGAGCAGGCTGGTGCTCTTGATGTGCCCTTTCTTCCAGCGGAAGTCTTCGGCTGTCACGCATGCCACGCCGTTTTCGCGGGCGGCGGCTGATTGAGCTTTCAGCGGGTTGATCATGGCGAACACCGTAGGGGTGATGCCTTGGGGCATGGCGTGATCGCGCGGAGCCACACCTCTGGAGACCTGGATGTAGACGGTCTCTTCGCCTGTGGCACTTGCGGCGTTGCGTTCGACCAGCGCATCTGCGATCTGGCGCCACTGTTCAGGCGTGTGGGGGTTGGGAATTTGCACCTCGGCCAGCGAGCGGAACAGTCGAGCCAGGTGTTCATCGAAGCGGAACAGGCGGCCCTGATAGACCGGAATGACCTCATAGATGCCGTCGCCAAAAATGAAGCCTCGGTCAAGCACGCTGATGCGGGCATCTTGGAGGGCGGTATAGTCGCCGTTGAGGTAGCAGAGGGTGTCGGGTAGTGCTTGCATGGTGAAATTATCCCCGCAGGCCTGAGGCCGTGCAGACGTGGCTGACCCAAGCTTGCCCATTCGCTCGACCTAAGTCAAAACACCTTTGACCTAGGGCCTTTCCCGAGTGGACTGCTTTACAAGCGTTGACGTTGCGGGTTTTTACTTATAATCAATGGCTTTGCTGAAATTCAGGCGTGTAACCCTGGCGTAACCAAGAATGAACACAATCGCGCCAGTTCCTGAAGATGAGGCGGAAGAGTCTGATTTCAAGCCGCTGACTGCTGAAGAAGCGCAGCAGCTTCGTGCAAGAATTGCGCCCGTTTCATTGGGGCGTGTTCTGGCGGTTCAGGCTCTGGTTGGGTGTCTGGTGGCCTTGGCTGCCTGGGGCCTGACTGGACGGCCAGCAGCCGGTTGGACTGCTGCCTACGGCGCGATGGCGGTGGTGATTCCTGCCGCACTGTTTGCCCGAGGGGTGCGCAAGCACATGTCGTCTGGCAATCCGGGTACTGCGGTCACCGGGTTGTTTGGGTGGGAGCTCGTGAAGATCGTCCTGACGGTGGCCTTGCTGGCTGCTGCACCTTGGGTGTTGCCTGAGGTGGTCTGGCTGGCGTTGTTGGCCGGCATGGTCGTCACGCTGAAAATGTACTGGTTTGCACTGTGGGTGCAGACCAGGTCTGTTAAACCGACTTGACTCTTCGTTTGAAGAGTCAAAAGAAAGAGTTGAAAGATGAGCGCAGCAGAACACGGTCCGACAGCGAGTGAGTACATCGTTCACCACTTGCAGCATCTGCAGAACGTCCAGCAGAAAGCGATTGTTGATTTTTCAGTGATCAACTTTGATTCGTTGATCGTGGCCGGTCTGTTGGGCGTCGTCGCGCTGATCTTGCTCTTGACTGCTGCGCGCAAGGCCACCTCGGGCGTGCCGGGCCGTTTTCAAGCTGCTGTCGAAATCCTGGTTGAAATGGTCGACAACCAGGCCAAGGCCAACATCCACAGCGCCGAAAGCCGCAAGTTCATCGCTCCCCTGGGTCTGACGGTTTTTGTCTGGATCTTCCTGATGAACTTCATGGACATGCTGCCGGTCGATTTGCTGCCCGCACTTTGGGGCAAAGTCTACGAAGCCAATGGCGGTGAAGCCCATCATGCTTTCCTGCGCATCGTTCCCACGGCCGACCTCTCCACCACCCTGGGCCTGGCTTTTGCCGTCCTGCTGCTGCGCTTCTGGTACAGCATCAAGATCAAGGGCGCCGGCGGCTGGGCTCACGAACTGGTGTCTGCGCCTTTTGGCACCAGCAAGAACCCCATCTTTGCCCTGGTTCTGGGCGTGATCAACCTTTTGATGCAAATCATCGAATACGTCGCCAACACCGTGTCTCACGGCATGCGACTGTTCGGCAACATGTACGCTGGCGAGCTGGTGTTCATGTTGATCGCCTTGATGGGCGGCGCCGCTGCGCTCTCGCTCTCTGGTGTTCTGCTGCCTGTCGGCCACATCATCGCCGGCACCATCTGGACGCTGTTCCACATCCTCGTGATCACGTTGCAAGCCTTCATTTTCATGATGCTCGCGCTGATCTACCTGGGTCAGGCGCACAACGCCCACTAAGCGCTCACCAGGCGCCCTCTGATTTCGTTTCGTTTTTTCTTTCCTCAACCATCCGTTTCTTAATTAGGAGTCATCATGGAAAACATTCTCGGTCTCGTCGCTCTGGCTTGTGGTCTGATCGTTGGTCTGGGCGCTATCGGCGCTTCTATCGGCATCGCCCTGATGGGTGGCAAGTTCCTCGAATCGTCGGCTCGTCAGCCTGAACTGATCAACGAACTGCAAACCAAGATGTTCATCTTGGCCGGTCTGATCGACGCAGCCTTCCTGATCGGCGTGGCTATCGCTCTGCTGTTCGCCTTCGCCAACCCGTTTGCTTCGACCTTCTTGGCCAACCTGCCCAAGTAATTCCCGTTCAACGCCACTCTAGAAAGGTGTTGCCGTGAGTATCAATGCGACCCTGTTCATTCAGGCCATCGTATTCCTGATCTTGGTGTGGTTCACGATGAAATTCGTGTGGCCCCCGATCGCGAAAGCGCTGGATGAACGTGCCCAGAAAATCGCCGATGGTCTCGCTGCTGCCGACCGTGCCAAAACCGAACTCGCCGCTGCAGATCAGCGCGTGAAGAAGGAATTGGCCGCCGCCAGCACCGAAACTGCATCGCGTCTGGCTGATGCCGAGCGTCGTGCTCAGGCCATCATCGACGAGGCCAAGGCCCGTGCCACCGAAGAAGGCAACAAGATCGTTGCCGCTGCCAAGGCTGAGGCTGAGCAGCAATCGGTCAAGGCCCGCGAGGCCCTGCGTGAGCAGGTCGCCGTGCTGGCCGTCAAGGGTGCCGAGCAAATCCTGCGCAAGGAAGTCGATGCCGGCGTTCACGCCGATCTGCTGAATCGCCTGAAGACTGAGCTGTAAGGAGCAACCATGGCTGAACTCGCCACCATTGCCCGTCCTTACGCCGAGGCCTTGTTCAAGGCCAGCACTTCGACCGCAGGCGTTGATCTCAACGCCACGGCCGGCTGGCTGGACGAGCTGGCTGCGATTGCAGCCGACGCCCAGCTCAAGCAGTTTGCCGAGAGCCCGAAGGTCAGTGCCCAGCAGGTCTTTGACCTGGTGGCCGGCCTGACCAAGTACGTTCTGCCCGATCAGGGCAAGAACTTCCTGCGAACGGTGATCGACAACGGTCGTCTGCAGGCACTGCCCGAAGTCGCTGCCCAGTTCCGCAAGCTGGTCAATGCCCAGAGCGGTTCGTCGGATGCCGTTGTGTACAGCGCATTCCCGATCGATGGTGCTGCCCTGGCAGACCTCGCCGCCTCGCTCGAAAAGCGTTTTGGCCGCAAGCTCAACCTGACCGTCGAAACCGACAGCACCTTGATTGGTGGTGTCCGTGTGGCAGTGGGCGACGAAGTGCTCGACACCTCGGTCAAAGCGCGCCTCGAACAAATGAAAGCGGCCCTGGCCGCGTAACCGCGGCCTTGTGCCTCGGCTAAACAAAGAAAGAAGGAAAGAGTCATGCAACTCAATCCCGCAGAAATTTCTGAATTGATCAAGAGCCGCATCGAAGGGCTGGCTGGCAGCGCTGACATCCGCAACCAGGGCACCGTGGTGTCCGTGACCGACGGTATCGTTCGCGTGCATGGCCTGTCTGACGTGATGCAGGGCGAAATGCTCGAATTCCCGGCCAACGCTGAAGGCGTGCCTTCGTACGGTCTGGCCCTGAACCTGGAGCGCGACTCCGTCGGCGCCGTGATTCTGGGCGAGTACGAGCACATCTCCGAAGGCGACACCGTGAAGTGCACGGGCCGCATTCTGGAAGTGCCCGTGGGCCCCGAACTGATTGGCCGTGTGGTGAACGCCCTGGGCCAGCCTATCGACGGCAAGGGTCCGATCAACGCCAAGATGACCGACGTGATCGAAAAGGTGGCACCTGGTGTGATCGCCCGTGAATCCGTGGGTCAACCGCTGCAAACCGGTCTGAAGTCCATCGACTCGATGGTGCCCGTGGGCCGTGGTCAGCGCGAGTTGATCATTGGCGACCGCCAGACCGGCAAGACGGCCGTGGCCATCGATGCCATCATCAACCAGAAGGGCCAAGGCGTCACCTGCGTGTACGTCGCGATTGGTCAGAAGGCCTCGTCCATCAAGAACGTCGTGCGCTCTCTGGAGCAGGCTGGCGCCATGGACTACACCATCGTGGTGGCTGCCTCGGCTTCTGAATCCGCTGCCATGCAGTACGTGTCGGCCTACTCGGGCTGCACGATGGGCGAATACTTCCGCGACCGTGGTGAAGACGCGCTGATCGTTTATGACGATCTGTCCAAGCAAGCTGTGGCTTACCGTCAGGTGTCGCTGCTGCTGCGCCGTCCCCCAGGCCGTGAAGCTTTCCCTGGCGACGTGTTCTATCTCCACAGCCGTCTGCTCGAACGCGCCGCTCGCGTGAATGCCGACTACGTGGAAGCCTTCACCAAGGGCGAAGTCAAGGGCAAGACCGGTTCGTTGACCGCTCTCCCCGTGATCGAAACCCAAGCTGGTGACGTGTCTGCCTTCGTTCCGACCAACGTGATCTCGATCACTGACGGCCAGATCTTCCTGGAAACCAGCCTGTTCAACGCCGGTATCCGCCCCGCCATCAACGCCGGTATCTCGGTGTCGCGCGTCGGTGGTGCTGCCCAGACCAAGCTGATCAAGAACCTGTCCGGTGGTATCCGTACCGACTTGGCCCAGTACCGTGAACTGGCTGCCTTCGCGCAGTTCGCTTCCGACCTGGACGAAGCCACCCGCAAGCAGCTCGACCGCGGTGCCCGCGTGACCGAATTGCTCAAGCAGGCTCAGTACAGCCCGCAGCCCATTTCGCTGATGGGCGCTACGCTGTTCGCGGTCAACAAGGGTTTCCTGGACGACATCGACGTCAAGAAGGTTCTGGCCTTCGAACACGGCCTGCACCAGTTCCTGAAGACCAGCCATGCTGCCCTGCTCGCCAAGCTCGAGAAGGACAAGGCCATGGACAAGGACGCCGAAGCTGAAATGACCGCCGCCATTGGTGCGTTCAAGAAGTCGTTTGCTTAAGTAGCTCTCCAAGCACCCAACAAACGCTTTAGGAGCACATATGGCAGCAGGCAAGGAAATACGCGGCAAGATCAAATCGGTGGAAAACACCAAGAAGATCACCAAGGCCATGGAAATGGTGGCCGCATCCAAGATGCGCAAGGCGCAGGACCGGATGCGTGCTGCCCGTCCTTACAGCGAAAAGATCCGCAACGTTGCCGCCAACCTGGGTCAGGCCAATCCCGAGTACACGCACGCGTTCATGAAGACGAACGATGCGAAGACTTCTGGGGTGATCGTGGTCACGACCGACAAGGGTTTGTGCGGTGGCATGAACACCAACGTGTTGCGTGCCGTGACGACCAAGCTGCGCGAACTGCAAGGTGCAGGCGTGTCGGTGGAGGCTGTCGCCATCGGTAACAAGGGTCTGGGTTTCCTGAACCGTGTTGGCGCGAAAGTGGTTTCGCACGTCACGGGTCTGGGTGACACCCCGCATCTGGACAAGTTGATCGGCCCCGTGAAGGTGCTCTTGGATGCCTACGCAGAAGGCCGCATCAATGCGGTCTACCTGGGTTACACCAAGTTCATCAACACCATGAAGCAAGAGTCGGTGCTGGAGCAGCTGCTGCCCCTGTCCGCCGACCAGATGCAGGCTGAAAAGACCGAACATGGTTGGGACTACATCTACGAGCCCGATGCTCAGGCCGTCATCGACGATCTGCTGGTTCGGTACGTTGAATCCCTGATCTACCAGGCCGTGGCAGAAAACATGGCATCCGAACAGTCGGCGCGCATGGTGGCCATGAAGGCCGCGACCGACAACGCGGGCAGTGTCATCGGCGAATTGAAGCTGGTCTACAACAAGACCCGTCAGGCAGCGATCACGAAAGAACTTTCGGAAATCGTCTCCGGCGCGGCTGCGGTTTGACCCTCGTCGTCGTCACGGTTTAAAAATTTTTGGAGCAAAAAATGGCTCAAGTTCAAGGAAAAATTGTTCAGTGTATTGGCGCTGTGGTTGACGTGGAGTTTCCGCGTGACCAGATGCCCAAGATCTACGACGCTCTGAAGCTCGAAGGATCTACACTGACCCTGGAAGTTCAGCAGCAGCTGGGCGACGGCGTGGTGCGTACCATTGCGCTGGGTTCGTCCGACGGTCTGCGTCGTGGCCTGATCGTGACCAACACCCATGCACCCATCACGGTGCCTGTGGGCAAGGCCACTCTGGGTCGCATCATGGACGTGCTGGGCGCGCCTATCGACGAACGTGGTCCTGTCAGCCAAGAGCTGACCGCCTCGATCCACCGCAAGGCACCCGCTTATGACGAGTTGTCGCCTTCGCAAGAGCTGTTGGAAACCGGCATCAAGGTGATCGATTTGGTCTGCCCGTTCGCCAAGGGCGGCAAGGTGGGTCTGTTCGGTGGTGCCGGCGTGGGCAAGACCGTGAACATGATGGAACTCATCAACAACATCGCCAAGGCTCACTCGGGTCTGTCGGTGTTCGCTGGTGTGGGTGAGCGTACCCGCGAAGGGAACGACTTCTATCACGAAATGGCCGATTCCGGCGTGGTGAACCTGGAGAACCTCGGCGAGTCCAAGGTGGCCATGGTTTACGGTCAGATGAACGAGCCCCCGGGCAACCGTCTGCGCGTGGCCCTGACCGGTCTGACCATCGCTGAATCGTTCCGCGACGAAGGTCGTGACGTGCTGTTCTTCGTGGACAACATCTACCGCTACACGCTGGCCGGTACCGAAGTGTCCGCTCTGCTGGGTCGTATGCCTTCCGCCGTGGGCTATCAGCCGACGCTGGCTGAAGAAATGGGCCGTCTGCAAGAGCGGATCACCTCGACCAAGGTGGGCTCGATCACTTCCATCCAGGCCGTTTACGTGCCTGCCGATGACTTGACCGATCCGTCGCCTGCCACCACCTTTGCCCACTTGGATTCCACTGTGGTGCTGAGCCGTGACATTGCCGCCCTGGGTATCTACCCCGCCGTGGATCCGCTCGATTCGACCAGCCGCCAGCTGGACCCGAACGTGGTGGGTGAAGACCACTACAGCACGGCCCGTGCCGTGCAGGGTACGCTGCAGCGCTACAAGGAACTGCGCGACATCATCGCGATTCTGGGTATGGACGAACTGGCACCAGAAGACAAGCTGGTGGTGGCCCGTGCTCGTAAGATCCAACGTTTCCTGTCGCAGCCTTTCCACGTGGCTGAAGTGTTCACCGGCTCGCCCGGCAAGTACGTGCCCCTGTCTGAAACCATCCGTGGTTTCAAGATGATTGTGGCCGGCGAGTGCGACCACCTGCCCGAGCAGGCCTTCTACATGGTTGGCACCATCGACGAAGCCTTCGAAAAGGCCAAGAAGATCTAAGGCCTTCTGTCATCGGAGAGTCGGGTTTGAAAAAGCCCCTCTCCGGTGCAGTCAAGCCTCCAGAAAAGGATTGCCATGGCAACCATTCATGTTGACGTTGTGAGTGCCGAAGAGTCGATCTTCTCGGGTGAAGCCAAGTTTGTGGCTTTGCCTGGTGAGGCAGGCGAACTCGGTATTCTGCCGGGCCACACGCCGCTCATCACCCGTATCAAACCCGGCTCGGTGCGCATCGAGACGGCCGATGGCGGTGAAGAATTCGTGTTCGTGGCCGGTGGCATTCTTGAAGTGCAACCGAACTGCGTGACCGTCCTGTCTGACACCGCGATCCGCGGCAAGGACCTCGACGAAGAAAAGGCCAAACAGGCCCGCGCTGCGGCCGAAGAGGCCATCAAGAACGCCAAGAGCGACATCGACTTGGCCCGTGCCCAGTCCGAGTTGGCCGTCATGGCTGCTCAGATTGCGGCACTGCGCAAGTTCCGTCAGAAGCGCTGAAGCGCCCCGGCTTTCGGCCATGCCCTGGTGCATGGCTCGGGCCTCGCATCAACCCCGTGCCCTCAACTGCACGGGGTTTTGTTTTTGGGGCGATTGACCGGCAAACTGCACCACTTGCCCAAAGCGCGGCAGAATAAAGGCCCGCAGCGAACCCGAGCCCATCGTCATGCCCAAAGCCAAACTTCAGGCCATCACCGTAGGCGGTTCCGCCGCTGAAGTTGAAGTGGCGTTTTACGACGCCTTGCAAAAAGGGGATGTCGGCCAGTTGATGGCCTGCTGGGCAGACGAGGACGACATTGTTTGCGTGCATCCTGGGGGGGCCCGCCTGATCGGGGCCGGAGCCATCCGAGCCGCTTTTGAATCCCTGTTGGCCCAAGGCGCCGTGCCCATTCATCTGGAGCATGTGCAATGTGTGGAGGCGTTGGCCAGTTCGGTGCACAGCGTCATCGAACGCATTGAAATTGACACACCGGCGGGCCGGCACGAGGCCTGGGTGATCGCGACCAACGTGTACCACAAGACAGCTCAGGGATGGCGCATGGTGGCTCACCATGCCAGTCCCGGCACCCCACACAAGCCCTTGCCCTTGACGGATGGCCCTGCCGTCCTGCATTGAGGGGCCATGCAACTTGGCCGTGTTGATGAATTATGTCGCCCCCGCCTGGGTGCCAGGTGGCAATCTTCAAACCATCTGGCCGGCGCTCTTTTCCCGCCGCGTCTTTGGTCATGCGCCTCGGTACCGGCGAGAGCGTTGGAGCACGCCGGATGCCGACTTCATCGATATCGATTTCCTGGAGCCCGGCGTGGGACCGGAGTCCGCAGCCTCAGCCCCCATGCTGGTGCTGTTTCATGGGCTAGAGGGGTCTTCCGGCAGCCACTACGCTGAGGCCTTTGCCGACTACGCCCGCGAGCGTGGCTGGGCCTACACCGTGCCGCACTTTCGAGGTTGCAGTGGTGAAATCAACCTCGCCCCTCGCGCTTACCACTCGGGTGACCATGAAGAGATCGGTTGGGTGCTGTCTCGCGTGAAAGCCGCCCACAGGGGCCCCGTGATCGCCGTGGGGGTCTCATTGGGTGGCAATGCCTTGCTGCGCTGGGCCGAGGAAGCCGGCAGCACAGCGGCTCAGGTCGTGAAGGGCGTGGCCGCGGTCTGCTCACCGATTGATCTGGCCGCGGGTGGGTGGGCCATTGGGAGGGGCTTCAACCGGCTGGTGTACACGCGCATGTTCCTCAAGACCATGAAGCCCAAGGCCTTGCAGAAATTGGCGCAGTTTCCAGGCCTGTTTGACCCACAGGCCCTGGCCGAGGCGCGGGATTTGTACGAGTTTGACAACGTGTTCACCGCCCCTTTGCACGGCTTCCGCAGCACCGAAGATTATTGGGCGCGCGCGTCTGCCAAACCGCATCTGGCCAGCATTCGTTTGCCCACCCTGGTGGTCAACGCTCGCAATGATCCCTTTGTGCCGGCTTGGTGCCTGCCCGGTCAGGGTGAGGTTGGCCGGCACGTGACCTTGTGGCAACCCGCACACGGGGGGCACGTGGGCTTTCCGCATGGGCGGCTGCCGGGGCATGTACGCGGCATGCCCGACGCCGTGGGCGGCTGGCTGGCAGACCACATTTGAATCAGGAAGCGATATGGATGACATCGTTCGACAGGCCATGGCCAAGTGGCCCAACGTGCCTGACTGCTATGGCTGGCTGGGCCTGGATGCTCGTGGCCAGTGGTACATGCGTGACGACCGTGCGCAGGCCCTTGGCAGCTTCGCCAGCGGCCAACCGGGTGCCCGTGGCTCCGTGTTGCGGCACGACAAACTGATCGACTTCATTCAGCGCAATTACGAGCCCGATGCCCGGGGCTGCTGGTATTTTCAGAACGGGCCTCAGCGCGTCTATGTTGAGCTGGAAGCCACGCCATGGATCTGGCGCATCAATGACGCATTGCAGGTCAGCAGCCACTCGGGCCGCGAGGCTCAGGTGCAACACTGTCTGCTGGATGAACAGGGCCGGGTCTACCTGGGGACTGATCTGGGCCTGGGGCTGGTGCACACCCTCGATGTGGGCCATGTCGCCAATTCCGTGGAGGCGGGCCTTTGGACGCCAACGGAGGTGGCCTCTGACAGCTTGCCCGCCCGCTTTGGCTATGTGCTGAGCCCCGCTGCGGGCCTTGCCGCTACTTGATTGCCGCGGTCTTGGCAGCGTCAGCAGTCGATGCAGAAATGAAAAAGCCGGCCTATGAGACCGGCGTTTTCACACTGACAGCCCAAGGGGCGCAGCGCGATGACTTTATTTGGCTTCTTCAGCGGCGGCTGGCGCCTTGGGTTCGGGGAAGTTCGCACCGCCATTGTTGGCCATGTAGGCCACGCCACGCGCCACTTCAACGTCAGAGAAATCGCCGCCGCCCTGAGCGCCCATGGCACCCTTGCCCTTGAGGGCAGAATTCACCAGCGATTCGAAACCGGTCTTGATGCGCGGAGCCCAGGCCGCTGCGTCGCCAAACTTCGGCGAGCCTGCTGCACCCGTGGCGTGGCAGGCTGAGCATTGGGCTTTGAACACTTCTTCGCCAGAGCGCAGAGGGCGGTTGGCATCGCGAATGTCCACTGCGCCCACCTTTTGAATGCGTTCGGCCAGAGCCCGCTCTTCATTGCCGGAACCCACCGCCGGCTTGTTGCCCGAGGTGACATACGCGACCAAGCCGATGATCAGAAACACCGGGATGACAAACGAAAAAATAACCGCCACCAGCAGTTGCTTGGGGTTTTTGATCGGGCCGGTGTGTGCGTCTTCGTGGATGTCGCTCATGGCGTCCTCAATGTTGTGGTAAGGCTTGAAACTTAACTTTTGATTATAACGACGGGGCACCCTTGGCTGACCAGGGGCTTGCCCCGAGGGTGTTGCATGCAAGCCAAGTTGATCGCTTGTGTCGGGCCTGATTCGCTGCGGCGTGCGTGAAGGTCATGCGTCCGTCACATCTGCCGCTTACGCTCAAACCCGTGAACCAGTCGGGCTTGGCACGCACCTGAACTTCGGTGCTGGTGCCGCTGGGCCAGCGGTTGAATGAGGGGGGGCGCCACCTGCGCTTGCGCGCAGGCCGGGGTGCTCCATTGCGACGGGATGGCGCCGGAAGGCGCCGTCCCGCTTTTTTGGGCCTGTCTTTCGGCTGCTCATGTCGGATCCGATGAGCGCCGGTCCGCGCGCCAGTGGCCGCCGAGCACCTGATAGACCGAAACCTGGTTTTGCAGCCGATTGAGTTGCGCCTGCACCCGTTGCTGTTTCTGGCTCAGCCAATTGCGTTGGCTGGCCAGCCAATCGAGTCGGCTGCTCACGCCCATCTCCAGGCTGCGTTCGGCCAGGTTCGCCTGGGCCTGCGCCGCCGTGGTCTGACGCTCGGCCGCATCGAGTTGCTGCACAACGGCCTGACGTTCGGCCAGTGCGTCTGCCACCTCGCGGAAAGCCGATTGGATGGCTTTTTCGTACTGGGCGGTGGCGATGTCGCGGCCCACTTTGGACGCGTCCACCTGGGCTTGGTTCTGCCCCGCATCCAACAGCGGCAGACTGGCCTGGGGTGCCAGTGTGAAGCCCTGCGAGCCGCTCTTGAACAGCCCCGAGAGTTGGGGGCTCAGACTGCTGACGCCGGCGGTCAGGCTGATGCGGGGGAACAGGGCAGCCCGGGCTGCGCCCACATTGGCATTGGCGGCGACCAACGCCTGCTCGGCCTGGGCCACGTCGGGCCGCCGCAGCAGCAGTTCGGAGGGCAGGCCTGGCGCCAGGTCGGCCCAGGGGGACACATCCAGGGTGCTGGCGTCCAGGCTGTCGTGCAGGGGAACCGAGTCGGGCAGACCCAGCAACAACTGCAGCGCGTTTTCATCGCGTTGGTGCTGCAGCTCACCCTGGGCCAGGGCTGCACGTGCGGCCTGGGTCTGGCTTTCGGCCTGCAGCAAATTCTGTCGCGCCAACGTGCCGTGCTGCGCTGCGCGCTGGGTCAGTTGCAGGGTGGCTTCCAGGTTGAGCATCGTCTCGCGCAGCAAGGCCAACTGGGCCTCATCGGCCAGCAAGGTCAACCAACCCGTGGCCACACTGGCAATCAGGCTCAGGCGGGCACTTTCGTAGGCCTGGGTACTGCCCAAGTATTGGGCCAGGGCCTGTTCCTTCAGGCTGGCCACACGCCCGAAAAAGTCGAGTTCGAAGGCCGTCACGGTCAACCCGACCGAGTAGCTGCTGCCTTGCACCGTGCCCATGGTCGTGGCCACGGGCGCACGTGACCCGCCTGCCGATCCATTCAAGGTTGGCCACTGATTGGCGCGGCTGATCTGAAACTGGGCCCGGGCCTGTTCCACCTTGAGGGCTGTCACCCGCAGGTCACGGTTGTTGGCCAAGGCCTGGGCGATCAAGGGCTGCAGCCGGGCGTCGCTGAAATAGTCCGCCCAGTCCCCGTTGCGGACAGGCCCTGCCGAGTCCTGCGCCGATCCCGAGGCAGGCCACTGCGCCGGCAGCGACACGACAGGCCGCTGGTAGTCCGGCAACTGGCTGCAGGCGGCCAGCAGCCAGGGCAGGGCCAGAAGATGCAGGCGCTGAGGCAGACGCAGGCGCACGGCAGGCAACGCTGGTTTGGTGGGGTGGAGCAAGGGCTCAGTCATGCGGGACTCCAGGCAAAGGATGGGCCGCTGGTTGGGCACGCCTGGGCTTGAACAAGGTGCGTACCACCACAAAAAACACCGGCACAAAGAACACGGCCAGCGTCGTACCGACCAGAATGCCACCCAGCACCCCGGTGCCAATCGCGCGCTGGCTGGCAGCGCTGGCGCCATGGGCAATGGCCAGTGGCAGCACTCCCAGCCCAAAGGCCAGCGAGGTCATGATGATGGGGCGAAAGCGCAGTCGCACGGCTTCCAGCGTGGCCTCCAGCAGGCCCTTGCCGGCGGCCTGGGTGTCTTTGGCGTACTCCACGATCATGATCGCGTTCTTGGCCGACAGACCGATGATGGTGATCAGGCCCACTTGAAAGTACACGTCGTTCGAGTAACCGCGCAACAGGGTGGCCAACACCACCCCCAGCAAGCCCAGGGGGACCACCAGGATCACCGACAGCGGGATCGTCCAGCTCTCATACAAGGCGGCCAGACACAGAAACACCGACAGCAGCGCGAAGCCATACAGCACCGTCGACTGCGATCCCGCCTGGCTCTCCTGCAAGGACTGTCCGGTCCACTCGTAGCCGAAGCCCTCGGGCAACTCGCCCGCCAGGCGTTGCATCTCGGCCATGGCCTCCCCGCTGCTGTGGCCCGGGGCTGCGCTGCCGCTGAAGCGCACGGCGTCGTAGCCGTTGTAGCGCACGGCCTGCATGGGGCCGTTTTGCCAGTGGGTGGTGGCGAAGGTGGACAGCGGCACCAAAGCGCCCGTGTTGCTGGGCACCTGGAACTGCAACAGGTCTTCACCCTGCATCCGGTGCGCCGCATCAGCCTGCACCACCACGCGCTGCATGCGGGCCTTGCTCGGGAAGTCGTTCACATAGCTGCTGCCCAGCAGGGCGGACAAAGCGGCGTTGATGGCAGAAAAGCTCACGCCCTGGGCCTGGGCCTTGTCGCGGTCGATCTGCAGGTGCAGTTGCGGGGCATCGTCCAACCCGTCCACCCGCACCTGTGACAACAGCGGGCTCTTGGCCGCTGCGGCCTGCAATTGGGCGCGTGCGGCCATCAAGGCCTCGTGGCCTTTGCCACCGCGGTCCTGCAGCCGGAAGGTGAATCCGGTGGAGTTGCCCAATTCGGGAATCGGGGCTGGGTTCAGTGGCAGGATGAAGGCGTCGCGCACCTGCATCAGGGCCCCGAAGGCCCGCCCGACCACGGCCTGCGCCGAATGTTCCGGGCCTTGACGATCCGACCAATCCTTGAGCGTGACGAAGGCGAGCCCGGCATTTTGTCCGCTGCCTGAAAAGCTGAACCCCAGCACGCTCACCATGCTCTTCACCTCTGGCTGCGCGAGCACGTAGCGCTCCACGTCCTGCATCACCTCCAGCGTGCGGTTTTGCGAGGCCCCGGCCGGCAGTTGGGCGTTGATCAGGATGCTGCCCTGGTCTTCATCGGGCAGAAAGGCCGTGGGAAGACGCTCAAAGACCAGCAGGGCGGCACCGATGAGCGCCCCATACAGCACCAGATAGCGTGCGCTGCGTTGGAGCAGGCGCGTCACCGTGCTCTCATAGCCCGAGGCGGTGCGCGAGAAGCCCCGATTGAACCAGCCGAAGAACCCCTTGCGCTCGTGCTGGGTGCCCGCGGGAATCGGCTTCAGCATCGAGGCACACAGTGCAGGCGTCAAGGTCAGCGCCAGAAAGGCCGAGCAGGCGATCGAGGACACCATGACCACCGAGAACTGGCGATAGATGTTGCCCACGGCGCCGGCAAAAAAGGCCAGCGGCACAAACACCGAGATCAGCACCACGGTGATCCCCACAATGGCACCGGAGATCTGGCCCATGGCCTTGCGGGTGGCTTCCATCGGTGCAAGCCCTTCGTCGGCCATGATGCGCTCGACCGCCTCAACCACCACGATGGCGTCATCCACCACGATGCCGATCACCAGCACCATGGCAAACATGGTCAGCACGTTGATCGACAGGCCCATCACCAGCATCGTGGTGAACCCGCCCAGCAGGGCCACCGGCACCACGATGGCCGGGATGATTGTGTAGCGCACGTTCTGCAGAAACACGAACATCACCACAAATACCAGCACCAGGGCTTCGAACAGCGTTTCGGTCACCTGGCTGATGGAGATTCGCACAAAGTTGGAGGTGTCGTAGGGAATCGCCCACTTCATGCCCTTGGGAAAGTAGTGCTCCAATTCGCCCATCTTCTGGCGCACTGCGGTGGCCGTGGCCAGGGCGTTGCCGGTGCTTGACAACTGCACGCCCAGGCCCGAAGCCGGCACCCCGTTGAGCCGGGCCGAAGTGGCATAACTGGAACCGCCCAGCTCGACCCTGGCCACGTCGCGCAGGCGCACGGTGGAGCCATCGGGGTTGGCACGCAGCACGATGCGGCCAAAGTCTTCGACCGAGGCCAGCTGACCACTGACCACCACGGTGGCCGAGATCTCCTGACTGGGCAATTGGGGCAGGTCACCGATCGCCCCCGAGGCCACTTGCGCGTTTTGCGCCGCGATGGCGGCGTTCACGTCGGCCGGCGACAGCTTGTAGCTGACCAGCTTGGCCGGGTTGAGCCAGATCCGCATGGCGTGTTCGGCACCAAACTGCTGCACCTGCCCGACGCCCGCCAGGCGCTGGATCTCGGGCACCACGTTGCGGGCCACGTAGTCGCCGATCTCGATCGGGCCGAAGGCCGGGTCGTCTGAAGACAGCAGGGCAAACAACAAAAAGTTGTTCGACGCCTTGGACACCACCACGCCTTGCTGATTCACGGCCGCAGGCAGGCGTGGCGTGGCCCGGCTCAGGCGGTTCTGCACATCCACCTGGGCCAGTGCCGGGTCGGTGCCCGGCTCAAAACTCAGGGTGAGGGTGCCGGTGCCATCGGCTTGGGCCACCGACTCCATGTACATGAGGCCGGTCGCACCGTTCATTTGCTGTTCGATCACACTGATCACGCTGTTCTTGAGCGTTTCGGCCGACGCCCCCGGGTAGCTGGCGTTGAGCACGATGGTGGGGGGCGCCACCGTGGGGTACTGGGCAATCGGCAGTTGGGTCAGGGAGACACAGCCCAGCACGACCACGAACAGCGCAATCACCCAAGCGAAGATGGGTCGGCTGATGAAGAAATTGGACATGGCGCAGCTTTCTCAGGGCTTGACGCCCGGGGCGGGCGGCGTGGCTGCCGGGGGCGCTTTCCAGGGCACGGGCTTCACTGGGGCGTTGCCGCGCAATTTCTGGAAGCCGTCCACCATCACCTGTTCCCCCGCCTTCAGCCCGCTCAGCACCACCCATTGGCCCGACACGGCCTGGGCGATCTGCACGGCTCTGACACCGACGGCCCCATCGGGGGCCACCACCATGACCGTGTTGCCGGTCTGGGTGCGGGTCACGGCCTGTTGGGGCAGCAGCAGGCCATCGCTGGCGCGTGCTTGCTCCAGCCTCACACGCGCAAACAGCCCGGGCATCAGCAAGCGATCGGGGTTGGGCACTTCAGCGCGAAGCGTCACCTGGCCCGAGCTGGCGTCCACGGTAACGCCTGAGAAAAACAGCTTGCCCGGGCGTGGATACTCACTGCCGTCAGGCAGCACGATGCGCACGCTGGCGGCCTGGGTACCTTGGGCGCGCTTGAGCTGCCCCTGGGCCAGGCTGCGTTGCAGGCGCAGCACCTCGTCGGCCGACTGAGTGAAGTTGACGTACACCGGATCCAGTTGCTGCACGGTGGTCAGGGGCGTGACCTGGCCCTGGCCGACCAGCGCGCCTTCGGTCACCAGGGTCTGGCCCACGCGGCCGGCAATCGGGCTGCTGACCCGGGCATAGCCCAGGTTCAGGCGCGCGGTTTGCACACCGCTTCGTGCGCCGGCCAGATCGGCCGTGGCCTGCTGTACCGCCAGCCGCGCAGCGACCAGGGCCTGCTGGCTCACGGCGCCGTCCTCGGCCAGGGGCCCGTAGCGTTGCAGCACATCCTGAGCCTGGGCCAGGGCTGCTTCGGCTTTCAGCACATTGGCCTGCGCGCTGTCGTGTGCCAGTTGAAAGGGCTCGGGGTCGATCTGATAAAGCGCTTGTCCGGCCTGCACCTCGCTGCCTTCTTCAAACAGGCGCTTTTGCAGGATGCCCGCCACCCGTGCCCCGATCAGTGCCACACGGTACGGCTCGATGCGACCGGGCAATTCGGTCTGCAAGCCGACCGGCCCTGGCTCAACCACCACCACACCCACCTCGGGCGGTGGCATCGCGCCCTGCGGCGGAGATTTGCCGGCGCGTTCACAGGCGCTCAACAGGGTGGTCAAGGCCAGGCACAGGGCCAGCGGGAGTGCGGGCCACCGGGCCTGCACCAAGGCACGGCTGCGTGCAGGCTGTCGGATGGCCGCGGGGGGCGTTTCGGGCATGGCTGTCCTTCGGGGGCGAGGGGGGGCGAACGGGGTTCGCCGCATCATCCGCCGGGGTCAGCGCTCGTAAATGCAACAAGTGCAAGCCTGGCTTGCGGCTTTGTCGGCAGTTGTTGCCAGGGCAGGCCCTGGATCCGGGCCACAAAAAGAAAGGCCCCGTGTTGGGGCCTTTCTGGGGGGCAGGGCGGGCGTGCCCGCTGCTGCTGGTGGCTCAGTTGGCAGGCTTTTGCGGGGCTGCGGCCACGGCATCGGTCCAGCCGCCGCCCAGCACCTTGTACAGCGTGACCTGGGTCTGCAACTGGCTCAGACGGGTTTGCACCAGGGCCTGCTGGGCGGTGAACAGCGAACGCTGCGCGTCCAGCAGATCGAGGTAGCTGGCCACGCCATTGCGGTAGCGCAGGTCCGACAACTCGGTCTGCCGCGTGGTGGCTTTCACCAAGGCCTGCTGGGCCCGCAGTTGGTCGCCCAGGGTGTCACGCCCGGCGAGGGCGTCGGCCACCTCGCGGAAGGCTGTCTGAATGGCTTTCTCATACTGTGCCACGGCAATGTCGCGGGCGGCCTGCGCCGTTTCCACGCCCGCCTGGGTGCGGCCGGCATTGAAGAGGGGCACCGACAACTGGGGCGAAAGGGTATAGCCCCAGGAGCCGCTCTTGAACAGGCCCGACAAGGCGCTGCTGGCGCTGCCGATGCCGGTGGTCAGGCTGATGGTCGGAAAAAACGCCGCGCGTGCCGCACCGATGTTGGCGTTGGCCGCGATCAGCGACTGTTCGGCCTGGCGGATGTCCGGGCGCTTGATCAGCAACTCAGAGGGCAGGCCCACGGGCACCTCGGGCAGCGTTGCCTGACTCAGGTGGGCCTGGCGCAGGGCCTGGCGTGCATCGTCGGGCAGGCCCTGGCCCAAGACCAGCACCAGGGCGTTTTCGTCCTGGGCGCGCTGGCGCACTTGTTGGGCCAGCGTGGCGCGGGCGCTCTCCACCAGCGATTCGGCCTGACGCAAGTCCAGCTCGGAGGCCGAGCCCTGGTCAAAGCGCAGCCGGGTCAGCTTGAGTGAGTCTTCCCGCGTGGCCAGGGTGCGGCCCGACAGGTCGAGCAACTCCTCGTCGGCCACCAGGGCCAGCCAGGCGTTGGCCACCGTGGCCACCAGGCTGATCTGGGCTGCCTTGCGGGCCTCGCCCGTGGCCAGGTACTGGGCTTGAGCCTGCTCCTTCAGCGCCTGCAGGCGGCCGAAGAAATCGATCTCCCAGGACGATACCAGCAGGCCACCGGTGTAGACACTGGTGGTACCGCCGCTGGTGTTGGGGGTGCGCGAGCCCGAGATCACGCCGTTGACCGCAGGCAACTGGTTGGCCCGTGCGATCTGCAGCGCGGCGCGGGCCTGTTCGATGTTGAGCACTGACACGCGCAGGTCGCGGTTGTTGTCCAGCGCCAGGGCGATCAGACGGCGCAGCGCCGGGTCGCTGAAGTAATCCTGCCAGGCCAGGTCGGCCGCGGCCTTGTTGCCGGCGGCCTGGGCTACATCGGCCTTCAGCGCCGGAAACTGCTCGGCCACCGGGGCGGCCGGGCGCTGGTAGGCCGGGATCATGCTGCAGCCGCCCAGCAGGGCGCTCAGGGCCAGCGCCACGGGCGCCAGGGGCAGGCGGAGTCGCCAGCTTGGGGTTTTACGCATGGTCTTGGCCTCCTGCGGCTTCGGCCACACCGGCCTGTCGAGCATGTTCTGCATAGATCTGGCGCTGGCGCTCGCTGCCCTTGAACAGCTTGCGCACCACCACAAAGAAGATGGGCACAAAGAACACCGCCAAGGCGGTGCCGGTGATCATGCCGCCGACCACGCCGGTGCCAATGGCACGCTGGCTGGCCGAGCCGGCGCCCGTGGCGATGGCCAGCGGCACCACGCCCAACATGAAGGCCAGCGAGGTCATCACGATGGGGCGGAAGCGCAGGTGCGCCGCCGCCAGGGCCGACTCGATCACACCGCGGCCCTGCGCTTGCAGGTCCTTGGCAAACTCGATGATCAGAATCGCGTTCTTGGCCGACAGGCCGATGATCGTGATCAGACCCACCTGGAAGTACACGTCGTTCGAATACGCCCGCAGCCAGGTGGCCAGCAGCACGCCCAGCACGCCCAGCGGCACCACCAGAATCACCGACAGTGGGATCGACCAGCTTTCGTACAAGGCGGCCAGGCACAGGAACACGGCCAGCACGGCAAAGCCGTACAGGATCACGGCCTGCGAGCCGGCCAGCTTCTCCTCACGCGACTGGCCTGTCCATTCGTAGCCAAAGCCTGCCGGGAGTTGTGCGGCCAGCTTCTCCATCTCGGCCATGGCCTCGCCGGTGCTGCGTCCGGGCGCTGCACCGCCGCTGATGCGCACGGCCGGGTAGCCGTTGTAGCGCACGGTCTGCATGGCACCGTTCTCCCAGCGGGTGCTGGCAAAGGTGGACAAGGGCACCAATTGACCGGCACTGTTGAGCACGCGCAGTTGCAGGATGTTGTCTGGCTGCATGCGCGCTGGCGCATCGGCTTGCACCACCACGCGTTGCAGACGGCCCTGGTTCGGGAAGTCGTTCACGTAGGTGGAACCCAGCGCGGTGGACAGGGCCGAGTTGATCGCGTTGAACGGCACGCCCAGGGCCTGGGCCTTGTCGCGGTCGATGTCGATCTGGAGCTGAGGCGCGTCTTCCAGGCCGTCGGGGCGCACCTGGGTCAGCACCGGGCTCTTGCTGGCCATGCCCAGCAACTGGTTGCGCGCATCGATCAGGGCCTTATGGCCCTTGCCGGCGCGGTCCTGCAGGCGGAACGTGAAGCCGCTGGCGTTGCCCAACTCAGGGATCGGTGGCGGGCTGAGCGGAAAGATGAAGGCATCGCGGATGCCCATCAGCGCGCCGAAGGCACGGCCGGCCAAAGCCTGGGCCGAGTGCTCTTCGCCATGGCGCTCGTCCCAGGGCTTCAGGGTCACAAAAGCCAGCGCGGCGTTCTGGCCCTGGCCCGAGAAGCTGAAGCCCAGCACGCCGACCATGCTCTTCACCTCAGGCTGCTTCAGGATGAAGCCTTCCACCTGTTCCATCACGCTGCGGGTGCGTTCGACTGTGGCGCCCGGGGGCAGTTGCACGTTCACCAGCATCGTGCCCTGGTCCTCGTTGGGCAGGAACGAGGTGGGCAGGCGCATGTAAACCACCACGGCAGCCGCACCGATGGCGACATAAATCAGCATGAAGCGGCCGGCCCGCTTGAGCAGCTTGGCCACCCAGCCTTCATAGCCCTTGGCGGCCCGGCTGAAACCTCGGTTGAACCAGCCGAAGAAGCCCTTCTTCTCGTGGTGATGCCCGGCCTCGACCGGCTTGAGCAGCGTGGCGCACAGCGCCGGCGTGAGCGACAGCGCCAGGAAGGCCGAGAAGGCGATCGACGACACCATCACGGCCGAGAACTGGCGGTAGATGTTGCCCACCGAACCGCTGAAGAAAGCCAGCGGCACGAACACCGAGATCAGCACCACGGTCACGCCGATGATGGCGCCCGAGATCTGGCCCATGGCCTTGCGCGTGGCCTGCAGCGGGGGCAGGCCTTCCTCGCTCATGATGCGTTCGACGTTCTCCACCACCACGATGGCGTCGTCCACCACGATGCCGATCACCAGCACCATCCCGAACATGGTCAGCACGTTGATCGAGAAACCCAGGGCCAGCAGTGTGGCAAAGGTGCCCAGCAGGGCCACGGGTACCACGATGGTCGGGATCAGGGTGTAGCGCCAGTTCTGCAGGAACAGGAACATCACCAGGAACACCAGCACCACGGCTTCGACCAGGGTCTCGGCCACCTGAGACAGCGAGATCTTGACGAAGCCCGAGCTGTCATACGGAATGGCGTAGGACACGCCGGCCGGGAAGTAGCGCTGCAGGTCTTCCATCTTGGCCTTCACCGCCTTGGCAGAAGCCAGGGCGTTGCCCGAGGGGGTCAGCTGGACACCGATGCCGGTGGCCGGCTTGCCGTTCAGGCGGGCCGAGGTGGCGTAGGTCTGGGCCCCCAGCTCGATGCGGGCCACATCCTTGAGGCGCACGGTCGAGCCGTCGCCATTGGCGCGCAACACGATGCGGCCGAACTGCTCCACCGAGGCCAGTTGGCCCTTCACCACCACCGTGGCGGCAATGCCCTGGCCGGTGATGTTGGGCAGATCGCCGATGGCGCCAGAAGACACCTGGGCGTTCTGGGCCGTGATCGCGGTGTTCACGTCGGCGGGCGCCAGGCCATAGCCGGTGAGCTTGGCCGGGTCGATCCACACCCGCATGGCGCGCTCGGTGCCGAACAACTGGGCCTGGCCGATGCCGGGCAGGCGCTGGATTTCGGGGATCACGTTGCGCGAGGCATAGTCGCCCAGCGCGATCGGGTCCAGTGCGCCGTTGTCCGACGACAGCATGATGAACAGCAGGAAGTTGCTGCGTGACTTGTCCACGCGCACCCCCTGTTGCGTCACTGCTGCCGGCAGGCGTGGCGTGGCGCGCGAAAGCCGGTTCTGTACGTCCACCTGGGCCAGGTCGGGGCTGGTCGAAGGGTCAAAGCTCAGCGTGATCGTGCCGGTGCCGTCCGCCTGGCTGACCGACTCCATGTAGAGCAGCCCCGGAGAGCCGTTCATTTCACGCTCAATCACACTGATCACGCTGTCTTCCAGCGTCTGGGCCGAGGCCCCTGGGTAGCTGGCGCTGATCACCACCGAGGGCGGTGCCACCGGTGGGTATTGAGAAATGGGTAGCTGGGTGATGGACACCCCGCCCAGCACCAGGATGAACAGAGCGATCACCCAGGCAAAGATGGGCCTGTCAATGAAGAATTTCGCCATGAATCAGGCTCCTCAGGACTTGGCGGCCGGGGCCGCGGCGGGGGCCGCGCTGCCCGGTGCCTGCCAAGGCACGGCCTTCACGGGCGCATCGCCACGCAGCTTCTGGAAGCCGTCCACCATCACCTGTTCGCCGGCCTTGAGGCCGTCCAGGATCACCCATTGGTTGCCCTTGCCCGCTGCCACCTTGACCGGGCGCGGGCTGACCTTGCCTTCGGGGCTGACCACCATCACCACGTCACCTTTTTCGCTGCGGGTGACCGCCTGCTGGGGCAGGGTGATGGCATCGCTGGCCTGGGCCTGCTCCAGGCGCACCCGCACATACAGGCCCGGCAGCAACTGGCCGCCCGGGTTGGGGACCTCGGCACGCAGCGTGATCTGGCCGCTGGTGCTGTCCACCGTCAGGTCCGAGAACAGCAACTTGCCGGCCTTGGGGAACTCGCTGCCGTCATCCTTCACCAGGCGCACGCTGGCCGCTTCGGCACCAGGTGCCCGCTTCAGTTGGCCATTGGCCAGCGCATCGCGCAGTTTCATCACCTCGGCGGCCGACTGCGTGAAGTTGACATACAGCGGGTCGATCTGTTGCACCAGCGCCATCTGTGTCGCCTCGCTTTGGCCCACCAGCGCCCCCACGGTCACCAGCTCGCGGCCGATGCGGCCCGAGATCGGCGACGTCACCGTGGTGTAGCCCAGGTTGATCTTGGCGGTCTGCAGGGCCGCCTTGGCCGAGGCCAGGTCGGCTTCGGCTTGTTTCTGTGCCGCTTCGGCGTTCACGTAGTCCTGTTTGCTGATGGCATTGGCCTCCACCAGCGGCTTGTAACGGGTCAGCTGGGCGCTGGCCTGCATCAGCGTGGCTTCGGCCTTGGCCACGGCGGCCAGGGCGCTGTCATGGGTGGCCTTGTAGGGCGCTGCATCGATCTGGAACAGGGGCTGGCCTGCCTTCACGTCGCTGCCTTCGCGGAACAGGCGCTCTTGCACGATGCCGGCCGCACGTGCCCGCACCTGCGCCACACGCGAGGCCTCCAGGCGACCCGGCAACTCGGTTTGCAAACCCACCACGCCCGGGGTGACCGTGACCACGCCCACTTCGGTGGGCGGCATGCCGCCACCCGGGCCACCGGCCCCTCCCTGCGCACCCGAAGGACCGCAAGCGGCAAGAACGGCACTCAGCGTGCCCACAGTCATGAAGAGAGGCAGGCGGCTCAGCAAGGGCCGGCGCTGCGGTGCGGCGACTGCCGCAGGTTGGGATTCGGTCATGTCCGTTTTCCGGTGTGAGTGTGTTGGTATCGGGTAAGACTTGCTAGGGTCAACCCGTACTGTGTCTTGTTCATGTAAAAAACGAAAGGGCAGTATACATACATTCGTGAATGTATGATGTGGGCTGCAATTCATACCCACAACAGGAGACGCCATGGCCCGCCGAACCAAAGAAGATGCCCTTGCCACCCGGCACAGCCTGCTGGACGCGGCCGAGCGCGTGTTCTCTGAAAAAGGGGTTTCGCGCTCGTCGCTGAATGACATTGCCGTGGCGGCAGGCACCACGCGCGGCGCCATCTATTGGCACTTCAAGGACAAGGCCGATCTGTTCAACGCCATGATGGACCGCGTCACCCTGCCCATGGAGGAAGCTTTGCAGCAGATGGGGCGTGAGCCCGGGCGAGACCCGCTGGACGACCTGCGCCGCGCCACCCTGGACGTGTTGCGCAAGATGACGCAAGACCCCACAACCCAGCGGGTTTTCGAGGTGGCCAGTTACAAGGTCGAGTACGTGGGCGAGGCCCTGGCCATCAAGGGCCGGCACCTGGAGGCCCGCAACGACTGCCTGGCTGAAATGACCCGCAGCCTGCAGGCCGCAGCGCAATTGCGGGGGGTGACATTGCACCTGCCGGTGCAGGCCGCGGTCATCGGCCTGCATGCGCTGCTCGATGGCTTGATCCAGAACTGGCTGTTGTCACCCGAAGAATTTGACGTGGTGACCATCGGCCAGCAGGCCATGGACACCTACCTGGCCGGCCTGGGCTTCAGCCATCCCGCGCCATGAAATCCAGCAATGCCACTTGATGGCGCTGGCGCCGTTGCATCGCAAGCCCTCCGGCCCGTGCCATAATCCGCGGATCGTTTGCCTGTCATCAGGCACGCGGCTGTAGCTCAGTGGATAGAGTATTGGCCTCCGAAGCCAAGGGTCGTGGGTTCGATCCCCGCCAGCCGCACCAAACACGTTCAAGCCCTTGATCTTCAAGGGCTTTTTCGTTTCTGGGCTGTTTGCTGCATCGCCTTGCGGCAAAGATCGAACGTGGTGGTGGTCATCTGTCACAAGGCCAGGGTTTGGGCCGTCTAGGGACTACCATGACCTGTCTTCGCACTTGCCCCTCCCTTTTTCCAGTGTCTGACGCCGATACCGACACCTTTGTGGCTTTGCGGCCGCGGCTCTTTGGCATGGCCTATCGCATGCTGGGCACGCGTGCCGACGCTGACGATGTGCTGCAGGAAGCCTGGTTGCGCTGGCATCGCACGGATCGGGCCGCACTTCAATCGGGCGAGGCCTGGCTGGTGACGGTGGTGACGCGTCTGTCCATCGACCGCCTGCGTGCGGCCAAGGCCGAGCGCGAGGCCTATGTGGGCTTCTGGCTGCCCGAGCCCCTGGTGGCCGTGGACGATCAGGGACCCGAGGCCGTGGCCGAGTTGGCTGACGATCTGTCGATGGCCTTGCTGCGGGTCCTGGAGCAACTGTCGCCCGAGGAGCGGGCGGCCTTTTTGCTGCGCCAGGTGTTTGATCACGATTACGCTGACATCGCTGCCACCCTGGGCAAGAGTGAGGCGGCCTGCCGTCAATTGGTGCACCGAGCGGGCCTGCGCGTGAAGCAGCCCCACGGTGGGCCGCCGCCGCGGTTCACGGTGCCCCGGGCGCGTCACCGCGCCTTGCTTGCCCGCTTCATGCAAGCGGCCCAGAAGGGCGATCGCGCCAGCCTGCAGGCTTTGCTGGCCGACGATGTGGAGCTGATGGGCGACGGCGGCGGTCGCGTGGCATCGGTTGCGCACGTGCTGCGCGGTGCTTTCCGTGTCACGAATCTGTACTGGGCCGTGGCGCGCCGGCTGGGGGACCAGATCCGTTATCGACAGGTGCTTGTCAATGGCGAGCCGGGGCTGTTGCGCTATGTGGGTGGGCAGCTTGAATCAGCCCAGGCCTTTGTGTTGGATGGCGAGCGCATCGTGGCGGTGTATGTGGTGCGCAACCCTGACAAGTTGGCGGGCATTGCCTTGCAGGCTTGAGGCGTGTTGTCACAAGTGGCCAGCCCCGGGCGTCTAACAGGGGAGAGGCCGCATCGGGTGGCCTCCGAACTGAACAGAAAGCCCATGCCATGCAGACCCCTGCTGCCCGTGTCCCCTACATCCAACTGGCCCCCAAGGCCTTTCAAAGCCTGCTCGACCTGTCTCAAACCCTGAAGAAAGGCCGCCTGGGCGAGCGGCTCATCGACCTGGTGTGGCTGCGTGTGTCGCAGCTCAATGGCTGCGCCTACTGCATCGACATGCATGGACAGGATCTGCTGCGCCAGGGCGTGACGCCGCGCGAACTCAATGCGGTGGCCGGCTGGCACGAGGCGCCTTTTTTCAGCGAGCGTGAACGCGCGGCGCTGCGCTGGGCGGAGATCATCAACGCCACCCCGAATGGCGATGCCAGCGATGCCGAATTTGACCGCCTGGCTCAGCAGTTCTCACCTGCCGAGATGGCTGAGTTGGGCTTTGCCATCGCCACCATCGCCGCCTGGAACCTGCTCAACGTGGGGTTTCGCCAGCCCCTGCCGATTTGAAGCGCCCGAGCGGGAAACTGACAGTTACAACTTGGCGCACGAGAGGTCATCGACGGTTGAAACCGGGGCGTTGAAGGTAGCAACCAGGCCTGTTGCCTGGGGCTCAACGAGAGAAAAGGGCTTTGCCATGAACAAGCTGTTCGCCATCCTTCCCGCCGCCGTGCTGTCTGCTTGCGTCTCCATGGGCGCCTGGGCCCAGGCCCCGGCGGCCGCCACTGCCGCCACCCCGGTCACACCGGCGGTCGCGGCTTCTGCGGCAGGGGTGAAACCCGTTGAGGTCAAGCCTGCGGTGGCCAGCACCGTGGGCCCTGCCGCCACACCCTCCGCATCGGACAAGGTGAGCCCCACCCAGGCGGCGCCAGCACCGACCGCCAAGGCCAAGTCGCCCACCCCCCTGCATGCCAAGGCAGGGCACAAGACCGTGCACCCCAAGGCCGCCAAGGCCAGTGTGAACAGCGGTGCCTCAATCAAGTGAGTGCGGGCGCGTCAGGCTCTGAGAGCGCCTGACGCATCCAAGTTCTTCACTGGGCAAGTGTTCAGCACGGAACCAACTCAGACGGCATCGCTCACAGTGAGCCTGCCCGGATGGGTTCCTGTCGATCCGGTTCGGCCCCGTCGTTTCACGGCGGGGCTTCTGTCGTTTGTTCCTCTTTGTTCTTGACCGATGCTGCTGCGCCTTCTTCTCCCCATCCTCCTGCTGTCTCCTTTGTTGCTGCCCTTGGGCCAGGCCCATGCCGAAGACGGCGACGGTGATCTGGCCCAGCGTTATGCCGATGTGCAACGCTGCATGGCGCGCGGCCTGGGGCCCCATTGGGATCGCACTTACCAGATCGACCAGGTGCGCAACCGCTGGGGCGGGCTGGAGCCCAAGGCGCAGTCGCTGGAGAGTGCGCCACAGGGTGTGCGCATCACCGAACTTCGTTGCCGCTACCAGGCTGGCCTGCAGGATGCAGAACGGCCTTGAGTGGGCTCATCGTCGTCAACCGCAAGAGCCGAGGTAGCCGCAATGGGTGCAGAACTCGCAGCCGTCCTTCTTGACCAGCGCATGGGCGCCACATTCGGGGCAGGGCTTGCCCGGCGTGACCTCCATGTGCGGCAGCATGGCGGGCTCGCCTGGCGCCGGCACTGGGGCCTGGCCCGGGGCCGCAGCCCGCGACGCCTGTTGGCGCAGCGCCGGGATCACCCGGCCTTCGTCGTCGAGAAAGCCACGTCGGTACAGGATCTGTTGCACTGCGTAGGCGATGGCCGCGACTTCCGAGCTGTGAAAGCGTGGCACCCGGGTGCCGTCGGCCTTGCGGTAGTAGCCCGAGCGCACGGGGCCTTTGTCCCAGGTCACCTTGCGCAGATCGGCCAGCGCCTTGGGCAGTCGCCCATCGCGGGCCGTCAGCGACAGTACCCGGGCCACAGCGGTCACCCATTGCTGGGCCTCGTCGTTCTGGCCCGCCGGGATGAACACCTCCAGCGGGCGCTCCACCGTTACCCTTTGGCCATCCAGAAAGCCTTCCACGCTCACGAAAGACACCACCAGGTACAGCGACTTCTGGCCTTCGGAGGTGTGGTAAACCAGTTTCTCGGTCACCGCCGGGGTCTCACCTTCGGGGCGCTTTTCGATGCTGATGCGCAGCGGGTCCATGTCCAGCGGGGCCGGCGCGGGGCTGGGGCTGGCGCCGGAGGGATTGGCGCCGGCCGCTGCGGTGGCAGGCACTTCCAGCACCGAGCCCAGGGTGTCGTTGGGGCGGTAGGTGGCACACCCCTTCAGGCCATAGGCATGGGCGCGCAGGTACAGCTGTTTGAAGTCCTCGAACGGGTAGTCGGCCGGTACGTTCACGGTCTTGCTGATGGCCGTGTCGATGAAGGGCTGCACCGCGCCCATCATCGCCAGGTGCTCATCGCAGGACATGGCCAGCGCGGTCACCATCGAGTTGGGCAGCACCTGGCTCACGCGCAGGCGCTGGCCTTCGTGGCTGAACTCATCCTGATAGCGGCACACGGCGTCCAGCACGGCGTTGCCAAAGGCCGGCTCCAGCGTGCCGAGGAAAACCCGCAGGCCGTGGTCCACCACGGCAAAGGCCTGGGTGCCGCCTTCTGGGGTGCGCTTGTTGCGCGTGTAGGCGAGCGAGAAAGGCGGCTCGATGCCGTTGCTGGCGTTGTCGGCAAAGGCCAGGCTCACGGTGCCGGTGGGGGCGATCGACAGCAGGTGGCTGTTGCGGATGCCGTGCTCGCGGATGCGTGCCTTCAGGGCCTCGGGCAGGCGCGATGCAAAGGTACCGGGCGCCAGATAGGCCTCGGCCTGCAGGGCCGGGAACGGCCCGCGTTCGATCGCCAGGTCGATCGAGGCGGCGTAGGCCGCGTCACGCATCAACTCGGCGATGTGGGCGGCCTGACGTCGGCCGGCCTCGCTGTCGTAGCGCAGGTTCAGCATGGCCAGGGCATTGCCCATGCCGGTGAAGCCCACGCCGATGCGCCGTTTGGCCATGGCCTGTTCCTGTTGCTCTTTCAGCGGCCAGGGCGTGGCATCCAGCACGTTGTCGAGAAAGCGCACCTGCAGTCGCACCGAGGCGACGAAGCCGGCTTCATCGAAGCGCGCCGCCGGCGTGAAGGGCTGCTGCACAAAGCTCGGCAGGATGATTGGGCCCAGATCGCAACAGCCATAGGCACACAGCGGCTGTTCGCCGCAGGGATTGGTGGCGACGATCTCTTCGCAGTAGCGCAGATTGTTGTCTTCGTTGACCCGATCGAGAAAAATGATGCCCGGCTCGGCGTAGTCGTAGGCCGAGCGCATCACGCGGTCCCACAAGGCGCTGGCACTCACCTCCTGGTACACCCACAGGCCATCGTCGCGTTGGAAGGCGCCTCGCTCGATCAGGGCCCGTGTCGGGCGCGCCTTGTGCACCAGCTGCACCTGGCCTTGCGCGGCCAGTGCCTGCATGAAGGCCTTGGTCACCCCCACCGACACATTGAAGTTGTTCCAGCGCCCCTTGGTGCGCTTGGCTTCGATGAACTCCTGCACGTCGGGGTGGTCGATGTTCAGGATGCCCATCTGCGCGCCCCGCCGCGAGCCGGCCGCCATCACCGTGCGGCACGAGGCGTCGAATACATCCATGAAGGTGCAGGGGCCGGATGCGTCGGAGTTTGTGCCTTTCACCAAGGCGCCTTTCGGGCGAATCGCCGAAAAGTTGTAACCCACACCGCCACCGCGGCGCAGGGTTTCGCTGGCCTGCGACAGCGCCGTGTAGATGCCAGGCACGCCATCTTCGTCGTAGCCGACCGCCGCATCGCCCACGGGTTGCACAAAGCAGTTGATGAAGGTGGCGTTGTGGCCCGCACCGGCCGACGCCATGATGCGCCCGGCGCCAATGGCCCCGGCCAACATGTTGAGGCGGAACTTCTCGCCCATCTCGGCGCGCAATTCGGGGGTGGGCTCGACCGAGGCCACCGCCCGCGCCACGCGCTCGAACACCTGGCCGGCCGAGGTTTCACCCAGTTCTGCCTGACAGTATTTCTCCTGCAGCACCTCGGTGGTGATGCTTTGAGGGGCGAGCGCCGCGGCGGTGGCGGTGACGGCAGTGTCCATGGGTATTCCTTGGGTGGCGGGGCACCGAAAAGAACGCAGCATAGGCCCGACTTGAGTGCTGTGCTTGACCCTGATCAGCAAGAGGTCTCGCCTCCTGTTGATCATGGGAAGCTGTGTCAGGAGACAACCCAGGCATGTGCCTTGCTTGAGATGACTGTGATGAGTGCAAATCTAAAACAATGTTTTTTAAGTGAAACGGATCCCGGTGTTTCCGCTTGGCGGTGGGCGTCGCGCACTGTTTTGGCCCTTGGGTGCACCCCGCTGGCTCGGCCTGGTGCCGAAGCGCCGCACTGAACCCGGAGACACCATGCGCATCCCGCATCTGCAAGATCCCAGTACCCCGTCGGGGGGCCGCTTCCATCCAGCCCCAGACACCGCACCCCGTCTCAAGGCCACGGTGGACGATGGCTCGATCCGGGCCACGGCCATTTTGCTGACTCAGCAAGGCCTGGCCGAAGCCCTGCAGGGCGGCGGTGACTGGGCCGAAGCCGCCCCCTTGACCCTGGTCGAGACCGAGCGCGGCGTGCTCACCCTGTGGGCCTTGGTGAAAGACGTGGTGGCCCGGCCCCAGGCCGAGGCCGTCTTGGCGTCGCTGCTCAGCCAGGCGCTGAGTCTGCGTCTGCGCGGCGTGGCCGAAGGCCTGGCCCTGCTGGGGCGGCAGGCGCTCGAACCGCTGGCGCCGTCACCGGTGCGTTGAATCGTCAGGCCTGGCCCGGTATTTCAAGCGCGGCCCATGCCACGGGCAAACCATTGGCGTGCCAGTCGGTCCCAGAAGGTGGCGCCCAGGCCCAGGACGTCGTCATTGAAGTCGTAATGCGCGGCGTGCAGGTTCACACCGGTCTGGCCAATGGCTGCGTTGCCGATCCAGCCGTAGGCGCCGGGCACCTGCTCCAGCATGAAGCCGAAATCTTCGGCGGTCATTGCTGGCAGCACGTCGGTGTGGGCCTGCTGCGGGCCGACCACCTCAGCCATCACCTCGCCCATGAAGCGAGCCTCGCGGGCGTGGTTCACGGTGCAGGGGTAGCCGGGCTTGATGATCACGCGCGCGGTGCAGCCATGGGCTTCGGCCACGTGGGTGGCGATGCGTTCGATGCCCGCCACCAGCCGTTCCAGCGTCTCGGGCTGCAGGGTGCGACAGGTGCCGTACAGGGCGGCCTCGTCGGGAATGATGTTCTCCACTGTGCCGCCTTCGATCTTGCCGACCGTGAGTACCGCGCTGTCCAGCGGGTCGGTCTGGCGTGACACCAGCAACTGCAACTGGCCCACGATGGCGCAGGCCACCGGGATCGGGTCCAACGCAGCGTGCGGCTGGGCGGCGTGGCCGCCACGCCCCGTCACGCGGACCTCGAAGCGGTTGGCCGAGGCCATGATGGGCCCCACCCGCACACCCATCTGGCCGGCTGGCAGGGCGGGCCAGTTGTGCAGTGCAAACACGGCCTGCATCGGAAAGCGCTCGAACAGGCCCTCCTGCATCATGGCCCGGGCGCCGGCACCGCCTTCCTCGCCGGGCTGGAAGATGAAGTGCACGGTGCCGTCAAAGTCGGCTTGCCGTGCCAGCAAGGTGGCCGCCCCCAGCAGCATGGTGGTGTGGCCATCGTGACCACAGGCGTGCATGCGGCCCTCATGCTGGCTGGCGTGGCCGAAGGTGTTGAGCTCCTGCACCGGCAGCGCGTCCATGTCGGCGCGCAGCCCCACCGCCGGCCCCGGGTTGGCAGCGTTGCGGCCACGGCCGTGCAGCGTGGCCACCACCCCGGTCTGCGCCAGGCCCCGGTGCACCGGCAGGCCCAGGGCCTCCAGGTAGGCCGCCACACGGGCGGCGGTGCGCTGCTCTTCGTATTTCAGCTCGGGGTGGGCATGCAAGTCGCGGCGAAAGCCGATCAACTGACCCAGGTAGGGGGTGATGTCGGGGGTGGATGCGGTCATGGTGGCGGGGGCCTGCTGCGCAGCCTTGGCGCGCCGGGCCCGGAGGCTGGACAAGGCGCTCATTGTCCATCTTGTGTCGCCATGGCGGGCGTTGGCAATGCCCTTACCTTTGCAAACCTGTTTCACAAATGGGAATCATTCGCATTAAAATTGGGCGAATGACCACCGTACCTCATCCGCCCAAGTCCGCCAGCCGCCCACGACGGCGCTCTTTCAACCCCGGTCAACCTGCCACCCACCAGGGTTTCAGCCTGCATGCCCTGGCGGCTGCGATGGCCCTGGCTGCCCCCGCGCTGCAGGCTTTGGCTGCGGAACCGGTCGCCCAGACCCTCAAAGAGGTGACGGTCTCGTCCGGCCGTGATGCCAGCACCGAAGGCACCGGCGCCTACACCACCCGCGCCACCAGCACCGCCACCCGGCTTGAGTTGTCGATCAAGGACACGCCGCAGTCCATCAGTGTGATCACGCGCTCGCAGATGGATGATTTCGCGCTGCAAAACGTCAACGAGGTGCTGGACAACGCCACCGGCATCCAGGTCGAACGCATCGAGACGGATCGCACCTACTACAGCGCCCGCGGCTTCGACATCAGCAACTTCCAGGTCGATGGCCTGGGTCTGCCCTTCACCAACGGGGGGCAGGAGGGTGACTTGGACACCGCGCTGTTTGACCGTGTCGAAGTGCTGCGAGGCGCCAACGGGTTGATGTCGTCCACCGGCAACCCCTCGGCCACCATCAACTTCGTGCGCAAGCGCCCGACCACCGAATTCCAGGCCTCGGCCGGCCTGAGCCTGGGCAGCTGGAACAACCGCCGTCTGGACGCCGACATCGCCGGCCCGCTGAATGCCGCCGGCACCTTGCGCGGGCGCCTGGTGCTGGCCGATCAGGACAAGAACAGCTACCTCGACCGCTATTCGCTGCACAAGCAGGTGCTGTCTGGGGTTTTGGAGGCTGATCTGGCTCCCGGCACCCGCCTGAGTGCGGGCCTGAGCTACCAGAAGAACCAGCCGCGCGGCAGCATGTGGGGTGCCCTGCCGCTCTACAACACCGACGGCAGCGCCACCAACTACCCCGTCTCCACCAGCACGGCGGCCAGTTGGAGCAACTGGAACACCTCCGATACCCGCAGCTTTGTCGAGTTGGCCCATCAGCTCGACAGCGGCTGGCAGGTCAAAGGCGTACTCAGTCAGCGCCTGCTGCGCTCCGAGGGCAATCTGTTCTATGCCTATGGCACACCCGACGCCAGCTCCGGGCTGGGCCTTTACAGCTACCCCTCGTACTACCGCAGTCGCGAAAAGCAGACCCTGGTCGACCTCTATGCCAGCGGACCGTTCGAGCTGGCTGGGCGCCGCCACGAACTGGTGCTGGGGGCCAATACGGCGCGCAGCGATACCCAGCAACTGTCCTGGTACAGCGCCGACATCGGCACCGCCTTGCCCTCGCTGAGCGACTGGACCGGCAACTACACCCAACCGAGTTTTGATGCCTATTCGAACAGCGCCAGCTTTGCGATCCGGCGCCAAAGCGTTTACGGCACAGCCCGCTGGAACCTGTCTGATCGTCTCAAGCTGTTCACCGGGGGCAACGTGACCCAGGTCGACAGCAGCGGACAGAACTATGGTGTGCAGCACCAGTACGCCAAGACCAAGGCCTTGCCTTACCTGGGCGGCACCTATGCATTGGATGCCCAGCACAGCCTCTATGCCAGCTATGCCGGCATCTTCAATCCACAGACCGAGGTGGGCGCCAATCTGCAGCCCCTGCCTCCCATCGAGGGGCGCAACCTCGAACTGGGCGCCAAGGGGGAGTGGTACGAGCGCCGACTGAATGCCTCGGCCTCGGTGTTCCGCACCCAGCAGAACAACACCGCAGAAGCCACGGCCACCTATGTGGGCAGTACCTTGGTCTACCGCACGGTCGATGCCACCTCAACCGGATTCGAACTCGACGTGGCCGGTCGACTGACGCCGGCTTGGGAGCTCAGTGGGGGCTTCACCCACATGCGCATCCAGAACGACAGCACCGGTGCCGACGCGCGCACCTACGTACCACGCCAGACCCTGCGCCTGTCCACCGTCTACAAGCTGGATCGGATGCCGGGGTTGAAGTTGGGGGCCAATCTGCGCTGGCAGAGCCACATCTCACGCGACCAGGGCGTGACCGATACCCAGGGGCGTGAAGTCATCACGCGCCAGGCGGCCTACGCCCTGGTCGGCCTCATGGCCCGCTACGACATCGACGCCCACTGGAGCGCCACCTTCAACATCGACAACCTGACCGACCGCAAGTACATCAACAGCCTGTACTGGGCGCAAGGCTTCTATGGGGCCCCCCGCAATGCCAAGCTCAGCGTCCAGTGGCGCTTCTGAGCGCGTCAAGGTGACGGTCAAGGGCCGTTCAACGGCTCTGGACCTGCGCGCCTGGCTGGTGCGTCTGCACCGCTGGGCTGGCCTGCTGATGGCAGGCTTTCTGTTCGTGGCGGGTGTCACCGGCGCGGTCATCTCCTGGGACCACGAACTTGATGAATGGTTGAACCCCCAGTTCAACCACGCCCCAGGCATGGGCGAACCGCAATCGGCACTGGAGCTGGCGCAGGCCGTTGAGGCCCGCCACCCCCAGGTCGAAATCAGCTACCTGCCTTTGGTGGCTGAGCCTGGACATGCCCTGGCCCTGGGCGTGCAGCCCCGCATCGACCCGGGCACAGGCTTGCCGGTGGCCGCCGACTTCAACCAGGTCTTCGTCGACCCGGTGTCAGGGGCCGAGCTGGGGCGTCGTCAATGGGGGGCGCTGTGGCCCTTGGGACGGGAGAACCTGGTCTCGTTCCTTTACGTACTGCACTACAGCCTGCACCTGCCCAGCGCCTGGGGCATCGACCGCTGGGGCGTGTGGCTGATGGGTGTGATCGCGGCTGTCTGGACCGTGGATTGCTTCACCGGCCTGGTGCTCACCCTGCCACCGCGCAGGCGGGCCGCACCGGTGCGCGCCGCTCCCGGCTTCTGGCAGCGTTGGCGGCCGGCCTGGGTGCTGCGCTGGCGTGCCGGCGCGTACAAGCTCAACTTCGATCTGCACCGCGCGGGCAGCCTCTGGACCTGGGCGCTGTTGCTGACATTGGCCTTCACCGCGTTCTCGCTCAACTTCTACCGCGAACTGTTCCTGCCCGCCATCTCTCTGGTCTCGCAGCGCACGCCATCGCCCCTGGATGCGGTGCCCGGGGCCGCCATCACGCCGCGCCTGGACTGGGCCGAGGCGCTGGCGCGGGCCCGCCGGGAGGCCGAACGCCTGGGTTGGCGCGAGCCGGCCGGCGCGCTCTACCATGCGCGCTTCCATGGTGTGTATGGGGTGCAGTTCTTCCGCCCCGAAGACGGTCACGGCAGCGGTGGCGTGGGTCACCGCGAGCTTTACATCGACAGCCGAGATGGGCGGGTGCTGGGCCAGCGCGAACCTTGGAAAGGCACGGCCGCCGACCTGTTTGTGCAGGCGCAGTTCCCGCTGCACTCGGGGCGCATCCTGGGCCTGCCGGGGCGCGTGTTGATTTCGGCCATGGGGCTGGTCGTGGCCACTTTGAGTGTGACCGGGGTGGTGATCTGGTGGCGCAAGCGCCGGGCTGTTAGGCCTCGCCCACCGGTAGCCGCACCTCCGACTTGACCTCGTTGAGCACGATGCTGGAGCGCACCTGCGACACCCCTGGCAGTCTGAAGATGGTGCCGTGCAAGAGTTGCTCGTAGTGCGCCACATCGCGCGCCATCACGGTCAGGATGTAGTCGGCCTGCCCGGTCGTGCTCAGGCAGCGCACGATGTGGGGCGAGACCGCCACCTCGCGTTCGAACTGGCGAACCGTGGTCTCGGTGTGCTGGCTCAGGTTCACCTCCACCACCACCAGCAGGTTCAGGCCCACCTTGCTGCGGTCTACCAGGGCTGTGTAGCCCCGGATCACCCCGGCCGCCTCCAGCTCCTTGATGCGCTTCCAGCACGGCGTGGTTGACAGGCCGACCTTGGTGGCGATCTGCTGCACGGTCTGGCGCGAGTCGCGTTGCAGTTCCTGCAGGATCAGCAGGCTGGCGGCATCAAGTGTGAAATTCTCATGCATGACTGATTTTAGGAATGAAATTCTCGAATCTGCGCAATTGACCAAAAACTAAGAATCAAATTCTCACGCGTCTCCGGCAAGCTCATGGCTTCCCCAAAGCCCTGCGGGGCGCGAGAAGAACATGGAGACATCCACCCCCCTGATGGCGCCGCCAGCCCCTGTGTTGCGCCCTGATTTCAAACTGTCCGACAACCTCTGGGCCGAGCGCGGGCAGGTCTTTCTCACCGGCACCCAGGCCCTGGTGCGTCTGCTGCTGATGCAGCGCAACCGCGATGCGGCCCAGGGCCTGAACACCCAGGGTTTTGTCAGTGGCTACCGTGGCTCGCCGCTGGGCATGCTCGACCAGGCGATCTGGAAAGTCGGAAAAAAATTCTCCGATCATGGCGTGCGCTTCGTGCCTGCCGTCAACGAGGAACTGGGTGCCACCCAGGTGCTCGGCACCCAGCGCGTCGAGTCTGACCCCGAGCGCACCGTCGATGCCGTCTACGCCATGTGGTACGGCAAGGGACCGGGCGTTGACCGCGCCGCCGATGCGCTCAAGCACGGCAATGCCTATGGCTCGTCACCGCGTGGCGGCGTGCTGGTGGTGGCTGGGGACGACCACGGCTGTGTGTCGTCCTCGATGCCGCACCAGAGCGATCAACTGATGCAGGCATTTCACATGCCCGTGGTCTCGCCGGCCAATGTGGCTGAATACCTGGAGTTTGGCCTGTATGGCTGGGCCCTGTCGCGCTACAGCGGTAACTGGGTCGGGCTGACCGCCTTGTCCGAGGTGGTTGAAAGCGGCGCCACGGTCAACCTCGATGAGGTCAACGCCCGCGTGGCAAAGTGGCAGGGTGCCGAGGCGGTGCGCACCCTCACCGGCCACCAGCCCCCAGCCGACGGTCTGCATTACCGCTGGCCTGATCTGCCCTCGCTGCGCATCGAGTCGCGGTTGCCCGACAAGCTGGCCGCGGTGGCGGCTTTCGCCCAGGTCAACAGCATTGACCGCCACATCATCGAGTCGCCCCATGCCCAGGTCGGCATCATCACTTGTGGCAAGGCCCATTACGACCTCATGGAAGTGCTGCGCCGCCTGGAAATCAGCCCGGCCATGCTCGCGACGGCCGGTGTGCGACTGTACAAGGTGGGCCTGTCGTTTCCGATCGAGACCACCCGGGTGCGTGCCTTTGCCCAGGGCCTGCGCGAGATCCTGGTGATCGAGGAAAAAGGGGCGGTGGTCGAGCAGCAACTGCGCGAGCTGTTCTACAACGCCCCGCCCGAAACCCGCCCGGCCCTGGTCGGCAAGCACGACGCACAAGGCCGGCCCCTGGTTTCGGCCCTGGGTGAACTGCGGCCCTCACGCCTGATCGAGCTGATGGCCGACTGGCTGCTGCGTCATTTTCCGGACAACAGCACCTTCAACGATCATCGCCGCCATGTGGTCGACTTTGTGCCCGCACCGTTGTTGGCCAACAGTGCCGACAGTGTCAAGCGCCTGCCCTACTTCTGCGCAGGCTGTCCGCACAACACCTCGACCGTGGTGCCCGAGGGATCGACCGCACGGGCCGGCATCGGCTGCCATTTCATGGCCAACTGGATGGAGCGCGACACGGCCGGCCTGATCCAGATGGGGGGCGAGGGGGTGGACTGGGTCTCGCACTCGATGTTCACGCGCACGCCTCATGTGTTCCAGAACCTGGGGGACGGTACCTACTACCACTCGGGCTATCTGGCGATCCGGCAGGCTGTGGCCGCCCAGGCCACCCTGACCTACAAGATCCTGTTCAACGATGCCGTGGCCATGACCGGAGGGCAGCCCGTGGATGGCGTGATCAGCGTCGACGCCATTGCCCGCCAGGTCGAAAGTGAGGGCGTGAAGCAGGTGGTGGTGCTGTCTGACGACATCGACAAATATGCCGCGCAGCGCGATCGGTTTCCGGCCGGGACCGAGTTCCATGACCGCAGCCAGCTCGATGCGGTGCAGCGCCGCCTACGCGAGGTGCCTGGTGTCACCGTGCTGATCTACGAGCAGACCTGCGCCGCTGAAAAGCGTCGGCGTCGCAAGAAGGGCCAACTGGCTGACCCGTCGCGTCGACTCTTCATCTATGACGCCGTCTGTGAAGGCTGTGGCGACTGCTCGGCCCAGAGCAACTGCGTGGCCGTGTTGCCCCACGAAACCTCGATGGGCCGCAAGCGCCGCATCGACCAGAGCAGCTGCAACAAGGACTATTCCTGTGCCAAGGGCTTCTGCCCCAGTTTTGTCAGCGTCAGCGGCGGCCAGCCTCGCCGCAAGATGGGGGCCTTGCAGACCGCCTCGGCAGCCTTCGAGCAGCATGTCGCCGCACTGCCGCACCCCACGGCCCATGTGTGGGAGGCCCCCTACGACCTGCTGGTCACCGGTGTGGGGGGCACGGGCGTGGTCACCGTGGGCGCCGTGATCGCCATGGCCGCCCACCTCGAGGGCAAGAGCGCCAGCGTGCTCGACTTCATGGGCTTTGCGCAGAAGGGTGGTTCGGTGCTTTCCTTTGTGCGCCTGGCCGATGTGCCCGAGCGCCTGAACCAGGTGCGCATCGATACCCAGCAGGCCGATGCCGTGCTGGCCTGCGACATCGTCGTGGCGGCCTCACCCGAAGCCTTGCAGACCGTGCGCCGCGGCCGCACCCGGCTGCTGGTCAACACCCACGAAGTGCCTGTGGCCGAATCCATTCGCAACCCCGACGCCAGCCTGCAGGTCGATCAGCTGATCGACAAGTTGGAGTTTGCGGCTGGTCCGGGCCAGCTCGAAACCTTTGACGCTCAAGCCCTGGCCGAAGATTTTCTGGGCGACACCATCGTCGCCAACATCCTGGCCATGGGCTACGCCTGGCAACGCGGGCTGGTGCCCTTGAGCCTGGCCGCCATGCTGCGCGCCATTGAGCTCAATGGCGTGGCCGTGCCCACCAACCTGCTGGCCTTCTCCCTGGGGCGCCTGGCGGCGGCCCGACCCGAGCTGTGCCAAAGCCTGCTGGAAGCCCCTGCACAGGGTTCGGCCCTGCAGGTGCCGGGCGATCTGGAGGCCTTGCGTCGGCAGGCGGGTGAGCTGCTTGGTGCCTACCAGAATGCAGCCTATGCCCGTCGGCACGATGAACTCGTGCAAGCCGTGCTGGCACGCGAGCAGGCCCTGGGCTTGTCCCCAGGCGGTGCCCTGAGCCAGACGGTGGCACGCAGCGCGCTCAAGCTCATGGCCTACAAAGACGAGTACGAAGTGGCCCGCCTTTACAGTACGCCCGCCTTTCGCGAGGCCCTGGCTCAGCAGTTCGAAGGTGAGCTGCAGCTGGCGTTCCACATGGCTCCGCCGCTGCTGGCGCGGGGGCGCAACGGTCAGCCCCCGGCCAAGCTGCGACTCGGCGCCTGGATGTTGCCCGCCATGCGCCTGCTGGCGCGCGGCAAGGCTTTGCGCGGCACCCCGCTCGACGTGTTCGGGCACACAGCCGAACGCCGCATGGAGCGCGCACTCATCCAGGCCTACGAGGCCCGGGTGCATGAACTGCTGCCCCTGATCAACGCCGAGCGACTGCCCTTGGCGCTGGAGCTGCTCGCCCTGCCGCTGTCCATGCGTGGCTTTGGCCACGTCAAGGCGCGCAACGTTGAGCGCGCCCGCCGGCGCGAGGCCGAACTGCTGCACCGCCTGGATCCACAGCGCTACCCGCGCCCGCAAGGCGGACCGCAGGCCGGCCAGTTCAAAGGCATCGAGGTGCGCGCGGCCTGACCCGCTTGACCCGCCAGCGCCTACGCTCAGCCTGCTGGCCCCGAGGGGCCAGCCGCTGGCGCATCACCATGGGGTTTTCCAAACCGAGGGCACGTGCCCTCATGCCAGGGAGCCCCCATGAAAAAGGAAGTCATTCACCAACTTCACAAGAACTTTGAGGACTGTGCGCGTCGGAAAGACGACGTGGAGTATTGGCTGGCCAGAGAGCTGCAGACCCTGCTTGGCTACAAGGAATGGCGCAATTTCGAGCTCGTGATCGACAAGGCCAAGGTGGCTTCCCAAAACGCTGGACAAGCTGTGTCCGATCATTTTGTTGACGTCAACAAGATGATCGAAGTCGGCAAGACAGCTGAGCGCGAAGTGAGTGACATCGCGCTGACCCGCTATGCCTGCTACCTCATCGCCCAGAATGGCGATCCACGCAAGGATGCTGTCGCCTTTGCCATGACCTACTTTGCGGTACAAACCCGAAAGCAGGAACTGATTGAGGTTCGAATGGCCGAATGGGAACGCCTTCGCGCCCGCGAGAAGCTGACGCTCTCGCAAAAGGAGTTGTCGGGCGTCCTGTTCGAGCGCGGCATCGACAGCCCCGGCTTCAGTCGCATTCTCAGCCGAGGCGATGCGGCCTTGTTCGGCGGCCTGAGTACCCACGACATGAAGCAGCGCTTGGCGGTGCCAGACAGCCGGCCCCTGGCCGATTTTCTCCCTACCATCACCATCAAAGCCAAGGACTTCGCCAACGAAATCACCAACACCCAGGTCAAGCAACAGGACCTGCACGGCGAGTCCGGCATCAGCCGCGAGCACATCAAGAACAACCGCGATGTGCGAAAACTGCTGACCCAGCGCGACATCGTGCCGGAGGACTTGCCGGCCGCTGAAGATGCCAAGAAGCTGGAGCGTCGCCTGAAATCCGAAGCCCAGAAGCTCCCGGGCCTGACCCCTAAGCTGGGTCGCAAGCGCCGTTGAGGCGCTGCTGAACCGCCATCACCGTTGCCGCAGTTTCGTCTGTTCCGACGATGCCAGCGCAACCGTGGCTGAACCATCATGGCGACAACAACAGCCGCCGCTGTGGCGGCAGGAGACGCACATGGCCGGTCCACTGCAAGGGCTCAAGGTGATCGAGATGGCCGGTCTGGGGCCGGGTCCTTTTTGTGCCATGTTGCTGGCCGACATGGGGGCCGAGGTGTTGCGCATCGAGCGCCCGGGCACACCGGATGCGCCGCACGACATCCTGGCCCGAGGCCGCACCCACCTCGCGCTGGATTTGCGCGCCGCTGGGGCGGCAGACCCAGTGCTCAGTCTGATCGAGCGGGCCGATGTGCTGATCGAGGGCTTTCGCCCGGGTGTCATGGAGCGCCTGGGCCTGGGGCCCGAGCCCTGCCTGCAACGCAACCCGCGCCTGGTCTATGGCCGCATGACCGGCTGGGGCCAGCACGGCCCACTGGCCCAGGCTGCGGGGCACGACATCAACTACATCGCCCTCAGCGGGGCCCTGCATGCCATCGGCCGCAGCGGCGAGGGGCCGGTGCCGCCGCTCAATCTGGTGGGTGATTTCGGGGGCGGTGCCATGCTGCTCGCCTTTGGCGTGCTCAGTGCGCTGTACGAGGCGCAGCGCTCGGGCCAGGGCCAGGTGATCGACGCGGCCATGACCGATGGCGCCGCCCTGCTGTCCGCCATGATGTACGGCTTCAAGGCGGCCGGTCGCTGGAGCAACCAGCGCGGCGAAAACCTGCTTGACGGGGGGGCCCACTTCTACGACACCTATGCCTGTGCCGACGGGCGCTACGTCGCCATCGGCGCCATCGAGCCGCAGTTCTATGCCCTGCTGCGCGAGCGCTGCGGCATCGCCGACGACCCGGCCTTCGATGCCCAGATGGACCCTGCGGCCTGGCCTCTGCTCAAGCTGCGGCTGGCCGATGTGTTCCGCACCCGCACGCGAGACGAGTGGTGTGCCCTGCTCGAGGGCAGCGACGCCTGCTTTGCCCCCGTGCTGGACTGGGACGAAGCCCCTCAGCACCCCCACAACCAGGCCCGCGGCACCTTTGTGACGGCCCAGGGCCTGACCCAGCCCGCACCGGCGCCACGCTTCAGCCGCAGCGTCCCCGAGCAGCCTGGCACCCGGTCGGCCCCCGCAGCCAGCGAGCTGTTGCGTCGGTGGGGCCTTGATGGGCCCGCCCTGAAGGCCGTTCTGCCCCCCGGAGGCCCCCGTGCCTGAGGCCGTTTTGCTGGTGCGCGAAGAAGGCGCCGTGGCCTGGCTCACGCTGAACCGGCCCGAGCGCCTCAACGCCCTCAACCCTGCGCTGGTGCAAGCCCTGCTGGCCTACTTTCAGGCCTTGTATCGCCGCACTGAACTGCGGGTGGTGGTGCTGCAAGGCGCTGGTACCGCCTTTTGCAGCGGCCTGGACCTGAAAGAGGCCCCCGATGCCCGTGCCCTGGGGGTGCCGGGCATGCTGGCGGTCCAGCGCGACCTGCGCGACATCATGATCGCCATGCGGCGTTGCCCGCAGCCCATCATCAGCCTGGTGCAAGGGGCGGCCAGCGGCGGCGGCTTTGCCTTGGCACTGGCCTCCGACATTCGCCTGGCCACCCCTGATGCTCGCTTCAATGCGGCCTTCATTCGCATCGGCCTGTCGGCCTGCGATGTCGGTGTCAGCTACTTTCTGCCCCGCATGGTGGGCAGTTCGGTGGCCGCGCACTACCTGCTCACCGGGCGCTTCATGGACGCGGCCCGAGCCCAGGCCCTGGGCTTGGTCAGCACTGTGGCGCCGGGGCCCGAGTTGCAGGCAGAGGCACAGGCGCTGGCCGACGACATGCTGCGTGCCAGCCCCCTGGGCCTGCGCCTGACCAAGGACGCGCTGGGGCACGCGGTGGACGCCGCCGGCCTGGACGCCGTGGTGGCGCTGGAAGACCGCAACCAGATCCTGTGCAGCCAGACCGACGACTTTCAGGAAGGCATTGCGGCCTTTCTGGGCCGACGCGCACCACGTTACAGCGAACGCTGACCCGACCCTGCCAACCCTCGGAGCCTGCTCATGACCCTGGACGACCTGATCTACCAACCTGGCCTCATGGCCGGCCAACGCATTCTCGTCAGCGGTGGCGGCACCGGCCTGGGCCGCGTCATGGCCGAGGCGCTGCTGATCCTGGGCGCCGAGCTCTACCTCTGCGGGCGCCGCGGCAGCGTACTGGAAGCCACGGCCCACGAGTTGATGGCGGCCCACGGAGGCCGTGTCGTGCCCCTGGTGTGCGACATCCGTGACGAGGCGGCCATCGCGGCCATGGTGCAGCAGATCTGGGATGACGGCGGCGCGCTCACCGGGCTGCTCAACAACGCGGCAGGCAACTTCGTCAGCCGCACCGAAGACCTGTCCCCGCGCGCCTTCGATGCCATTGCCAGCATCGTGTTCCGCGGCAGCTTCGTGCTCACGCTGGAGTGCGGCAAACGCTGGCTGGCGGCAGGGCAGAAGGCTTCGGTGCTGTCCATCCTCACCACCTGGGTCTGGAACGGATCGCCCTACACCGTGCCCTCGGCCATGGCCAAGGCCGGGATACATGCCATGACCCAATCGCTGGCGGTGGAGTGGGGCGGGCGCGGCATCCGCTTCAACGCCATCGCGCCAGGCCTGTTCCCCACCGAAGGCATGAGCGCCAGGCTCAACCCCCAGGGCGGCGAGCACCAGGCGGTGGGCAATCCCATGGGCCGCACCGGCCGCATGCCCGAGCTGGCCAATCTGGCGGTCTTCTTGCTGGGCCCGGGGTCTGAGTACCTGACGGGGCAGACGATTGCCATCGACGGCGCCCAGTTCCAGGCCACCGGCGGCAACTTTGCCCGCATGGCCAGTTGGACTGACGATGACTGGGAGCAGGCGCGCCGCAACATCCAGCAGCGCAACGCCGAAGACCGACGCCAGCGCCAGCCTGAAGATTCGGCTTGAGTGCCGCCAAGGCCACTCAGGGTGGGATCAGCTTGAGGCGCCGCGCCAAGGCCACCGCCTGCGTGCGGCTGTGCGCCCCCAGCTTGGCATTGATGCTGCGCAGGTGGGTGCGCACCGTACTGTCGGACACGAACAGCTTCTCGGCCATGGCGCTGTTCGAGTAGCCCTCCACCAGCAGTTGCAGCACGTGCAGTTCCTTGCGGGTGAGCGGCTCCACCAGGTCGCGCGCAGGGGTGTCCGGGTGCTCTGGGGTGCTGTCGGTCTCGCTGGGCTGGGGGCCAAAGGCCTGCAGCAGGCGTTGCAGGTAGTCGCCCAGAATCGGATCGCGCACCGTGCCGCTGTCGTGCAGCGCCTGGTAGCGCTGAACCAGGGGGCCCACGGCGGGGCCCTCGTCCAGGATCAGGCGCATGAAGCCCTCGGCACTGGCTTGTTGCAGCACCTGGCCGATCTGGGCCACCGCGGCCGGGGCGTCGCCGCTGCGGGCCAGGGCCAAGCTGCGCAGCACGCGCAGGCTCAGCACCCGGCGGTTGCGGGCCACGGCCTGGGCCGCCGAGATCTCGCGCTCCAGGGTCGGCAATGCCTCACCGGCCTGGCCTGCCGCGATCTGCCAGCGCAGCCGCGCCAGGCCCAGGTACTCGATGTCGTGCGCCAGCAGGCGCAGCCGCTCTTCGCGGGCCCACACGGTGGGGTCTTCGGCCCGGTGCAACTCGTCACGTGCGGCCGCCGTGTTGCCTTGCCTCAGCAGCAGTCGGGCGCGCTCCAGCTTGGCGCCCACCACCACCCTGGGCAGTTTGCGTTGGTGGCCCAGGTACTCCAGCTCGGTCAGGGCCAGCGAGGCCGCGTCCACGTCGCCGCTCACGAAGGCGATGCGCGAGCGCATCGCATGGCTCAGGATCATGTGGTCGGGCAGGCCCACATCGCGTGCCAGTGGCAGGTACACATTGAGCAGGTGATCGGCCTGGTCCAACTGATTGGTCTCGTACACCGCGCAGGCGTAAAACACGCCGGCCCAGGCATTGCCGTGGGTGTGGTTGTAGTTCACGGCGTGGGTGGCATCCACGGCCAGTCGGAAACGCGCCGTGGCCTGGCGCAGCCGGCCCTGCTGCAGGTCCATGAGGCCTTCGGTTGATTCGGTGTACATGCGGTGGAAGGTGCTGGAGCTGCCCTGCTCGCGTCGCGCCGCATCCAGCAGTTGCTGGGCCTCGCCCGGGTCGCCCATCACCGACAGGATGTGGGCCATCGCATTGAGCAGGGTGCTGTCGGCAAAGGGCAGGCCGGTGGGCAGGCGCTTCAGGCTTTCACGGCCGATTTCCAGGGCCTGTTCACTCTGATCCTGCATGGCCAGCAGCATCGGTCGCATGCAGGCGGCCTGGGCCTGCACCAGGGGGTCGTCCGGGTGGCGCTGCAGGGCCTGTTCCAATTCTTCGCCCGCAGCCCAGGGCCCGCGGGTGAAGCAGGTGGCCCACAGGGCCACCATCTCCAACGCCGGGCGCTGGTGCAGCAGGGGCGCGGGCACGGCGGCAAACCAGCGTGCCAGCAAACGCATGCGCCCGGCCCGCAGAAACGACTCGGCGTGCAGGTCCAGCAGATTCAGCGCCAGCGGGTGGTCGCCACCCTCGATGGCGTGGTCAATGGCGGGCACGGGGCGGCCCTGGGCCTCGTACCAGCCCGCCGCCGCCAGGTGCAGCCGGGCCACCTCGTCGGGCCACTCACGCTGCAGCTCCTTGCGCAGGTAATCGGCAAACAGGCTGTGGTAACGCCAAGTGCGCTGCTCACTGGACACGGGGGTCAGAAACAGGTGGGCCTCATCCAGGCGGGTCAGCAGGCGTTGGCAGTCGGCGCGCGGCATCAGGGCGGCGCACACTTCGGCATCCAACTGGCGCAGGATGCTGCTGCGCAGTAAAAAGTTACGCACATCGGGCGGCTGCTGCTGCAGCACGTCTTCGGCCAGGTAATCAGCCACGGCCCGGTCCGAGCCCGAAAAGCGGGCCACGAACTGCTCCACCGCCTGCGCATGCTGACCTTGTCGTTCCAGCGCCAGCGAGGCCAGCCAGAGGGCGGCAATCCAGCCCTCGGTCTTCTCGTGCAGCCGGTACAGCAGATCGGCCCCCAGGCCTTGCGGCAGGCTGCGCGCCAGAAAGGCGGCCGTGTCGTCCAGGCTGAAGCGCAGGCGCTCGGCATCCACCTCGATCAACTTGCCGCGCGCCCGCAGCCGCCCCAGCCCCAGGGCGGGCAGGCTGCGCGAGCCCAGCACCAAGTGACCGCGTCGCGGCAACTGCTCGATGATCTCGCGCACCAGGCCCAGCACGGCGGGTTCGTGTACCGCCTCGAAGTCGTCCAGAAACAGGGCAAAAGGCTCGTCAAACAAGGCCAGCGCACGCAGCGCATCGAGCCTCGAACCCGTGCCGACCGCTGCGGCCCCCAGGCGCTGGATCGCCTCGTCCAGCCCGCCCAGAAAACGCGACACATCGTTGTCCGATCGGTCCAGCGTGAGCCAGGCCGTGCTCACGCCCTGGGCCTCGAATCGGGCCTGGGCCTGCACCATGGCCGTGGTCTTGCCAAAGCCCGCCGGGGCACGCACCAGCACCAGTTGGCCGGCGCCTTCGGTGATCCGCTGACAAAGGCCCTCGCGTACCACTTGGGTGGCCGTGGGGGCGGGGGGGTTCAGCTTGGTCTCGAAAGTGCGCGCCGGCGGTGCGGGCTCGGGGTGCGGGGCGAGGGGAGCGGCATCCATGAGGGGGTTCGGGTGGGCTGGGGGCGTGGAGCATTCTGCGACACAAGTCCAGCGGCGGGAGTCACCTCGGTGCCGTCAGCCGCGACAGGGGCATTTCGTCGTTTCAGACGATGCATCAGTGCCCCCGGATTTCTAGACTTCTCTTCCATCAACCCCCTACGCCCTGCTTGTCCCGGAGCCCCACTATGCAACTCGATTCCAGCATTGCCGCCGTCGTCACCGGAGGGGCCTCCGGTCTGGGCGCAGCCACCGCCCGGCGCCTGGCCAGCCATGGCGTGAAAGTCGCCCTGTTCGACCTCCATGCCGCCCAGGGCGAAGCGCTGGCCCGCGAGATCGGTGGGGTGTTCTGCCAGGTCGACGTGACCTCTGAAGAGCAGGTGGATGCCGGCTTTGCCAAGGCCCGTGCTGCCCATGGCCAGGAGCGCGTGCTGGTCAACTGCGCCGGCACCGGCAATGCCGTCAAGACCGCCAGCCGCGACAAGGCCACGGGCGAGATCCGGCACTTTCCGCTGGCCAATTTCGACCGCATCATCCAGATCAACCTGGTGGGCACCTTCCGCTGCATTGCCAAGTCGGCCGCCGGCATGCTCAGCCTGGCGCCGCTGGCCGACGGTGACCGGGGAGCCATCGTCAACACCGCCTCGGTGGCCGCGCAGGACGGGCAGATGGGCCAGGCCGCCTACACCGCCTCCAAGGCGGGCATCGTGGGCATGACCTTGCCGATCGCGCGTGACCTCATGAACGAGGGCATCCGCGTCAACACCATCCTGCCCGGCATCTTCGACACTCCCTTGCTGCAAGGCGCGCCCGAGCACGTGAAGGCCGCCTTGGCCGCCTCGGTGCCCTTCCCCAAGCGCCTGGGCCAACCCGCCGAATACGCCCAACTGGCCGAAAGCCTGATCCTCAACGGCTACCTCAACGGCGAAAGCATCCGCCTCGACGGGGCCATCCGCATGGCGCCGCGCTGAGGCCTGCCCCCCCCTCAATATCGTCTGTTCCGACGACGCCCCGGCGTGTCGGGCGGGCGAACAATCCAGCCATCCCATCCCCTGTTTTTGAGGAAGCCCGCCATGTCCGAAGCCTATGTTGTTGCCGCTGTCCGCACTGCCGGGGGGCGCCGGGGTGGGCGTCTCGCCGGCTGGCACCCGGTGGAGCTGGCGGCCCAGGTGATCAATGCCGTGCTCGACCGCACCGGCATGGACCCGGCGCTGGTGGACGACGTGTTCATGGGCTGCGTCAGCCAGGTGGGTGAGCAGTCCACCAACGTGGCGCGCAATGCGGTGTTGGCCTCACGCCTGCCCGAGGCGGTGCCGGGCACCTCGATCGACCGGCAGTGCGGCTCGTCGCAGCAGGCGCTGCACTTTGCCGCCCAGGCCGTGATGTCGGGCGTGCAGGACATCGTGCTGGCCGGGGGCGTCGAGTCCATGACCCGGGTGCCCATGTTCAGCCCCTCGGCCCTGGCGCAGAAGGCGGGGCTGGGCTTCTACCAGAGCGAGAGCGTGAACCGCCGTTACCACGACGTGGCGTTCAGCCAGTTCACCGGCGCCGAGATGATGGCTCACAAGTACAACCTGCGCAAAGACGTGCTGGACCAGTTCGCTCTGCAGAGCCACCAGCGCGCCATCGCGGCCACCGAGGCCGGGGCCTTTGCCGACGAGATCGTGCCGGTGCCCGTGCGGCGGGCTGATGGCGACCAGGGTGGCGACCAGGACGGCAGCCTGCACAGCGTGGACGAAGGCATCCGCTTTGATGCCACGCTGGCCGGCATCCAGGGCGTCAAGCTACTGCAGGAGGGCGGGGTGATCAGCGCCGCCAATGCCAGCCAGGTGTGCGACGGTGCCACCGCCGCACTGGTGGTCAATGAGCGGGGCCTCAAGGCGCTGGGCCTGAACCCGCTGGCCCGCGTGCACCACATGAGCGTGCTGGGCCACGACCCGGTGATCATGCTCGAAGCCCCGATCCCCGCCACCGAGCGGGCCCTGCGCAAGGCTGGCCTGAACATCGCCGACATCGATCTGTACGAGGTCAACGAGGCCTTTGCCTCGGTGCCTCTGGCCTGGCTGAAGGCGCTGGGGGCCGACCCTGAACGCCTGAACGTGCACGGCGGGGCCATTGCGCTGGGCCACCCGCTGGGTGCCTCGGGCACCAAGCTCATGAGCACCCTGATCCATGCCCTGCGGCGGCGCGGCGGGCGCTATGGCCTGCAGACCATGTGCGAGGGGGGTGGCATGGCCAATGTCACGATCATCGAACGGCTCTGAGCCCGGCATGAGCACCGGCCAGCCCCTGCTGTCTGTCGAAGAGGTCACGGTGCGCTTCGGCGGCATCGTGGCCCTGGATGGCGTGTCCTTCGAGGTGCGGCGCGGCGAAATCTGCGCCCTGATCGGCCCCAACGGTGCCGGCAAGAGCACCTTGTTCAATTGCCTGTCGCGCCTGTATGAATGCAGCGCCGGGCGCATCTGCTTCGAGGGGCAGGACCTCAGCCGCTTGCCGCGGCACCGCATGGTGCGCCTGGGTATCGGGCGCACCTTTCAGAACCTGGCCCTGTTTCGCAGCATGACCGTGCGCGACAACGTGCTGCTGGGCTGTCACAGCCGACACCACGCGGGTCTGTGGCGCAACGCCCTGCGCTGGCCCGGGGTGGCGGCACTGGAGTCGCGGGCGCATGAGCGGGCCCAGCAACTGATCGATTTCGTGCAACTGGGGGCCGACGCCGACCGCACCGTGGCCGACCTGCCCTTTGGCACCCAAAAGCGCGTTGAGCTGGCGCGCGCCCTGGCGGCCGAGCCTCAATTGCTGCTGCTGGATGAGCCGGCCTGCGGCCTCAACCACGAAGAGCTGCAGGGCCTGGGCGACTTGATCCGCGACATTCGCAACCGTCTGGGCGTGACCGTGCTGCTGGTCGAGCACCACATGGGCCTGGTGATGGGTCTGTCCGACCGGGTGGTGGCGCTGAACTTCGGCCGCAAGATTGCCGAAGGCCGACCGGCCGAAGTGCGTCAGCACCCCGAGGTGATCCGCGCCTACCTGGGCGACGAACTCGAAGACCCCCGGCAGGAGGCCGCATGACACCCCGAGCCCTCGCCCCCGCCGGCGCCGAGACCCCCTTGTTGCAGGTGCGCGGCCTGCACGCCCGCTATGGCAACACCCCGGTGCTGCACGGCCTGGACCTGGACCTGCCACAGGGCCAGGTGACCGCGCTGCTGGGCGCCAACGGCGCAGGCAAGACCACCACCCTGCGGGCCTTGTGTCGCCTGTCGGTGCAGACCTCGGGGCGGGTGGCGCTGGGTGGCCAGGCCATCGAGGCCTGCAGCACCGAGCAGATCGCTCGCCTGGGCGTGGGCCATGTGCCCGACGGGCGAGGCACGTTCCTGGGCCTGAGCACCGAAGAGAACCTGCGCCTGGGCAGCCATGCCCGTGCCAGCCAGCAAGGCGCAGAGGCCGACATGGAACGCATCTATGCCTACTTTCCGCGCCTGCGTGAGCGGGCACGTCAACAGGCGGGCACCCTGTCGGGGGGCGAGCAGCAGATGCTGGCCATCGGCCGTGCGCTGATGGGTCGCCCGCGCCTGCTGTTGCTTGACGAGCCCTCGTTCGGCCTGGCGCCGCTGGTGGTGAAAGACATCTTTTCGATCATGCGGCGCATCAACCAGGAAGAGGGCGTGACCATCCTGCTGGTCGAGCAGAACGCACGCCTGGCCCTGGCCCTGGCGCACCAGGCCTACCTCCTGGAGACCGGCCGCGTGGTGCTGTCGGGCACGGCGGCCGAGCTGCGCAGCAACCCGGCCGTGCAGCGGGCCTACCTGGGCGAATGAAGCGAGGAAACCCATGAACGAGTTTCTGCACCAGATGCTGGCCGGCCTGGCCACCGGGGGCATCTACGCCAGCGTGGCACTGGCCCTGGTGATGATCTACCAAGCCACCCATCACATCAATTTCGCCCAGGGCGAAATGGCCATGTTCTCCACCTTCGTGGCCTGGGCGCTGATCGATGCGGGCCTGCCGTACTGGGGCGCCTTCGCCCTCACGGTGCTGCTGTCGTTTGTTGTGGCTGCGGCGGTCGAGTTCGTGGTCATCCGGCCCATGCACCGGGCGCCTGAGCTGTCGGTGGTGGTGGTCTTCATCGGCCTGCTGGTGATCTTCCATAGCCTGGCGGGCTGGTCGTTTGGCTACACCATCAAGCCTTTTCCGAGCCCGTTCCCGCGCGACGCCTGGTACGGCTCGACCCTGATGTCGGCGCACGAGGTGGGTGCCATCGTGGTGGCCCTGCTGATGGTGGCCTTGCTGTTCAGCCTGTTCCGCTTCACCCGTGTGGGGCTGGCGCTGCGCGCTGCGGCGCAGAACCCGGTGTCGTCGCGCCTGGTGGGCATCTCGGTGGGGCGCATGCTGATGCTGGGCTGGGGCCTGGCCGGCGCCATCGGTGCCGTCGCCGGCATGATGGTGGCGCCCGTGGTGTTCCTCGACCCGAACATGATGACCGGCGTGCTGCTGTATGCCTTCGCGGGCGCCCTGATCGGGGGCATCGACAACCCCGTGGGCGCCGTGCTGGGGGGCTTCATCGTTGGCGTGCTCGAGAACCTGATCGGCACCTACGTGGTGGGAACCGAACTCAAGCTATCAGTCGCCCTGGCCCTGATCATCGGCGTGCTCATCGTGCGCCCCCAGGGCTTGCTGGGGCGCCGTGTGGTCACCCGGGTCTGACCCCCCGCAGACTGAATCCCCGACCCTGAAAGACCCTCATGCTGAATGCGCCCAGCCCCTCCGGTTTTCTGCGCTCACGCGGGCTGTGGCTGGCCGCCTTGGCGCTGGCCCTGAGCCTGCTCTGGGTGCTCAAGGGCTACCAGTTGTTCCAGGCCACCCTGGTGCTGTCGTATGCCATGGCCTTGCTGGGCCTGAACATCCTCACCGGCTACAACGGCCAGATCTCGCTCGGCCATGGGGCCTTCTTTGCGCTCGGGGCCTATGCTGCCGGTGCGCTGATGGAGCACGCAGGCCTGCCGTACTGGGCCACCGTGCCGGCGGCCTTCTGTGTTTGCGGCGGGGCCGGCTACCTGTTCGGGCGCCCCGCGCTCAAGCTCGAAGGGTTGTACTTGGCCCTGGCCACATTTGCGCTGGGCCTGGCCATGCCCCAGTTGCTCAAGTACAAGCACCTCGAGGCCTGGACCGGCGGCGCCCAGGGCCTGGTGCTGATGAAGCCCGACGCCCCCTTCGGCCTGCCCCTGGACCCGGACCAGTGGCTGTACCTGTTTGCGCTCGCGGTGGCCCTGCTGCTGTTCTGGCTGGCCCACAACCTGCTGCGGGGCAGCTGGGGGCGCGCCTGGCGCGCCATCCGCGACCACGCCATGGCGGCCGAGGCCATGGGGGTGGACCGCAGCCATTGCAAGGCCACGGCCTTTGCGGTGTCGGCCGCCTACACCGGGGTGGGCGGGGCCCTGTCCGCGATTGCCGTGCAGTTTGTGTCGCCCGATTCGTTCTCGCTGTTCCTGTCGATCTCCCTGCTGGTGGGCATCGTGGTCGGCGGCGTGGGCACCCTCTGGGGGGCTTTGTACGGCGCGCTGTTCATCCTGTTTGTGCCCAACCTGGCCGAGAAGGTCTCCAAGGCCGCACCCTGGGCGGTGTACGGCGTGGTGCTGATCCTGCTGATGTTCGTGCTGCCAGGTGGCGTGGTCGGCGGTCTGCGCCGACTCCAGGCGCTGATGCAGCGCAAGCCTTGATGACGCCGAGCGATGCAAAGGAGACTCCATGAACACCGACCCTGATCCCGTGCTCGAAGAACGCCACGGCGCAGTGGCCCTGCTGCGGCTGAACTTGCCCCAGCGGCTGAACCCGCTGGCCTTGCCCCTGCAGTTGGCGCTGCGCGAGCACCTGGCCCGCCTGGCCGACGACCGCAGCGTGCGGGCCCTGGTGCTCACCGGGGCAGGCAAGGGCTTTTGTGTGGGCGCCGATCTGGGCAGTATGCAGGCGGCGCCTGCCGGCCAGAGCCTGGGCGAGCAGACCGCCGCCGCCATGGAGGCGCTGTCCAACCGACTGATCGAAGACCTGCGCAGCATGCCCTTCCCGGTGCTGAGCGCTGTCAACGGCCCCTGCGCGGGGGCCGGGGTGGGCCTGGCGCTGGCGGCCGATGTGGTGCTGGTGGCGCGTTCGGCCTATTTCTACCTGCCCTTCATGCCGCGGCTGGGCATCGTGCCCGATCTGGGCTGCACCTGGTTTCTGGAGCGCCTGCTGGGCCGCTCGCGGGCGGTGGCCCTGTCGCTGCTGGGCGAACGCCTGTCGGGCGAGCAGGCCGCTCAATGGGGCCTGGCCTGGGCCTGTGTGGACGATACCGACCTGGGCGAACAGGCGCTGGCCCTGGCGCAGCGCCTGGCCCGCCTGCCAGCCCATGCCGCACGCGAGATCCGCAGTGTGTACGAGCACGCCGCCAGCCACAGCCTGAACGAGCAGATGCGCCACGAGGCCGAGCGCCAGCGCGAGTTGATCGACCGGCCAGAATTCGCCGAGGGTGTTCAGGCCTTCCTGGCCAAGCGCGAGCCGGTGTTTGCCCCGCGCCGCTGAGGGCCCCGAGAGCCTCAGCCCTCGACCTGAAGCCGGTAGCCCACGGCGGTCTCGGTCAGCAGGTGGCGCGGCTGGGCCGGGTCTTGTTCGAGCTTTTGCCGCAGGTGACCCATGTAGATGCGCAGGTAGTGGCTTTGCTCGGTGTGCGAGGCCCCCCATACCTCGCGCAGCAGTTGCCGGTGGGTGAGCACGCGGCCCGCATGGGTGACCAGCACCGACAGCAGCCGGTACTCGATCGGGGTCAGGTGCACCAGCTGGCCATCGCGCCGCACCAGCCGGGCCACCCGGTCGATTTCCACGCCGCCGAAGCGGAACACCGGATCGCTGGCCTCGCCGGGCTGGCCGGCCTCGGGCGGCAGGCCGCGGGGGCGGCGCAGGTTGGCACGCACCCGGGCCATCAGCTCACCCACGCCGAAGGGCTTGGCCAGGTAGTCGTCGGCACCAGCATCCAGCGCCGCAATCTTGTCGGCCTCGTCGCTGCGCGCCGACAGCACCACGATGGGCACCTGGCTCCAGCCGCGCACATCGCGGATCAGCTCCAGCCCGTCGCCATCGGGCAGGCCCAGGTCCAGCACGATCAGATCGGGCTTGCGCGTGCCGGCCTCGATCAGGCCCCGGCGCAGGCCTTCGGCCTCGTGCACCAGCCAGCCCTCGGCCTCCAGCGCGGCGCGCACGAAGCGGCGGATCTGCGGCTCGTCCTCGATCAGGATGGCGGTGGGGCTGGGCATGGCAATCAGGTCATTCGGTGGGGTCGATGGCGGGCGGGGTGGCGCGCGGCAGGCGCAGGGTGAATTCTGCACCGCCGCCGCGCTGCGACAGATCGGTGGCGGTGATCTGGCCGTGGTGGGCCTCGACGATGGCGCGGGCAATCGCCAGGCCCAGGCCCATGCCCGGGGTGGCCGACTCGCGCTCGCCCCGGGTGAAGAGGTCGAACAGCGCGTGCTCGCGTCCGCGCATGGCCGCAGGCAGGCCGGGACCATGGTCACGCACCGTGACCCACAGCGCCTGGGGCTCGGTGCCGGCGTGGATCTCGATCGGTGGCTGGCCGTACTTGGCCGCGTTCTCCAGCAGGTTCACCAGCACCCGCTCGATCAGGGTGGCGTCAAACTCCACCAGCGGCAGTTCGGCCGGCAGCTGCACCTGCACGGGGCGGCCCGCCAGGGCCGGGCCGGCCTGGCGGATGGCCGCCCCCACCACTTCTTCGACCGATTGCCAGTCGCTGCGCAGCTTCACCGCTCCGCTTTGCAGCCGCGCCATGTCCAGCAGGTTGCTGACCAGGGTGTGCAGCTGGCGGGCTTCGTCGGTGATCGCCTGGGCCATGCGACTTTGCTCGGCATCCAGCGCGGGGCGCGAGGCCCGCAAGGATTCGGCCAGGCCGATCAGCGCGGTGAGCGGGGTGCGCACATCGTGTGAGATCGAGGCCAGCAAGGCGCTGCGCAGGCTCTCGGACTCCATCTGCACCAGGGCCTGTTGGGCCACTTCGACGTAGTGAACCCGCTCTTGCGCGATGGCGATCTGGCGCGCCAGGGTGTCGAGTTGCTGCAACTGCTCGGGGATCAGCAGCCAGCGGGCCTGTGCCGGCTGCAGGGCCAGCACGCCACGGATGCGCATCGGGGCTTTCAGCGGCAGGTAATGCCAGGCGCTGGCCGACAGCGTGCTGGTGGCCAGCCCGGCCGGCTGACCGTTGCGGAAGGCCCAGTCGGCCACGGCCAGGTCAAAGCCTGGTGGCAGCTCGGGCGGTGCCGGCAGGTGGTCGTCGGCATCGCTCAGCAGCACCCGCACCTGGCCGCCAAAACTGGCCCGCACCGCGGCCTCGCCGATGTCGGCCACCTGCTGGCTTTGCAGGGCCGACGACAGCTCGCGCGTCAGCTCGAACAGCGAGCGCGCCCGGCGTTCGCGCCCGGCCGTGATGCGCGCCTGAAAGCGCAGCCCGGCGGTCAACTGCCCGGTCAGCAGGCCCACGGCCAGCATCACGGCAAAGGTCAGCAGGTACTGCACGTCACTGACCGCAAACGAAAAGCGCGGCGGCACAAAGAAGTAGTCGAAGGCCGCCACATTGAGCACGGCCGACAGCGCTGCCGGCCCGCGCCCCAGCTTGACCGCCACCCCCACCACGCCCAGCAGGAACAGCATCACGATGTTGGCCAGGTCAAACCAGCCGATCAGGGGCGTGGCCAGCACCGCGGTGAGCACCGACACCGCCAGCGCCGTGGCGTAGCGCAGCCAGCGGCGCGGCAGCCCGGCCGGGGTCTCGTCCTCCAGTTCACGCGGCAGGGCGCTGGGCAGGCGGCGCGAGGCCGGGCTGCGGCCCACTTCCACCAGGTCCAGCTCGGGGGCGGCGTCGGCCACGCGGCGTGCCAGCGGGGCGCGCCAGCGCGGGCGGCGGCGCGGCCGGCCCAGCACCAGGGTGGCGCAGTTCTGCTGGCGCGCCAGCTTGAGCAGCTCGGCCGCGATGTCGTCGCCGGCCAGCACCGAGGTGATGGCCCCCATCTCTTCGGCCAGCTTGAGCACGGCCAGGATGCGGTCGCGCTCGGCCGAGGGCAGGCGCTGCAGGCGCGGCGTCTCGACATAGGTGGCCAGCCAGCGCGCGTTGAGCTGCCCGGCCAGCCGGGCCGCGGCGCGCACGGTCTGCTCGGCGCCCTCCAGCTCGTCCACGCCCACCAGCAGCGAACCCGAGGTGTTCCACACGGGCTGGGGCCCCTGCGACTGCTGCACCCGGTAGTGACGCACATCGTCTTCCACCCGCTCGGCCGTGCGGCGCAGGGCGATCTCGCGCAGCGCGATCAGGTTGCCTTTGCGAAAAAAGTTCTGTGCCGCCCGCTCGGCCTGTTGGGGCAGGTAGACCTTGCCGGCCTTCAGGCGCGTCAGCAGCTCGTCGGGCGTGACGTCGACCAGGATGATCTCGTCGGCCCGGTCCAGCACGGTGTCGGGCACGGTCTCGTGCACGCGCACGCCGGTGATGGCGCCCACCGTGCCATTGAGGCTTTCCAGGTGCTGCACATTGAGCGCGGTCCAGACCTCGATGCCGGCCTCCAGCAGCTCGTTCACGTCCTGCCAGCGTTTGGGGTGGCGGCTGCCTTCCACATTGGCGTGGGCCAGTTCATCCACCAGCAGGATCTGGGGCCGGCGGGCCAGCGCGGCGTCGAGGTCGAACTCGCCCAGCACGCGACCGCGGTAAGGCACTTCTTTCAGGGGCAGGCTGGGCAGGCCAGCCAGTTGGGCCGCGGTGTCGCCGCGGCCATGGGTCTCGATCACGCCCACCACGACATCGCGCCCGGCCGCCAGCTCGCGCTGGGCCGCGCTCAGCATGGCGTAGGTCTTGCCCACGCCGGCGCTGGCACCGAAATAGATGCGCAGCCGGCCTTGCGTGGCGCGCACCTCGGCACCGCGGATCTGGTCCAGCAATTGGTCGGGGTCGGGGCGACCGTCAGCGTCTAAGGCCAAGCAGAACTCCTTTGGGGGCTCATTTTGCCCGGCCGATCAGCCACCAGGCCAAGGCCATGGGCAAGGCCAGCACCGCCAGGGCCAGCAGGGCCATCGCGAGGTCTTCCAGCATGGTGCCCTCAGTGCAGCGCGTCCAGCGCCAGGTTCAGGGTCAGCACATTGACCCTGGCTTCGCCCAGGGCGCTCAGCAGGGGTTGCTCGGTGTGCTGTTCGATGAGGGCTTGCAATCGCGCCGGGTCCAGGCGGCGTGCCTTGGCCACGCGGGGCAACTGATAGGCCGCCGCCGCCGGGCTGATGTGGGGGTCCAGCCCGCTGGCCGAAGCCGTCACCAAGTCCACCGGAACCGGACTTTTCTGATCGGGGTCGGCCTCGCGCAGGGCGGCGATGCGGGCCTTCACCGCGTCCGTCAGGGCGGGGTTGAGCGGGCCCTGGTTGGCGCCGCTGGAGGCGCTGGCGTTGTAGGCCATGGGGCCGGTGGCCGAGGGGCGGCCCCAGAAGTGGGCCGGGTCGGAGAAGTTCTGCCCGATCAGGCGCGAGCCCACGGGACGGCCCTCGCGCAGCAGCAGGCTGCCCTTGGCCTGGTCGGGGAACAGGGCCTGACCCAGGCCGGTGACGGCCAGGGGGTAGAGCACGCCGGTGAACACGCTCAGGGCGATGAAAAACACCAGGGCGGGTCGGACCAGGGGAGGCATGGAATGAGACATGGCGATTCTCGTGTCAGGGTTGGATGAGGTTCAGGCGAGGTGCAGCGCCACCAGGAGCAGGTCGATCAGCTTGATGCCGGCAAAAGGCACCACCAGACCGCCCAGGCCGTAGATCAGCAGGTTGCGGCGCAGCAGGGCGGCGGCGCCGATGGCGCGGTAGCGCACCCCTTTCAGGGCCAGTGGGATCAGGAACACGATCACCAGCGCGTTGAAGATCACCGCCGACAGAATGGCCGAGCTGGGGCTGGCCAGGGCCATGATGTTGAGCGCCCCCAGCTGCGGGTAGGTCACCACGAAGATGGCCGGGATGATGGCGAAGAACTTGGCCACATCGTTGGCAATCGAGAAGGTGGTCAGCGAGCCGCGCGTCATCAGCAGGGCCTTGCCCGTCTCCACCACCTCCAGCAGCTTGGTGGGGTTGGAGTCCAGGTCGACCATGTTGGCGGCCTCTTTGGCGGCCTGGGTGCCCGAGTTCATGGCCACGGCCACATCGGCCTGGGCCAGGGCCGGCGCATCGTTGGTGCCGTCGCCGGTCATGGCCACCAGCCGGCCTTGTTGCTGGTATTGCCGGATCAGCGCCAGCTTGGCTTCAGGGGTGGCTTCGGCCAGGAAGTCGTCCACCCCGGCCTCGGCGGCGATGGCGGCCGCCGTGAGCGGGTTGTCGCCGGTGATCATCACGGTCTTGATGCCCATGCGGCGCAGGGCCTCGAAGCGTTCCTTGATGCCTGACTTGACGATGTCCTTGAGCTCGACCACGCCCACGGCCACCGCGCCGTCGGCCACCACCAGCGGCGTGCTGCCGCGGCGGGCCACTTCTTCGGCGGCGCGCACCAGCTCGGGTGGCATGCGCCCGCCCAGGGCTTCCACGTGGCGGCGCACGGCGTCCACCGCTCCCTTGCGCAGCACGCGGGTGTGGCTGCCTTCTGGCAGGTCCACGCCGCTCATGCGGGTCTGCGCGGTGAAGGGCACGGCCTCGGCCTGGCCCAGGCCGACCTGCAAGCGCTCCAGGGCCGGCGCACTCAACTTCTGCGCCGCCAGCGTCACGATGCTGCGGCCCTCGGGGGTCTCGTCAGCCTGCGAGGCCAGCCAGGCCACCTGGGCCAGGGCGGCCTCGGTGTGGCCGATGCCGGGCAGCAGGGTGGCGGCCTGCCGGTTGCCATGGGTGATGGTGCCGGTCTTGTCGAGCATCAGCACGTCCACGTCGCCCGCCGCTTCGACAGCACGGCCCGAGGTGGCGATCACGTTGGCCTGCATCATGCGGCTCATGCCGGCCACGCCAATGGCGCTCAGCAAGCCGCCGATGGTGGTCGGGATCAGGCACACCAGCAGTGCCACCAGGGCGGTCATGGTGACCGGAGCACCGCTTTGCGCCGCCTGCACGCTGAACACCGAGTACGGCAGCAGGGTCACGGTGACCACCAGGAACACGATGGTCAGCGCGGCCAGCAGGATGTTGAGCGCGATCTCGTTGGGGGTCTTCTGGCGCTTGGCGCCTTCCACCATGCTGATCATGCGGTCGATGAAGCTTTCGCCCGGGTTGACGCCGATGCGCACCACCAGCCAGTCGGAAAGCACCCGGGTGCCCCCTGTGACGGCCGAGAAGTCGCCGCCCGATTCGCGGATCACGGGGGCGGATTCGCCGGTGATGGCCGACTCGTCCACCGAGGCCACGCCTTCGATCACCTCACCGTCGAGCGGGATCACATCACCGGCTTCCACCAGCACCACGTCCCCCTTGCGCAGCAGCGGCGACTCCAGCGGCAGCCAGGGGCTGCCATGCCGCGGGTGCTGCAGCTTCTTGGCCCAGCCGGTCTGCTGGATATTGCGCAGCGAGGCGGCCTGCGCCTTGCTGCGCCCCTCGGCCAGGGCTTCGGCGAAATTGGCGAACAGCACGGTGAACCACAACCACACTGCCACGCTGAAGATGAACAGGGGCGAGGCCTCACCGTGACCGCCCAGGGCCTGCAGGCCCAGCACGGTGGTGAACAGGCTGCCCACGTAGACCACGAACATCACCGGGTTGCGCCATTGCACGCGCGGATTGAGTTTGGCAAAGGCCTGCCCGATGGCGGGCTTGACCAGCGCCGGGTCGAAGAGTGCGAAACCGTTGGATTGACTCATGATTTTGGTTCCTTCTTGGGCGGATTCAATGGGTGGGCCAGAGCATGAAGTGCTCGACCACCGGGCCCAGTGCCAGTGCGGGCACATAGTTCAGCAAGCCCACCAGCAGCACCGTTCCGACCAGCAGGACGACGAACAAAGGCCCGTGGGTGGGCAAGGTGCCGGCACTGGCCGGCAGGCGCTGCTTGCGGGCCAGCGCACCGGCCATGGCCAGCACCGGCACGATCACGCCAAAGCGCCCCAGCCACATCGCCAGGCCCAGCGTCAGGTTGTAGAACGGGGTGTTGGCCGACAGCCCGGCAAAGGCGCTGCCGTTGTTGTTGGCCGCCGAGGTGAAGGCGTACAGGATCTCGCTGAAGCCGTGGGCACCCGGGTTGGCCACACCAGCCCGGCCAGCCTCGGCCAGCACGGCCACGGCGGTGCCCGCCAGCACCACGATGGGCGTGACCAGGATGGCGATCGAGGTCATCTTCATCTCGTAGGCCTCGATCTTCTTGCCCAGGTACTCGGGCGTGCGGCCGATCATCAGGCCGGCGATGAACACTGCCAGCACCGCGAACACCAGCATGCCGTAAAGGCCTGTGCCCACGCCGCCGAAGACCACCTCGCCGAGCTGCATCATTACCAGCGGCACCATGCCGCCCAGGGGGGTGAGCGAGTCATGCATGGTGTTCACCGCGCCGCAAGAGGCGGCGGTGGTGATGACCGCGAACAGCGCACTGGCGTTGACGCCGAAGCGCGTCTCCTTGCCTTCCATGTTGCCGCCAGCCTGTTGTGCGCTGGCCAATTGGTCGACCCCCAGGGCGCTCAGCTGGGGGTTGCCGGCCTGCTCCGCGGGGGTGATCACCAGCACCGCGGCCACAAACATCAGCGTCATGGCGGCCAGCACGGCCAGGCCCTGACGCCGGTCGCCCACCTCGATGCCAAAGGCAAAGCACAGGGCCGCCGGGATCAGGAAGATGGCCAGCATCTGCAGCAGGTTGCTGAAGGCGCTCGGGTTTTCGTAGGGGTGGGCCGAGTTGGCGTTGAAGAAGCCGCCCCCATTGGTGCCCAGCATCTTGATGGCCTCTTGCGAGGCCACGGGGCCCATGGGCAGCAGTTGGGTGTCGGTGCTCAGGGCTTCTTGCACCGGCTGGCCCTGGGCGTCGAGCACGGGCTGGCCATCGGCCCCCAGCTTGGGCTGGGTGTAGGCCTGGGTTTCCAGGGTGTGCACTTCCTGGTAGGGGCTGAAGTTCTGGATCACGCCCTGGCCCACCATCACCAGCGCCAGCAGCAGTGACAGGGGCAGCAGCAGCCACACGGTGGCGCGCATCAGGTCGACCCAGAAGTTGCCGATGGCCTGGACCGAGCGTGCAGCAAAGCCACGGATCAGTGCAAACACCACCGAGATGCCGGTGGCCGCCGAGACAAAGTTCTGCACCGTCAGCGCCAGCATCTGGGTCAGGTAACTCATGGTCGATTCACCCGAGTAACCCTGCCAGTTGGTGTTGGTGACGAAGGAAATGGCGGTGTTGAAGGCCGAGTCGGGCGACACGGCGGCAAAGCCCTGCGGGTTCAGCGGCAGCCCGCCCTGCAGGCGCTGCAGGGCATACACCGCGAAAACGCCCAGCAGGTTGAAGGCCAGCAAGGCGTAGGCGTAGTGGGTCCAGCGCATCGGTGCGTCGCTGCCCCGGCCACCCAGTCGCAGCAGCGCGGCTTCGGTGCGCAGCATCCAGGCGGGCAGGCGCCCGGCACACAGGGCGGCGAGGTAGCGTCCCAGCGGCCAGGCCAAGGCCAGCAGCAGTACCAGGTACAGGGCCAGCAGGCCCCAGGCGGATGACGTCATGCCCATTCAGAACTCCTCGGCGCGGATCAGCGCCCAGATGAGGTAGGCCAGCAGGCCGACAGCGAGCACGGCGCCCAGGCCGTAAAGCCCTTCGGCGGCGCTCATGACGGTGCTCCCGTGCGGGGTTCGAGGGCTTGCAGGCCCCGGGTGAGGGCGGCCATCAGGCCTCCCAGCAAGGCTGCGCAGGCGAGCCAGGCGATGTCCATGTCGACGCTCCATCGAGGTGAATAACGATGGGCCAAGCGTAGGATTTCAGCCGTAAAAAGCGGGTTGAATTGCGTCTGGGGGCCGTATAAAAAGCGTAAAAATCCAGCCGTCGAGCGCCTGAACCTCGCACCGGCACAAGCCGCCGTGAGTCGAACGTGAGCAGGTCGCGGCCCTGAATGGGGGCCTGACAGACGACGGGCTCTGTACAAACAAGGCTGCTTCGCGCCATGATCATGGAACCCCCAGCCAGCACCCTTGCTGAGAGGGGCAGGGAGCCGTCACTTGTCCTACCTTTCCACCACATCCTGGCCCTCGGGTCAGGCGCAGTCGCCTCCTCGGGCCTCAGAGCCGGTCCCCGGACCGGCGCGGGACGCCCGTCGCATCCGGTACTGGCAATTGCAGGCCGTGGCCGCGCTGCTCTGCCAGATCGGCGGGATCCTGTTCATGGTCATTGCGGCCCGCCTGGGCCATGCCGCCTGGGCCTTTGTGCTGGTGTGGGCGCCGTTGTCGATGGCGCTCACCCTGTGGGTGCTGCTGGGCCTGTCGCTGGGGTTCGGACTGCGCTGGCGCGACCCCACCCTGACCGTGCCGCAGATCGCCTACTCGTCGGTATCGGCTGTGGCCTGCTATGCCGCCGTGGGTCCGATGCGAGGCCCCTCGTTGGCCATGGCCTGCCTGGCACTGGTGTTCAGCATCTTTGCCCTGTCGGCGCGCCAGGTGCGCTGGTTGACCGCCTTTGTGGTGTCGCTCTATGCCGTGGCCATGGCCCTTCTGCCTCACTGGCAGCCCAGTCGCTACCCGGCCGGCGAAGAGCTGGCCAACTTCATCATCGTGTTGACCGTGCTGCCCGCCTTTGCCTTGCTGGCGGGGCGCCAAAGCACCTTGCGTGCCCAGCTCAGCCAGCAGAAGTCCGAATTGCAGCGTGCCCTGGCGCGGTTGGACGAGCAGGCCGGCCAGGACGAACTGACCGGCCTGATGAACCGTCGCCGTGCCGCGGAAAAGCTGCAGGAGCGCTGCGCCCAGGCCCGTCGGGGGGGCGGCTTTTGCGTGGCGCTGGCCGATCTCGACCACTTCAAGGCGGTCAACGACCGGTGTGGCCATGCGGTCGGCGATCTGGTGCTGCGCCGTTTCGCCTCCGAGCTGGTGCCGTTGCTGCGCGAGGGCGATGTGCTGGCGCGCTGGGGAGGCGAGGAATTCCTGCTCTTGCTGGGCGTGTCCGATGCGGTGCAAGCCAGTCAGGCCCTGGAGCGCCTGCGCCAGCATGTCGAGTCTCTGACCGTGCCTTTGCCGGACGGCCAGACGCTGCGCTTCACGGTGTCTTTTGGCCTGACCGAATACCGCCCGCCCGAGGAAGGCAGTGAAGCCGTGGCGCGGGCCGACACCGCCCTGTACCAGGCCAAGGCCCAGGGGCGAAACCGGGTGGTGATGGCCGATCCGGGGGGGCCGGCCGCTGCGGCCATCCCGGAGGCTTGAGCATCCGGGGCCTGATGCCTTTGCGGTTGCTTGCGCCGAGGCGACGGTCGCACCGGGCCAGCGTTGGGCTGCGTGGTCCTGGATACCGACGCAGCGGTGTCAGCGCTCGGCGATGTAGTGCGACATGTGCACGCTTTCGCCCGGCGCCAGGTGCTGGCGCACCTCGGCCTCCAGGGCCTGGTCGGCCAGTGTGGAGCGGGCGCGTTGGTGCAGGTAGTCGGCCCAGGAGCTGACGATGAATCGCTCCACATAGCGCGAGGGTTCACCCAGGTCCTTGTAGACCCGCCAGAAGGTGGCGCCGTCGCGCTTGCGATGGGCCTTGAGTTGGGCTGCGGCGTCCAGAAAGGCCCGATCCTGGCCGGGCAGGATGCGATAGCCCAGCTCCACCGCCACCGGGCCGGCATTGGCCTCGGGTTCATGGGCCACGAACAAGTCTTCCCAGGGCGTGGCCTGGGTCACCTCATGTTGCTCTCCCATGCGCAGCGGCATCGGCCGTGCCAGCAGCAGGCTGGCCGCCATGGCCACCGCCGCGGCCGTGAGCGCTGCATTGAGCCCGGCCATCTCTGCCGCGGCCCCCCAGAAAGCCGAACCGACGGCAAACGCCCCCAGTGAGGCCACGATGTGCAGGGCCACCGCCCGCGAACGGACCCAGGGCGGTGCGCTGGCCTGGGTGGCGCTGTTGAAGGTGGACAGGGCGGCCATCCAGGCGGCCCCGCCAAACGCCATGGCGATGTACACCACGGCCGACTGGCGCACCCAGGCCGCCAGCAGCATGGCCGCGGCGAACACCGCGCTGCTCAGCGCAATCAGGGGGTCCAGGCCGAAGCGGGCTCGCACCCGCCCGATCACCAGCCCGATCAGCACCGCCCCTGTGCCCATGCAGCCCATCAGCAGGCCAAACCCCTGAGCGCCGGTGCCCAGCTGGCGCTGGGCAATCACGGGCAGCAGTGCCCACAGGGCCGAGCCGGCCGCGCTGTAGGCCATCACCCGCACCAACTGGGCCAGCACCATGCGCGAATGCCAGGCAAAGCGCAGCCCGCTCAAGGTGCCGCCCCACAGCCGTTCGGGCGGCAGGCGGGAGGGGGGATGCTGGCGTGGCGGCCAACGCCGGATCGACTCCCACATCACCGCCGTGCAGGCGACCGTGAACACAAACACCCAGCCGGCACCCAGCTGCGTGAACACCAGGCCGGCCAACGTGGGCCCGATGGCGCGTGCCGCGTTGTAGGCGATGCTGATGGCGGTGATGGCCTGCGGCCACTCCTCGCGCGGGACCGGGTCGATCACCGAGGAGTTCCAGGCCGGCGTCAACACCGCCAGGCAGCAGCCACAGACCAGGATCAGCAGCAGCACCGAGTGGGGGCCACCCCAACCGCCCAGCACCAGCATCGCCAGCAGCGCCGAGGCGGCGGCCAGCGCGATCAGTGAACCCGAAATCAGGCGCTGGCGGTCGGTGGTGTCGGCCAGCACGCCGGCCGGCAAGGCCAGCAAAAACATGGGCAGGAACACGGCGGTCTGCACCAGCGCGGCCAGAAATGACGAGCCGGTCAGCTCGACCATCAACCAGGCCGCGGCCATGGACTGCATGCCGCTGCCAATGAAGAAGATGCCGCCACACAGGCACAGGCCTCTGAACGCGGGTTGGCGCAGAGGCGCCCAGATCGAAGTGGAGGCAGCAGCAGTCATCCGGGTCATTATTCCCCAGCATGGCGTTTTCTGTGCAGTGTGGGCCGAGCGTGTGAGCCCCTGTCTTGGGGCCGGCACCGCTGCCCGGGGGCCCTTGGCAATATCGTCAGTTCCGACGATGTGAGTGCTTGAGCCGGCTTCTACGATGCCCGCAGACTGTCCGCAGGGCGCCCTGGCCCCGGCCTGCCCACAACACCTCGGAGACACCTCATGCTCACTCGCTTCCAAGCCGGCCTGCGTCGGCATTTCAAGCTGGCCGCCGCAGGCGTGCTGCTGGCCTGTGCCTTGCCCCTGGTGGCGCAGGCGCAGAAGAAATACGACCCCGGCGCCAGCGACACCGAGATCAAGATCGGCAGTCTGTCGCCCTATTCGGGGCCGGCCTCGGCCTATGGCACCGCCGGCAAGGCCATGGCCGCCTATTTCGATCGGCTCAACGCGGCCGGCGGCATCAACGGACGCAAGATCAACTTTCTGGCCCAGGACGATGCCTACAACCCGGCCAAGTCGGTCGAGCAGACGCGCAAGCTGGTCGAGCAGGACGAGGTGCTGCTCATGTTCGCCTCGCTGGGCACGGCGCAGAACATGGCGGTGCAGCGCTACCTGACGGCCAAGAAGATCCCTCAGCTGTTTGTGAACACCGGCGCCACGCGCTTTGGCGATCCGAAGAACTTCCCCTGGACCATGGGCTGGCAGCCCACCTACCAGGCCGAGGCTCGCGCCTACGCGCAGCACATCCTGGCCACCAAGCCCAATGCCCGCATTGCCGTGCTGATGCAGAACGACGACTTCGGCAAGGACTTCATGAAGGGCTTCACCGAGGCCCTCGGCGACAAGGCCAAGACCTTGATCGTGCAACACCTGACTTACGAGGTGACCGATCCCACCATCGACAGCCAGATGGTCACCTTCAAGTCATCCGGGGCCGACGTGTTCTTCAACATCAGCACGCCCAAGTTCGCGGCCCAGGCCATCCGCAAGGCCGCCGAACTGGGCTGGAAGCCCACGCAGTACCTGGTCAGCGTGTCGCAGTCCCTGAGTTCGGTGCTCAAGCCGGCGGGCCTGGACAACGCCACTGGCGTGATTTCGTCCACCTACCTGCTGGCCCCCTCCGACCCGGCGGCCAAGGGCGTGAAAGAGATGGTCGAGTATGTGGCGGTGATGAAGCAGTATTACCCGGCGGGCGACCCCGACGACACCCTCAATGTGCTGGGCTATTCGGTGGCCGCCACGATGGCCCAGGTGTTGCGCCAGGCCGGCGACAACCTGACGCGCGAAAACATCATGAAGCAGGCCGCCAGCCTCCGCTTCACCCCGCCGGGCCTGTATCCCGGCATCGAGGTCAAGACCGGCCCCGATGACTTCTACCCGATCGAGAAGAAGGTGTTGCAGCGTTTCAACGGCAAGGAATATGAAGCCTTTGGCGGCCTGTACGGCGGTTGAAGCAGCGAACCCGGAGGATCCCCCCATGCAAGGACTGATGCAAGACCGCCCGTTGCTGATCTCGTCACTGATCGAGCACGCCGCCACCTTCCACCCCGACACCGAGATCGTCTCGCGCCTGCCCGAGGGGCCCACCCACCGCACCACCTGGCGTGGTCTGCGGGATCGCGCCCGCCAGGTGGCCCAGGCCATGGAGGCGCTGGGCATCCGCCCGGGTGACCGGGTGGGCACGCTGGCCTGGAACTCGCACCGGCACCTGGCGCTGTATTACGGGGTGTCGGGCATGGGGGCGGTGTTGCACACCGTCAACCCACGCCTGTTCCCCGAGCAGATCGACTACATCATCAACCACGCCGAAGACCAGGTGCTGTTCTTCGACATCGGCTTTGCACCCCTGGTGGCGCAACTGGCGCCCCGGCTCCCATCGGTTCGTGCCTTTGTCGCCATGACCGACCGGGCCCACATGCCCGCGATCGAGGTACCCCATCTGCTGTGCTTCGAAGACCTGCTCGATGCCCAGAGCGGCGACTACGTCTGGCCTGAGTTCGACGAGAAGTCGGCTTCCTCGCTGTGCTACACCTCGGGCACCACCGGCAACCCCAAGGGGGTGCTGTATTCGCACCGATCCACCGTGCTGCACACGCTGATGGAGCTGGCGCCCGACACCTTCGGCATCAGCTCGTCCGAAACAGTGCTGCTCATCGTGCCCATGTTCCATGCCAATGCCTGGGGCACGCCCTACGCCGCGGCCATGGTAGGTGCCAAGCTGGTGCTGCCCGGGCCGCACCTGGACGGGCAGAGCGTCTACACCCTGATGCGCGACGAGCGCTGTACCTTCTCGCAAGGCGTGCCCACGGTGTGGCTGATGCTGTTCCAGTACCTGGACGCCAACCCGCAGATCAAGCCACGCGAGCTGGGGGTCAAACGCATCGGCATCGGCGGGGCGGCGGTGTCCCGTGCGGTGCTGGAGCGCTTCGAGAACGACTTTGGGGCCGAGGTGGTGCAGGGCTGGGGCATGACCGAGACCAGCCCCATCGGCGTGATCAGCAAGCTGCTGCCCAAGCATGCCGAGCTGGACCCCGATGCATTGCTCAAGGTCAAGCTCAAGCAGGGCCGGGGCGTCTGGGGGGTGGACCTGAAAATCGTCGACTCGGCCGGCCAGACCCTGCCCTGGGATGGCGTGGCCTACGGCCACCTGCATGTGCGCGGCCCCTGGATCTGCAGCGGCTACTTTTGTGGCGAGGGCGGCGAGGTGCTGGATGCCGAGGGTTACTTCCCGACCGGCGACGTCGCCACCATCGACCCCGATGGCTATCTGCAACTGGTGGACCGCGCCAAGGACGTGATCAAGTCGGGGGGCGAGTGGATCTCGTCCATCGATGTGGAAAACGCGGCCTGCTCCCACCCGGGCCTGCTGGAGGCCGCGGTGATCGGCCTGCCGCACCCCAAGTGGCAGGAGCGCCCTCTGCTGGTGGCCGTCAAACGCCCCGGCGCCGAGGTCGATGCCGCGTCGGTGCTGGCGCACCTGGGCGAGCGCATCGCCAAATGGTGGCTGCCCGACGACGTGGTGTTTGTCGACAGCCTGCCGCACACGGCCACCGGCAAGCTGCTGAAGACCCGATTGCGCGAGCAGTTCAAGGACCATCGCCTGCCCACGGCCTGAGCGGCCGGGCCCGGTCAGCCGCCGCGGCTCAGAAGCCGATGAACTCGACCACCTCGGACAGGGGTGCGCGCGCGGTCTGCAGGCGGTTCACGGGGTGTTCCGGATTGGCGTAGCCGATGGCCATGCCGGCGAACAACAGGCGCTCGGGCGGCAGCTTCAGGGTCTGAGCCACGGTCTGGGGGTAGCGCGCCCAGCATTCCTGGGCACAGCTGTCCAGGCCTTCCGCGCGCAGCAGCAGCATCACGGTCTGCAGCAGCATGCCCAGATCGGACCACTGCGGCGGGCCCATGCGACGGTCCACGCTGCAGAACAAGGCCAGCGGGGCCCCGAAGAAGGCGTAGTTGCGGGCAAACCAGCGCAGCCGGCCGGCCTTGTCCTCACGCGGGATGCCCAGTTCGGCATACATGGCTTCGCCCACCTGGAAGCGGCGCTCGCGGTAGGGCGAGACGAGATCGGGCGGGTACACGGTGTACTCGCCGGGCTCGGGCGCGGTTGTGCCCGCGGCCTCGTCTTGCAGGCGCTGCTGCATCTGGGCCTTGAAGTTCGCGAGCGGTTCGCCTGTGAGCACATGCAGGTGCCAGGGTTGGAGGTTGCCGCCCGACGGGGCGCGCAAGGCGTGCTCCAGCACGCGGCGGATCAGCGCTTCGGGGACGGGGGTGTCCAGAAAATCGCGCACCGAACGGCGCGTGGCGATGGCGTCATGCAGGTTCATGGGATCTGTGGGGCAGGGTGGGGGTGGAGTGGGGTGGCATCCATCATCGAGGATCGGCCCCCAGCGTGCCTGTCCTGCGCACGACTTTCAATCGTCGGAAGTGACGATGTGCGCGCTTTGAGGGCGGCCACCCCGGTGCCGGTGCGACACAATCGGGCCTCATTCAAAAAGCAGCGGCAGCCTTCAGGAGGAAATCACCATGGCCTTGGAAATCGAGCGCAAATTCAAACTCAGGACCCCGGCGATCCTGGAGGGCCTCAGCGGCTCCCATTTTCTGCAGGCCTACCTGGCCAAGGGCGCGGTGCTGGTGCGGGTGCGGGTGTCTCAGGACCGGGCCTGGCTCACACTCAAGAGTGCACCGCTGAGTGCCGCCACCCGGCACGAATGGGAGTATGAGATCCCGGTGGCCGATGCCCAGCAGATGGCGCGCCAACCCGGCGCCTATGCCCTGGAGAAGACGCGCTTCTTCATTGAGCACCAAGGCCACACCTTCGAGGTGGACCGCTACCACGGCGGTCTCGAGGGCCTGTACACGGTGGAGGTGGAGTTGCCCAGCGAACAGACGGCCGTCGACCTGCCCGACTGGGTGGGCGAAGAGCTGACGGGGCGCAAGGGTTGGGACAACGAGTCGTTGGCAAGGGTGGGGTGGCCTGAATAAATGGCCCCCACGGTCGTGCACTGCGTGTCACTCCCACGTGCGGCCGCGAGACGCGGACGCTCTTCGCCCTGTCCAGCCCTGCGCAGGCAGGCCTGGAGCCGCAGGACTCAGCCCCCCAGGGGGGCCGCAGCCCGCCTTCGGGCGGCCGGGCGGCGGGCTGACCTCTTCGTTTGAGGTCTGCTGGATGAAGAGAGGGGCCTTGAGGGCCCCCTTGTTCACTTTTTTCCTGTCATTGCCGCTGCCTCGGATGGCTTGGCACCGGCTTGATGGCGTCGTTGCAGGCCTGCTGATTGAAGAACGGGCCTTGTTGCCCCCTCGTTTTTGGTTCCTGGCCCTTTTTGAGGGGCGTTCATGGGGTGTCTTCGGGGGTATGGCAGGCGACGGCGAGTTTGTTGCCGTCGGGGTCTTTGAAGTAGGCGCCGTAGTAGTGGGCGTGGTAGTGCGGGCGGGGGCCGGGGGGGCCGTCGCAGGTGCCGCCGTGGGCCAGGGCGGCGGCGTGGGCGGCGTGGACTGCGGCGCGTGTGGGTGCCAGGAAGGCGGTCATCTGGCCGTTGCCGGGGGTGGGGGGCTGGCCGTCGTGGGGGCGGGCGATCACGAACAGGGGGCGTTGGCCGCCGGCGCTGTGCCAGCCGGCCCAGGGGCGCTCGGGTTCGCAGAAGCGTTCTTCGATGCCGAGGCTGGCCAGCACAGGGCGGTAAAAGCGCAGCGCGCGTTCGAAGTCGGTGATGCCGATGAAGATGTGGGACAGCATGCAGGTCTCCAGAGAGGCTCGGGGTGTCAAAGGTGTTGCCAGGCCTGGGCCTGCAGCCATCCGGCGCACCAGCCGGGCAGGTTCTGGGCGGGCATCGGGCGGGCGATGCCATAGCCTTGTACGCAGTGGCAGCCCATCTGGCGCAGCCGGGCGCCATGCTCCAGGGTTTCCACGCCTTCGGCGATCACCTGTCGGTGAAACACCCCGGCCAGCTGGATGACGCTTTGCACGATGCGCAGGTCGTCGGGGTCGGTGAGCATGTCGCGTACAAAACTCTGGTCGATCTTCAGCGTGTCCACGGGCAGCTGGCGCAGGTAGGTGAGCGAGGAGTAGCCGGTGCCGAAATCGTCGAGTGAAAAATGCACGCCCAGCGCGCGGCAGTTGCGCAGAATGTCGACAGCCTGGCCCATGTCGGCGATGGCGGCACTTTCCAGCACCTCCAGTTCCAGGTGGGCTGGGGGCACTTCGGGGTGGCGGGCCAGGGCCTCGCCCAAGCGGGCGCAGAACTCGGGCCTCAGCAGGTGGTTGGCGCTGATGTTGACGCTCACCTTCATGTTCAGCCCCTGGCTGTGCCAGCGGCTGAGTTGCGCCAGGGCGCTGGCGATGACCCATTCGCCCAGTGAGGGCTCCAGCGTGCTGCCCTGGACCAGGGGCAGGAACTCGCCTGGGGGCAGCAGGCCGCGCTCGGGGTGCTGCCATCGGATCAGCGCTTCGGCGCCGATGACCTCGCCCCCGTCAAGGTCCACCTTGGGTTGGTAATGCAGCACGAACTCGCCCTGGGCCAGGGCCCGCTCCAGGGTCTCCAGGCTTTGCCGGTGGGCCTGGGCCAGGCGATCGCTTTCAGGGTCGAACAACTGATAGCGATTCTTGCCGGCCTGCTTGGCCAGGTACATGGCCTGGTCGGCATGGCGCAGCAGGGTGTCGGGGTCGGCGTTGTCCGCGGGGTACAGGCTCACGCCAATGCTGGCGCTCACGCTCAGAGACAGTTCGGGGGGCAGTACAAAGGGCTGGCGCACCGCCAGCAGCAGGCGGTCAAGGATCAGCGTGCACTCTTCGGTGGACCCGACCTCGGACAGCACCAGCACAAATTCGTCGCCCCCTGTGCGGGCCAGCGTATCCTCGGCCCGCAGCACCTGTTGCAGGCGGGTGCTCAGCCCGATCAGCAATTGGTCACCCACCGTGTGACCATGCCGATCATTGATGTGTTTGAAGCCATCGAGGTCCAGCACACACACCGCGCTGGGATGCCCGCTGCGCTGCGAGCGCCGGATCGACTGGCTCATGCGGTCAGACAGCAGGTGCCGGTTGGGCAACCCGGTGAGCAGGTCGTAATGCGCCACCCGGTCCAGTTCGGCCTCGTGCGCCTTGAGCTGGCTGATGTCGGAAAACACGCCGATGTAGTGCAGCACCTTGCCTTGAGGGGCGCGCACCACCGAGATCGTCTCCTGGGCCACGTACAACTCACCGTTCTTGCGCCGGTTGCAGATCTCGCCGCGCCAGAAATCGTGTTGATGCAGCGAGCGCCAAAGCTCTTGGTAGAACGGCTCGCCATGCTGACCCGAGGCCAGCAAGCGGGGCGAGCGGCCGCTGACCTCGGCCTCTGAGAAGCCTGTGATGCGCGTGAAGGCCGGATTCACCTTGGTGATCAGCCCGTTCGGGTTGACCATCATGATGCCCTCGTGGCTGCTCTCGAACACCACGCTGGCCTCGCGCAGCGCCCGTTCGGATTGCTTGCGCTCGGTGATGTCGGTGTGAGTGCCCGCCATGATCAGGGGCTGCCCCGACTCGCTGCGTTGCACGATGCTGCCGCGCGACAGGATCCAGCGCCAGTCGCCTTGCTTGGTGCGGCAGCGGATCTCCACCACATGGGCGTCGCTCTCGCCTTGCAGATGGCGTTCGATCGAGCTCATGGCGGTCGGCAGGTCTTCCGGGTGCACGATGTCGGGCCATCGGTGGGTGCTGACGTCCATCTCGCCCGGCTCGAAGCCCAACATGGTCTCCCAGCGCGCACTCACCACGAAGCTGTTGCTGGGCAGGTGCCAGTCCCAGTAACCCTGATCGGAGCCCTGCAGCACCCGGGCCAGTTGCTGTTCGCGCTCGCGCAGGGCGGCTTCGCTCGTCTGCAGGCGTTCCTGGTCGGCTTTCAGGTGGGTGATGTCGCGCGCAATGCCGAACAGCCCACTGACCGAGCCAGCCTCGTCGACCACGGGGCCCTTGGTGACCATGAACACCCGCTGCTGGCCGTCCAGCGTGGTCAGGCCTTCCTCGTGTGTCTGCACCAGGGCGCTTTGCATCACCTGCTGGTCGAGTTCACGCAGGTGTTTGGTCGATGCCGTGTCGAAAAGCTGTGCATCGGTCACGCCCAACATGCTGGCCGGCGCCCGGTGGACAAAGGCCCCGGCGGCGGCATTGGCCAGCAGGTAGTGCCCCTGGCGATCTTTCACGAACACGGCATCCGACGTGCCGGTGACGACCGAGTTGAGCAGCCGGCTGCTGCGTTGCAAGCGCCTGTTGGCGCGCCGCAGGCGATCGCTGAGCAGGCTCAGCACCAGGCCGTTGACCAGCAGCAGGCTCCAGCGAAACTGGTCCTGGGGCGAGGCGGCCAGGCTGTGCAGCGCGGGTTGTGACATCAGGTCAGTGCCGACCAGCGCCACCAGGGTGGCCATCAGCCCCGGACCGAGGCCGCCCACCAGCGCGCTCAGGGCGATGGGCAGCACGAACAGAATGAATTGGGGGTGACCCGTGTCCATGGGCTTCATGGCCTGGTGCACCAGCAGCATGCACCCGGTGATCAGCAAGGCAAACCCGTAGCTGGGCCAGCGCTGACGCAGCCTGGCCTGGGTTGCGGGATCGGGCAGCCCGGCAGCGTTGACCGCTGCCTTGTCCCCCGGTACGGAGCGCAGCGCCATGAACAAGGCCGCCGCTGAGGCCAGCACGAAAAAGATGCCCTTGGCGGCCGAAAGTGCGGCCAGATCGAGCGGGTCGGTCAGCGCCAGCAACACCCGGTCCGACAGCACGATCCATCCCAGCCCGAAGAGCAGGTAAAACGCGGTTGCCCGCAGGATGTAGCCGCTGCGGCTGGGCTCACTCATTCGTCTCCTTCTGCGGGCCGAGAGGCCTGCCTGGACCCATTTGACCTGCGATGGCTTGCTCGGAAATGACGGGTTGGACGCCAGTCCATTGTCAGCACCTCAATCATCGGTGATCGTATGACCTTGATGCGGAGCGGGGCTTCGTTGCGGTGGTTGGGGTTCACTCAGCCTGTTCTGACGTGCGCATTCTGTCTGGAGCTTGTTCAGGGCCTCGTAAAGCCCTTGTCGTTCGCTCGGGCTGAGCACACGCAACATGGCGGCTTGGCGCTCGCGCGCGATGCGGATCATCTGATCGTGCAGGTCCAGGCCGGCGGGGCTGAGGCGGCACAACAGTTGGCGGGCCCGACCGCGTCCGCTGGCCTGCAGCAGTGCCAAGCCACGTTGTTCCAGCAGCTTGAGTGTGCGGCTCACCAGGGCTTTGTCGGTGCTGGAGCGCTGGGCCAGTTGAGACAGCGACAGCCGCCCTTCGTGGGCGATGAAGGCCATCATGCGCCACTCGGCCACGCTGACCCCAAAGGGCTCGGCATAGCTCAGCGTCAGGGTGCGGCGCAGCGCGTGGCTGATTTGGTTCATCCAGGAGGTGATGAAGTTGTCGACGGACAGCCCGCTGCCGTGCTCGTCCAGATCGACCCAGGGACTGGCGAGATCCGCAGTTTGAGGTTGTTTTGCAGAGGGCGTGAGGGGGCGATGACGGGGCACGTGGCTGGACACAGGCGGCGACAAAAGCCTGATTCTTTCACAGGCCAGGAATGCCTTGGGCGCAAAAAAACCTGCCGGACCCGGGGGAAACCCCGGGCCATGGCAGGCCAAGTCAACCTAGGAGAAACCTCGGATCAGAAGAAGTGGCGCATGCCCACTTCGTAGCCACTGGAGGTACCGCCCAGCGAGGTGCCGGCGGCGCCCAGGCCCTGGATGTTGATGGCGCGCTGGGCGCCGGCCTTGTTGCTGATGTGGCCGTAGCTGGTGTAAAGCTGGGTGCGCTTGGACAGGTTGTAGCCATAGCCCAGGGACACCTTGGTCCAGTCGGCGTTGTTGCCCGACGTGTCGTAGCGGCCCACCGAGGCGCGCAGTTCGCTGGCGCCGATCGGGGCGCTGGCGCCGATCTGGAAGGCCGTGATCTTGGCGGCCGCGGTCTTTTCGCTGGCCCAGATGAACGAGGGCTTGACCACGCCGAAGTCATACCAGCCGGCGATGTTGTTGGCGGTCACGTCGGCGGCGGCGGTGGCGCCCTTGAGCTTGCCGGTGGCCAGTGCCACATGGATCGGGCCCTGGCGATAGCCCCCGCGCAGGCCGCGGTAGTCACCCAGGTTGGGGGTGCTCGAGTTGGAGGCCTGGCCGCCAAAAGCCACCTGGGCCTGGCCATAGAAGCCGCCCAGGTTGGCCGGCAGGAAGTAGCTGACCGCATTGCTGATCTGGATCGGGGCACCATTCATGACAAAGGTGCCGGTGCCGCCCACGCCGTTGGTCAGGAAGGGGTCGAAGATCAGGGTGTTCAGGAAGGTGGCCGAGTCGTCGCGACCGATGCGCACCTCGCCGAAGGCGCCCATCAGGCTGGCGGTGGCGCGGCGGTTGAAGCTGAAGGCGCCGCTGCTCTTGCCCGCGCCGGTGTTCACGTCCAGGCCGCCTTCGAGCCAGAAGCCGGCGGCCAGGCCGCCGCCCAGGTCTTCGGTGCCCCGAAAGCCGATGCGGCTGATGTTGGCGCCGCTGGTGGACAGTCCGGTGCGGGTCAGGGTGTCTCCCGAGACGCGGGCCAGGCCCACGTCAATGGTGCCGAACAGGGTGACCGACGAGCTGGGTGCCGTCTGGGCCGAAGCGCTGCCAGCGGCAGCCAGGGCCGCCAGAACGATGAGGGATTTTTTCATGGGCTTCTCCTCCAAGAGATGTGCCGTTTGATGGAACGAAGCGCTGCTTCGTCGTGGGGAGGTCCGGCCAGGGCGGCCCTGGCCGGGCGGGGGAACCAGAACGGGGCGGGGTTCAATCGGCCTGGATGCCGAAGTCCTTCACTACCTTGCCGAAACGGGCCAGATCGGCCGCATTGCTCTTTTCGAGTCGGGCCGGCTCGCCACCCAGTGGCAGGCCGCCAAAGGTGCCGACTTTGCTGACCACATCGGGCATCTTCAGGATGTCGTTCATGTGGGTGTTGAGCGTCTTCACGATGTCGGTGGGCAGGCCTTTGGGGCCGAACAGGCCTTGCCATGCGGTGAGTTCGATGTCCTTGTAGCCCTGTTCGGCCAGGGTGGGCACGTCGGGGGCCAGGGTGGAGCGGTGGGTGTCGGCCACGCCCAGCAGCTTGACTTTGCCCGTGCTCAGGTGCGGCGCGACGGGGCCCAGGGTCATGAAGGTCAGGGGCACATGGCCACCCAGCACATCGTTCACGGCCGGGGCCACGCCGCGGTAGGGCACGTGGGCCAGGTCGGCGCCGCTGGCCTTGGTGAACATGGCGGCCAGGATGTGCATGGGCGAGCCGCTGCCCGGGGTGGCATAGGTCAGGGGCTTGGCCTTGGACTGGGCCACCAGTTCCTTGATGTCCTTGATGCCGCTGGCGCCCGAGGCGGCCACGAACATGGGCATGGTGACGGTCTGGATGATGGGCGTGAAGCCGTTGAGCACGTCATAGCCCGAGCCTGGGCCGGTCTTCATCACCAACTGTGCGATCGAGAAGGTGCTGGGCGCCAGCAGCAGGGTGTAGCCATCGGCCGGCGCCTTGGACACGAAGGCGCTGCCGATGATGCCGCTGGCGCCGGGGCGGTTGTCGACCACCACGGGCTGGCCCAGGCGGCCTTGCAGCTTCTCGGCGAACAGGCGCGCCATGGCATCGGTGTCGCCACCGGCCGGGTAGGCCACCACCAGGGTGATGGGCTTGTTGGGGTAAGAGCCCTGGGCCAGGGCCGGCTGGGTGGCGGCGCACAGACCGAGCGCGGCGGCGGCCAGGGCCAGGGTGTGGCGGCGGGTGAGGGCGATGCGGGGGAGGGCAAAACGGGGGGACGTGGGCGCGGGCATGGGATGGGTCCTAGGGGATGTTGTGGGGGTGGGTCGGGGAGGGGTCTTGGTGAGGACGGCCTGTCACTGGGCTTCGATCTTTCGGCTCTTGATGACGGGCAACCAGGTGGCTGTCTCTTTTCGGATGACGTCGCCAAAGGCGGCGCCTGTGGTGATCCACACAAGCAGGCCCTGTTTTTCGAGCTGGGCTTTGTTGCTTGGGCTGTTCAGAATCTGGCTGATGTCGCTGGCCAGTTGGGTGCGAACGGCTTCGGGCGTGCCTTTGGGGGCCATCACGCCGTACCACGAGGTGACGGCCACGCCACTCACACCGGCTTCGGCCAGGGTGGGCACGTCCGGCAGCAGCGGGGCGCGCACCGGGTCGGTCACGGCCAGGGCGCGCAGCTTGCCTTGCTGGATGTGCGGCAGCAGCGTGGGCAGGTTGCCCACAATCACGGGCACGGTGCCGCCCAGCACATCGTTGAGTGCGGGGGGCGAGCCTTTGTAGGCCACATGCAGCAAATCGGCGCCGCTTTGCTGCTTGAACAGTTCGCCAGCCAGGTGCAGGCCCGAGCCCACCCCCGGGGTGGCGTAACTCAAGGTGCCCGGGTGGGCCTGGCTGAGCGTGATCAGTTCGCGGACGGTGCGCGCCGGCACCGCCGGGTTCACCGCCAGCACGTTGGGGGCCTTGGCCAGCGAGGCCACCGGGCTGAAGTCGGTCTCCACGTCATAGCCCAGGCGGGGCATCAGCGTGGGGTTGATGGTCAGGTTGCCGGCCGGCACCACCAGCAGGGTGTGGCCCGTGGGGGCGGCGCGCTTGACCGCTTCGATCCCGATGTTGCCGTTGGCGCCGGTGCGGTTGTCCACGATCGCGGGTTGTTTGTAGCGCTCGGACAAGCCGTTGGCCAGCATGCGGGCCAGTGTGTCCACCGGGCCCCCGGCCGGGAATGGCGCCACCAGCGTGAAGGGCGCTGTCGCCAGACTGCGCTGGGCCTCCAGCGACTCGCCCTGGGCCGCGTGGCACAGACTGGATGTGCCCAGCACGGTAAGGCATGCCCCTGTCCAACGACGGGCCAGCGCCAGGATGGGGTACCTCATGCCAAACCCCTGCCGCAGCGGGAGCGCGGGCGAAAGAGAGCAACAGATCCGTGGGTGAACATGACTGCCTTTCGTTTTATATACGAAACAGTGATCAATAGATGAAACTATTTGAGTGAGAATACGGAGTACCCCCTGTTTTTCAAATAAGTAAAAATACGTATTCATGGGGTCGTCATGTCTGTGGTGTTGATCTGGCGCATGGACAAATGCCCCTGGCGGAAGGCTGCAAAAGCAGGTTTTGAAGTCCTGATGGGTGTTTCAAAAACCCTGTGAGATAGTCGGGATAAGGGCTGGATTGTGGGTTGGTGACACAATTGCGATTCAAATACGAATCAACGTTTCATAAGTGAGACCAAAAAGAGCCAAGCAAAAGCCCGATCACCAGGATGGGGCGGTGCACGGCAGACACAGGAATCGAAGCATGAATCAGACCAGCGTTCCCTCTCTCGAAGGCCACCGCATCCTCATCACGGGCGGTGCCCGTGGCTTGGGCGAGGCCTTTGCCCGCGCCTGTGTGGCCGCCGGTGCCCGGGTCGCCCTGACCGATGTGCTGCATGAACGGGGCGAGGCCCTGGCGGCCGCGCTGAACCAGGGCCTGGCCCAGCCCGTGGCGCATTACCTGCCCATGGATGTGTCGGACCCGCAAGCCATCGAGCAGGCCACTGCCACGGCGGCTGAACGCCTGGGTGGCCTGGATGGCTTGGTGAACAACGCCGCCATCACCAATTCGGGCGGCAAGGACATGGGCGACATCACGGTGGACACCTGGGACCGGGTGATGGCCGTCAATGTGCGCGGCCCTTGGCTGGTGACGGTGGCGGCGCAGCGCTGGCTGCAGGCCTCGGGTCGGGGCCGGGTGGTGAACATCGCCTCCGACACCGCGCTGTGGGGCGCCCCCCGTCTGATGGCCTACGTGGCCAGCAAGGGCGCCGTGATGTCCATGACGCGCTCGATGGCCCGCGAACTTGGCGCCCACGGCGTGACCGTCAATGCAGTGGCGCCGGGGCTGACCCTGGTCGAGGCCACCGAGTACGTGCCCGAGGCGCGCCACCGCCTGTACAGCGAAGGCCGGGCCATCAGCCGGGCCCAGGTGCCTGACGACGTGGTCGCCACCGTGCTGTTCCTGCTCTCCGACGGCAGCGGCTATGTGACCGGCCAGGTGCTGCCGGTCAATGGCGGCTTCGTCATGAACTGACCCCCCATCCCATCCCATCGCCCTGTTTTGCAAGGAGTCCCCATGAGCGCACCCCACACCCCTGCGGCCAATGAGCCGGTGTTCAACGAACGTGGCCTGCAGGATGCCCGCATCCCGCCCGAGGCTGAAATCCAGCAGGCCATGATGCAGGCCCCGGGCCAGAGCTTTGCCGAGTGGATGGAGTCGCGCGTGGCCCGCCGCTCCACCCGGCGCTACGACTGGGATGCCCTGAAGTTCCAGGCCGATTTCGACCCCAAGTACCGTCGCGCCCAGATGCGTTACGTGGGCACCGGTGGCACTGGCGTGTCCAGTGACAACAACACCGTGCCCTCGGCCCACTTCACGTTCTCGACCATGGTCATCCCGGCGGGCAACATCGGCCCCTCGCACATCCATTACGACGTGGAAGAAATCTTCTTCGTGATGCGTGGCGCCATGAAGGTGATCTGCGAAAAGGACGGCCAACGCTGGGAGACCGTGGTCGGTGAACGTGACCTGATCTCGGTGCCCCCGGGGGTGTACCGCGAGGAGCAAAACATCGGCGACGAAGATGCCCTGATGTGCGTGATGCTGGGCTCGCCCAAGCCGATCACCCCGGTCTACCCGCCTGATTCGCCCCTGGCCAAGATCAAGCGCGATCTGGGTCGCTGAAGCAGGCGCCAAAAACATGACCTTGCAAGAAATGGCTCAGCAGTGGCCTGTCCAGGTCGTCTCGACCGCCGGGGGCGATATCGCCTACCGTCGGGCGGGCCAAGGCCCCTTGCTGGTGCTGTTGCACGGCATTGGGTCGGGCTCGGGCAGTTGGCTGCGCCAATTGCAAGGCCTGCAGAGTCGCTTCACCGTGCTGGCCTGGGACGCCCCAGGCTATGGCCAGAGCACCCCGGTCGAGGCCGATTGGCCGACGGCCGCCGACTACGGCACGCGGGTCTGGCAATGGCTTCAGGCCCTGGGCCTGGCGCAGCAGCCGATCCGTCTGGCCGGCCACTCCCTGGGCTGCCTGATGGCCGCTGCGGCAGTGGCACAAGGCCCGGATTCGGTCGAGCGCCTGACCCTGCTCTCACCAGCCCTGGGCTATGGCTTGGCCGATCCCGCCGTGCGCGACAGCAAGCTGCGCGATCGGCTGGCCAACCTGGCGCGCCTGGGCCCGGCCGGCATGGCCGAGCACCGGGGGGCCGCCATGCTGTCGGCCCAGGCCGATGCGTCGCTGGTGGCTTACGTGAAATCGATCATGGCGGCCATCAACCCCGCCGGCTACACCCAGGCCGCGCGACTGCTCGCCCAGGCCGACCTCGACACCCTGCTGGCTGCGGTAACCTGTCCGGTCACCGTGGCCAGTGGCAGCGCTGACACCATCACCCCGGCGGCCGCCTGCGAAGGCCTGGCCAATCGGGTCGGTGCTCCCTATCTCTCACTGGGCCCGGTGGGCCATGCCTGCGCGCTGGAGGCCGCCGATGCGGTCAATGCCTTGCTGCAGGCCACCCCCTGAACACAGATCGAGAGACCAGGAGAACCAACACATGAACAACGCAAGCGACCGCTACCTCGTCCCGGGCCTGGCCCGTGGCCTGCAATTGCTGGGCTGCTTCACCCGTCAGGAGCCGCAGCTCACCGGCGCCGAGCTGTCGCGCCGCCTGGACGTGCCGCGGGCCTCGGTGTTCCGCCTGCTGCAGACCCTGGAACAGATGGGCTTTGTCGAACGTGTCAGTGACAGCCCCAACTACAAGCTGAGCATCGGGGTGCTGCGCCTGGGCTTTGAGTACCTGGCCTCGATGGAGCTGACCGAGCATGGCATTCCGATCATCGAGGGCCTGCGCGACCAGAGTGGCTATTCGGCCCACCTGGTGGTGCGCGACGGGCGCGAGGTGGTGTTCGTCGCCAAGGCCATGGGCCGCCAATCGGTGTTCCATTCGATCCAGGTCGGCGCGCGCTTGCCGGCCCACGCCACCGTGCTGGGTCGCCTGCTGCTGTCCAACCTCGACATGGCCGGCCTGTCCCAGCTCTACCCCGAGCCCGAACTGCACGCCTACACACCCAAGACGCCGACCACCCTGGTGCAGCTCAAGGCCCTGATCGACCAGGACATGGCCAATGGCTATGGCATCAGCCAGGGCGGCTTCGAAACCGGTATCTCCACCATCGCTGCCCCCGTTTTCAATGACCGCCACCAGGTGGTGGCCGCGGTCAGCATGACCGTGCCGGCGCAGCAGATCGAGGCCGATCAGGCGCGCACCCTGGTTCAACTGGTGCAGCAAGCCGCTGCCCAGGTCACCCAACGCATCAGCCATCTGCCCCAGCGCAGCGGTTGACCGTCAACCCCGTCCCACCCCCCACACCATGACCACAGCAGCCCCTCATCGCATCACCGTTGGCGAACTTGCCGCCCGATTCCTAGAGCAATGTGGTGTTCGCGCCGCCTTTGGCGTGATCTCGATCCACAACATGCCCATCCTCGACGCCTTCCACCGGCGTCAGAAGATCCGATTCGTGTCGGCACGGGGCGAGGCCGGCGCCTGCAACATGGCCGATGCCTACGCCCGGGTCAGCGGCGCCCTGGGGGTGTGCGTGACCAGCACCGGCACCGGCGCGGGCAATGCCGCCGGCGCCATGATCGAGGCCCTCACGGCCGGCACCCCGATGCTGCACCTGACCGGGCAGATCGAGTCGCCCTACCTGGACCGCGACCTCGGCTACATCCACGAAGCGCCGGCCCAACTGGCCATGCTGCAGTCGGTGGGCAAGGCGGCTTTCCGCATCCGCAACGCCGAAACCGCCCTGGCCACCCTGCGCGAGGCGGCCCGCCTGGCCTTCACCCCGCCCTGCGGGCCCGTGAGCATCGAAATCCCCATCGATGTGCAGGCCACCCTGCTCGACCTGCCGGCCGACCTGCGTCCGCTGCCGCTGCGCCCGGTGCTGCCCGAAGCCGAGAGCGTGCAGGCCCTGGCCGATGCCCTGGCTGGCGCCAAGCGCCCCCTGCTGTGGCTGGGCGGCGGCGCACGCGGCGCCAGTGCCGCCGTGGCCCGCCTGGTGAAGATGGGCTGGGGCGTGGTGACCTCCGTGCAGGGCCGCGGCATCCTGGCCGAGGACCACCCGGCCAGCCTGGGTTCCTACAACCTGCAAAAGCCCGCCGAAGACCTGTACCAGACCTGCGACGCCCTGCTGGTCGTGGGCTCACGCCTGCGCAGCAACGAAACCCTGCGCTACAAGCTCAAGCTGCCGGCATCGATCTACCGCATCGACGCCAATGCCCTGGCGCACAACCGCGGCTACAACAGCCAGTACTTTGTGCAGGGCGATGCCGAGCTCACGCTGAACGCACTGGCCGACCTGCTGGAAGGCCGCATGCAGGTCGACCCGCAGTTGGTGCCCGACGTGCAAAAGGCACGGGCTGCCGCCGCCGCCCATGTGGACGACACCCTGGGCGCCTATGTCGAACTCAAGAACCAGGTGGGCGCCGCGGTCGGCAAGCAGCTCTGGTGGGTGCGCGACATCACCTTGTCCAACAGCATGTGGGGCAACCGGGCTCCGGTGCTGGACCACCCCCGCGCCGGCGTGCACGCCCTGGGCGGGGGCATCGGCCAAGGCCTGGCCATGGCCATCGGCACCTCTGTTGCCAACACCGAGCACCAGTTGGGCCGCAAGACGGTGGCCCTGGTGGGCGACGGTGGCTTCATGCTCAATGTGGGCGAACTCGCCTGCGCCGTGCAGGAGAACGCCGACCTGGTGGTGATGCTGATGAATGACAGCCGCTATGGCGTGATCAAGAACATCCAGGACGACATCTATGGCAGCCGCCATTGCTACGTCGAGCTGCACACCCCCGATTTCGCGAACTTCTGCGCCAGCCTCAAGGCCCGCCATTTCCTGCTCGACAGCCCGGCGCGCACCGCCGAGGTGCTGGGCCAGGCGCTGGCCGCCAAGGGCCCGGTGGTGGTCGAGGTCGACATGAAGGCCTGGGGCCCGTTCGCCGCCAAGTTCGCCGGCCCCATCCTCAAGAAGGAGGCTGCATGATCCAAGCCACCACCCAAGCCACCACCCAAGCGATCACCCAGGCCCACCCCGGGCGGGAGACCCAGCCTGTCACCCTGATCGGGTTTGGCGCGATCGGACGATCCATCTTTCAGCGCCTGGCCGGCCACACCGGCGTGCGCATCACCCACATCGTGGTCCAGGCTGCCGGCCTGGATGAGGCGCGTGCCGTGGTGGGCGATGCCGCCACCGTGACCACCAGCGTGCCCGCCGAGACCACGCTGGTGCTGGAATGCGCCGGACACGCGGCGCTCATCGAGCATGTGGTGCCTGCATTGCAGCGTGGCGTGGAATGCGCTGTGCTGTCGATCGGCGCCTTGTCTGGCCCGGGCATGGCCGAGCAACTGGCCGAGGCTGCCGAGCAGGGCGCCACCCAGCTGCACCTGCTGTCGGGTGCCATCGGCGGCGTGGACGCCATTGCCGCCGCGCGCCTGGCCGGCCTCAGCGAGGTGCGCTACACCGGGCGCAAACCGCCCTCAGGCTGGCGCGGCACCCCGGCCGAAGACGTTTGCGATCTGTCCGCCATCACCGAGCCCACCGTGATTCTGGAAGCCACGGCCCGTGAGGCCGCCCAGCTGTATCCCAAGAACGCCAATGTGGCCGCCACCCTTTCGCTGGCGGGCCTGGGCCTGGATGCCACCCGGGTGTGCCTGATCGCCGACCCCACCGTGAGCGAGAACATCCACCAGATCAGCGTGCGCGGCGAGTTCGGCGAGATGGAGCTGACCATGCGCGGCAAGCCACTGGCCGACAACCCCAAGACCTCGGCGCTGACCGTGCTGTCCGGGCTTCGTTTCCTGCACAACCGCGGCGCCGCCGTCACTGTCTGAGACCCTCCATGACCGAAAAACTGCAAACCCTGCTGGCCGGGCGTTGGCGCGATGCCTCCGGCCCCGAGTACGCCACCGAATACCCGCACGACGGCAGCACCGTCGCCACCCTGCATGCGGCCACCGCCGCCGATGTGGACGAGGCGGTCCAGTACGCCGAGCGTGCCCGTCAGCAACCCGCCTGGGCGGGGCTCAAGCGGCATGAACGGGCGGCCATCCTGCACCGCATCGCGGCCGGTATCCGTGAGCGCGGTGAAGAGCTGGCCCAGCTGCAGCGCCTGGACAACGGCAAGCCGATCAAGGAAACCCGAGCCCTGGTGGCCAGCGCGGCAGGCACCTTCCAGTTCTTTGCGGCGGCTTGCGAAACCTGGGAGGACCAGCTCACCCCGGCGCGCGGCGACTACTTCACCCTGAGCGCGCACGAGCCTCTGGGCGTGGTCGGGGCCATCACCCCCTGGAACTCCCCCATCGCCAGCGAGGCCCAGAAGCTGGCCCCGGCGCTGGCAGCCGGTTGTGCCGTGGTGTTCAAGCCCGCCGAGATCACCCCGCGCATGGCCATCGAGCTGGCCCGCATCGCTGAGCAGGCCGGTGTGCCCGAGGGCATCATCAGCGTGCTGCCGGGCAAGGGCTCGATCGTGGGCGATGCCCTGGTCAAGCACCCGTTGATCAAGCGCATCGCCTTCACCGGCGGCACCACCGTCGGCCTGGGCATTGCCCGCCTGGCGGCTGAAAAGCTCATGCCCACCTCGCTGGAGCTGGGGGGCAAGTCGCCCACCATCGTGTGCGCCGACGCCGATCTGGACCACGCCGTGGCCGGGGTGCTGTATGGCATCTTCAGCTCTTCGGGCGAGTCCTGCATTGCCGGCTCACGCGCCTTTGTGCATGAAAGCGTCTACGCCGAGTTCAAGGCCCGCCTGCTGGCCGGCGTGAAGGCGCTGCGTGTGGGCGATCCCTCCAGCGAAAGCACCCAGATGGGTCCCCTGGTCAATCAGGGCCACCGTGCCTCGGTCGAGCGCTACGTGCAACTGGGCCTGGACGAAGGCGGCCAGTTGCTGGCCGGCGGCGTGCGGCCCGAGGGCGCTTTGTTCGAGCGCGGCAGCTACTACACCCCCACCGTGATCGAAGGCCTGCCCAACAGCGCCCGCATGTGCCAGGAAGAAATCTTCGGCCCGGTGCTGGCCCTGCTGCCCTGGCGTGACGAGGCCGACCTGGTGGCCCAGTGCAATGACAACGTGTTCGGCCTGGCCTCAGGCATCTGGACGCGCGACTACAAGACCGCCTGGCGCCTGGGCCAGGCCCTGCAGACCGGTACCGTCTGGGTCAACACCTACAAGGTGTTCTCGGTCAGCACGCCCTTCGGTGGCGTCAAGATGAGCGGCACCGGGCGCGAAAAAGGCCGCCTCGGCATCCTGGAGTACACGACCCAGAAGAGCTGGTACTGGGGCCTGAACGAGTCGCCCATGCCCTGGGCCACGGCCTGAAGCAGCCACCACGCTAAGCAAGGAGTAGCGAGTCATGGATCTGGGAATTTCGGGCCGCAAGGCCCTGGTGTGCGGCGCCAGTTCAGGCCTGGGCCTGGCCTGTGCCGCCGCGCTGGTGCGCGAAGGTGTGCAGGTGGTCATCGTGGCCCGCACCGAAGGGCCCCTGCGCGAAGCGGCCGAGCGTCTGAACGCCCTCGGGCCCGGCCGGGCCGACTGGGTGGCGGCCGACGTGGCCAGCGCCGAAGGGCGCGCCCGCATCTTTGCAGCGCACCCCGACTTCGACATCGTGGTCACCAACGCAGGCGGCCCACCGCCAGGCGACTTCCGCCAGTGGCAGCGCGAGGACTGGATCAAGGCCCTGGACGCCAACATGCTGGCGCCCATCGAGCTGATCAAGGCCACGCTGGACGGCATGATGGCGCGCGGCTTTGGCCGCATCGTCAACATCACCTCCAGCGCCGTGAAAGCCCCGGTGGATGGGCTGGGCCTGTCCAATGGCGCCCGCAGCGGCCTGACCGGCTTTGTGGCCGGGCTGGCGCGCAGCACCGTGGCCCGCGGCGTCACCATCAACAACGTGCTGCCCGGCACCTTCGACACCGTCCGCCTGGCCGGCAACTTCGAAGCCCAGGCGCGGCGTGAAGGCAGCACCGCCGAGGCCGTGCGCGCCGCCCGCATCGCCCGCCACCCGGCGCGTCGCCTGGGTCAGCCCGACGAGCTTGGCAACACCTGCGCCTACCTGTGCAGCGTGCATGCGGGCTACATCAATGGGCAGAACGTGCTGTTGGATGGGGGGTCTTACCCGGGGACGTTCTGACTTCTGCCCTGGGACCGGGCTTGGGTCTTTGGGGGCGCGAGTCTGAGCTGGGCAGCCCGATGGGCCGCGCAGTCATTTGCCAGCCCCCTTGATCCTGTCGGGCCTGAGAACCATGGCGAGCGCATGCGTTGGCAGCCACAGACTCCTTGCATTCTTGGACGATCGCCCAGCAAGGAGCAAGCGCATGAAACAAGTGCCCGCCTCGGACTCTGTATCCCTGTCAGGTCTGCTGGACGTGTTGCGGGACGCCATTCACCGCGGGCGCCGTCAAGCGCTGCGGGCGGTGGACGTGGTGCAGGTGACGACCTGTTGGGAGATCGGGCGCCACATCGTTGAATTTGAGCAAGGTGGCACCTCTCGGGCCGCATATGGCCAAAGGTTGCTGCCCCGGTTGGCTGAGACCCTCAGCCGCGAGTTTGGTAAGGGCTTTGACGTCTCCAACCTCAGACACATGCGTGGCTTCTTTCTGGGCTTCCCAATTCGCGACGCACTGCGTCGCGAATTGAGTTGGACCCACTACAGAATGCTCTTGCGCGTGAGCGATCAGAAAGCTCGCCGTTGGTACATGACAGAAGCGGCCAGCCAGAATTGGAGCTCACGGGTCCTTGATCGGCAGATCGATACCCTTTACTACGAGCGACGTTTGCTCGACACCGATCAAGTCATGGCCCCCGCTGATAACGGGCCTGCCCCCGCGCCAGAGCCCAGACCGCGGGACTTTGTGCGAGATCCTGTGATGTTGGAGTTCTTGGGCTTGCCTGGGTCGGGCCGGTTGCTGGAGTCCAGCCTAGAGCAGGCCTTGATGGACAAGTTGCAATCCTTCTTGCTGGAGTTGGGGCAAGGATTTGCCTTCGTCGCACGTCAGCAGCGGCAGCGGGTGAGCACTGATTTTCAGGATTTCTATATTGATCTGGTGTTCTACAACTACCTGCTCAAGTGTTTTGTACTGATCGATCTGAAAACCGGTCGATTGACCCATCAGGACATTGGGCAGATGGACATGTATGTGCGCATGTACGACGAACTCAGGCGTGGACCTGCCGACAACCCGACTGTTGGCATTCTGTTGTGCGATCAGAAGGATCTGTCGGTGGCACGGTATTCCGTCTTGAAGGGCAGCGAGCAGATCTTCGCATCCCAGTACAGATTGGTTTTGCCGTCGGAAGATGAATTGCGCGAGGCCATCGAACAGGAGCGTGCGAGCTGGGAGGACATGGCGCCCAGGACGCGCAGGCCGCCCCGTCGCGAGACCTGAGTCACCTCGGGCTCCCATCATGGGGCACGTTGTCGAAACGTGCCCCGCCGAGGATGCGCACGCCCGTGCGATCCTCTTGCATCACTTCAAACGGTTGGCTGAGGCACGCTCAAAGATCCAGCACCAGGCGCTCGCTCTTGCAGCCCGACACGCAGATCATCATCACCTTGTTGGCCGCGCGTTCCGCGGTGCTGAGCACCGAGTCGCGGTGGTCGGGCTGGCCCTCCAGCACGCGGGTTTCGCAGGCGCCGCAGATGCCTTCTTCGCAGCTGGTCACGCAATTGATCTTGGCGGAGTTCAGGGCCTGCAGCAGGCTTTGGCCGGCCTCGACGGTGATCGACTTGCCCGAGCGCTTGAGCTCGACCGTGAAGCTTTGGCGCGCATCGGAGGCGGCGGCCACCTCGACGGCAGTGAAGCGTTCGATGTGGGCGTTGGCGTAGCCCAGCTCGGCGCAGAACTTTTCAAAGGCGTCGAGCATCACGGCGGGGCCGCAGGCGTAATAGTGGGTGTCCGCCTGGGCGGGCCGGGCGGCCAGCAGGGCTTTCAGGTCAGGGGGGCCGCTCTGTTCGTCGTCGAAGTGCAGGTGCAGCGGTGCGCCCAGGGCCTGCAGCTCGGCGATGAAGGCCGCGCTCTTGCGCGAGCGGGCAAAGTACAGCACTTCGAATGAGCGACCCAACTGCTTCAGCCGGGTGGCCATGCACAGGATGGGCGTCACACCGATGCCGCCCGCCACCAGCACCGAGTGGCCTGCGTCTTCGTGCAGCGCGAAGTTGTTGCGCGGTTCGCTGATGGCGATGGTCTGGCCCACGCGCAGGGCTTCGTGCACACAGCGGGAGCCGCCGCGGCTGCGCCGGTCTTTCAGCACGCCCAGCACATAGCGGTGGCGCTCACCGGCGGCGTTGAGCAGCGAGTAGCTGCGCACCAGCCCGTTGGGCAGGTGCAGGTCGATGTGGGAGCCGGCGGCGAACTCGGGCAGTTCACCTCCGCCGGCGCGCCGCAGTTCGACGCTGTGGATGTCCTCGGCCTCGTAACGAAGCGCGTGGATGTAGGCATTGAGTAGATTCGACATGGCCGTGACGGGGGCTGTGGGTGGGGTCGGGAGGGCTTGAGTTTAATGTCGGTCACAGAGCGCTGCGCCCCCGAGGCAAGCTGGTAGCCAGGGCTTGCCAGGTGCGGTCGGGGGCGCTTGTCAGTCGCTTTGAGGCCGCTTTGAGAGCGTGCCGGGCGGTTCAGGCCGCTTGCGCTCAGGCCGGGGTGGCGGTGCGGTCGATCTGGGCCTGGGCCAGGCCCTTCAGGTGACGGCGCAGGCGCACGATGCCCATGTCGTGGGCGTACAGGAACTCGCGCTGGTTGGCATCGGGCTCCATGGTCTCGACGGCCACACGGTCTTGCTCCAGCACATTCCAGTGGCGTTGCTCCAGGCGGTTCTTGTACAGGAAGCGCCAGGTGTCGCGCTGCCAGCCGTCCACCTTGCGGCAGCGCCAGTGGAACACGCCCGAAGCCTGGCGGCTGATGGGGGTGTAGCTGCCGATGATGGCAAAGTTGCCGCCAGGGCCGCCGGTCTTCGGGTACGGGATCTCGAGGCGCATCAGGTGGATGCCGGTGTCGATCCACTCGGTCCAGTCGAAGTTGACGTTGCGCTGGCCCTTTTTCTCGAACACGAAGCCGGTGTCGGTGTCGCGGATGTGGAATTCGGCCGTCACATCGCCTTCGTACATGGTGTGCGACTGCTTGTGCAGGAAGGTGCCGTGCATGGGGTCGATCACGTTGTCGATCACATAGCGGTAGTCGCAGCCCCACTCGGTGTAGCAGAGGAACGAGGACCACTCGGGCGAGGTCAGCTCTTCAGGCAGGCGCAGCGGCGGCGGGGTGTCGATTTGCGGCTCGGTCGAGTTGAACAGGAAGATCGCGCCATTGCTTTCGACCGCATGGAACATGCGGGTGGTACGCGAGCCTTCCAGCTTGCAGCCGGGCATGGCGGGCACGCTGGTCACGGTGCCGTCATGGCTCACTTCCACGCCGTGGTAGGGGCAGGCGATGCGATCACCCAGGATCACGCCCAGCGACAGCGGGGCGCCGCGGTGCGGGCAGTGGTCTTCGAGCGCGTGGACCTTGCCTTCATGGTCGCGCCACAGCGCGATCTTGTAGCCCATGCGGCGCAGCGAGATCGGGTCGTTCTTGAGGAAGGACGAGGGGCAGATCGGGAACCACAGGTCTTTCAGGCCCACGGCCAGGGCGGCGTCGACCGGGTCTTGCTGGAAATAGACGTTGGACGTTTGCATCTTGAGGTGCTCCAGGGTGAGGGGGGATCAGGCGCCGAGGCGGGCCATTTCGGCCTTGAAGGTCTCAACCGTCCAGGGCTGGCTGTTGGGGCCGGCGGGGCCGGCCTTGTTCAGGTAGTCGATCAGGGCTTCGATTTCGTGCAGGCCTTGCGCGAAAGCACGTTCGATCGAGTCGCCCAGCAGGGTCTCGTAGGCCGTGGGCGGCGCTTCGCGGTGCTGGTGGGTTTCGTTGTAGAGAGGGGGGGTGGCGCTCATCAATAACCTCCGGAGGGTTCGTGGGGTGATCTGAGGGAATCAGTCTTTGGGGCGATCGGTCATGAAGCGACCGCTCGGTGCATCGGCGTTGACCTGGCGTCGTGTCTGGCCGTCGATGCCCCCCTTGATGGCCCATTCCGCAAACACGGTGGGGCCGGGGGTGAAATCGCGGGCCTGCCAGTCGGCGGTCAGCTCGTCTTCGTCGGTGTAGTACTCGACCAGGGCACCGGCCGGGCTGATGAAGTACCAGAACAAGGCCGACGAAATCGGATGCCGGCCCGGGCCGAGCTCGGTGCTCCAGCCACAGCGCGACATGTGCATGCCGCCGCCAATCACTTCGTGCAGGTCACGCACGGTGAAGGCCACGTGGTTCAGGCCGGCGCGGGGCTCGGGCAGTTGCAGCAGGAACAGGTCGTGGTGGCCGCCCTCGAGGGCGCAGCGCATGAAGTGGCCGCGACCCGGGTAGCGGTCGGACACCACGAAGCCCAGGTGTTGTTCATAGAAGGCGGTGGTGGCTGCGAGGTCTTTCACGAAGAACACCACGTGGCCCACTTCGACCGGCGTGGCGCGGTCGTAGGCCGGGCTGGGCTGGTTCACCCGGCCGCGTGTGGCCCAGGTGTTGGTCTGCGCGCAGGGCAGGTCCAGCACGCGCTTGCGCGTCACCTGCACCCGCACGGCCAGGCCGTTGGGGTCGGTGCAGCCGATGCGCTGGCCATCGTCGACGTAGCCGGGCTGGCCGGCCAGGCGCGAGCGCAGCACGTCCAGTTCGGCGTTCGAGCCCACGGCCCATACCACTTCACGCAGTGTGGGGTCGGCCTCGATGCCGGCGGGCAGGCCAGGCTTGTCGGAATGGGCCACCTTCACGCGGCAGCCGTTGAGCGACTCGAACACCAGCTCTTGCGGCTCCTCGGACACCAGGTGAAGGCCCCAGTCGCTGAAGAATTGGCGGCACTTGGCCAGGTCCGCCGCACCGAAGGTGATTTCGTCAATGCCCTGAACACTCATGTTGTTTCCTCGTGGGTGGCTGGCCAGGGGCTCAGCGCTTGACCTTGGCCAAGGGGTGGCTGGGCGGGTAGGTGGGGGTCACCGGCTTGGGGTTGCCGATCATCACGCACATCAGGGCTTCTTCGTCACCGATGTTGATCACGCCGCGGTACACGCCCACGGGCCAGGAGATCAGGTCGCGTTCGCCGGCTTCCATTTCCCAGGTTTCACCGTTCAGTTCGGCAATCAGCTTCACGCGGCCGCGCATCACGAAGAACACTTCTTCGGCATCGGTGTGGATGTGCAGCGGGCCTTCGGCGCCGGCCGGCAGGATCATGGTGGAGAAGGTGAAGTGCTCGGCCACCACCGTGTTCTCGTCGCTGTCCACGCCGGTGGCACCGGTGCCGATGTAGCGCATCTGGGCACGGGCGTACTTGGGGTCGAAATCAGCCTGGAACTTCAGGGCCTCCCAGTCGTAGCGGCGGGTGGCGCGCGTGGCCACACGCGACTTCAGCCATTGCCCCAGATCCATGCCCTCAGGCGGTTGGTACGCGGTTTGCACGCCTTCGGCGGCCGCAGATGCACTCATGACGTTCTCCAATCCGGTTCGTTTCTTAGGTAAAACATAGTTTCGTGATTGAAACGAGCCAAGTCTATAGCAGAGTGGCCGAAATTCAAAGAATTTCAGATCAATGCTTGAGTGGAAAACTCGGGGCCTGGGCCGCGCAGCCGGCGGGCGGGCTCAGGCCTGTCGGGGGGCGCGACAGGAGGTGGGCGCGTGGCGCCCGGGGCGGCTCAGCCCTGTCGGGCCGCTGCGGCAATCTCCAGCGAGCGCAGGCGCAGGGTGGGATCGAACACGTCGCTGACGAGCATGAATTCGTCGGCCTGGGTCAGGTCGGCCAGCCGCGCCAGGCCCTCACGCACGGTGCCAGGTCCGCCCACCACGGCGGCGGCCAGAAAGTCGTCGACCGCGGCGCGTTCTTGGGGTGCCAGCTGGGCACGGAAATGCGGCAGCGGGGGCTGAAGGCGGCGTCGGTCACCGGTCAGGATGCCCAGCACCCTTTGGTAGGTGCTGCTGGCGAGGAATTCGGCCTCTTCATCGGTCGGGGCTGCAATCAGCGGCACGCCAATCACCACATACGGCTTTTCAAGCGTGGCCGAGGGCTTGAACAGGCGCCGGTACAGGTCCACCGCCTGCAGCAGCAGGCGCGGCGCAAAGTGCGAGGCAAAGGCATAGGGCAGACCGCGCTCGGCCGCCAGCTGGGCCGAAAACAGGCTGGAGCCCAGCAACCAGATCGGCACCTGGGTGCCGGCGCCCGGCATGGCGATCAGGCGCTGGCCGGGCTGCACCGGGCCCAGCAGGCGCTGCAGTTCGGCCACATCGCGTGGAAAGTCTTCTTCGGTCTCCACCCGGTCCCGGCGCAGCGCCCGCATGGTCAGCCCGTCGGTGCCCGGTGCGCGGCCCAGGCCCAGGTCGATGCGGCCCGGGTAGAGCTCGGCCAGGGTGCCGAAGGCCTCGGCCACCACCAGCGGTGCATGGTTGGGCAGCATCACGCCGCCCGAGCCCACGCGGATGCGCTCGGTACCGCCAGCGATGTGGCCCACCAGCACGGCGGTGGCCGAGCTGGCGATGCCACTCATGTTGTGGTGCTCGGCCAGCCAGTAACGCTTGAAGCCCAGCTTTTCGGCGTGCTGGGCGGTGCGCAGGGCGATGGACAGCGCGTCGGCCACGGTGCCGCCTTCGCGAACCGCCACCAGATCGAGCATGGACAGGGCAATGTCTTGCAGTGATTTCATGCCGTCCATTGTGCGACGCTCGCATGACCTGCGCACTGAAGGTGAATTGCCTGGTGATTTGTTCATTCAAATCGAATAAATATGGATAAACATTCGGCGTTAAGGCTTGGAAGATAGCGCAATTCACCGAATCCAAGGAGCCTCGCCATGTCAGTCCGTCCGCCCCTCAGTGCCGATGCCGACACCTGCATCCCTTTCCAGCCGTTCACGCCAGGCCTGCTGTCAGCGGACCCGCTGCGGGCTGCCATCACCGCAGCCTGGCGCCGGCCCGAGACCGAGGTGGTGCCCGAGTTGCTCAAGCAAGCCCGCCTGCCCCAGCCCTTGGCCGACGCCACCCAGCTACTGGCCCAGCGTCTGGCCCGCCATCTGCGCGAGCGCAAGAGTGCCGGCGGCCGGGCCGGCCTGGTGCAGGGCCTGCTGCAGGAGTACGCACTGTCGTCCCAGGAGGGGGTGGCCTTGATGTGCCTGGCCGAAGCCTTGCTGCGCATCCCCGATGCCGCCACCCGCGATGCCCTGATCCGGGACAAGATCGCCCATGGCGAATGGGCACGCCACCTGGGCAAAAGCCCTTCGTTGTTCGTCAACGCAGCCACCTGGGGCCTGCTGCTGACGGGCAAGCTGGTCTCCACCCACAGCGAAAGCGGCTTGGGGGCGGCGCTGGGGCGGCTGACTGCGCGCGGCGGCGAGCCCCTGATCCGCAAAGGGGTGGACATGGCCATGCGCATGATGGGCGAGCAGTTCGTGACGGGCGAAACCATCGCCCAGGCCCTGCGCCATGCCGCCACTCTGGAGCCCCAGGGCTTTCGCTACTCCTACGACATGCTGGGCGAGGCCGCACTCACCACCGCCGATGCCCAGCGCTACCTGCGTGACTACCAGCAGGCCATCGAAGCCATCGGCCGGGCCTCGGCCGGGCGCGGCGTGTATGAAGGCCCCGGCATCTCGATCAAGTTGTCGGCGCTGCACCCGCGCTACAGCCGGGCCCAGCACGACCGCGTCCATGCCGAGCTGTACCCCGTGCTGCGCCAGTTGGCGCTGCAGGCGCGTGGCCAGAACATCGGTCTGAACATCGACGCCGAAGAAGCCGACCGCCTGGAGCTGTCGCTGGAGTTGCTTGAGCGCCTTTGCTTCGAGCCTGCTCTGGCGGGCTGGAACGGCATCGGTTTCGTGATCCAGGCCTACCAGAAGCGCTGCCCGCAAGTGATCGACTGCGTGATCGACCTGGCCCGGCGCAGTGCTCACCGCCTGATGGTGCGCCTGGTCAAGGGCGCCTACTGGGACAGCGAAATCAAGCGTGCCCAGCTCGATGGCCTGAGCGACTACCCCGTGTACACCCGCAAGGCCTATACCGACGTGTCCTACCTGGCCTGCGCCCGCCGCCTGCTGGCTGCGCCCGAGGCCATCTACCCCCAGTTCGCCACCCACAACGCCCACACCCTGGCCGCCATCTACCAGTTGGCCGACCCGGCCCGCTACCAGCCCGGTCAGTACGAGTTCCAGTGTCTGCACGGCATGGGCGAACCCCTGTACGAGCAGGTGGTGGGCCCGGAAACGGCGGGCCGTCTGAACCGGCCCTGCCGCATTTATGCGCCCGTGGGCAACCACGAAACCCTGCTCGCCTACCTGGTGCGCCGCCTGTTGGAGAACGGTGCCAACACCTCGTTCGTGAACCGCATTGCCGACACCAGCCTGCCGCTGGACGAACTGGTCCAGGACCCGGTGCAGACCGTCGAGCAGATGGCGCTGCGCGAAGGCACGCTGGGGCTGCCCCACCCATCGATCGGTACACCGCCCGAGTTGTACGGCGCGGCCCGCCGCAACTCCAAGGGCGTGGACCTGGCGTGCGACACCGCGCTGCAGGCCCTGCAGGCCGACCTGTTGCGCAGCGCCCACGTCGAATGGCAGGCCCAGCCGCTGCTGGCCGGACCTGAGGCCCAGGCCGAGTGGGCCGAACCGGCCCAGCCGGTGCTCAACCCGGCTGATCTGCGCGACCCCGTTGGCCGGGTGCAGGAAACCACCCTGGCCGGCGTCGAATGGGCGCTGCAGGCGGCCACCGAGGCCGCACCCGGCTGGGCCGCCACGGCCCCGGCTCGGCGGGCCCTGGCCCTGGAGCAGGCCGCTGACCTGATGGAGCAACAAATGGGCGTGCTGATGGGCCTGCTGGTGCGCGAAGCGGGCAAGACCTGCGCCAATGCCGTGGCCGAGGTGCGCGAGGCGGTCGATTTCCTGCGCTATTACGCCGCCCAGGCGCGCCGCGATCTGGCCGATCTGCCGCACCGTCCGCTGGGCCCCGTGGTCTGCATCAGCCCCTGGAACTTTCCGCTGGCCATCTTCACCGGCCAGGTTGCCGCCGCCCTGGCCGCCGGCAACCCGGTGCTGGCCAAGCCGGCCGAGCAGACCCCTTTGCTGGCCGCGCAGGCCGTGCGCCTGCTGCGCCAGGCCGGCGTGCCCGACGCCGTGCTGCAACTGCTGCCCGGCCGCGGTGAAACCGTGGGGGCCACCCTGGTGGCCGACGAGCGCATTCAAGGGGTGATGTTCACCGGCTCCACCGAAGTGGCGCGCCTGCTGCAACGCCAACTGGCAGGCCGCCTGAGCCCCGCCGGCCGCACGATACCGCTGATCGCAGAGACCGGCGGTCAGAACGCCATGATCGTGGACTCGTCCGCCCTGGTCGAGCAGGTGGTCACCGACGTGCTGGCCTCGGCCTTTGACAGTGCGGGCCAGCGCTGCTCGGCCCTGCGCGTGTTGTGCGTGCAGGAAGAGGCCGCCGACCGCGTGCTGCAGATGTTGACTGGCGCCATGGCCGAGTTGCGCCTGGGCCGCCCCGATCAGCTGCACACCGACGTGGGCCCGGTGATCGATGCCGAAGCCCGGGCCGGCCTGCTGCGCCACATCGATGCCCTGCGTGCCCAGGGCCGCCGGGTGCAGCAGCCCCTGGGTCGGGGCGGGTTGGACGACACTCGGCACGGCCATTTCGTGCCGCCCACCGTGATCGAACTGAACAGCCTCAGCGAACTGCAGCGCGAGGTGTTCGGCCCCGTGCTGCACGTGCTGCGCTACCGCCGCGAAGCCCTGCCCGAGTTGCTCGACCAGATCAATGCCACCGGCTACGGGCTGACCCTGGGCCTGCACACCCGCATCGATGAAACCATCGAGCGCGTGGTCGCCGGGGCCCATGCCGGCAATGTGTATGTGAACCGCAACATGGTGGGCGCGGTGGTGGGCGTCCAGCCCTTCGGTGGCGAAGGCCTGTCGGGCACCGGGCCCAAGGCAGGCGGTCCGCTGTACCTGTACCGCCTGCTGGCCCAGCGCCCTGAGGCGGCTCTGGCGCGCAGCCTTGACGACGAGGGCGCCACGGTGTCGGCGGACCCCGCGTCGGCTGCACTGTCGGCGCCTCTGCAAGCCTTGGCCGAGTGGGCCGAACGCAACGCCCAGCCGGCCGTGGCGGCGGCCTGCGCGCAATGGGGGGCGCAGGGCCAGACCCGCCGTGCGCGTTGTCTGCGTGGCCCGACCGGCGAGCGCAATGTCTACAGCCTGTTGCCGCGTGAGTCCGTGCTGTGCCTGGCCGATCAGGACAGCGACCGCCTGTGTCAACTGGCTGCCGTGCTGGCCGTGGGCAGCCAGGCGGTCTGGCCTGACAGCGCCCAGGCGCTGTTGCAACGCCTGCCCGAAGAGGTGCAAGGCCGGATCGTGTTGTGCAGTGACTGGACCCGCCCGGAAACCCACTTTGATGCCGTGCTGCACCACGGTGAGCCCGCTGCCCTGCGCCAGGTGGGCTTGCGAGTGGCCCAGCGCCCGGGCCCTATCGTGGGCATCACCGGTCTGCTGCCGGGCGAGGCCGCGATCCCCCTGGAGCGGCTGTGGGTCGAGCGAGCCCTCAGCGTCAACACCGCGGCGGCCGGCGGGAACGCCAGTCTGATGACGCTGGCCTGAGCCCCCGGAGGGGAAGGCCCTCGGGCGCCTCCCTTTGACCCCTGGAGTCGCCGGGCGGGCTTGCGGATTTCGTATCGGATTGTTACATTCGAAGGGCTTTTCAGCTCATTTGTCGCCAAGCCGTCTCAGACGGTAGATCCGGCCGCTGAAGGGCTGACAAGCATGCAGGGAAGAATGTGGGCGCCGATGGGCCGCCCCGGGTCGTCGTCCGGAGTCGCGCCAGCGAATCTTCGCTGTCCGGAATGACCGATCCTGGGGTGACTCCGGTCTGCTGCGGCAGGGCGGTCAAAGCCCCTCAGGCGTTGGATGCAAGTTGATTGTTACGCAATACCTTTTCAACTCCAGTTTGGAAAACCCGGCAGCCGCCGGGTTTTTTTTCGCCTGTGCACCGGGCTGCAGCCTTCTGGGGCCCCACGCCCCCGATCGGTGCATGGGGCCTCGCCCCGCCCCATTGGCCCCCCGGGAAGAACCCCATGCGGCAGGCCTGTAAATTGCTTTACAGTATTTCAGTTCTCTGAAAACTTTTTTACAAACCTCGCCTTCCACCATGTCCCGTGACCTCGCCCATGCTGATTGGACTGGCCGTTTTGCCGGCCTGCCCGTGCTGCAGCATGTGGCCAGCCAGGCGCCGGCCCTGCCGGCGGCACTGCAACGCATGGCGCGGGCCGTGTTGGCGCACCCTTTCCGGGCCGCCACGCTGAGCATCGAGGAATTTGCGCGCGAGACCGAGGTCTCTGTGGCCAGCGCCAACCGCCTGGCCCGGGCACTGGGGTTTGCCGGCTACCCGCAATTCCGGGCCGAGCTGGCCCGCGGCTTCGAATCGGTGCTGGCACCCGTTGAGAGCTTGCGCAGCAACCTGCAGCAGCCTGCCGGCACGGTGCAGACCATGGCGGCCTCCTTGCAGGAAACGCGCGACAACCTGGACCGCACGCTGCAAGCCCTGCAGGACCAACCTTGTGAGCAGGCCGTCGAACTGCTGCTGCAAGCCGATCAGGTCATGACCCTGGGTTGGGGCAGCAGCGCCTTCCTGGCCGGCCTGTTGCAGCACGAACTCGAACCTTACTGCAGCGGCGTGAGCTGCCTGGCCCAGGCCGGCGGCCCGTCGCATGCCGCGCGCCAGCTGTTCCGGCGCGGGCCACGCGACCTGCTGATCACGCTGGCCTTTCCGCGCTACGTCAGTGACACCGTTGAGCTGACCCGGCTCGCGCGTGAGCGCGGTGTGCGCATCCTGGCCCTGACCGACAAGCCCGCCTCGCCTCTGGTGGCGCTGGCCGACTGCACCTTGTACGCCCACATCCAGCGTCAGGTGGCCGCCACCTCGAACGCCACCGCGTTGGCGCTGATCGAGGCCCTGGTGGCGGCCGTGGCGCGGCGCAGCGATGCGGCGGTGCAGCGCCAGCATGAGCTGACCCAAAGCGTCATGCCCTGGCTGCACCTTGACGCTCTTGCCGAAGGGCGTGACCGGCCCCGCGGGCCCGCCCGCCCTGGCACGCCGAACGACTGACTTAACGACCGACCGACGGAGCAGACCCTCGCCCATGCTGTCCACAGCCCACCCCACTTCTTCCCGCCCGACCCCCGTGCTGGTGCTGCACGGCGGCGCGGGCACGCTGACCCGTGGCGCCATCACGCCCGAGCAGCAGACCCGCTACCGCAGCGCGCTGAACGACATTCTGTTGGCCGGCCAGGCCCTGCTGGCCCAGGGTGCCGACGCGCTCGATGTGGTGACCGAAACCGTGCGCCTGCTGGAGGAGTGCCCTTTGTTCAACGCCGGGCGCGGCGCGGTCTATACCGCCGATGCGCGCCATGAGCTGGACGCTTGCGTGATGCGTGGCAGCGATCTGGCCGCCGGTGCGGTGGCGGGTGTGCGCCGTCTGCGCAATCCGGTGCTGGCGGCGCGCGCCGTGCTGGCCTCGGCCAGCCCGGTCCTGCTGATCGGTGAGGGGGCCGAGCGCTTTGCCATCGAGCGGGGGTGTGAAACCGTGGCGCCCGACTGGTTCGACACGCCGGAGCGCCTGGCCCAGTTGCGCAGTGTGCAGGCGGCGCCTGGTGGAACAGCGGCACTCGACCACGATGCCCAGAACCTGCTGGCGGCCAAGGCGCCGTTGGACGAGCGCGCCAAGATGGGGACGGTGGGCGCGGTCGCCCTGGATGCGCAGGGCCACCTGGCCGCGGCCACGAGCACCGGCGGTGTCACCAACAAATTGCCTGGCCGGGTGGGCGATTCGCCCCTGGTGGGCGCAGGCAACTATGCCAACGACCGCACCGTGGCCGTGTCGTGCACCGGCATGGGCGAGGCCTTCATCCGGGGCATGGCCGCCTATGATGTGTCGGCCCTGATCGAGTACGCAGGCCTCGGCCTGGCCGAGGCCTGCCGTCGCGTGGTGCACGACAAGCTGCCGCCCCTGGGCGGGCGCGGTGGTCTGATCGCGGTGGACGCGCAAGGGCAGGTGGCCTTGCCCTTCAACACCGAGGGGATGTACCGCGGCTGGGTCCGTCCGGGCCAGCCTCCGGTGGTGGCCATCTACGCTGACGAAGACGACCGGAGTCCTGCATGAGTGCAATGCCCATCCCCCCCGCCGAGAGCGCACGTCGCGTGCTGGAGGTGCAGGACCTGCGCGTCAGCTTCAGCACCGAGCAAGGCCGCCTGCAGGCCGTCAAGGGCCTGAACTTCCACGTCGATGCGGGTGAGACCCTGGCCATCGTGGGCGAGTCGGGCTCGGGCAAGTCGGTGTCTTCGCTGGCGCTGATGCGCCTGATCGAGCAGGGCGGTGGCGTCATCGACAGCGGTCGCATGTGGCTCACGCGCCGCAACGGCGAGCGCGTGGACCTGGCCCAGGCTGGCGCCCGCCAGATGCGCAGCCTGCGCGGCGCCGACCTGGCCATGGTGTTCCAGGAGCCCATGACCAGCCTGAACCCGGTGTTCACCGTGGGCGAGCAGATCGCCGAGTCGATCCGGCTGCACCAGGGGCTGGGGCGCGGCGCGGCGCTGGCCGAAGCCCTGCGCATGCTCGATCTGGTGCGCATTCCCGAGGCGCGCAATGTGCTCACGCGGCACCCGCACCAGCTTTCGGGCGGCATGCGTCAACGCGTGATGATCGCCATGGCCCTGGCCTGCAAGCCCGCCTTGCTGATTGCCGACGAGCCCACCACGGCGCTCGATGTGACCATCCAGGCCCAGATCCTCACGCTGATCCAGCAGCTGCAGCGCGACCTGGCCATGGGCGTGATCTTCATCACCCACGACATGGGCGTGGTGGCCGAGGTGGCCGACCGCGTGCTGGTGATGTTCCGAGGTGACAAGGTCGAGGAGGGCGCCTGCCAGCCGCTGTTCGCCCAGCCCCAGCAGCCCTACACCCGGGCCCTGATGGCGGCGGTGCCGCGCCTGGGCGCCATGCAGGGGCACGCCCTGCCGGCCCGCTTTGCCCTGCCGGGCCAGGAGGCCAGCGATAGCGTGGCCAGCCTGACGGCGGTCGACACGGTGCGCCGCGATCAGCCCCCGGTGCTGCAGGTCGAAGGCCTGGTCACGCACTTTCCCTTGCGCGGCGGCTGGCTGGGCCGGGTCACGCGCCGGGTCCATGCGGTGGAGCAACTGAGCTTCAGCCTGCAGCCGGGCGAGACCCTGTCGCTGGTGGGTGAGTCGGGCTGTGGCAAGTCGACCACGGGCCGCTCGCTGGCGCGCCTGCTTGAGTTCAGCGCCGGCCGTGTGCAGGTGGCCGGGCGCGACATCGCCGGCCTGCAGGGGGCCGATCTGCGCGCGCTGCGGCGCGACATCCAGTTCGTGTTCCAAGACCCTTTTGCCTCGCTGGACCCGCGCCTGACCGTGGGCTTCTCGGTCATGGAGCCCTTGCTGCTGCACGGCCTGGCCACCCGCGCCGAGGCCGAGCAGCGGGTTCAGTGGCTGCTGCAGAAGGTGGGCCTGCCGCCGGAGGCGGCGCACCGCTACCCGCACGAGTTCTCGGGCGGGCAGCGCCAGCGCATCGCGATTGCGCGCGCCCTGGCGCTCAACCCCAAGGTGGTGATCGCCGACGAGGCGGTGTCGGCGCTCGATGTGTCGATCCGTGCCCAGATCATCAACCTGATGCTCGACCTGCAGGCCGAGTTCGGCATTGCCTTCCTGTTCATCTCGCACGACATGGCGGTGGTCGAACGCATCAGCCACCGCGTGGCCGTGATGTACCTGGGCCAGATTGTCGAGATCGGGCCGCGCCGCGCCGTGTTCGAGAACCCGCAGCACGCCTACACGCGCCGCCTGATGAGCGCCGTGCCCATTGCCGACCCCAGCCGCCGCCCCGTGCGCGAATTGTTGTCGGACGACATTCCCAGCCCCATCCGGGCGCTGGACAATCCGCCCGAGGTGGCCCCGCTGCACGAGGTGGCGCCTGGCCACTTCGTGGCCCGCCACCGTGTCGGCGGCGCCTACTGAGGTGTTGCGTGTTCAGCGCCCTGCCACCCCTTTTTTGTTTTCTTCTTCAACCCCGGAGTGACTTCACCATGAAACTGAAACTGAATCACCTTGCCGCTGCCCTGGTGCTGGCCGGCCTGTCGGTCTCGTCGGCCCATGCCTCCAAAGACGTGGTGGTGGCGCTGTACTCGAGCTTCACCACCACCGACCCCTATGACGCCAACGACACCGTGTCGCAGGCGGTGGCCAAGTCCTTCTACCAAGGGCTGTACAGCTTCGACAAGGACATGAAGATGGTGCCGGTGCTGGCCGAGAGCAACACCGTCAGCAAGGACGGCCTGGTCTACACCGTCAAGCTCAAGAAGGGCATCAAGTTCCATGACGGCACCGACTTCAATGCCGAGGCCGTCAAAGTCACCTTCGACCGCGTGACCAACCCCGACAACAAGCTCAAGCGCTACAACCTGTACAAGAACATCGCCAAGACCGAGGTGGTGGACCCGTCCACGGTGCGCTTCACTCTCAAAGAGCCCTTCTCGCCCTTCATCAACACCCTGGCCCACCCCTCGGGCGTGATCATCTCGCCCGCGGCCCTGGCCAAGTACGGCAACAAGGGCATTGCGCAGAACCCGGTGGGCACCGGCCCCTTCAAGTTCGTCGAGTGGAAAGCCACCGACTACATGAAGGTCGCCAAGTTCGATGGCTACTGGAAGAAGGGCTACCCCAAGGTGGACACCATCACCTGGCGCCCGGTGGTGGACAACAACACCCGTGCCGCCATGATGCAGACCAATGAGGCGCACTTCGCCTTCACGCTGCCGCCCGAAGCGGTCGAGAACCTGAGCAAGAAGCCCAGCCTGGAAGTGACCCAGGGGCCCTCGATCGTGCAGCGCTACATCTCGTTCAACATGCAGCAAAAGCCCTTCGACAACCCGAAGGTGCGCCAGGCCATCAACTACGCCATCAACAAGGAAGCCCTGGCCAAGGTGGCCTTCTCGGGCTTTGCCGACCCGATGGACTCGGTGGCGCCCAAGGGCGTGGACTACTCGGTCAAGCTCGGCCCCTGGCCCTATGACCCCAAGAAGGCGCGTGAACTGCTGAAAGAGGCGGGCTACCCCAACGGCTTCGAAAGCACGCTGTGGAGCGCCTACAACCACACCACGGCGCAAAAGGTGATCCAGTTCGTGCAGCAGCAACTGGCCCAGGTGGGCATCAAGGTGCAGGTGCAGGCCCTGGAGGCCGGCCAGCGCGTCGAGCGCGTGGAAAGCGCACAAGACCCGGCCACCGCCCCGGTGCGCATGTACTACGTGGGCTGGTCGTCGTCGACCGGCGAAGCCGACTGGGCGCTGCGCCCGTTGCTGGCCTCTGAGTCCTTCCCGCCTCGCCTGTTCAACACTGCGTACTACAAGAACGAGGTGGTGGACCACAACATCGCCAAGGCCCTGAACACCACGGACCGCGCCGAGAAGACCCGCCTCTACACCGAAGCCCAGCAGCAGATCTGGAAGGACGCTCCCTGGGCCTTCCTGGTGACCGAGCGCTCGCTGTCGGTGCGCGCACGCAACCTGGCCGGTTTCTATGTGATGCCGGACTGGAATTTCAACTTCGACGAAATTGAATTGAAATAACCCCCCCCTGAGTCGCCTTCGGCGCCATCCCCCCAGGGGGACGACACCCGTGGCCGGGCAAAGCCCGCTCCACGGTGTCTGCTGGCATGGCTTGCTCCGCAGCCTTCTGAACGGTGAGGGCGTTGGGACGCCTAGTGCTGTGCGCCGGGCGTACTCTGTGTGAGGTCCTGATGTCAGACCGATAGCCATCACGATGGGGCCTTGGTCGCCCAGGATTTTTTTGATTGAGCTTGAGATCCATGATCCATTACCTTTTCAGGCGCCTGCTGGGGCTGTTGCCGACGCTGCTGATCGTGGCGGTGCTGGTGTTTTCGTTTGTGCACCTGTTGCCGGGTGATCCGGCGCGGCTGGCCGCGGGGCCGGAGGCGGGGCCTGAGACGGTGGAGCTGGTGCGGCAGGACCTGGGGCTGGATCTGCCGCTGCACCAGCAGTTTCTGCGCTTTTTCAGCCATGCCTTGCAGGGCGATTTCGGTACCTCGATCCGCAGCAAGCGGCCGGTGGCCACCGAGATCGCCGAGCGCTTTGCGCCCACACTGTGGCTCACGGTGGCGGCCATGGTGTGGTCGGTGCTGCTGGGCGGGGTGCTGGGCATGGTCTCGGCGGTATGGCGCAACCGCTGGCCCGACCGCCTGGGCATGACGCTGGCGGTGTCGGGCATCTCGTTTCCGTCGTTTGCACTGGGCATGCTGCTGATGCAGCTGTTCTCGGTGCAACTGGGCTGGCTGCCCACCGTGGGGGCCGACAGCTGGCGCCACTACATCCTGCCCTCGCTCACCCTGGGCGCGGGCGTGGCGGCCGTGATGGCGCGCTTCACGCGCAGCTCCTTCATCGACATCCTCAAAGAGGACTACGTGCGCACGGCCCGTGCCAAGGGCCTGTCAGAGACCGTGGTGGTGGTCAAGCACGGGCTGCGCAATGCGCTGATCCCGGTGGTCACCATGATGGGCTTGCAGTTCGGCTTTTTGCTGGGCGGCTCCATCGTGGTCGAGGTGGTCTTCAACTGGCCCGGCATGGGCCGCCTGCTGGTCGATGCGGTGGACATGCGTGACTACCCCGTGATCCAGGCCCTGGTGTTGCTGTTTTCGCTCGAATTCATCCTGATCAACCTGGTGGTCGATCTGTTGTACGCCCTGATCAACCCGACCATCCGATTCAAGTAAATGACCGAACAAACCACCCCCGCCAGCCCCGTGGCTGCTCCGCAGGTCCGCACCCCGGCGGCTGAGTTCTGGCGCCAGTTCAAGCGCCAGCGTGTGGCCCTGTGGGCCGGCGGCTTTGTGCTGCTGCTGGTGGCCATCGCGGTGCTGGCGCCCTGGCTGGCGCCTTACGACGCCGAAAACTACTTCGATTACGACGCGCTCAACACGCCACCCAGCGCGGCGCACTGGTTTGGCGTGGATGCCCTGGGGCGCGACATCTTCAGCCGCATCCTGCTGGGCACGCGCATCTCGCTGGCCGCCGGCTTCATCTCGGTGGCGGTGGGCGCTGTGATCGGCACCGGCCTGGGCCTGCTGGCCGGGTACTACGAAGGCTGGTGGGACCGCATCGTGATGCGCATGTCCGACGTGCTGTTTGCCTTCCCCGGCATCCTGCTGGCCATCGGCATCGTGGCCATTCTGGGCAACGGCATGATCAATGTGATCGTGGCGGTGGCCGTGTTCAGCGTGCCGGCCTTTGCCCGCCTGGTGCGCGGCAATGTGCTGGCCCTCAAGCACCAGACCTACATCGAGGCAGTGCGCTCCATTGGCGCCACCGATGCCGTCATCATGCTGCGTCACCTGCTGCCGGGCACGGTGTCGTCGGTGGTGGTGTACCTCACCATGCGCATCGGCACCTCCATCATCACCGCGGCCAGCCTGTCCTTTCTGGGGTTGGGCGCGCAGCCGCCCACCCCCGAGTGGGGCGCCATGCTCAACGAGGCACGGGCCGACATGCTCAATGCCCCGCACATCGCGCTGTTCCCCAGCCTGGCGATCTTCGTCACCGTGCTGGCCTTCAACCTGCTGGGCGACGGCCTGCGCGACGCGCTCGACCCCAAGCTGGACCGGAACTGAACCATGCAACGCACCTTCCTGGGCGCACCCCAAGTCGGCACCCTGGGCAGCGGTCCGCTGGACGCCATCACCGACGTGGCCGGCGTTTCGCTGGGCCACGTCACCTTGTCCGAGGGCTCCGTGCAGACCGGCGCGACGGTGCTGCTGCCGGCCCTGGGTGACTTGTTTCTGCACAAGCTGCCGGCTGGCCTGGCCGTCATCAATGGCTTTGGCAAAAGCGCCGGCCTCATGCAGGTGCAGGAGCTGGGGCAGATCGAATCGCCCATCGCCCTGGTCAGCACCTTCGGCGTGGGCACGGCCAGCAACGCGCTGATCCGCGATGCGATCGCCCACCAGCCCGAGCTGGCGCGCAGCCTGCCCACCCTCAACCCCCTGGTTTTCGAGTGCAACGACGGTTGGCTCAATGACGCCCAGGCCCTGGCGCTGCAGGAGTCGCATGTGCTGCAGGCGCTGCAGACCGCGCGCGAGGCGGGGGCAGGCGCCTGCTTCGCGCAGGGCGCGGTGGGGGCCGGGCGGGGCATGTCTTGCCACGGCCTCAAGGGCGGCATCGGCACGGCCTCGCGCCAGTTCGACTGGCAGGGGCGCCGCTACACCCTGGGTGCCCTGGTGCTGGCCAACCAGGGGCGTCCCGAGGCCCTGACCCTGGCGGGCTGCTGCATCGGGCCCGTGTTGCAGCAGCGCATCGTCGGCGCCGAGGCGCCCGGGCCCGAGCGCGGCTCCATCATCATCGTGCTGGCCACCGATGCCCCGCTGGATGCCCGGCAGCTGCAGCGCGTGGCCCGGCGCTCGGCGGCCGGCCTGGCGCGCACCGGTTCCGACTATGGCCACGGCAGCGGCGATGTGGCCCTGGCCTTCTCCACCGCCTACCGCCTGCCGCAGCGCGCCGACCAGGCCATGCCCAGCGTCACCCTGTTGCATGAAAGCGCACTGGACCTGTTCTTCCAGGCGGCTGCCGAGGCCACCGAACAGGCCATCGTGCACGCGCTGTGGGCCGCCGTGCCCCTGACCGGGCGCGACGGTCACCACCGCCCTGCGCTCACCGCCGTGGCGCCTGAATTGCTGACCCAAGCGCCCTGGGCGCTGCTCCACCCGAAAGACTGAGGCCATGCCTGCACCCAAGATCCTGATCTCCATGGACATCGAAGGCGTGGCCGGCGTCTGGCGTCCCGAGCAGACCCAGGCCGGCAACGGCGAGTACGAACGCGCCCGCCGCTGGATGACCGAAGAAGCCAATGCCGCCGTGCGCGGCGCCCTGGCGGGTGGTGCCGGCGAAGTGCTGGTGAACGACTCGCACGGCCACTTCGGCAACCTGCTGGCCGACCTGCTGGACCCGCGGGCCCAACTGATCCAGGGCAAGCCGCGCACCTTGGGCATGATGGCGGGGGTGGAACAGGACGTGGATGGCGTGCTCATGATCGGCTGGCACGCCCGGGCCAAGACCCGTGGCGTGCTGGCCCACACCACCAACAGCTTTGCCTTTGCCCGCGTCTGGCTGGGCGGGCGCGAGCTGGGCGAGGTGGGCCTGTACGCGGCGCTGGCCGGCGAGCTGGGTGTGCCGGTGCTGCTGGTCAGCGGCTGCGACGTGCTGGCCGACGAGGTGGCGGCCCTGCTGCCCCCGACCGACATGAGCTTGGTCAAGTGGTCGGATGGCGCGCGCAGCGGTCGCTCGCTGTCGCCCCAGGCCGCCTGCGCCCAGATCGAGCAGGCCAGCCATCAGGCCGTGCTGCGCCTGCAGGGCGAGGGCGCCCCGCCGGCCTGGACCCTGCCCACGCCGCTGACCTTGCGCGTGCAATGCCAGACCCCGGCCCTGGCCGATGTCTTCAGCCTCTGGCCCGCGGTGCAGCGCGAAGACGGCGACACCCTCAGCCTGCCCTGCGCCAGCGTGCAGGACGCGGTGCGCAGCCTGAATGCGCTGGCGGCGATGTCGAGTGTGCTGCGTTGAACTTCGTTTCAGGCTGACGGGTAGTCGTCCTCTCTTTGGTGGCGGATGGCTGCCACGATCACGGTGGCCGGCTCTGTGATTTCGAACAAGGCCACGTAGCCTGTGGCGCCGTGAGAGATCACCAACTCGCGCAGAGCGGGATCGCCATCCGCCTTGCGGCAGGTGTGGGGAAAGCGTTCCAGGCGCTTCAGACCTGCAGCAATGGTTTCCAGCGCTTCTTCCGCAGCTTCCAGGCGCCCACTGGCGCGGCGCAACTCACGTTCAATAACAAACTCGAACAAGCGTTGGATATCCTGCCGCGCGGCCTCTGTCAGGAAGACGGAGAAATTCACCGCAAGGTCTGCTGGGCGCGTGCCAGGCGGTCACGCATCTCCTGGATCACCTGGTCTGCGGTGATCAAAGGCTCCCCCATTCGTGCTGCGGCCAGTGATGCCCGGCCTCGTGCGAGGAAGCCTGTCTGTGTGTCATCGGGGGTGTTCTGTTCAACCGGGGCCTTCTCGGTGCTTGCAGGCCTCATGCGTCCGTCCGGGTACAGCGATGGCGCCAGTTCCTCGCACAGAACGGCGGGGTGGGCGGTCGAGGAGCCGTCGGTGGTTTTCATGGCCCGAATGTAGCGCTTTCCAAGGGCGTGTGAATTGCTTTTGCTCGGCTAGCTGACCAACGTTTGCCCCAACGGCTTGACAGCACGGGGGCCCAAGCCGACGATGGGGCGTCAATTTTTGCCCATTTCACATGTCCACCTTCCAGGTCAATCTGCGCGACGTCATCTATTCGCTGTCGGATGCCCTTGACCTGGTGGGGGTGACCCACATCCACCACGGCAAGCGGGTGGCCTACATGGCGGTGGAGTGCGCCAAGGTGCTGGGCTGGGCACCCGAGCGCCTGGACCGTCTGTTCCAGGCCGGCATGCTGCATGACAGCGGGGTGTCGCGCACCTATATTCACCGCCGCCTGACCCAGTTCGAATGGGAGGGCGAGGCCGAGCACTGCCGCATCGGCGCCGAGCTGCTGCGCAGCTGCCCTTCATTGGCCCCGCTGGCCGACATCGTGCTGCACCACCACACCCACTGGAGCACCTTGCAGGGGCTTCCCCTCAGCGACGAGGTCAAGCTGGCGGCCAATTGCATCTACCTGGTGGACCGCACCGACATCCTGACCCTGGCCGCGCTCAAGGACCAGTCCAACATCCTGTACGGGCGCGAGGACACGCGCCAGGCCATCGCGGCCCGGCGGGGAGACTGGTTCTGCCCCGAGCTGGTGGATGCCTTTTTGCAGGCCTCGGCCAGTGAGGCCTTCTGGTTCAGCCTGGAGAGCGAGCAGGTGCGCGGCTACGCTCACGAATGGATCGCCCACGACCGGGTGCGCGACGTCCCCTTTGCCGAGCTGCGCAGCCTGGTGCGCATCTTCTCGGTCATCGTCGACGCCAAGAGCCCCTTCACGCGCGAGCACTCCGAGGGCGTGGCCCGGTTGTCGCGCGCCCTGGGTGAGCGCCTGGGCCTGTCGGAGCGTCGTTGCGAGATGCTGGAGCTGGCCGGTCTGCTGCACGACCTGGGCAAGTTGCGTGTGCCCGATGAACTGCTCGACAAGCCGGGCCGCCTCACCCCCGAGGAGTACGCGGTCATGAAGCGGCACAGCTTTGACACCTACAGCATCTTGCGCACCATCCATGGGCTGGAGGACGTTGCCCTGTGGGCGGCCCAACACCATGAGCGCGTCGACGGCTCGGGCTACCCCTACCACCTGGGCGGCGAGCTGTCGATCGAGGCCCGCATCGTGGCCGTGGCCGACGTGTTCCAGGCCCTGGTGCAGACCCGGCCCTACCGCGCGGGCCTGTCGCCTGACCAAGTGATGGAGATCGTGCACGAACATGCCGACCACGGCGCACTGGACGCCGCGGTGGTGGCCGTGCTCGATGCCCAGCTGAGCGTGTTCTGGGCCCTGGCGACGCCGGCCGTCACCCGGGATTCAAGCCTGAAGTAGCTTCAAGAAGTGATCGATCACCCTAAAGTGGTCGTCAAAGAACTGTTCTTCCAGGCCTGCCAGATCCTGCTGGGCCACCCACAAGGCTTCGCGGGCATCGTCGTCGCCGGTCACCGCGGGCAGAGGACGTTGGCCCAGGTCGAAAAAGTGCGCATGGGTGATGGTGCGCCCGCGCTGGCTGCGGCCCGGGGCATCGAACACGGCCACGCCCTGCAGGGCGGCGCGCCACTCGGCCGGCGGCAAGGCCAGCCGGGTTTCCTCCTGCACCTCGCGCAGGGCTGATTCGAGCAGGGTGTCCTGCTGCTCCAGAAAACCGCCGGGCAGGGCCAGCAGGCCCGCTCCCGGGTGGCGGTCGCGCCGGATCAGCAACACCTGGCCGGCGCAGCGCACCAGCGCATCCACCGTCACGAACACCGGTGGGTAGGGCGCCACGGCCCAGGCCTCGCGCTGCTGGCGCAGCGTGCGCCATTCGGCGCGCAAGGCCTCGTAGCGCGCGGTGTCGACCAGATCGCCCAGCGCCTTCAGGGTGTCGGGTGCCAGGTGCGGGCTCAGGCGGGCCAGCCCGCGCGAAGGGCTGTCGGCGTTGAACCACAGATCTCGCAGCGCGCCCTCATCGGGCCAGGGGCTGCCTTCGGGGGCACTGGCCTGCAGCACCGGGGCGCCTGCCATGGCCTGCCACCCACTGGCCTCGGGCTGCCCCGCGGGCAGCACGTGCAACAGCGTGTCGGGCGCCTCGCCGCTGAGGCGGGCCACACCCTCGCGCAGCGCCTGGGCATTGCGCCCGGCCTCGCCCAGCTCGCGCAGTGGCATAAAGCGCAGGCGCTCGGCATCGCGTGGTGGCAGCGAGGCGCGGATCAGATCGGCGCGCTCGCCCCAGCTCAGGGGGTGGGCCGGGCTGCGCGCCAGCCAGGCCCCGGCCAGCACCACCACCACGCGCTGGGCATGGCGCAGTGCAGTCTGGATCAAGGCCAGGTCATGGCGGTGCAGCGGCTGGAAGTGGCCGGCACAGACAGCCCAGGCCTGGCGGGCAGGGGGCATCGCGGGGTAAGGGGCAGCGTTCGGCATGGTGCCCCGAGCGTAGCGTGCCCTGGCCCCGCCAGGGCTGTGACACAATCCCGGCCTTCGATTTTTTTGTTCTCGGCGGGCCTGTGGGGCGGCCGGGGCGTTCAGGCATTTCATGGCAAGCACACTTCCCGGCACGCTGGGCATCGACTTCGGAACCTCCAATTCGGCCGCTTCCTGGGCCCAGCCAGGGCAGGACGCCCGCCTCATGGTGCTGGAGGGGCAGGCCACCACCCTGCCTACCACCCTGTTCTTCAATGCCGAGGACAAGACCGTGCATTACGGGCGTGACGCCCTGGCCTGCTACCTGAGCGAGACCGAAGGCCGGCTGATGCGCTCGCTCAAGAGCCTGCTGGGCAGCCCGCTGCTGCTTGAGAAGACGGCGGTGAACGACCAGCAGATCAGCTTCCAGGAGATCATCTCGATGTTCCTCGGCGAGCTGGTGCGCCGCGCCGAAGCCCAGTTGGGCGGCCTGCCGCGCCACCTGGTGCTGGGCCGCCCGGTGCACTTCGTGGACGACGACGCCGAGCGCGACCAACTGGCGCAGGACATGCTGTTGCAGGCCGCTGCCGGCTGCGGCTTCAGCGAAGTGGGCTTCCAGCTCGAACCCATCGCTGCCGCGCTGGACTACGAGCGCCGCCTGAGCGCCGAGACCCTGGTGCTGGTGGTCGACATCGGGGGCGGTACCTCCGACTTCACCGTGGTGCGCCTGGGCCCGCAGCGCATCGCCCAGGCCGACCGGAAGGCCGACATCCTGGCCACCTCGGGCGTGCACATCGGTGGCACCGACTACGACCAGCGCCTGAACCTGGAGCAGGTCATGCCCCTGCTGGGCTACCGCCACCTGGGCCCCAAGGGGCGCGAGGTGCCCAGCCGCGTGTTCTTCGACCTGGCCACCTGGCACCTGATCCACTGGCAGCAGACGCCCAAGGCGGTGCGTGAGGCGGCCGAACTCAAGATCGATTACAGCGACCTGCGCCTGCACGAGCGGCTGATGACCGTGCTGCGCGAGCGCCATGGCCACCGCCTGGCCAACAGCGTCGAGCAGGCCAAGATCGGCTGCTCCTCCGGCCAGGGGCCGCAGACCATCGACCTGTCACTGATCGAAGCCGGCCTGCAGGCCAGCCTGAGCCCCGAGGACCTGGCCCGCCATCTGGACCACCTGCTGCAGCAGGTGGTGGCCTGCGCACTGCAGTGCGTGAGCGCGGCCGGGCTGCAGCCGCAGCAACTGGGCGCTGTGTACCTCACCGGCGGTTCCTCGGCCCTGCGCCCGTTCCAGCAGGCCCTGGCCCAGGCCTTCCCGGGCGTGCCCCTGGTCGAGGGGGATCTGTTCGGCGGCGTGGCTTCGGGGCTGGCTTACGGGCACATGGGCTGAGGGAGCCCACGGCGCGCTGTGTGGCCCCCTCAATGGGCACATTTGGCACAATGGGCCCGCTGAGCCAGTGGGAAATCCCGGGTTCTGGCGTCCAACCGAATTTCGTTGTGGGAGCGTGTATGAAGCCCTCCGTTGCTCTGGCCTTGAACCGTTCCGAAATCCGGCGCGTGGTGGCTTTGCATCGTGCCTGCAACGCGCGCGTGTTCGGTTCGGTGCTGCACGGGGTGGACACCGACGGCAGTGATCTGGACCTCCTGATTGACCCGACACCTGAGACGACCTTGATGGATGTGGCGGCGATCCAGGTCGAGTTGCAGCAATTGTTGGGTGTGTCGGTCGATGTGTTGACCCCGAAGGCGCTTCCTGAGAAATTCCGCGGTGCCGTGCTCGCCGAGGCCGTTCCGGTATGAACAAGGCCCTGCGTGTGCCTGACTATCTGGAGCACATGCTCCAGGCCCTCGAACGTATCGCGCGGTATACGGCAGGCATGGATGAGCAGGCGTTTATGAGCAGCGAACTCGTTCAGGACGCCGTGCTGCGCAACATCGAGATTCTTGGCGAGGCATCCAAACACATCCAGCGTGTGGCCCCCGGGTTTGCCGCTCGCCATGCCGATGTTCCCTGGCAGGTGATGTACACGATGCGCAACCGGGTGTCTCATGGCTATGACACGGTGGACCTGGAGATCGTCTGGAAGTCGATCCAGGGCGATCTACCTCTGTTGTTCAAGCAGGTGCAGGCTCTGGTGGCAGCTGACCCATCCCCTGGGCCTGCTCAGGCATGAAAAAGCCCGGGCAAGCCGGGCTGTTCGGGGCGTGAGGCCTGCGCGCTGATCAGTTGGCCGGCAGCAGGATCACTTCCACGCGGCGGGCTTCGGCCTCGCTGCCGGTGCCGGTGCTGACTTCGGGCTTGCGCAGTTCGATGGCTTCTTCGCTGGCGCCGAGGGCTTTCAGCACTTCGCGCACGGCGATGGCGCGTTGCTTGGCCAGTTCGGCGTTCTGCTCGACCGAGCCGGTGGCGTCATGGAAACCCGAGATGGCGGCCTTGCGGCCGGCAGCCAGGCCTTGGGCCACTTCGGCCAGGGCTTGCTGCGCACCTTCGGCCACGTCGGCGCTGTTGGTGGCAAAGAAGAACTTGACCACACCGTCCTCAACCTTGACCGAGGCCACTTCCACCACCACGGCGTCGGCGGCAGCAGCAGGTGCTTCGGCGGCGGCGGGGGCCGGGTGGCGGACGCCGAACTTGCCGACCACGGTGCCCACCACCGAACCCACCACCAGCAGGATCAGGACGGCGAGAAAACCGAGGGCAAATCGTTGTTGGCTGTCGTTGTCTTGGCTGCTGGACATGGGGTCTCCTGGGTGGGGGATCCGGTTCGGATCCGGGTTGAATGGATGACAGGCTGAAATTCAGAGCCCTGGGCGGCCATGGCACGCCGGGCGCAACCCGCGATCATAAACAAGCCAGGCGGCGGCCGTGCGTCACAGGCCCAGCGGCAGATCGGCTTTCTTGAGCGTGCGCAACACAAAACGCGACTGACTGTGACGAATGCCCTTGATCTGGTACAGGCGCTCGCGCAGAAAGCGCTCGTAGTCGCGCGTGTCGCGCACTGCCACCTTGAGCAGGTAGTCGTACTCGCCCGACACCAGCAGGGCCTCCACCACCTCGGGGATGGCGGCCAGGGTTTCGCCGAACTTTTCCAGCGTGTTGTCCGAGTGGCTGTCCAGGGTGACCTGCACCAGCACGGTCTCGTTCAGGCCCAGGGCCTGGGGGTTCAGGCGCACGGTGTAGCCCTCGATCACGCCGGCCTCTTCGAGCTTGCGGATGCGTCCCCAGCAGGGTGAGGGGCTCAGGCCCACGGCCTGCCCGATGTCTTGCAGGCTGGTGCGGGCATCCGCCTGCAGCACCTGAAGGATTTTTCGGTCTATTCTGTCCATTCGGAAAATTCTAGGGTGATTCGTGAAATCGCAGAAAAATTTTCTGTTTCAAGATCAATCTTTGCGAAAAACAGAATGTGAATCGGCTGCCCCGCAGGCAAACTTGTGGTCATGGCGAAGGGCTGATCGGCCCGGCTGCCTCAGGGGGAGCCCTGCCGGTGACCGCCGGCATGGGGACCTGCGCTGCAATTCACCAGCCAACCTGGGTTGAAGGCCTGCCATTTAACGGGCCCGAAGGGGGCGGTTTCAGAAATAATGAGCGTTTTGCTACGTCAACCATTTCTGGAGCCGCCCCATGGACCGCCTGCAGTCAATGAAGGTTTTTCAGGCCGTCGTGAACGAAGGCGGCTTTGCCGCCGCCGCCCGCCGCATGGACCTCTCACCCGCCGTGGTGACGCGCCTGGTGGACGACCTGGAGCAGCACCTGGGCACACGGCTGTTGCAACGCACCACCCGCAAGAATGCGCTCACCGAGGCCGGCCAGGCCTACCTGACCCGCTTGCGGCTGATCTTGAGCGACATCGAAGAGGCCGAGGCCTCGATGCGCGAGCACACCCAGGAGGTGGCGGGCCTGTTGCGCATCCAGGCCCAGCCTGTGATGGCGGTGCACATCCTGGCCCCCCAGGTGGCCGAGTTTCGCCGCCTGCATCCGCGGGTCTCGCTGGACATCCACACCGCCTCAGCCAGCGAGTTGGCCATCGAAGATTTCGACCTCACCCTGTTGGGCGCGGGCAGCGAGTACGACGCGAACGTGATTGCCCGGCCCATCGTGTCGAGCGTGGGCATTGTCTGCGCTTCGCCGCGCTACCTGCGCGCGGCGGGTACGCCGCGTCAGCCCGAAGACCTGCGCAACCACGCCTGTCTGCGCCTGCGTCTGCCCAGCATGCGCCCTGGCGTGTGGCGCCTGATGAACCCTGATGACGGCGATCGCGTGCTGGACGTGCAGGTCGACCCCGTGATGGTGGCCGATCACACCGACACCGTGCTGCAGGCGGCCCTCAATGGCGCGGGCGTGTGTGCCCTGCCCATGGACCTGGCTGCGCCTTACCTGCGAATCGGGCAGCTGCGCCGTGTGCTGGCACCGTGGATCACGGCCCGCTTCACGCTGTATGCCGCCATGCCCAGCCGCAAATTTGTGCCCGCGCGCACTCGGGCGTTCCTGGACTTTTTGATTGAACGCACCCGCTGGATGCTGGCCGAGGCTGAACGCACCTGGCCCACCAGTTCGCTGGTGCCGCAGATCGTGCCTGGGGCCTTGTCTCCCTGCCCGCCTGGCGCGCCGGGATCGGCCGAAGTCGATCCCCTGACTTGCGAGGAGCTGCAGCCCTTGCCGTGCGCGGAGGTGTCCGCCGAGGCCGGCGGTGGTGCTGACGCTGGAGCCGGCCCGGTGGCGCCAGAGGCCCCGCGCAAGCCCGGGCGCAAAAAATCCCTGCCCGGCATGCCGGGCTGAGCCTCAATCCTCGGAAGGCAGGCCTTTCTTGAGCTCCAGGGCCTCCTGGTAGAGCGCGTTTTTCGAGCCGCCGGTGATGTCGGCGCACAGCCGTGCGGCGGTCTTCAGGGGCAGCTCGGCCAGCAGCAGCTTGAGCACGCGCAGCTCGTCACCACGGTCCTGCACCACGGCTTCGGGGGGGTGGATCAGCACGGCAAACTCGCCTCGGGTGCGCTGCGGCTGGGCAGCCAGCCAGGCGCTCAGGCCTTCGGCGGGCAGGGTGGCCACCTCTTCGAACTGTTTGGTCAGCTCACGCCCCAGGGTGACGCGACGCGGCCCCAGCACGGCCAGGGCGCGTGCCAGGTCTTCGATGCGGTGCGGGGCCTCCAGCACCACCACGGCCCGCGCTTCAGCGGCCAGGGCCTGCACGGCGTGGTCGCGCTCACCGGACTTGGTGGGCAGAAAGCCGGCAAACACAAATCCGCTGGCCTGTTGCGCCTGGGCCGCCACACCGGCCACCGACAGCAGCGTGGTCACGCTGCTGGCCCCGGGCAGGGGCACGGTGCGCAGGCCGGCGGCCTGCACGGCCTGGACCAGGCGGGCGCCCGGGTCGCTGACCGCCGGGGTGCCGGCATCGCTGGCGTAGGCGATGCGCTCGCCACGCTGCAGGCGCTCGATCACCATCTGGGCCGCCTCGGCCTCGTTGTGCTGGTGCACGGCCAGCAACTGGGCGCCAGGCCGGTCGATGCCATAGGCCCGCAGCAGGGCCTGGGTGTGGCGGGTGTCTTCGCAGGCCACGGCGTCGACCAACTGCAACACATGCAGTGCACGCAAGGTCATGTCGGCCAGATTGCCGATCGGCGTCGCCACCACGTAAAGGGTACCCTGGGGGTAATGCTGCGGGGCTGCCGCCTCGCGGGCGGCACTCAGGGCAGAAGCAAAAGATGCGCTCAATGGGATTCCTTGGAAAGAAGCCGGCTGCGCCGGCCCGCCCGACCACGCGGGCGCTGGGCGAACATGCCGAACAGCAGGCCTTGCAGCATCTGCAGGCGGCGGGCTTGCGCCTGCTGCAGCGCAATTATCGAACGCCCGGGCGCGGTGGCGGCGAGATCGACCTGATCATGCGCGCCCGCGATGGCACGGTGGTCTTCGTCGAGGTGCGGCACCGGCGGGCCAACACCCATGGCGGCGCGGCCGCCAGCGTGGGGGTGACCAAGCAGGCCCGCATCGTGCTGGCGGCGCGGCACTACCTGATGCGCCTGGCCACGCCGCCACCCTGTCGTTTCGACGTGGTCTCGGTCGAGGGCGATGCGCCAGGCACCGTGCATTGGCTGCAGGCGGCGTTCGATGCCTCGTGATCCCGCCGCCTTGGGGCGCCTTGCCACTTGACCCGCCCGACAACCCTGGTTTCAGCCCTCTGGCCGTCATGGTGCGGGGGTATCATCGGCGCCCATGCTCGAGCAACGCATCCAACAGCACTTCATCGACAGTGCCGACCTGAAATACCAGTCGGCGCAGATCCTCAGCAAGCCCATTGCCGACGCCGTGCAGGCGATCATGACCTGCGTCACCAGCGGCTGCAAGGTCCTGGTCTGCGGCAATGGCGCCTCCTCGGCCCTGGCCCAGCACGCGGCCGCCAGTTTTGTGGGCCAGTTCGAACGCGAACGCCCCGAGCTGGCTGCGCTGGCGCTGGGCACCGACGCGGCCGCCCTCAGCGCCCAGGCCGAGCAGGATTTCCGCCAGGTATTTGCGCGCCAGGTGCGTGCCCTGGGCCTGGCCGGCGACGTGCTGCTGGCCCTGTCGGCCGACGGCCAGTCGCCCAGCGTGCAGGCCGCCGTCGAGGCAGCCCATGAACGCGACATGACCGTGGTCGCCCTGACGGGCCGCAGTGGCGGTGCGCTGGGCGCGGGTCTGCGTGAAACCGATGTCCATATCTGCGTCCCGCACGAGCGCGTGGCGCGCATCCAGGAGGTCCACCTGCTGGTGCTGCATTGCATCTGCGACGGGGTGGACGCCCAATTACTTGGTGAACAGGAGCTTCCAACATGAATCAACGTTTGACACGGGTGGCCCTGGCTGCCCTGGCCGGCGCCGCCCTGGTGAGTCAACTCACGGCCTGCTTCCCGCTGGTGGCCGGGGGGGCCGTCATGACCGGCATGGTCGCCACCGATCGTCGCACCTCCGGCGCGCAGGTGGAAGATGAAGGCATCGAGCTGCGCTCGGTCAACCGCCTGCATGAGGCGTTGGGCGACGGCCTGCATGTCAATGTCACCAGCTACAACCGCCAGGTGCTGCTGACCGGCGAGGCCACCACGGCCGAAGCCAAGCAGAAGGCCGAGCAGATCGTGCTGCGCATCGAGAACGTGCGCGGCGTCTACAACGAACTGGTGGTCGGCATTGCCAGCCCCCTGAGCGATCGTTCGCGCGATGCCCTGATCTCGGGCAAGGTGAAGGCCAGCCTGGTCGATGCGCGCGACCTGATCTCGAATTCGTTCAAGGTGGTGACCGAACGCCAGGTGGTCTATCTGATGGGCCGCGTGACCCAGCGCGAAGCCAATCGGGCCACCGAGATCGCCCGCGGCGTCGACGGGGTGCAGAAGGTGGTGCGTCTGTTCGAGATCATCTCCGAGGAAGAGCTCAAGAACCAGATGCCCACCCCGCCCAAGAACGCCGAGCCGGCCAAGACGGGCGGCTGATCGGTACCGGGCAGCGCTGCTTTCAGGCCAGCCAGGCCGGCTGCCGGGCCCCAGGGGCCCGGGGCCGGCTTTTTTGCTTCAGCGCAGGCGCTTGATCAGGCTGGAGGTGTCCCAGCGCCGGCCCCCCATCTGCTGCACATCGGCGTAGAACTGATCCACCAGCGCCGTCACCGGCAGGCGGGCGCCGTTGCGCTTGGCCTCGTCCAACACCAGGCCCAGGTCCTTGCGCATCCAGTCGACGGCAAAGCCGAACTCGAACTGGTCGGCCACCATGGTCTTGCCGCGGTTGTCCAGCTGCCAGCTCTGGGCCGCGCCCTTGCCGATCACGTCCAGCACCTGGGGCATGTCCAGCCCGGCCTTCTGGCCGAAGGCGATGGCTTCGGACAGGCCTTGCACCAGCCCGGCGATGCAGATCTGGTTGACCATCTTGGCCAACTGGCCGGCGCCGCTCTCGCCCAGCAGCGTGAAAGCGCGAGAGAAGGCCATGCCCACCGGGCGGGCTGCATCAAAGGCGGCGGGTTCGCCGCCACACATCACGGTCAGCAGCCCGTTCTGGGCCCCGGCCTGGCCGCCCGACACCGGGGCATCGACAAAGCGCAGGCCGATCTGGCGGGCGGCTTGGGCCAGCTCGCGGGCCACTTCGGCCGAGGCCGTGGTGTGGTCGATGAACACGGCGCCCGGCTTCATGCCGGCGAAGGCGCCGTCGGCCCCCAGGGTGACCGAGCGCAGGTCGTCGTCGTTGCCCACGCAGCAGAACACCAGGTCGGCGTCCTGCGCGGCCAGGCGGGGGGTGGCTGCCGCACGGGGGGCGGCAGTGGCCGCAAACTCCTTCACCCAGGCCTCGGCCTTGGCGGGTGTGCGGTTGTACACCGTGACCTGGTGACCGGCCAGGGCCAGGTGGCCGGCCATGGGATAGCCCATCACGCCCAGGCCGAGAAAGGCGACCTTGAGCGAGGGGGTGGCTTCGTAAGTGCGTGCGTTGGTGCTGGACATGGCGATCAGTGCGAGTGGATGGGGTTTGGCAAAAGAAAAGCCGCCGGCCCCCGGCATGGGGGCCGGCGGCGCGGGGTTCAGACGATGGCGAAGTGCTCGGTGCCGGCGGACAGGTCCTGGTTGCGGGCGCGCTGGCTGTTGAGCTTGATCTGCAGGCGCAGGTCGTTCAGCGAGTCGGCGTTGCGCAATGCATCTTCGTAGGTGATGACGTTGCTCTCGTACAGGTCGAACAGCGACTGGTCGAAGGTTTGCATGCCCAGGTTGCGGCTCTTCTTCATGATCTCCTTGATCTCGGAGACCTCGCCCTTGAAGATCAGGTCGGAGATCAGCGGGGTGTTGAGCATCACCTCGACCGCGGCGGCCCGGCCTTTGCCGTCCTGTTTGGGGATCAGGCGCTGCGAGATCATGCCGCGCAGGTTCAGCGACAGGTCCATCAGCAACTGGTCGCGCCGCTCTTCGGGGAAGAAGTTCACGATGCGGTCGAGCGCCTGGTTGGCGCTGTTGGCGTGCAGGGTGGCCAGGCACAGGTGGCCGGTCTCGGCGAACACCACGGCGTGTTCCATGGTTTCGCGGTCGCGGATTTCACCCATCAGGATCACATCGGGCGCCTGGCGCAGGGTGTTCTTGAGTGCGGCCTCCCAACTGTCGGTGTCCAAGCCCACCTCTCGGTGGGTGACCACGCAGTTCTTGTGCGGGTGGACGAACTCGACCGGGTCTTCGACCGTGATGATGTGGCCGTAGGAGTTCTCGTTGCGCCAGTCCACCATCGAGGCCAGCGTGGTCGACTTGCCCGAGCCGGTGGCGCCCACCATGATGCACAGGCCGCGCTTGGTCATCGCCACTTCCTTGAGCACCTGGGGCAGGCCCAGGTCGTCGATGGTGGGCAAGGTCATCGGGATCACCCGCAACACCATGCCGACCTTGCCCTGTTGCAGGAAGGCGTTGACGCGGAAGCGCCCGATGCCGGCCGGCGAGATCGCGAAGTTGCATTCCTTGGTTCGTTCGAACTCGGCCGACTGCTTGTCGTTCATGATCGAGCGGGCCAGCGCCACCGTGTGCACCGAGGTCAGCGGCTGAGGCGAGACCTTGGTGATGCGTCCGTCCACCTTGATGGCCGGTGGAAACTCGGCGGTGATGAACAGGTCGCTGCCGTTTCTGCTCACCATGAGCTTGAGCAGATCGTTGATGAATTTGCTCGCCTGATCGCGTTCCATGTGGAGATGTCCTGCTGTGGGGGCTGTGTCTATTTCTGGTGGTCGCTGAGCCGGGCGCTCACCACGCGCAGGCGCAGTGAGAGCTTGCGGGCCAGCAGGGCGACCAGGCTGGCGGCCAGTTGAGGGGCCTGGGTCATCATTTCGTCGAGGGTGTCGGCACTGAGCACCGCCACGTCGCAGGGCGTCAGGGTGGTGCAGGCCGAGAACCGGATGCCGCTGTCGAGCAGCGACATCTCGCCCAGGATGTCGCCGGGCCGGGTCTCGGCCAGGCGCAGGTGCTCGCCCCAGGGCTGCACCCGGTCCACCGCGATGGCGCCGTTGAGCAACACCACCATGAAGTTGCCGTACTCGTCCTGCAGGATCAGGTCGCGGTTGGCCGGCACGGTGGCAAAGTCGAAGAAACGCTCCATCCGCTCGATGCCGTCGGCCGGCAACTGCGCCATGTACTTGTCGCGCGCCCACAGGCCCTGCAGCATCTTGCTGCCCTGGGCGGACGAGAGGCGCTTGGCGCCCACCTCGACCGCGCGGGCCTCCCAGGGCACCAGCATGGCCGAGTCGACGCCCTGGCCGGCAAAGGCGGTCGAGAACAGAACCGAGTCCTGCGGGTCATCCGGGCGGGGTGCGGTCTTCTGTCTGAGCAGTCCGAGGATGCCTTTCATGGGTGACTCCCTTGCTTTTGTTTTGTGGTGTTGTTCTGGGCGTGAAGAGCGTCAGCCCGGGAAGTTTTCCGGCGTCTTGGCCTTGCTGCGGGCTTCGGCTGCACTGATCACATTGCGCCGCACCAGATCGGTCAGGCACTGGTCCAGGGTCTGCATGCCCACGCTGTTGCCGGTCTGGATGGCCGAGTACATCTGCGCCACCTTGGCCTCGCGGATCAGGTTGCGGATGGCGCTGGTGCCGACCATGATCTCGTGCGCCGCCACGCGGCCCTGGCCGTCCTTGGTCTTGCACAGGGTCTGCGAGATCACCGCCTGCAGCGACTCGGACAACATGGCGCGCACCATTTCCTTCTCTTCGGCCGGAAACACGTCGATGATCCGGTCGATGGTCTTGGCCGCACTCGAGGTGTGCAGGGTGCCGAACACCAGGTGGCCGGTCTCGGCCGCCGTCATGGCCAGTCGGATGGTCTCCAGATCGCGCATTTCACCGACCAGGATGGCGTCCGGGTCTTCACGCAGGGCCGATTTCAGGGCCGCGTTGAAGCTCAGGGTGTGCGGGCCCACCTCGCGCTGGTTGACCAGGCATTTCTTGGATTCGTGCACGAACTCGATCGGGTCTTCCACCGTCAGGATGTGGCCGTATTCGCTCTCGTTGAGGAAGTTGACCATGGCCGCCAGCGTGGTCGACTTGCCCGAGCCGGTCGGCCCGGTCACCAGCACCAGCCCGCGCGGCTTGAGCGACAGGTCGGCAAAAATCTTGGGTGCGTTGAGTTGCTCCAGCGTCAGGATCTTGGACGGAATGGTCCGGAACACCGCGCCCGAGCCACGCTGGTGGTTGAAGGCATTGACCCGGAAGCGGGCCAGGCCTTCGATTTCGAACGAGAAGTCGACCTCCAGGAACTCTTCGTAAGCCTTGCGCTGCGAATCGTTCATGATGTCGTACACCATGGCGTGCACCGTCTTGTGGTCAAGCGCATCCACATTGATGCGGCGCACATCCCCGTGGACCCGGATCATCGGTGGCAGGCCGGCCGACAGGTGCAGGTCGGAGGCCTTGTTCTTGACGCTGAATGCCAGCAACTGGGTGATGTCCACGGAATCCCTCTTTCCACTTGATAGTTTGCTACGCTCGCAGGTAATTATGACGATGATTGGTAACAACCTCCAAGCTGTGCAGGAGCGCATCCGCCGTGCCTGCGAGGCAGCCGGGCGCGCGCCGGGCAGCGTGCGCCTGCTGGCCGTGTCCAAGACCTTTGGCCCCGACGCGGTGCGCGAGGCCGCCGCAGCCGGCCAACACGCCTTTGGCGAGAACTACCTGCAAGAAGGCGTGGCCAAGATCGAGGCCCTGGACGCCCCTCCCGAGCCCCTGCGCCCTCGCCCCGAGTGGCATTGCATCGGGCCGGTGCAATCCAACAAGACCCGCCTGGTGGCGGCCCATTTCGACTGGCTGCACTCGGTGGACCGGCTGAAGATCGCCCAGCGCCTGAGCGAGCAGCGCGGGGCCGACCAGCCCCCGCTGCAGATCTGCCTGCAGGTCAACATCGACGGCGGGGCCAGCAAGTCGGGCGTGGCGCCCGATGAGGTGCTGGCCCTGGCCCGCGAGGTGGCGCTGCTGCCGCGCCTGTGCCTGCGCGGGCTGATGACCATTCCCGAGCCACAGGCCGATTTCGAGGCCCAAAAGCAGGTGCATCTGCGCGCCCGGGCCCTGTTCGATGCGGTGCGTGCGGCGGGTCTGCCCGGGGCGGCCCAATTCGACACCCTGTCCATGGGCATGACCGGTGACCTGGAGGCCGCCATCCACGCCGGCAGCACGATGGTGCGCGTGGGCACGGCCATCTTCGGCGGGCGCAGCTACCCCGTGGCCTGAGCCCCGGCCGGGCCACGGCCTGTGGACACCGCGCTTCGGCGCGTGCTCATTCTCATGGGCTGATCGGCGCATCCCTCTGCACAAAGTACCGGCGATGCGCCATGGCGGCGCGCTCGGCGGGTGTGGGCGCGCGCAGCCGGTCGAGTGCGCTGGGCAGAGACATGATCTTCGGCTGGCTCCATCGCGGAGCACCAATGCTCCAGAAAGCATGGCGGGCGCCCCCAGCGTGGCCGGTCATCCCAACTTCTGAGGCGCTGGTGCCGCGAGCGGACTTGCGACACACCACCCAGGAGACACCATGCTTGCCACCGCACTGCCCGCACTGTTCATCAGCTTGTGGGCGTTTTCTGCCCTGGCCCAGGAAGATGCCCGCCCGCACACGGAGGCCGTGAAGCGTGTCGACGAAGCCTTCATTCGCGCCAACCAACTCAAGACACCCGACTGGCCCTCCACCGGTGTCGACTACGCCGAGACCCGTTACAGCCGACTGGACCAGATCCATGCCGGCAACGCCCGGCAACTGGGTCTGGTCTGGTCGTACAACCTGCAGTCCACGCGCGGCGTGGAGGCCACACCGGTTGTCGTCGACGGCGTGATGTACCAGACCGCGTCGTGGAGCGTGGTGCACGCCATCGACGCGCGCACAGGGCGGAAAATCTGGAGCTACGACCCCAAGATCGATCCCGCTCGGGGCAAGAATGGGTGCTGTGACGTGGTCAACCGCGGTGTGGCGCTCTGGAAAGGCAAGGTCTACGTGGGCGCCTTTGACGGACGTTTGATCGCGCTCGACGCCACCACCGGTGCGGTGGTGTGGGAGAAAAACACCCTGGAGGGTCACCCCGGGCCCTACACGATCACGGGCGCACCGCGTGTGTTCAAGGGCAAGGTCATCATCGGGAACGGCGGCGCCGAATTCGGCGTGCGCGGCTTCATCACCGCCTACGACGCCGAGACGGGCGAGCAGCGCTGGCGCTGGTACAGCGTCCCAGGCGACCCGGCCCAGCCCTACGAGACGCCTGAGTTGAGGGCGGCCGCCAAAACCTGGGACCCGAGTGGCGAGTACTGGAAGGCGGGCGGCGGTGGCACCCTGTGGGACAGCATGGTCTTCGACCCCGAGTTGAACACGATGTACGTCGGTGTGGGCAATGGCTCGCCGTGGTCGGCCAAGGTGCGCAGCCCCAAAGGGGGCGACAACCTGTACCTGGGCTCCATCGTGGCGCTGGACCCGGACACAGGCAAGTACAAATGGCATTACCAGGAGACGCCTTCGGACAACTGGGACTACACCTCTACCCAGCCCATGATCCTGGCGGACATCCTGCTGGGCGGCAAACGGCGCAAGGTCATCCTGCACGCGCCCAAGAACGGCTTCTTCTTTGTGGTGGATCGCACCAATGGCCAGTTCATCTCCGCCAAGAACTTCGTGCCGGTGACCTGGGCCAAGGGCTACGACAAGAACGGCCGCCCCATTGGCATTGCGGCGGCGCGCGACGGACGCGACCCCGACGCCGTGCCGGGCCCCAACGGCGCACACAACTGGCACCCCATGTCTTACAACCCCCAAACCGGCTTGGTGTACCTGCCCGCGCAGCACATTCCCGCGGCGCTGGTGGATGATCCAGGCTGGAAGTTCAATCAACTGCAGCCCATGGCCCTGGGATCGGGCACGGGCTGGAACACCGCCAAGATCATTCCCGCCGAGCCGCCCAAGAGCCAACCCATGGGCCGTCTGCTCGCCTGGGACCCCGTGCGCCAGAAAGAAGTCTGGCGCGTGGAGCACATCTCACCCTGGAACGGTGGCACGTTGACCACGGCCGGCAATCTGGTGTTCCAGGGCACGGCCGATGGGCGCTTTGTGGCGTATGACGCCACCAGCGGAAAGACGCTCTGGGAGAGCCCGGTGGGTACCGGCGTCGTGGCCGCGCCCAGCACCTACCTGGTGGACGGCCAGCAATACGTGTCCATCGCCGTGGGGTGGGGGGGCGTTTACGGTTTGGCGGACCGCGCCTCAGACAAACAGATGCCCGGCACCGTCTATACCTTTGCGCTGGGGGGCGGCGCCAAGCTGCCTGACTTTGTGGCGTATCGCGCTGGCAAGTTGCTGCAAGGCGTGAAGTACGACCCCGCCAAGGTGCCTGAAGGCATGGGTCTGTACCTGGCCAATTGCTATGTCTGCCACGGCGTGCCTGGCGTCCAGAAAGGCGGCGCCTTGCCCAATCTGGCCTACCTCGACGCAGACTACATCGAGCACCTGCCCAGCTTCATCTTCAACGGGCCGGCCACCTCACGCGGCATGCCTGATTTCACCGGCAAGCTGACGGCGGATCAGGTGGAGGCGATCAAGGCCTTCATCCAGGGCACCGCCGACGCCATTCGTCCCCCCAGCGCTCAATAACCCCCAAGGAGACCCCATGACCGTGCAACACCCCCTCAAGTTCTACATCGACGGGCAGTGGGTCGACCCCGCCGCACCGGCGACCCACGACGTCGTCAACCCCTCCACCGAAGCGGTCTGTGCGCAGATCAGCATGGGGGGCGTCGCCGATGTCAACCGGGCCGTGGCCGCCGCGCGGCGCGCCTTTGTCACCTACTCGCAGACCACGCGCGAAGAGCGCCTGGCCCTGCTGGGCAGGGTGCTGGAGGTCTACCAGAAGCGCTACGGCGACATCGTGGCGGCCATCTCTCTGGAAATGGGCGCACCCCTGTGGTTGTCCAAGGCGGCGCAGGCGGCGATGGGGGTGGCGCATCTGGCCACCACCCTGGAGGTGCTGAAGAACTTTGCGTTCGAGCAGGTGCACGGCACCACGGCGATCGTGCACGAGCCGGTGGGCGTGGTGGGCATGATCACACCCTGGAACTGGCCCATCAACCAAATCATGTGCAAGGTCGCACCGGCCCTGGCCGCGGGGTGCACCATGGTCCTCAAGCCGTCTGAAATGGCGCCCCTCAACGCCTTGCTGGTGGCCGAGGTACTGCACGAGGCGGGGGTGCCCCCCGGCGTGTTCAACCTGGTCAACGGCGACGGCCTCACGGTGGGGCATGCGCTGTCGGTTCACCCTGACATCGACATGATGACCTTCACGGGCTCCACCCGTGCGGGCATTGCCGTGGCCAAGGCCGCGGCTGAGACGGTCAAGCGGGTGGCCCAGGAACTGGGGGGCAAATCGGCCAACATCGTGCTGGACGATGCCGACCTCGACAAGGCCGTCAAGCAGGGGGTGCAAGCCGTGCTAATGAATTCGGGCCAGAGTTGCAACGCGCCCACGCGCATGTTGGTGCCGCGTGCCAAGCAGGCACAGGCCATGGCCCTGGCCAAGGCCGTTGCAGAGGCCACTCCGGTGGCCGACGCGCTGGCCGAGGGCATGCACATGGGCCCGGTCGCCAGCCAGGCACAGTTCAGCAAGATCCAGGGCCTGATTCAGCAAGGCATCGCCGAAGGCGCCACCTTGGTCGTCGGCGGTATCGGCCGGCCGGAAGGCTTGACCCAGGGCTTTTTCGTCAAGCCCACCGTGTTCGCCGACGTGCGCAACGACATGACCATTGCGCGCGAAGAGATCTTTGGCCCGGTGCTGGTGATGATCCCGTATGACAGCGAAGAGGAGGCGATCCGCCTGGCCAACGACACCCCATTCGGCCTGTCGGGCTACGTTCAGTCGGGCAGCCTGGACCATGCACGCCGGGTGGCCCAGCAACTGCGCACAGGCATGGTTCACCTGAACGGCGCAGGCGCCGACTTCGCGGCGCCGTTTGGGGGTTACAAGCAATCGGGCAACGGGCGCGAGTGGGGCGAGCACGGCTTCCGTGATTTCCTGGAGGTCAAGGCCATCATGGGGGCCTTGGCCCGCTGAGCCATTGCCGAGACTGAGCCGTTGCCGATGGAGCCCATGCGGCCGGGCCATCAGGGCGGCGGCTTTGGCGGCCCTGTGGTTCAGGCGCATTGAACGCGTTGCTCAACCCAGGCCGCCGGCCCGTTCGCAAGCCCGGCGGGCCGATCCTGGCTTGCCCGGTGGGGCCTAAAGCAGCTTCAGTCGGGTGGTGTTCTTGACCTCTTCCATCACCGCATAGGTGCGTGTTTCACGCACCCCGGGCAGCTGCCACAGCACCGAGCCCGCAAACGACCGGTACGAGGCCATGTCGGCCATGCGGGTCTTGAGCAGGTAGTCGAAGCCGCCGGCCACCATGTGGCATTCCATGATCTCGGGGCGGATCTGCACGGCGGCCTGGAATTCTTCGAACACATGGGGCGTGGTGCGGTCCAGCAGCACCTCCACGAAGACCATCATGCCGGCCCCCAGCTTGAGCGGGTTGAGCCGCGCCTCGTAGCCCAGGATGTAGCCCTCGCGGGTCAGGCGTTGCACCCGGGCCAGCACGGCCGTGGGTGACAAGGCCACGGACTCGGCCAGCTTGAGGTTGGAGATGCGTCCGTCTTCCTGCAGCACTTGCAGGATGCGCAGGTCGATGCGGTCGAGATCGGTGGGGGTATCGCTCATGGTCAGGGGCAGGCAGGGCAGCCCCCGATTGTGCGGTGTCTCAGGCGGCTTTGGCCGCCAGGGCAGGGGGCGTTGCGGTCACAGCGCTCACGGTTGCGGCCGCACCATCCGGCACTCGGTGCCCTGCGCCAGCTCGTTGCCGGTGTACATCGCATCGGTTCGGAAGCCGTAGTTCGTGCCCTCCCAGCCGACCTTGACGGTTTTGCCATCGACTGGCGCAATGGTGTTGACCACCTGGGGCAGCAGGGCCTGGTGGTCTTCACCCCGCATGCGCACCGGGCCCACCGGGGTGTCCAGGGTCAGGTCTTCGAGCGAACGGGCGATCTTGGCGGCATCCAGGGATTGCGCCTTCTGGATGGCGGCGGCCAGGAAGCGCGGGGTCATGTCGATGCGGGGGGCCAGAAAATCCTTGCCGGTGCGCGCCTTGTAGGCCTTGGCCAGGGCGTCGACCCGGGGCGTGTCGGCCTCGCCGGGGTGCCATTCGGCCACCCAGGTCAGCTGCCCCAGCTTGGCCTGCGACACGGCCAGCACGGTGCCCGGGATCGAGCCCGCGCTGTGGTTGAAGTAGCGCAGCCCATAGCCAGCATCGCCCGCCGCCTTGAGCAGCAGCGTCATGTCCTGGCCCCAGTTGCCTGTGATCACCGAATCGGCGCCCGCGGCCTTCATCTTGGCCACATAGGGTGAAAAGTCTTTCACCCGCCCGATCGGGTGCAGGGTCTCACCCACAAACTGGATGTCGGGCCGCGCCAGGCCCACCAGCTCTTGCCCGTAGTGCGCCCATTGCTTGCCGTGCGCATAGTCCTGGTTCAGCAGGTAGACCTTCTTGACCTCGGGCATCTTCTTGATGGTGTTGGCAATCGCCTTCATCTTCATGGCCGTGTTGGCCTCGAACTGGAAATGCCAGAAGTTGCACGACTTGCCGGTCAGGTCGGGGTCGATCGAGGAGTGGTTCAGCACCAGCACCGCCCGATCAGGGTTGCGTTCATTGTGTTTGGCCACGGCCTGCACCAGGGCCGCCACCACCGAGGAGCCCGAGCCCCCGGTGACGATGGCCCGGGCGCCCTGGTCGATGGCCGCTTGCAAGGCGCTCAGGCTTTCCTGGGCCGACAGCTTGCTGTCGAACTGCAGCAGCTGCAGCTTCACGGGGCTGCGGCCGGCCACCGCGATGCCGCCCTTGGCGTTGATCTCTTCGATCGCGAACTGGGTGTGGGTGAGCATCAGCTCGCCCACATTGGCAAAGGGCCCGGACAGCGGATCGATGTACGCCAGTTTGAAAGGCGCGTCGGCCGGGGCGGCCCAGGCGTTGCCGGCGAGGCCTGTCAGCAGCAGGGCGGCGGCACTGAGTGCGTGGCGGCCAACTCGGCGCGGGGGATGGTTCATGAGGTGTCTCCGTTGGGGGGGTGAGAGGGCGACCCGATGGGGCGCCTGAAGGAATCCATCCGACCGGCCGATCTCATGCTGCATCCCGCCGGTTCAGGCGGCCGCTGCGCCGCGGCGGCGGCTGCGCCGCAGCCCCAGCACGCGCCAGGCCAGCGGGGCCAAGGTCTGCACCAGCTCTTCGGGGCTCATGCGGCCATCGGGGCGGTACCAGTTGTACAGAAAGCCGGGCAGGCTGCAGGCCGCCAGGGCGGTGATGCGGGTCTCGTCGAAATCGAACATGCCATCTTCGCGGCCTTGCTCCAGCAGGGCGCACAGCCGGTCGTAGAAGTGGTTGGCCAGCTTCTTCTGGGCCACCAGGTACTCGGGGCGGTAGACCTGGGGCTCGCGGTAGGGGAAAAAGGCCGCAGGGTAGTGCGCCAGCGTGGCGCGGATCAAGCGTTCGATGCCTTCGGTCACCTTTTCATGGGCGGGGCGGGGGTCATCGTCGGCAAAGTCCAGGCTGGTGAAGCAGGCCACCGCAGGGCGCCAGGACAGCTGCTCGAAGATCTCGAGCTTGTTGTGAAAGTAGTAGTAGACGAAAGGCTTGGTCACCCCCAGGCGCTGGGCGATCTGGTCAATGGTGGTGTTGGCATAGCCTTGCTCGGCAAACAGGCCTTCGGCGGCGCGCAGGATGCTCTCGCGCTTCTCGTCGGTGCGGGCGGTATCGGCCTTCTGGCGGCCACGGGGAGGGGTTGATTTTTTGCTCATGGCCAGATTTTGCCTGTCGCGCGGGTTCTACCTTTGGGTAGCATTGTTCTACCTGCCGGTATATATTGGCAAGCCGCTTGCGAGGCATCATTCCTATCGCTAACCCTGATGCCCGCCCGGGCCGGCTTCTTCCCAGGAAAGCCCCGGCAAGCCCCATCACACCCAAGGAGACACCATGGCCCCGACCGCCCAGCCCGCCGCTGTTGCCGAAGTTCCGCTGCACGAACACCTGCGTCGCCACGCGCGCGAGCGGCCCGGGGCCGTGGCCTACCTCTGGTACGGGCGCGCCCTCAGTTGGGCCGAGATCGACCGCGCCAGTGACGCCTTTGCCGCGCGCCTGCAAGCACTGCAGGTCCAGCCGGGTGAGCCGGTGGCCCTGTTTCTGGGCAACTGCCCGCAGTACGTGGTGGCGCATTTCGGCATCCAGAAGATCGGCGCCATCGTCTGCCCCTGCGGCCCGCTCAACAAGGAGCACGAGCTCAGCTACCAGCTCAACGACCTGCGCGCCCGGGTCATCGTGGCGGCCGACAGCCTGCTGCCCGTGGTCGAGCGCGTGCGCGCCCAGACGGCGTTGCAGCAGGTCTTCATGGTGCGCCAGGCTGCCTGGCTGCCCGCCGACCCGGCCCTGGATGTGCCGCCGGAGCTGCTGGCCCTGCGCGACAACCCTTTGCCGCGGCCTGAGGGTTGCGAAGACTTCCAGGCGGCCCTCGATGCGGGCGGCCAGCCCGCGCCGGTGACGATCCATCTCGATGACGTAGCCCTGATGACCTACACCTCGGGCACCACCGGCCTGCCCAAGGGGGCCATGCTGAGTTACGGCAATGCCCTGTTCAAGACCGCGGCGGCCGCCAACTGCAACGTCGTGACCCCGAATGACGTGCTGCTGGCGATTGCCCCGCTGTACCACATCGCCGGCATGGTGATGGGCATCAACGTGCCGATCTACACCGGGGCCACCACGGTGCTGCTGCAGCGCTTCGACCCCGTGGCCACGGCCCAGGCGCTGGCCCGGCACCGCGTCAGCTGGTGGTACAGCATTGCCCCCATGAACGTGGCGGTGATGCAGGTGCCCGGTGTGCGCGAGCTCGATTTCTCGGCCTTGCGCATGAACCCCGTCACCAGCTTCGGCATCACCTTCACCGAGGCCCTGGCACGGCAATGGCAGGGCCTGGCCCCGAACTGCACCAGCTTCGAGGCCGCCTACGGCCTGAGCGAGACCCACACGGTCGACACCTACATGCCGCATGACGCCATCCGCTGGGGCGCGCACGGCAAAGCCGTGCCCGGCAACGAGATCCGCATCGTCGACCCCGAGACCGGCGCCACGCTGCCCCCCGGCGAAGTGGGCGAGATCACCCTGCGCAGCCCGGGCAACTTCAAGGGCTACTGGAACCAGCCCGAGGCCACCGCCAAGACCCTGCGCCAGGGCTGGGTCTGGACGGGTGACATGGGCCGGCTCGATGCCGAGGGCTACCTCACCTTCATCGGCCGCTTCAAGGAGATGATCAAGGTCTCGGGCTACAGCGTGTTTCCCGAAGAGGTGGAGACCATCCTGATCAAGCACCCCGCAGTGGCCCAGGCCGCCGTGCTGGGCGTGCCCGACCCCGACAAGGGCGAGGTGGTGCGGGCCTTCATCGTGCGCAAGCCCGGTCTCGCCCTGGAGGCGCCCGAGCTGCTGCAATGGGCGCGTGACAACATGGCCCCCTACAAGGCCCCGCGCGAGGTCCGCTTCATCGACGCGCTGCCCGCCACCGGGGCCGGCAAGGTGCTGCGCCGCCTGCTGCGCGACGTGGCTTGATTGCCATTCGTGCCGTCCCGCATTTCTGTTTCAACCGGTCTGGAGCCCTTGTGACCCATCCTGTGTTTTCCAAAGTCCTGGTCGCCAACCGTGGTGAGGTGGCCCTGCGCATCGTGCGCGCCCTGCATGAGATGGGCATCGCCAGCGTGGCGGTGCATGCCCGCGACGATGCCGAGGCACCCCATGTGCGTGCGGCCGATCAGGCCGTGGCGTTGGCCGCCACCGGCCCGGCGGCCTACCTTGATGCCGCGGCCCTGATCGCCGTGGCGCGCGACACCGGCTGCCAGGCCGTGCACCCGGGCTACGGCTTTCTCAGTGAGCGCGCCGACTTTGCCGATGCCTGCGCCCAGGCCGGCCTGCGCTTCATCGGGCCCAGCGTGGACACGCTGAACACCCTGGGTGACAAGGCCGCTGCGCGTGCCCTGGCTCAACGCGGCGGCGTGCCGCTGATGCCGGGCAGCACCGGGGCGGTCACGCTGGAAGCGGCCCAGGCCTTCATGGCCGCCCAGCACGGCGCCGGCGTGATGGTCAAGGCGGTGGGCGGTGGTGGCGGGCGCGGCATGCGGGCCGTGCAGCACCCCGACGAGCTGCCCGAGGCCTGGCTGCGTTGCCGCTCCGAGGCGCTGGCGGCCTTCGGCGTCGAGGGCGTGTATGTGGAGCGCCTCATGACCGGGGCCCGCCACATCGAGGTGCAGGTGCTGGGCGACGGTCACCAGGTGATGGCCCTGGGCGAGCGCGAATGCAGCGTGCAGCGGCGCTTCCAGAAACTGGTCGAGGTGGCGCCCAGTCCCTCGCTCACGCCGGCCCTGCGCGCCGCCCTCACCGAGTCGGCCCTGCGGCTGGCGCGCGAGCTGCGCTACCAAGGCCTGGGCACCTTTGAATTCCTGGTCGACCTGGCCTCGGCCGACTTGCCCTTTGTCTTCATCGAGGCCAATGCCCGGTTGCAGGTTGAGCACACCGTCACCGAAGAGGTGACTGGCCTGGATCTGGTGCAGCTTCAGATCGCCCTGGCCGGCGGCCGCAGTCTGGCCCAGCTGGGGCTGGATTCACTGCGCCCCCCCGAGCCACGCGGCTTTGCCGTGCAGTGGCGCATCAACGCCGAAACCCTCAGCGCCGACGGCCAGGCCATCCCCGGCCACGGCTGCCTGAGTCGCTTCGAGCTGCCCACCGGGCCCGGCATCCGCATCGACACCCACGGTGTGGCCGGCGCCAGCCCCTCGCCGCACTACGACACCCTGCTGGCCAAGCTCATCGTCAGCTCGCGCAGCCCGGCCTTTGCCGACGTGCTGCGGCGCTCGCAGCGTGCCTTGGCCGAGTGCCGCATCGAAGGCCTGGCCACCAACCTGGGCCTGTTGCGGGTGATCGCGGCCCGGCCCGAGATGGCCAGCCAGCAGATCCACACCCGCTGGCTGGAGCAGGTGCTGCCCGAGTTGCTGGCCGCCGTGCCGGTGGCGCCCACCGTCCCGCAGGTTGCGTCCACCGAGTCACGTGCCCCTGTGGCGGCTTTGCCCGAGGGCGCGGTGGCCGCCCCCATGCCGGCGCGTCTGGTGCAGTTCAATGTGGCGGTGGGCGATGTGCTGCCGGCGGGCGCCCCGCTCGCGGTGCTGGAGGCCATGAAGATGGAGCACGTGTTGCAGGCCCCCCAGGCCGGCCGCGTGCTGGCCTTGGCCGCCGAGCCGGGCGACTACCTGAGCGCCGGCCAGGCGGTGCTGGTGCTTGAGCCCGTGGTCGGCGCGCTGCAGGCCCAGGCCGTGCAGCAAGCGCTGGACCCGGACCACATTCGCCCCGACCTGCAGCGCGTGATCGACCGCCACGCCCACACCCTAGACCAGAACCGCGGGGCCGCCGTGGCCAAGCGCCATGCCCAGGGCGGGCGCACCGCGCGCGAGAACATCGCCGACCTGTGCGATGCCGACAGCTTCATCGAATACGGCGCGCTGGCCATTGCCGCCCAGACCCGGCGCCGCAGCCTCGAAGACCTGATCGCCAACACCCCGGCCGACGGCATGGTGACCGGCATCGGCAGCGTCAACGCGGCGCAGTTCGGCCCCGAGCGTTCGCGCGCCGTGGTCATGGCCTACGACTACACCGTGCTGGCCGGCACCCAGGGCATGCGCAACCACCACAAGACCGACCGCATGCTGGCGCTGGCGCACCAGCTGCGCCTGCCGGTGGTGCTGTTTGCCGAAGGCGGCGGCGGGCGGCCGGGCGACACCGACATGCCCATCGTGGCCGGCCTCAACAACCACACCTTCAGCCGCTTTGCAGCCCTGTCGGGCCAGGTGCCGGTGGTGGGCATCGTGCACGGGCGCTGCTTCGCCGGCAATGCCGCCTTGCTGGGCTGTGCCGACGTGATCATCGCCACCGAGGCCAGCAACATCGGCATGAGCGGGCCGGCCATGATCGAGGGCGGCGGCCTGGGCGTGTTCAAGCCCGAGCAGATCGGCCCCAGCGACGTGCAGTCGACCAATGGCGTGATCGATGTGCTGGTGCGCGACGAGGCCGAGGCCGTGGCCGTGGCGCGGCAATACCTGTCGTACTTCCAGGGGCCGCTGGCCGAGTGGCAGGCCCCCGACCCGCGCCGCCTGCGCCACGCCGTGCCCGAGAACCGCCTGCGCGTGTACGAGGTGCGCGAGGTGATGCGCGGCCTGGTCGACGAAGGCTCGCTGCTGGAGCTGCGCGCCGGCTTTGGCGCCGGCATGGTGACCGCGCTGGCGCGCATCGAAGGCCGGGCCGTGGGCCTGATCGCCAACAACCCGCGCCATCTGGGCGGCGCCATCGATGTCGAGGCGGCCGACAAGGCAGCCCGCTTCATGCAGCTGTGCAATGCGCACGGCCTGCCCATCGTCTCGCTCACCGACACCCCGGGCTTCATGGTCGGCCCCGACATCGAGGCCCAGGCCCAGGTGCGCCATGTGTGCCGCATGTTCGTGGTGGCCGCCCACCTCAGCGTGCCGTTTTTTGCCGTGGTGCTGCGCAAAGGCTATGGCCTGGGCGCCCAGGCCATGACAGCGGGCGGTTTTGATGCGCCGGTGTTCACGGTCGCCTGGCCCACGGGCGAATTCGGCGCCATGGGCCTGGAGGGCGCCGTGCGCCTGGGCTTTCGCAAAGAGCTGGAGGCCGCCCCCGCCGGCCCCGAGCGCGAGGCCTTGTTCAAGCGCCTGGTCGAGCAGCAGTACGCCAACGGCGAGGCCATGAACATGGCCGCCACGCTCGAGATCGACGCCGTCATCGACCCGGCCGACACCCGCAGCTGGCTGCTGCGCGGCCTGGCCTCAGCGGCCCAGCAGCCGCGCCAGACGGGGCGGTTTGTGGATACCTGGTGAGGTCGTTGCGACTTGGGGCGGGGGCATTTAAGGCTGTACAACAGCCATCTGCATTCTTGAGGAGGCAAGCATGACCATCGGCATTGTGATCAACAACAAGCGCACCCAGGTCGTGCGTCTGCCTCAGGACATGCGCCTGCCTGATGGTGTTCGCCAGGTTGCGATACGTGCCAACGGGCAGGAGCGAATCCTGGCGCCTGTGGGGCAATCCTGGGACAGCTTTTTTCTCGGCGGTCACCAGGTGAATGATGATTTTCTACCTGAGCGAGCCAGTCAGCGTCAGCCCGCGCGGGAAGACCTCTGATCAAGCTTTAAAAGCGCCCATGCCGCCCGGCCCCCTGCGCAAACCGGGCCGCACCCGCCTCGCCCTCGGCGGCCACCAGGGGCACGCCCAGGCGGCCTTCCTGGCGCAGCGCCTCGGCCAGCGGCAAATCCCACTGGGCGTAGGCCGAATACCGGTCGGCCAGCATGCATTGCTGCGGAAAGGCCGCGATCTCACGTGCCAGGGCCTGCGCCACGGCCAGGGCCTGGCCGGGCGGTGTGACGCGGTTCACCAGCCCCATGGCCAAGGCTTCGGCTGCGCCCACGGGGCGCCCAGTCAGGATCAGGTCCAGCGCCCGGCCCATGCCCACCAGGCGGGGCAGGCGCACGGTGCCGCCGTCGATCAGGGGCACGCCCCAGCGCCGGCAGAACACGCCCAGCGTGGCCTCTTCATCGGCCACGCGCAGATCGGCCAGCAAGGCCAGCTCCAGGCCGCCGGCCACCGCATAGCCCTGGATCGCGGCAATCAGCGGCTTGCTCAGCGCCATGCGGGTGGGGCCCATGGGCCCGCTGCCCCCGCCCTCGGGATCGAGTTCGTTGCGCCGTGCCGGGTCGCCGACGGCACTCAGATCGGCCCCGGCGCAGAAATGCCCGCCGGCCCCGGTCAGCACCGCCACCCGCAGCGCGGGGTTGGCCTCAAAGCGTTCAAAGGCTTCGCGCAGTTCGCCGGCCACCACGCCATCGACGGCGTTGCGCTTGTCGGGGCGGTTCAGGGTGATGGTGCAGATCGGGTCGGCGGCTTCATAGCGGACGCAGGGCATGGCGGGTCTCCTCCGGTGTGAAGGCCATGGTAGGCCGCCTCGGGCCGCCCTGCCATGCGTCAAACCCCGAGGCAGGCGCCCGGCGGGCGCTTCAGCCCGGGGCCTTGTTCCAGGCCGAGCACCAGCCGTTGCCAGCCACGTGCTTGCGGCCGAACATGGCGCAGCCACCCCAGTCGTCGGTGGGCTTGCCCTGGTAGAACGAGCAGTTGTGGCAGCGCTGCTGCGGCGTGTGCTGGGCGTATTTCTTGGCATCGACGTGCTTGGTGTCGTGCTTGTAACCCAAGGCCATGGCCTGGTCGCTGGCTTCGTCCACATGGGCGCCGGCCTGGGCCTGGGCGGCTGTGGCGCCCAGAGCGCTGCTGGCGACGGCGAGGTGGCAGATGAACTGGCGGCGGGTGCTGGGTGCGGTCACGGAGGTCTCCTGGTCTGGGGATGGGAATGCCGGACTTTTTGCAACAGACGTGCCAGGCCCTGAAGACGGGGGATCCGGGCGCATCCGCGGCGCTTGGCATGCCCTCTGTGACAGATCTGCCGCCCGATGTGTGCCTTGGGCTTGCCCGAGCCTGTTCCCGGTGTGTCAGCCTGGAGCAGGCGGCCAGGGGCTTTCCCTGGGGCGTGTTGACGGCCTGTGAGGTCAACTGCCCACGTCGATCAGCCCGTGGCGCAAGGCCAGCAGTGTCATCTCGGCCTGGTTGCCCAGGTCCAGCTTCTGTTTCACGTTGTAGAGGTGGGTGCCCACGGTGGAGGCGCTGAGTTTCAGGGCCTCCGAGATCTGGGCCACCGACTGGCCGCGCGCCAGCTGCATGAAAACCTCGAACTCGCGCGCCGACAGCTGACCCAGGGGGCCCTGGGGGCCCCCGTCCAGGTCTTGCATGGCCATGCGCTGGGCAATGGCGGCGTCCAGGTAGCGTTGGCCGCGGGCGATGCTGCGCAGGGCGTCGATCAAGGCCTCGGGCGCGCTGCGCTTGGACAGGTAGCCCAGGGCCCCGGCCTGCAGGGCGCGGCGCGAGTGGCTGGTGTCCTCATGGGCCGACAGCGCCAGGATGCGCAGCTGCGGCTGGTGCGCCAGCAGCCGCTTGATGGCCTCCAGCCCGCCCATGCCGGCCATCGACAGGTCCATCACCACCACGTCGGGGGCGGCCGCGGCCACGCCCTGGCAGGCCGCTTCGCCGCTGTCGGCCTCGGCCACCACCTCGATGTCGGGTTCAGCCTGCAGCAGCAGCTTGAATCCCATGCGGACCACGGCGTGGTCATCCACCAGCATCACCCTCACGCGCCATCTCCCTTCAGGCCCCCGCGGGGCAGCCGGGCGCGCAGGGCCAGGCCGCCCGTGGGGCGTTGTTCAAACACCAGCTCGCCGCCCAGGGCCTGGGTGCGTTCGCGCATGCCGGCCACGCCGTAGTGGCGCGGCGCGTGCAGGTCATCCAGTTGCCCCTGCCCGTCATCGGCGATCCACAGCAGCACGCTCTGTGCCTGCACGGTCACTGCCACCTCGATGTGCTGCGCCTGGGCGTGGCGCAGGGCGTTGGTCACGGCCTCCTGCACGATGCGGTAGGCGGCGCTGGCGGTGGCCTCGTCCAGGCTGTCCAGGGGGCCCTCCAGCCGCAGCGAGAACTGAAGGGTCGGGTGGCTCTGGCGCCAGTCGCCCAGCAGGTCCTGCAAGGCGTCGCCGAGGCCAAAGGGGTCGAGTGCCAGGGGTCGCAGGCGGGCCACCAGCCGATGCATGCCTTCGTAGATGTGGTCGGCACAGCTCAGCACCAGCTGGGCCGACTGGCTCAGGGCCGGGTCGCCAGGCCCCAGGCGGCGCTGGATGGTCAGGCCCGCGCTCTTGATGGCAGTGATCTGCTGGCCCAGTTCGTCGTGCAACTCACGGGCGATCGCGCCGCGCTCTTCTTCGATGCGGGCGTGCACCAGTTGGGCCAGCTCGCGGCTCTCGGCCAGGGCCTGGCGCGCTTCCTGGGCGGCGCGTTGGGCCTCGGCCTTGTCCTGCACTGCCTGGGCCATGCGGTTGAAGGCCTGGGCCACCAGGCGCGGCTCGCGGCCCCCTTGCTCGGGCAGGCGGATCGCATAGTGGCCGCCCTCCATGGCGCGCAGGCCTTCGGCCACCTGCTGCAGCGGCTTCAGCGCGCGGCCCATCAAGGCCCACACCGCGGCATTGGCCAGTGCAAAGCCGGCCAGCACCCCGCCCAGCATGGGCAGCAGGTCGTCCCAGCCGTCCAGCACCGCCCGCGAGGGGTCGGCGTACAGCACGATGCGGCCGCTGGGCAAGGCAATTTCTCGCGGGGCCAGGGGGGGCGACACCAGCCGGGTGTACCAGCCCGGGGCCTCGCGTCCGGGCTTGTAGGGGGATGGGGGCGAGCGGTACAGCTGCTGGCCCAGCGCATCGAAGAGCTGGATGTCGTTGGCGCGCACCCGGCCCACGCCATTGAGGAACTCGCGCATGCCGTCCAGGCCGCCGTAGCCATACACCCAGTTCACCCGGCCCAGCAACTGGCTGGCCACCACGTTGGCACCGTCCACCTCGTCGCGCACGCTGCGCCGGGTGTTGTCGATCTGCAGGCCCACCAGCAGCGAGGCCATCAGCCCCAGCAGCACGGTGATGATCAGGTTCACTTGCAGGCGCAGGCTCATGGGGGGGCGCTCCGGGCGGGGCAGGGGGCGGGGTTCGGCATATCGCTGATGCTAGCGCCCATGGACACCCGGGTTTGCCCGTAGCGGTGGCCGTTTCATGAAAATCATGAGCCCCAAATGCAGATCTCACCGATGGCGTCGGGGGCGCCGATTGCGCACACTGGGTTCCGATGCAGCGGGCTGTCTCCGCTGCGTGGCCTTCACCGATTGCTGAACCCCATGTCCTCTCTTTGCCAGCCCCCTCATTTTCTTGTGCCTTCCCGATTCCGTTGCACGGCCACGGCCGGTGCCGCCCTGTGCTGTTGCCTGTTGGCGGGCGGCGCCGCTGCGCAAAGCCTGTCCGATGTGGTCGTCTCGGCCAGCCGTGCCGAGCAGAAGATCATGGACACCGCGGCCTCGGTCAACCTCGTGTCGCGTGATCAGATCCAAGAGGGCCAGGCCCAGGCCAACCTGTCGGAGTCGCTGGTGCGGGTGCCGGGCCTGTACGCGCTGAACCGCCAGAACTACGCGCAGGACCTGCAGATCTCCTCGCGCGGCTTTGGCGCCAACTCCACCTTCGGCGCGCGCGGCCTGCGCATCCTGGTGGACGGCATCCCTGGCACGGTGGCCGACGGCCAGGGCCAGATCTCGCACATCGACCTGGCCTCGGCCGACCACATCGAGGTCTTGCGCGGGCCGTTCTCGGTGCTGTATGGCAATGCCTCGGGCGGCGTGATCAGCGTCTTCACCGAAAAAGGCCAGCCCGGCCTGCAGCTCACGCCTTACTTCGAAACCGGCTCCTATGGCCTGCGCAAGTACGGCCTCAAGGCCACGGGCGAGCAGGACGGCATCAACTACGTGCTCAACACCGGCAAGCTCGAGAGCACCGGCTACCGCCAGCACAGCGCGGCCACGCGTGACAACACCAATGCCAAGCTGGGCTTCACGCTTTCCACCGGCACCCAGGTGCAGCTGGTGGCCAACCAGGTCGATCTGAGCGCGCAAGACCCGCTGGGCCTGACCGCGGCCCAGTTGCAGCAGAACCGCACCCAGCCCGGCAACTTCGCCCTGGCCTATGACACCCGCAAGACGATGCGCCAGACGCAGGGCGGCATGGTGCTCACCCACGCCTTCGATGCCAGCAACACCCTGGTGATCTCGCCCTACTACGGCGAGCGCAAGACCCAGCAGTTTCTCGCCGGCTCGGCGCTCACCGGCCTCACACCGGCCAACAACGGCGTGATCAACCTGGCCCGCACCTTCTATGGCCTGGACCTGCACTGGCAGCAGAAGACCGCACTGGCCGGCCTGCCCCTGCAATGGGTGGCCGGGCTGGACAGCAACCGCAACAACGACCGCCGCCTGACCTCCAACAACGTGGCTGGCCAGGCCCAGCCCAGCACGGCCACCAACCAGGACCTGAGCCAGTACGCCAGCAACCTCGACACCTACCTGCAGGCCGAGCTGCGCCTGGGCGAGCGCGACACCGTGAGCGCCGGCCTGCGCCACTCCAGCACCGAGCTGGGCTCGCAAAGCAACAACAAGCAGCCCGGCACCGGCCTGAGCCGCTTCCGCGCCACCACCGGCATGCTGTCGTGGCAGCACTACCTGCGCGACGACACCAATGTCTATGTCTCGTATGGCAGCGGCTTTGACACCCCCACGCTGAACCAGCTGGCCTACACCCCGGCCGCGCTGATCAACGCCAGTGTGGCCAACACCGGCAACTTCAGCCTGCAGGCGGCCAGCACGCATCAGATCGAACTGGGCCTGAAGACCGAGCTGGCCCAGGGCGTGCGCGGGCAGGCCGCAGTGTTCTCGTCCAAGACCCGCAACGACATCGTGATCGCCGCCAGCAACAGTGGCCGCACCGCCTTCATGAACGCGCCGCGCACCAGCCGCCAGGGCTTCGAACTCAGCCTGGCGGCCGAGCTGCCGTGGCAGCTGCGCTCCAACACCGCGCTGAGCTTTCTCAGCGCCACGGTCGACCAGGCCTACACCAGCTACGCCGCCGCCACCCCGGTGCTGATCGCCGCCGGCCGGCGTCTGCCGGGCGTGCCTGGGCGCAGCCTGTTCACCGAACTGGTCTGGCAAAAGCCCGACAAGGCCTGGGAGGCCGGTGTCGAGGCGCGCCTGGTGGGCAACATGGCCGCCTCCGATGCCAACACCGCGTTCGCGGGCGGCTACGGTGTGCTCAATGCCCGCGTGGTGGCCCGCCAGCAAGTGGGGGCCTGGCAGCTCACCGAGTTCCTGCGGGTCGACAACCTGGCCGACCGCCAGTATGTGGGCTCGCTCATCGTCAACCAGGCCAACAGCCAGTTCTACGAACCGGCACCGGGGCGCAACTGGGTGATGGGCGTGAAGGCCGTGCTGAAGTTCTGAGGCGGATCGATGATGACCCGCCTGTGTGCCCATGAAAAAAGCCGCGGCGGGGCCCCGAGAGCGGGGGCCCCCGCAGCGCGCAGGCC